>UQGU01000039.1 GCA_900540635.1 uncultured Eubacteriales bacterium | reverse complement strand
AAAAAGCAGAACAGCGTGACTTCCGCCACGCTGTTCTCTCTAAAACTTATAAACCTGTCTTATGCGCCACTACCCGCGCCCGGTTTTTTATTGCGATTTTTGAAAGAGAACGGTATAATGAAAAAAACCGTTTCAGGAGGCAGCACTTATGCAATACCGCAAGGACCGCTACGGCAACCCCATCTCCGTTCTGGGGTACGGCTGTATGCGCTTTACCCAAACCGCCGGGAAGGTGGATGTGAAAAAGGCAGAGCAGGAGCTATTGGAAGCCTACCGGGGCGGCGTCAACTATTTTGACACGGCCTATGTCTACCCCGGCAGCGAGGCCGCCCTGGGCGAGATCCTGGAGCGGAACCGCATCCGCGACAAGGTAAACATCGCCACCAAACTGCCCCACTATCTGATCAAGAAGCCGGACAGCATGGAGTCCTATTTTCAGGAGGAGCTGCGCCGACTGCGCACGGACCACGTGGACTACTACCTGATGCATATGCTCACGGATGTCAAGACCTGGCAGCGGCTCTGCGACCTGGGTATCCTTTCCTGGCTGGAGGAGAAAAAGAAGTCCGGTCAGATCCGGCAGGTGGGCTTTTCCTACCACGGAAACTCCGATATGTTCTGCCGCCTTCTGGATGTCTACGACTGGGACTTCTGCCAGATTCAGTACAACTATCTGGACGAAAATTCCCAGGCAGGCATCACAGGACTGCACAAGGCCGCCGAAAAGGGGCTGCCCGTTGTCATTATGGAGCCTCTGCGAGGCGGGCGGCTGACGAACGGCCTGCCCCACTCCGCGAGGAAGGTCATGGACCACGCGGAAGTCCGGCGTACCCCTGCCCAATGGGCCTTTGACTGGCTGTGGGATCAAAAGGAGGTCACCTGTGTGCTCTCCGGCATGAACTCCCTGGAGATGGTCCGGGAAAATCTGGAAACCGCAGACAAAAGCTTTCCAGGAATGCTTACCGAGGCTGACCGGGCCATTCTTGTCCGGGTGGTGTCCGCCATCAACGAGAATATGAAGGTGGGCTGCACAGGCTGCCGGTACTGTATGCCCTGCCCAAGAGGCGTGGATATCCCAGGCATCTTTGCCGCCTACAACCGCCGGGCCTCTGACGGCTATTTCAAATCTCTGACGGAATACTTCATGATCACAGGTGTCCGCAAGGACTACACCGGCCCGGCCAACTGCATCGGCTGCGGCAAATGCGAGCAGCACTGTCCCCAGCATCTGCCCATCCGTCAGGAGCTGAAAAACGCCCAAAAAGCCATGGAGGGGCTGCCCTACAAGCTGGGCAAACTGGTACTCCCCCACATCATGCACTATTGAGGTGCCGCCATGGGAACGAACACAGGCGCACGCATTCGTCAGGCCCGAACCGGAGCCAAGCTGACCCAGGCCGCTCTGGGCGAGGCCATCGGGCTCTCCGCCGCCGAAATCAGTAAGGCGGAACGGGGGGAGCTTCAGCTGTCCCAGGCAAAGCTGAAAGCCATTGCCAAGGCCACCGGCGTCACCCAGGCCTCCCTGCTGAGCGGGGACAGGGAAGCAACGCCCGCCCCAAAAAGCGAGGGCAGCACCGTGAAATTATCCGCAGCCGAAAAGAAGCTGGTAAAGCTCTTCCGCAGTGCTACCGACGAGCAGAAAAGCGACGCCCTGCGGATCCTGAACGGTGAAAAAACAGAGGTGGAGCAGCTGGTGGACTCCCTGCTGGGCGACAAGCGGAAGCGAAAGCTGCTGAAAAAAATCTAGACGTAAAAAACCGGGCAAATCCGCGCACACCCTTGACGGTGTGTACAGATTTGTCCGGGTCTTTTTATTGGATTTCAGCCGTGGAGGTTTCTGGCCTGACGGTCCATGTCCTCTACAACGATATCGTAAATTTCCCCCAGAGAGGCGCAGTATTCCAGCACCTTCCAGGGCTCATTGGTGTGGTAGTGAATCTTGACGGTGTCCTCGTCGCCTACGGCCAGCAGGCAGTCACCTTTAAAATTCTCTACAAAGTAATCGTTGATGGCATCCTCATCCAGGTCTTCCCCATCAATGAGCAGCTGGGTATCATAGCGGTATTCAATCATGCTTTTTCATCCTTTCTAAGTATTGCCTCCCGGGCTTGGCGCAGAGAGATTCCCTGCTCCAAGGCAATCCGGCGAAGTTCCTCATATTCCGGCTTGCTGCGCCGGACCCCATAGCCCTCCACGGATTTCCCACGAACGGGGCCGAAGGGGGTCTGCATAGTCTCTTCCTCCCGGCGGAGGATATAACGGTCGTGCCGGGTCTCCCGGACCCCGATGGTGGTGGTGTGCAAAAACAGCAGCCGGACCAGCTCTTCCCGCTTTTCCGGCCTGCACAGCACGTTCAGCATGACCCCGGGGCGGTTTTTCTTCATGCCGATGGGCAGAGTATACACATCCAGCGCCCCGGCAGAGAGAAGCACCTCCATGGCAAAGCCCAGCTCCTCTCCGGTCATATCGTCCAGGTTGCAGCTCAGTTCGTAAATTTCATCCGTCATTGGCGCTTCTCCATATGGTTCATCATGGAGGCCAGATACCCGGCCCCAAAGCCATTGTCAATGTTCACCACCGACACACCGCTGGCACAGGAATTGAGCATACTCAGCAGCGCCGCAACGCCGCCAAAGGCTGCGCCATAGCCCACGCTGGTGGGCACCGCAATCACTGGGCAGTCGCACAACCCTCCAACGACGCTGGCCAAGGCACCCTCCATACCTGCAATGGCAATGACCACGGAGGCATCCATAAGGACCTCACTGTTGCTCAGAAGCCGGTGAATGCCGGAGACCCCCACATCATAGAGCCTTGCCACATCGTTTCCCAAAAATTCAGCAGTTCTGGCCGCTTCCTCGGCTACATGCTGGTCGCTGGTGCCGCCGGTGGCGATGACGATCTTCCCCATGCCCCAGGGCTTTGCATTCTCACCCAGAACGCCCATGCCGCAGTCGGCATAGTAGGTAATGGGCAGCTTTTGCTGCACATAGGCCGCTTTCTCTTCATTCATCCGAGTGATCAGCACATTTTCCTGACCGTTGTCCCGAAAGCCTGCCAGGATGCCGGCAATCTGCTCTGCGGTCTTTCCCGCGCCGTAAATTACCTCTCCCGCACCCTGGCGGAGCTTGCGGTGCAGGTCTACCTTGGCATAGCCCAGGTCCTCAAAGGGCTTCTGCTTCAGATGCAGCAGTGCCTGGTCCACAGAGACCGTCCCCTGCTGAACACCCAGAAGCAGTTCCCGGATCTCACTGTCCATTCCGGGCCTCCAAATCCAGCAGCACACCGCTGTAGCGCGTCTTCAAAGCTGCAAGGATCATCTCCCGCTGCTCCATGAATTTGTCCATTTGATTCTCCGGCAGCTGCACCCGGGCGCAGGTCCCCAGAAGCCGTACCCGCAGGTCCGAGAAGCCCAGATTCATCAGATAGCTCTCTGCCCACTCGGTTCTTGCCAGATCCTCCTCCGTAATGGTCACACCGGTGGGGATCCGGGTAGCCAGGCAGGCATAGGCAGGCTTATTCCAGGTGAAGAGTCCGGCCTCCCGGGACTTCTCCCGGATCATAGCCTTGGTCAGCCCTGCCTCCCGCAGCGGGGAGCGGACCTGAAGCTCCTGCAGCGCCTTCATGCCGGGCCGGTCCCCGGCCTGGTCAGAGGCATTGGTGCCATCCAGCAGAACGGTGAAGCCGTCTGCCCGGGCCGCCCGCCAGATATTCCCAAAGATATTCTGCTTGCAGTAGTAGCAGCGGTTGGCAGGGTTGGCCGCCACCTGCGGGTCAGACAGGGCGTTCAGCCGCAGCACCGTCACCTGGGCGCCAAGCTGCTTTGCCAGGCCCATGGCATCCTCATATTCAAATTCCGGTTGGAAGGCCGTCTTCACATAGTAGGCATGTACCTCTGCCCCGGCCTGCCGGGCCGCATAGAGCAGGTAGGAGGAGTCCACTCCGCCGGAAAAGGCCAGAGCGGTTTTGGGATTTTCCTTAAAAAATTCATTCAGGGTCATTGCAGTGTCCTCGCAGAAAAACGTCTTATTTCATAAATTTATCGATGGCCACGCAGAGGTCGTCAATGGCCTCCTGGTCTCCGGCGGCCACGGCGTCCACCATGCAGTGGCGCATATGGTCCTTTAAAATGACCTTTCCGGTATTGTCCAGAGCCGAACGGACCGCCGCCAGCTGCACCAGGACCTCGGAGCAGTCGTAGCCCTCCTCTACCATTCGCTTCACCTTTTCCAGGTGGCCAATGGCCCGGGAAAGGCGGTTGATGACGGCTTTCTGATTCTCGTGCACATGTCCATGGCTGTGTGGGATTCCGTGAGCGTGGAGATAGGCGTGATCGTGGTCATGCTCGTGTGCATGGTCGTGCTCGTTGGTATGGTCGTGATCGTGCTCATGCAGGTCTGACATTGGGCTGTCCCTCTTTTCTTTTATTGCGTCGTCAAGGCAGCACCTCTCAAATCCCTGATTGCCGCAGAGAAATTGCGTAGCGCTACGCTAGGTATTATACCGCCTTTTGCCAAATAACGCAAGTAAAAGTATCCGTTCATCCGGAATGGCGCAGTTATAAAAGAAACCTTTGACATATGCACGGGAAGCGGCTATAATAGATAAAAAATTACAGATAGGAGGATCCTAACTATGCATCTGGATCACGATCATATCGGCGCCCATTCTCATGAGGAGGCCCACACCCACGAGCACACCCATGCCGACGGCACTACCCATACCCACGAGCATGCGCATCCCCATGACCACACCCACGACTGCGGCCACAGCTGCGAAAGCTGCGGCACGCCCTGCGAGCACACCCCCATGGAGGAGCTCACCGCTCTGATGAAGTACATGGTAGGCCACAACGCCGCCCATGCCAAGGAGCTGGCTGAGCTGGCCAAGAAGCTGGAGGAGAACGGCAACCACACCGCCTATGAGCAGGTCATGGCCGCCGTATCCGATTTTGAAAAGGGCAATATGCGCCTGAGCGTTGTTCTGAGCAGCCTGGCTGAATAAGGAGGAATTTCTATGTGTCTTTCTACGGTTTACCGCAATACCGTGGCCCCGGAAGAGGTCATTATGAAAAACGTTATGACCATTGAGCAGAAGGATGGCGTCATCATCCTCACCGACCTCATGGAGCGCCAGACCGCTGTAGAGGGAACTCTGGAAAAAGCCAACCTGGTGGATGGCTACGTTGTGATCAAGGAAGCAAAAACGGCCTGACTTTTTCCCTGCGGCTTTTTCGCCGCAGGGAATTTTTTAATGAGAAATTAACCCATTCCCCATTGCATCCCCGGGGAAGCTATGCTACAATGGGGCAGTATTCCTATGAAAAGCAAAGTGATTGGTGAAAAAAATGATTCTAAAATATCTGGCCGTCTTTTTTGTTTCCATGGTTCCGCTGATCGAGCTGCGGGCCGCCGTGCCCATTGCCATCGGCATGGGGCTGCCCACCCTGCCATCCATCGTTGTATGTGCCATTGGCAACATGGCCCCTGTCCCCATTATCTATCTCTTTGCCCGAAAGTTCCTGGTATGGGGGCTGGATAAGCCCTATATTGGCAAGATCTGCCACTTCTTCCACGACAAGGGCGAGGCCGCAGGCAAGAAGCTCTCTTCCAGCCGCTTCGGCAAATACGGTCTGGTGATTGCCCTGACCGCCTTTGTGGGCATTCCCCTCCCCGGCACCGGGGCCTGGACCGGCACGCTGGGCGCAAGCTTCCTGGACCTGGGCTTCAAAAAGACCGTGGGTGCCGTTCTGACCGGCGTTCTGATTGCCGCAGTCATCATGGCAACCGTCAGCAATGTCGGCGTACATATGGTTGGACTTTAATTTTGGAGGTACTTATTATGAACGACTGTCTCTTCTGCCGGATCATCGCCGGTGAAATTCCTTCCACCAAGGTCTACGAGGACGAAACCGTATTCGCCTTCCGGGATATCAATCCCCAGGCCCCCACCCACATTCTGGTGATTCCCAAGGCCCATATCTCCGGCTGCGACGGCGTAACTGCAGAAAACAGCTCCGTAGTTGCCCACATTTTCCAGGTCATCCCCCAAATCGCCAAGGCAGAGGGCCTGACAAACGGCTACCGGGTGGTATCCAACTGCGGTGCCGATGCCGGGCAGACTGTGCCCCATCTGCACTTCCATATTCTGGGCGGCAAGCAGCTGGCTTTGGATATGGCTTGACAAAATGAACAAATTGTGTATAATAGAGGCAATCGCATAGCGCCGTCTTCGGGGGGCCGGTAAACCGGCTGAGATAGGGATGAGAGCCCTGACCCGCTAAACCTGATACGGTTAATACCGTCGGAGGGAAAGATGCGGACCATGACCTTTTTATGTCGCATTGCACCCGGACAGGCTGCAATGCGACATTTTTTCTTTGGAGGTCTATTTCATGCAAACTTCTCACGCAAAACTCCGCGCTCTGACCGAGGGCGCAATCCTCATCGCTCTGGCAGAGATCCTCAGCTTCCTGCCCCTGTACAAAATGCCCTGGGGCGGCTCCGTGGATCTGGCCATGCTGCCCATCATCGTTTTCTGTGTCCGCTGGGGCTTTGGCCCGGGCATGATCGTGGCCTTTGCCCATTCCCTGCTGCAGACCATGTTTGAGGGTGGCATCGCCATCGGCTGGCAGAGCATCCTGGGCGACTTCGTGATTGCCTACTCCGTTCTGGGCCTGGCGGGTCTGTTCAAGGGCAAGTTCTATCTGGCAACCATCGTTGCCTGCGTGGCCCGGTTCCTGGTCCACTATGTGGTGGGTGCCACCATCTGGGCCGAGTACATGCCCGAAACTTTCTTCAACATGACCATGACCAGCCCCTGGATCTATTCCGCACTGTACAACGCCGCTTACATGCTGGTGGACATGCTGGCGATCCTGCTGGTTGGCTTCATTCTTATGAAGACGCCCGCAAAGAAATACCTTCTGGGCACCGATCTTGCGGCCTAAATTCCTCTATTCATTCAGGTTTTGCAAAACAGGGGCGACCTTTCGTCGCCCCTGTTTTTACGTCTTCAACAATCCGCTGAGCTGGTAAAGCACATTGGCCGCGTCTTCACGGGTCAGATTTTCCCTATCCGGAAGGGACAGACCGCATTCTTCCAGCGCCGCCAGATGTGCTTCCGGCGCGGCATCCAGGTCCAGGCAGGCGCAGAGCAGAGCTGCGGCATCCTGGGCGGTCACCGTATCAGATGCTTCGAAGTCCCCCTGCCAGGGCGTTCCGGCGGTCAGTCCCGCCCGCAGCGCCGCCGTGGCATAGGGCCGCAGCCATTGGGGAATGTTGCCCCCCAGCTTCGCATCCACCGTGTCCTCCACAGGAACGCTCAGAGTCTTCACGACCATGGTCAAAAACTCGCCCTTGGTTACATTTTTTTCCGGGAAGAAGCAGGGGCTCCCTGCCAGGGTTTCCCCGGCGAAAATACCGGTGGAGCGCATCCACTCCGCCGAGAAGGCACAGCTGCGGCCAAAGGTATCCGTATAGGCCGTTGGTTCTGTGGGGCGGAGAATGGTCACGGTGACGGTTGCCTCCCGGGAAACCTTGCCCTGAGGATCTGTGGCCGTATAGGCGAAGGAATCCACCCCAACTTTGTTGTTTTTCGGCGTATAGGTGAATGCGCCGTTCTCTCCTATGGTCACTTCTCCTCTGCGGGGCTGACGGGTGACGGTAAAGGTCAGCATCTCCCCTTCCGGATCCTTGGCTCGGAGCATACCGGTATTGGCAAGATTCTTATAGGTCTCCAGGGCAGAATCCTCCGCAATGGGTGGCTTGTTTTCCTTTCCCCGAATACCCAGGGTCAGGCTGGTCTGCTCCAAAAGGCCCCTTTCGTCAATGCCCAGATAGGAAAAGGTCTCCACAGCGTCGTCTTCCGTCCGTTCCGGCGTATAGGTGACGGCATCCAGCTGCTCCCGGGTAAGCACATCCCCCGGCAGCAGCACCCGGTTTCCCAGACGGAGCGTGCCGGAAGATGGGACCTGGCGCAGGCACACGCCCTCCAGGTCTTCCCCAAACTCCTGGGCCCCAAAACAGTAAACGCCGCCGCTGTCCACATCCGCAGCGGCAGCCGACATAGGCACCGCCAGCAGGAGCAGCAGGCAGAGTAGCTTTCGCAATTTCATAGAACAATACCTCCAGAAATTTTGTTTCCGGAGGTATTGTTTGCCAGAACTGGCAGGATTATTCGAATTTCTATTTCTTCCACAGGCGATACTGGCCCTGGGTATCCACGCAGGTATATTCTTTCTGCAAAAGCGCAGCGATGCGTTCCGGCTCCACCGCATCTGTAGAAGTCACCACCCAGAGGTTTTCTTCTCCGTGAAGATAGGCTTCGATCTGATCGCCGATCTCCGGGTCCAGCTGAATGTAGTGCGGCTGCCAGTCGCAGTAGCGCAGCGGGGGCTGGAGGCCCGCCTGGAGGTACCAGGCAGAGCAGGAAGGCAGACCGTAGACATATACCTGCCCCTCCTCGGGAATCCGGCTTACAAGGGTCTGGATGGCATCATAGTCCTGCCGCTCCTCCGCGTGGTAACGGACGCAATACATGGCATAGCGGATCTCTTCGATGGCCCGGGGATAGAGGAGCTTCCACTGGCCTGCCACAGAGGCGATGAGCAGCACAGCGCACAATATCATGCACGCCCAGCGGCTCTGTGCCCGCCTTGCCTGGAGCCGCCGGGCATTCCAGGCAAGAAGATACCCGCCCAGCACCCACAGAGGCAGCGCCAGGACGAAATAATGGGCATAGCAATTGCCCATGGCCGCGGCCACAAGCAGGGTCAGCACCCCGGACACATACAGCAGCCACAGCTTCCAGTCCTTCACCCGGTAAATGAGCAGGACGATCAAGGGAAACAGCACCGTCAAAAGGCATGGCCAGATCGTTTTCAGATTCCACAGCTTTGCAACGAAGCCAACCTCATCGGAATAAGCAAAGCCGAAGGCAAACACCTGGGCGATCATCTCTTCCAGAATGCCATTGCAGGCCGCCCAGATACAGGCCGGGGCAATTCCAGCCAGAACGCCCAGCAGAAACATTCCGGCGTTGGCAAAGAGATTCCGGAAGCGCTTCCAGACCAGCAAATTGCAGGTGACCGTCAGCAAAATTGCCCCGATGATGGCGGCATTGGTAATGCGGACCATAGCCATGATTCCGAAGGCAATGCCGTAATACAGGCCGTACAGGGGCGGGTGGTCCTGGTTCTCCGGGCTGGGGATCCGGGTGACCCCCAGATATTTGAGGCACAGATACAGGCAGGGCATCAAAAAGGGCATGGACAGCTCTTCCGTCAGATTGCCGCCTGTCATGGTATAGCTGAGCATCACCGCCCCGGGCAGCAGCAGCAATAGCTCTGCCCACAGGGGACACCCTTTTTCCGGGAAAGCCAAATCGAAGCACTTGTGGGCAAACAGCAGCGTCACAAACAGGCACACGCACTGCACGGCAAAGGCCCCCTGCCGCCCGGGCAGCAGCAGCTGGCCCGCATACTCCATCAGGAAGAGATAGGGTCCCTTCATGTCAAAGTAATCCCGGTAAGGAAGCATTCCCTTGGTCATGCCCTCCCCTGCCAGACGGAAAAAGGCCGCGTCCTGCCCCACATTGTATTTCAGCAAGGGGGTTGTGGAAAGAGAACAGACGGCCAGATACCCGACTGCCAGGGCAGCCAGCACCAGAAGCCTGATGAGCTTATTCAGGAAAGAGCGTTTTTGTTCCATGTCTTCGCCTTTCTGTAAATGCATTTTCTTTCTATTCTACAAAAAAATCCCGCCGCCGTAAAGAGGAATCTTTCGGCGGCGGAATGATTTCAGGCAGATGCTTCAAACAGGATCAGCAGCACGGCAGACAGCGCCAGCCACACGAGGCCTGCAAACAGCATCCCGGCGGGGCTTTTGCGCTTCTTGGCCTTCCGTTCCCGGTAGGTTTCCATAGTCTCCTGATCCCGCGCGTTGCCGATGCTGGCGCCGGGGACATGAAGATGGAAAACAGACTGCAAACCATAGCCCAGCACGTCAAACGCACCCTGGTTGGCCACATAGCGCAGAACCCCTGCGCCCAGCAGCAGCACCGCTGCCACAAAGCAGCCGTCGCACAGCTGCCGCAGCAGCCCATAGCCCTGGTCCCGGTTGATGAAAATCACCATGGCGCACAGCAGCACACCCACAAGCAGGCTCATCAGAAAGCTTTTCAGCCTTTTGCTCATTTGCGCAGCTCCTGCTGATACTTGGCGAACTCCGCATCGTTGCACTGGACGAAATGGCCCGGGGCAACCTCCCGGAAGCTGGGCTTATCCACGGAGTAGTCATGCTCGGCCAGAGGATTGTAGGTGATACGCTGACGCTTCTTCTCATACACAGGGTCCGGCAGAGGAATGGCAGACAGCAGGGACCGGGTGTAGGGGTGCAGCGGATGGGCAAACAGCTCATCGGAACTGGCCATCTCCACCATCTTGCCGAAGTACATAACGCCGATGCGGTCGGAGAAGTACTTGACAACGGACAGGTCGTGGGCGATGAAGAGAATGGTCAGGCCGAATTTCTCCCGCAGCTCGTTCAGCAGGTTGATAACCTGGGCCTGAACGGACACGTCCAGCGCGGACACGGGCTCGTCGGCAATGATCAGCTCCGGGTTCATGATGACGCTGCGGGCCACGCCGATCCGCTGCCGCTGGCCGCCGGAGAACTCGTGAGGATACCGGGTAGCATGCTCAGGCACCAGGCCCACCAGCTCCAACATCTCATTGACCTTCTGGGTAATGATCTTGTCGTCCCGCTCGCCCTGAATGACCAGGCCCTCGGAGATGATCTCCTTGACGGTCATACGGGGGTCCAGAGAGGCGATGGGGTCCTGGAAAATCATCTGGATCTGAGTGACCAGCTTGGTTTTCTTCGCCTTGCGCAGCTCATTTTTGTATTCGGCCTCCAGCTTGGTCTTCTCCTCGCCGGATGCCTTGGCAATCAATGCCTCATACTTTTCCCGAACCTCGGCAGCGCGCTGGCGGGCATAGGCCTTGTCGCAGTGCTTCTGGTCGGCATCGGCCTGCTCCATCAGACGGCGCTGCTCGGCAATGGTCTTGTCCATCTCCGCCTTCAGGGCAGCGGCATTTTCGGGATGCTCCTTGGACGCGGTCTTGTAGTCCTGCTTTGCCTTTTCAATGGCGTCCTTGTAAGACTTCTTACCGGCGGCAATGCGGATTCCCTTGAAGAATACGCTGCCGGAGGTAATGTTATAAAGCTTGATGATGGACCGGCCGGTGGTGGTCTTGCCGCAGCCGGACTCGCCTACCAGGCCGAAGACCTCGCCCTTTTTGATCTCGAAGCTGACATCGTCCACAGCCTTGGTGGCACCGAAGTACTGGCACAGATGGTCCACTCTCAGCAGGGTTTCCTGGTTCTTATTCTCCATCTGCGGCACCTCCGTTCTTTTCTTTCATTCTGCGGATACGGTCTACAATGATCTTGGGCATTTCCACCTTGGGCGCATCGGGATGCAGCAGCCAGGTGGCGGCATAATGGGTATCGCTGATCTGGAACATGGGGGGCTGCTGCTCGAAATCGATCTGCATGGCATACTTGTTCCGGGCGGCAAAGGCATCACCCACAGGGGGGTAGATCATGTTGGGGGGCGTTCCGGGGATGGCCTCCAGCTTCTCGTTGGTATCCAGGTCCGGCATAGAAGACATCAGCGCCCAGGTATAGGGATGGGCCGCACGATAAAAGATATCCTCAGCGGTGCCGTACTCCACGATCTTGCCGGCATACATAACGGCCACCCGGTCAGCCATGTTGGCGACAACGCCCAGATCATGGGTAATGAAGATAACGCTCAGCTGGCGCTCCCGCTTCAGCTTGTTGATCAGCTCCAGGATCTGGCTCTGAATGGTTACGTCCAGAGCGGTAGTGGGCTCGTCACAAATCAGAATATCGGGGTTGGCGGCCAGGGCAATGGCGATGACGATTCTCTGGCGCATACCGCCGGAGAACTCGAAGGGATACTGATTGTAGCGTCTGTGGGGCTCGGCAATGCCAACCTCGTCCATCAGCTTGATGGCCCGACGCTTGGCAATGCGCTTGGTAACCTTGTCCACAACGCCGGAGGCGTTGGCCTTGAAGAAGTCCACCAGCTCCACAGCCTGCTCCTTATAATCCCGGCTGTCCTTCCGGGAAAGCAGCTCCCGGTAGTGCTCCGCCAGGCGCTCCAGCAGGTGATCGATATTCTGCTTGACCAGGTCCATATTCACGGTAGCGGCGGCGGCGACCTCCCAGTCAGGGGTCTTGCCCCGGGCGGTCAGTTTGTCGTGCTTGCGCTGGTCCTTATCGTGGACCTTGATGGCCTTGGCGTTGCCGGTAATGGCGTGGAAATAGGTGTCGAGCTCACTCTTGAGACTGGTGGAGAAGGTATGGGTCAGGCTGTCCTTGTGGATATTCAGGGGGTCTACCGTTGCCATAACGGCAGCGGACAGGGCCTTGTGGGTATCGTAGGATTCCTTCTTGTCCAGATTCTCCTTGCTATAGACGCTTCTCGCCTGCTCCAGTGCCTCCACGGCCTTGGCCATATTCTCATAGGACTGCTTGGCGGTGTGCTCCAAAGCTGCCACGGTATTGTTCAGGAACTCGGTCATGAATTGGCTGTCCAGGTATTTCAGCAGGAACTCATTCAGCTCTGCTACCGGCATGGCAGGCAGGGGTTCGTTGGCGAAGGTCACATAGTAGCCCATGCGGAAGAAATTGGGGGCTTCCTTGGCGGCGGCGGTGCGAAGAATCTCGCGGATCTCCTCCATGGTGGAGATGGTCTTGGACTGGTCGCCGGACTTCCTGCCGTCCTTATAGAGCTTGTTCAGGGAACCGGCCAGAGTCTTGATCTGCTCGGCCTCTTCCTTGACCACGTACTCGTTGACGGAGGCGGCGGCCTGGGTGGCGATGTCGTTCACCCGGTCCGTGGCATCCTTATCGGCATGCTTTTCCAGCTCGAAGATCAGCACATCCAAATCGTCCAGGGCCTCTACCGCTGCCTCGTGTGCGGCGGCATAGGCGGATTCCAGCTCAATGTGCTTGAATTCAAACTTGTCAAAGTCCTTGCACATCTGGGTGAGCTTGGCGGCCTTTTCGGAATCGTTGGGGGCAAGGGCCTGAATCATAGCGGCGTTCAGGTTTTTCAGGGTCTCATTGAAATTCTTGCGGCTCTCCCGCTGGCGTGCCTTGCCCTTCAGCAGCATGGCCTCCGTCAACTGACGGCCGATCTTTACGATGGGGTTCAGGCTGGACATGGGGTCCTGGAAAATCATGGCGATCTTATCGCCGCGGATCTTGTGGAACTCCTCCTCGCTGATTTTCAGCAGGTCCTTGCCGTCATAGATGATCTCGCCGGATTCGGTGACGGCGTTGTTGGCCTGGATGCCCAGGATGGCCTTGGATGTTACGGACTTGCCGGAACCGGACTCGCCGACGATGGCGAGGGTCTCGCCCTTGGCCAGGTCAAAGTCAATGCCGCGGACGGCCTGGACCTTGCCGTTGGTGGTGCGGAAGGAGATCCGCAGATTGCGAACTTGCAGTTTGGTTTCCATCAGTCGTCCTCCCCTCTGGTAGTCGGGTTAAAGGCATCCCGCAGGCCGTTGCCAAACAGGTTGAAAGAGATCATCAGCAGGCTCAGGAAGATGCTGGGCCACAACAGCGTATGGGGCGCGCTGGTCACAGCGGAGTTGCCCTGGCTCAGCAGGGTGCCGATGGTGGTGCCTGCAAAGGCGGACAGGTCCACAATGCCCAGGTAGGAGATGGTGGTCTCAGAGCGGATGACGCTGGGGATCACCAGTGCGCAGCTGGTGATAATGGTGCCGATGGCGTTGGGGAAAATGTGCTTGAACATCAGCCGGAGGTCGGAAGCGCCCAGAGTCCGGGCAGCCATGACGAATTCCTGGCCCTTAAAGCGGTAGAACTGCTTCCGGGTCAGAGCGGCCATGCTGATCCAGCCCGTCAGTACAAAGGCGAACAGCAGCGACGGCACAACGCCCCACTTCTGGGCCAGGTGCAGCTGGAACAGGGTGATGACCACCACAAAGGGCAGGCCGGACAGGATATCGGAAATACGGTCCATGAACAGGTCGATGCGGCCGCCATAGTAGCCCTGGATGGCGCCGTAGATAGCGCCGATGGTCAGGTTGATGGCGGAAACGAGCAGTGCGAAAATCAGAGAGAACCGCGCACCAATACCAACAGCAGCAAACAGATCCTGACCCATGGCGGTGGTTCCGAAGACGTAGCTGGGCTCATGGCCGTTCAGGTACTGATAGTAGTTGTAGTAGCACACACGAGCCTGGACAGAGCCGGACTTCTTGGCGGAGTAAATATAGCTGCCGTCGTCACCGGCAATGCGCAGAGAGTTGTACTCCGCGCCCTCCAGGGCCTTATTGGTGCAGTAGACCGGCTGCAGATTGCCGTCCGCATCCAGGATGGCGCTGCCGCTGCCGTCCACCTGATACCAGATGTTGGGGGTATCGGCGGAGCCGCCGATGTCGGCAGGGTCCACATAGGGGTAGATCACCTGAATGCCGGTCTCATCCTGCCAGTCCTGAATTCTCTGGAACTCGGCATAGGAGAAGACACGGTAGACGATGCCCAGCTCAAAATAGCGGTTCACGTTCAGATCGTAGGTCTTCCGCTCCACCATCTGGCCCCGGTACTTGACGGTGCTGACGTTTTCCTTCACAACACCCAGCACAGGGTCCATACCGGTCTCCTGGGCAATGCCCTTCCAGTAGTTCATAGAAGTCTCATTCTGGCTGGAATGGACCTTGCCGCCGTCCATAATGCCGATGTGCAGCTTGGCAATGGAGGGAACATAGGAGGGGTAATTGATATAGAGCTTATCCTTATCGTTGATGGAATAAGGGGACAGCAGCGGAGAAATCAGGGCAAACAGCACCAAAAACGCCAAAATCCAGGCGGCTACCACAGAGGACTTGTTCTTGGAGAACCGCAGCAGGGCGTCCTGGAAAAAGCTGCGGGACTTGGTCTCCAGCCGCTTATCGTGCAGCTGAGCGTCCATCTGGACAAAGCGGAATTTCTCCTGGGGAATATGTTCAAAATTCGTATTATTGCTCATTTCTTAGACCCCATTCTGATGCGCGGATCGATAAAGCCGTAGCTGATATCGACCACAAGGTTGGCGACCAGACCGATTGCGGTGTAGAAGCAGGTGGTCAGCATGAAGATCGGGTAGTCCTGGGCGTTGATGGCGTCGATGGTCAGGCGGCCAACGCCGGGGATGGAGAAGATCTTCTCAATGATCAGGCTGCCGCCCAGGATGCTGACGAACTCGCCGATGATGGCGGGGACGACGACCACGAAGCAGTTCCGCAATGCGTGGCGCACGGTGGCCTGGGCACGGGTCAGACCCTTGGTGCGGGCCAGCAGCATGAATTCGCTGGTCAGCACCTCCGTCAGCTCCGCCCGGGTGGTCCGGGTAAAGGCGGCGATGGTGCCGAAGCCCAGAGACATGATGGCGGGAATCATACTGACGAACATGGCAGGGCTGAACCAATCGGTGCCGGACTTCATCAAAAACGGCAGCCAGCCCAGCTTATAGCTGAATACATACTGAATGATAAAGGCGTATACAAAGTTGGGCACGGAGATGACCACCATGGTCAGAGTGGAAATGGTGTAGTCCACCCAGGTGTTCTTTTTCAGTGCCGCGAAAATACCTAGGGCAATGCCCAGAGGGATGCTGAAAATCACGGAATAGAGGTTTACGATGACGGTTGCGGGCATTCTCTGGGCGAACAGAGTTACGACATCCTGGCCGAAGAACAGCTTATCGCTGACGCCCCAGTTAAAGTCCGTGATAATATCCTTCAGGAATATTCCGAACTGGACCATATATGGCTTATTATAGCCTGCCGCCTCCCGGCGGGCCTCAATGACGATGGTATGGGGGTCACCTGCAGGCAGCTGTGCCGGCGGAAGCATCCGGATCAGCACGAAGCACATACAGGTAATGATCAAAAAGACGATCACCATGTAGACAATTCTTTGGAGACTGTATTTTAGCATTTGCCTTCCTCCCTGTTTTTTATTTTTTTGGATACTCCTCTGGAGCAATCCTGTTTTATTACCCTGTTACAACAGGGAATGGGCTCAGCCTTTCCGTTTTCGGGAGGGCTCAGTCCATTCCCCATATACAGAAAATCGACTGTAATGGGGGCCGAAGCCCCCATTACAGCTGTGCATGGGTTATAAGTGGAAATAAATCTTAGTAGGTCAGCTGGCCGCCCTGCTCAGCAACGTAAGCAGCCCACTCGGCGTCACTGTAGTTGTATCTGGTGTAGGGCAGTCCGCCGTAGCCCAGGACGGGGTTGTAGTCCTCGGTCACGTAGTAGACCTGCTGGCTCAGCAGAGCCATGCTGGAATCCTGCAGCATGGGCAGGTAGTCGTAGGTCTCCAGGACCTTGCCCTCGATGCCGGCCAGAATGGTCAGACGAGTCTCAACCTCGGCAATGCCTTCACCGAAGTTGTAGTCGGTGCCGTTCACGGTGACGGTAGCGCCGTTCAGGGCATCGGACCACTGACGCAGGTTCATGGTCAGCTCCTGGCCGTCGATGGTCAGGGTCAGATCCACAGTGGTAGCATCGAACCAGCCAGCGTCATACTGATAGGCGGGGTTGACGTACAGGTCAGACAGGGAGAAGGGGTTCATCTTGGAACCGGTCCAGCCAGCCAGAACGGTGTCGGACAGACCGGACTTGATCTTGTTGGACCAGTCGTTGCCGTAAGGCGCGGACTTGACGAACTGAACCTTGCCGGCAAAGGGGGTGCCATCGGTGACTTCGTTCATCTTCTCATTGAGGTAGTCAATGGTCTTGGTCAGGAAGTCGTTGTCTGCGGACATGCAGTACTCGATGGTCACAACCTGGTCGGAGACGCCGTCGCCGTCCTTGTCGGTGATGTAGCCCTTCTCCAGAGCCTCGTTGAAGGCCTCGGTGAACAGCTCCTTGGCAGCCTCGGGATCGTAACCGGTGATGGAAGCAACAGCCTCATCCAGGTTTGCGTACTTGGAGGTATCCACGGAGTAGAAGTCGCACAGGACCTGCTTGGCCTGCTCGGAGCTCCGATAGGTGTCGCCGGTCTCGGGGTTGTAGATATAGGTGTTGCCGATGATGCCGTAGCCGCCGGAACGGGCGGGAGAAATGGTGCTGGCGAACAGCTCCTTGTCGTAGGTAACGGCGACAGCCTTCCGGAAGGAAGTCAGCGTCATGGTCTGCAGGTCCTTGGTAGCAGTATCGAAGTCGGCGGCGGCCTCACGGTTGTCCAGAACGCTCTTGTTGCCGTTCAGAATCAGGAAGAACAGGGTCTCCTTGGGGGTGCGGTGGCAGAACTCGGAGTTGCGGTAGGTGGCGAAGTCGTCAGCGGTCAGGCCGTAGCCCATCAGCTCGCCCTTCAGGAACATCATCTTGGTAGTGGAGGACTCTTCGATCTGCTGGCAGTCGATGGCAGTGGTCTGGTACATGGGATAGGTGTTGCCATCGGTGGGGTCAACATAGACGTGCTTGCCGTCGTTCCAGCCGTACCAGTTCTCGTTCTTCTCCAGGCGCAGAGCCTTGCCGGACTGGAAGGAGACCAGCTTGTAGGGGCCGTAGGAGCAGGTGGTCTCCACGCTGGTGTCATAGGTGGAAGTCTTCTGGTCCTTGTTCAGGCACTTATCGTACAGGTCGGTCTTGACCAGCCAGTTGGAGGTCAGGGAGTACAGCAGGTTGAAGCCGGCCAGGCTCTTAGACAGAACCATGGTGATCTGGTAGTCGCCGGACTTGTACAGGCCAACGTTCTCAAAGGGAACCTCAGCCCACTCCTCGGCGTACACCAGGTATCCAGGCAGAGTGGAGCCGTCGGTCTCGTTCCATGCTTCATTTCCCGTAATCAGAGTGGTCAGGGCATCCAGGGTCTCGTCGGTCAGGGGGACAACGCCGTCAGCGGTCTCGTTGGCGGTCAGGGTCTCGTACTTGGAAGTGTCGAAGTACTGGTCGCCGTAGTTGTCAACGTAGTCCTTCAGGACTTCGCCGCCCAGCTGCTCGCAGGCAATGCCCAGAGCAACATAGACCTTCTTGCCGTTGGTGTCCACATACTGGCCGTCCTCACCCTTGGTCAGGTCGGCAATGGCGTCGGCATTGGCCTCATAGGTGGTGGTGCCGCCCTTGGCGTAGCTCTCGGCGTTGGCAATGCACATGCTCTGCGCATAGTAGTCGGAAGCACGGTAGTTCAGCATCTCGGGATCCAGCAGACGCTTCATGGATTCCACGTAGTCGTCGGCGGTGATGGGGGTGCCGTCTTCCCAGCAGGCATCGGGGTTCAGGTCGATGGTGTAAGCGTAGCCGGCGGTCGCGCTCTCGGGAATGCCGAATTCGGGACGATCCTTCTTGACCTGCTCGGTCACATCCACAGGCTCACTGGCGGCCATCTCAGGCACGAACTTGTAGCCGGTGAAGGGGGCCTTCACGTTGCCCTCGGTGTCCTCAACGGGATTCAGCTCGTCGTTGAAGATGAAGGTGTAGAAGCCGACCTCAATGAAATCCTTCAGATAGGAATCGTCATCGGTCTGGTAGGTGTGGGGATTCCAGTTGGCGGCCAGCAGAGGAACGGAAGCCTTATAGGTATAAGTTGCGTCTTCCGCTGCAGCGGTTGCTTCGGTAGCGGCAGTGGTCGCGGTGGTCTCGGTGCCCTTGTTGGAGCAGCCGGCGAACACGGAAACGACCATCAGCACAGCCAGAAGCAGTGCAAGTGTTCTTTTCATTTCATTACCTCCAATAAAATTTCTATAAAAACGGATGTCTCCGTATCATAGACACTGTCTTTGCTTTTCTTTTGCAGGATGCCCTTGTAAAAATTTCATTTTTTCTCACGGACATTTGTACTTTTCGGAAAAGCACCCCTATTTTACCACAGATATAACAATATTTCAATCCATTTTTTACAAATTGGTTATAATTTACTTTTTGTTCATCTACGTTTGGAATACGCTTCCCCATATAGTACACAAAGCAGCTATATTTGTGTGCATTTATCCTATGCCTTGAAAGTATTCTTCCGGTCAGCGTCTTTCTCCCGCGGAAATGTACTTTCCCTTCGCGTACCCGGATGTGTATTTGACTGGAATACATCCATGCTGTCCTACAATTTTCCACAGACGAGAATGCATTTTGCATATCCGGACAAGTCCCACACAAGCAAATGCCGCAGCCGGGATCATCCCAGGCTGCGGCACTGAAATATTTACTTCTCTTTCAGCAGGTCTGCCAGGGTGATTCCCTCAAAGAAATCATCGATCATGGCATCCAGCTTATCCCACATGGGCCTTGTCTCGCAGCAGGAGCTGCGGGCGCAGGCAGAGGGCCCCTCCGCAGTGCAGGATACGGCAGAAAGACCGCCCTCTGTGAGCTTGAGGATGCTGCCCACGGTGTATTTTTCCGGAGGCCGGTTCAGGCGATAGCCGCCGCCTTTGCCGTGGAGCGCGTCCACCAGGCCGCCCTTGGAAAGGATGGTCATAATGGACTCCAGATACTTCAAGGAGATCTCCTCCTGCTCAGCAACTTCTTTAATAGGGAGGTAGTCTTCCCCGCCCCGCTGTGCCAGAGCTACCATCACCCGCAGGGCATAGCGTCCTTTGGTCGATACAATCATAGGCTTACTCGCAATGCTCGCAGTGTTCGCAGTCCGGGAAGTCCTTCTCGTCGTAGGGAAGGCCCGCGCGATCGTAGTAGTCCTTCAGTGCGTTCTTGATGGCTTCCTCGGCCAGGACGGAGCAGTGCAGTTTGTGGGCGGGCAGACCGTCCAGGGCTTCGGCCACGGCCTTATTGGTCAGGCGCATGGCATCGTGAATGGACTTGCCCTTGATCATCTCGGTGGCCATGGAGGAGGAGGCAATGGCGCTGCCGCAGCCGAAGGTCTCGAACTTCACGTCCTTGATGATGTCATCCTCGATTTTCAGGTAGATCTTCATGATGTCGCCGCACTTGGCGTTGCCGACCTCACCAACGCCATTGGCATCCTCAATTACGCCAACATTGCGGGGGTGGGTGAAGTGATCCATAACTTTTTCACTGTAAAGTGCCATTTTTCGTTTCCTCCAAATTACAGAATATAGGTTCTCTTACCGGTCTGCAGGTCTCTCCACACAGGGGACATCCCGCGCAGATACTCCACAACCTCAGGAACGCATTTCAGGATATAGTCCATTTCCTCCATGGTGTTCCACTCGCACAGGCTCAGGCGCAGGGAACCGTGGGCCACATCATGCACCCGGCCAATGGCCAGCAGCACATGGCTGGGGTCCAGAGAGCCGGAGGTGCAGGCGGAACCGGAAGAAGCACAGATGCCCTTCTGGTCCAGCAGCAGCAGCAGGCTCTCGCCCTCAATGCCCTCGAAGCAGAAGCTCACATTGCCGGGCAGCCGATGAACCAGGTCACCGTTGACGGCGCTGTGGGGAATCTTGCTCAGGCCTTCGATCAGCTTGTCCCGCATGGCGGAAACCTTAGCGGCATTCTCATCGATATGGTCGCAGGCCTCCTTCAAGGCAGCAGCCATACCGCAGATGGCAGGGATATTCTCCGTACCGGCCCGCTTGCCCCGCTCCTGGGCGCCGCCCTCGATGATGTTCACCAGTGGGAAGCCCTTGCGGACATACAGCGCGCCCACGCCCTTGGGGCCATGGAACTTGTGGCCGGAAAGGCTCAGCATATCGATGTTCTCTTCCTTCACATTGATGTGCAGGTGACCGGCAGCCTGAACGGCATCGGTGTGGAAGGGCACACCGGCCTCCTTGCAGATGGCGCCAATCTCGGCAATGGGCAGGATGGAGCCGATCTCATTGTTGGCATACATGGTGGTCACCAGGCAGGTATCCGGCCGGATGGCATCCTTCACCTGCTGGGCGGTGATATTGTGGCCCTGGTGCACATCCAGCAGCTCGATTTCAAAGCCTTCCTTTTCCAGCTTCTTCAGGGTGTGCAGCACGGCATGGTGCTCAAAAGCGGTGGAAATAATGTGCTTCTTGCCCTTTTTCTCTCCCAGACGGGCAGCGGAGATGATGGCCTGGTTGTCGGCTTCGGAGCCGCCGGACGTGAAAATGATCTCCCGGGGCTCGCAGCCCAGGCACTGCGCCACGGTTTCCCGGGCGGCGTCCAGGGCTTCCTTAGCCCGTTGGCCCACGGAGTGCAGGCTGGAGGGGTTGCCGTAAACGGTGGTCATATAAGGCAGCATGGCGTCAATGGACGTCTGGCTCATTTTGGTAGTAGCCGCATTGTCTGCGTAAACTTGCATGGAAAAACCTCCTATGGTTTGCGGGATCCCGGTTTCCCGGAGTTTCCCTAGTATTGCTGTAGGGAGCATACCACATTTTGCCTACCTTGTCAATAGGTAGATGCAATCTTATAAAAAAGTCTGTATTCTTTGGGCCGTTTTCTCCAGCCCCTGCCGATCCGCCTCGGTAAACCGTCCAACATAAGGGCTGTCCAAATCCAGCACTCCCCAGAGTGCACCGTCCTTATACAGCGGCACCACGATTTCGGAATTGGAAGCGCTGTCGCAGGCGATATGCCCCGGGAAATCATGAACGTTTTCCACCAATTGGGTTCTCCCCTGCTCCGCCGCCGTGCCGCAGACACCCCGTCCCAAAGGGATGCGGATGCAGGCCGTCTTTCCCTGGAAGGGCCCCAGCACCAGCGCTCCATCCGTCAGCATATAAAAGCCTGCCCAGTTCAGTCCCTCCATCCGCTCCCAGAGCAGGGCTGCCGTATTGGCAAGATTGGCAATCACGTAGGGCACGCCCTCGGTAAGCGCCGAAAGGTCCCGGCACAGGGCATCAAAGTCCGTTTCAAATTTCATAAATTTTTCCCGCCTTTCTCATTTGCTTTCTATTTTAGCGAAAATAGCGGCTGTAATCAAGAAAAATCTGAGAATGCGGCCAGACCGTTCCAGATTTCTCGACTTTTTCAGCGGTTACATTCCGCTCTCCGCGGCATAGTAAGAAGGCAACGAGAAAGGAGGGATTTTATGAAACGAAAGCTTGCAATTTTTATTCTTTTGATATGGATGCTGCCTGTATGCGCCCGGGCAGCGGACTATCTGGTACCCGTCGGCACACTGGTAGGCCTGCAGCTGCGCACGGATACCATCACCGTGGCCGCCTTTGACGAAGCCTCCGGCTCGGCCGCCCGGGATGCAGGTCTGAAAATCGGCGACTGCATCACCGCCGTCAACGGGACCCCCGCCCAGAGCATCGACCAGATCAAGGACCTTCTGCAAAAATGCACCGCACCCGTGGTCCTCAGCGTCACCCGGGGCAGCCGCAGGCTGACCCTGCACCTGACGCCCCGGCAGACGGAAAGCGGGGCGGTGCTGGGCGTGTACCTGCGCCAGGGGATTTCCGGAATTGGCACCGTCACCTGGTACGACCCGGAGACGAAGCAATTCGCCGCTCTGGGCCATGGCGTCAGCACCGGCAAGGAGGGGCTTTTCCGGCTGGTCTCCGGAGAAATCTACCCCGCAGAGGTCTATTCCGTCCAAAAAGGGAAATCCGGCCAGCCGGGTCTGCTCAAGGGTCAGGCACTCTCCCACGCCCCCATCGGTGCGCTCAGCGCCAACACGCCCCGAGGGATTTTCGGGACAACCAGCACCGGCTTCTCCGGCTCCGCCGTCCCCGTCGGGCAATGGGATGCCCTGCATACCGGCCCCGCCACCATTCTCGCCACCGTCCGCCAGGGCCCGCCGCAGGAGTATTCTGTGGAAATTCTGAAAATATATCCCAAAGACCGCACAACCCACAGAAATTTTCTCCTGAAAGTCACAGACCCGGCCCTGATAAATCAAACCGGCGGTATCGTACAGGGAATGTCAGGTTCGCCAATCTTGCAGGACGGCAAACTCATCGGCGCTGTAACCCATGT
>UQGU01000038.1 GCA_900540635.1 uncultured Eubacteriales bacterium | reverse complement strand
GCATGGCCTGGTGCACATAGGCACGGCCGGACAGGGGGTCCCGGATGCAGCCGCCAATGCAGGTAGCCGCGCCGCCGAAGGGCTCGATCTCCGTGGGATGGTTGTGGGTCTCATTCTTGAACATCAGCAGCCAGTCCTGATCCTCCCCGTTGACGGTGGCCGTCACATGGATGGAGCAGGCGTTGATCTCCTCGCTCTCGTCCAGCTCCGGCAGCTTACCCTGCTTTTTCAGGTACTTTGCGCCGATGGTGGCGATGTCCATCAGAGTCTGGGGACGGGCGGCCGCCTTTTCCTCCCCGTAGACTGCCACACGGGCAGAGAGGTATTCCTCATAGGCGGCCTGAACCTCCGGATCATGGATGACGATCTTGTCCAAGTGGGTCGAGAAGGTGGTATGGCGGCAATGGTCAGACCAATAGGTATCCACCACCCGAATCTCCGTAATGGTGGGATCCCGCTTTTCCTCATCCCGGAAATAAGCCTGAAGGAATTTCAGATCATCCAAGTCCATGGCAAGGCCCAGCTTGTCCAGCAGTGCGGAAAGGGCCGCTTCGTCCATGGAGATGAAGCCCTCCACCGTGGCAACGGTGGTAGGCGTTGCGTAGGCAATGGCCAGGGTCTCCGGCATATCCAGAGAAGCTTCCCGGCTTTCCACTGCGTTGATGACGTATTTCTTAATGGCGGCAAGCTCTTCCGCGCTGACCTCACCGGACAGAACATAGACCTTGGCGGTGCGAATGGTGGGTCGGTTGCCCTGGGAGATGATCTGGATGCACTGGGCCGCAGAGTCCGCCCGCTGGTCATACTGGCCGGGCAGGGGTTCTACCGCAAAGACCACATCCCCCACAGGCACCTCATAGCTTACATTATCCACCTGGGGCTCAGAAAAAACGGTGTTTACCGCGGAATCGAAGAGAGCCTTGTCGATATTCTCTGCATCATAGCGGTTTACCACCCGCAGCCCCGTCAGGCTGTGGATACCCAAAAAGTCCTGAATCTCCCGCAGCAGGCTGTCTGCCTCGTGGGTCTGGCCCGCCTTCTTTTCTACGTATACTCGATAAACCATAGAGCATTTTCCTCCGGTTCTTTATTTCAGGGCCTGCAAAGCCCGCTGTCCGATATCACTTCTGCGGTAGGCATTTTCAAACTGGACCCCATCGGAAAGGCGGTATGCCTCCCGAATGGCTGCTTCCAGAGTATCCGCCACGGCGGTGGTGCCGGTAACCCGGCCGCCGGAGGTGACGAGAACGCCATTCTCATCCAGCTTAGCACCGGCCACATAGGTGTGCTTCTCGGCCTCCTCGGTCATGGTCAAGGGGAAGCCCTTCTTGTAGGACACGGGGTAACCCTTAGAAGCCTTGATGACGCAGCAGGCGTTTTTCTTGGAGAATTTCACCTCTGTCTCAGCCAGGCATCCATTGGTGGTTGCCTGCATAACAGTCAGCAGGTCGCTTTCCAGAAGGGGCAGCACCACCTGGGTTTCCGGATCGCCGAAGCGGCAGTTGTACTCAATGACCTTGGGGCCCTTGGGCGTCAGCATCAAGCCGAAGTACAGGCAGCCCTTAAAGGACCGGCCCTCGGCGTTCATGGCGCGGATGGTGGGCAGGAAAATCTCAGCCATGCACTGCTTGGCCACTGCCTCGGTGTAATAGGGATTGGGAGCCACGGTGCCCATGCCGCCGGTATTCAGGCCGGTGTCTCCGTCCCCTGCCCGCTTGTGATCCATGGAGGAAACCATAGGCTTAACTGTCTTTCCATCCGTAAAGGACAGAACGCTGACCTCCGGCCCGGTGAGGAATTCCTCAATGACAATGTGTTCGCCGCTCTTGCCGAAGACCTTGTCCGCCATCATGGATTTGACGGCGTTCATAGCCTCTTCCCGGGTCTGGGCAATGATCACGCCCTTGCCCAGGGCCAGACCGTCGGCCTTGATGACCGTGGGGATGGGGGCGGTCTCCAGATATTGGAGGGCAGAAGCCATATCGTTGAACACTTCGTATTCCGCCGTGGGGATGCCGTACTTCTTCATGAGGTTCTTGGAAAACACCTTGCTGCCCTCGATGATGGCTGCATTGGCTCTGGGGCCGAAGCAGGGAATGCCCTTTTCCTCCAGCGCATCCACAGCGCCCAGCACCAGGGGATCGTCCGGGGCAACAACGGCATAGTCAATTTTGTTTTCCACCGCAAAATCTACGATTTTGGCAATATCCGTTGCCCCGATGGGCACACAGACCGCGTCCCTTGCGATGCCGCCGTTGCCGGGCAGGGCATAGATAACCTCTACGGACTTATTTTCTTTCAGCTTCTTGATGATGGCGTGCTCCCGCCCGCCGCCGCCGACTACCAGAATTCTCATGTATATCATCCTTTCAAAAACCCCCTGCCTTCCCCTGGGGGAAGGTGCCGCCGCAGTGGCAGATGAGGGGCGGAATCAGGTAAAATAAGGAACAACTCCCACAGGGAAACGGTTTTGAGGGATTCGGGCGTCTGCAAAGGCCGCACGGAATGATCAGTCTTTGCCGCCCCTCATCCGTCACGGCTTCGCCGTGCCACCTTCCCCCAAGGGAAGGCTTTTATCATTTAATGATGGAACAGCCGCATGCCGGTGAAGGCCATGACAATGCCATCTTTGTTGCACTCTTCAATGACCAGATCGTCCCGGATGGAGCCGCCGGGCTGGGCGATATAGCTGACGCCGGAGGCATAGGCCCGCTTGATGTTGTCCGCAAAGGGGAAGAAGGCGTCGGAACCCAGGGACACGCCCCGGATGGCTCCCAGAAATGCCCGCTTGTCCTCAGCGGTAAGGGGCTCGGGGCGCTCCGTGAAGTAGTTCTGCCAGATACCCTCGGCGCACACGTCCTCTTCGTTGCCGTTGATATAGCCGTCAATGACATTGTCCCGGTTGGGGCGGCCCAGGTCTTCCCGGAAGGGGAGCGCCAGGGTCTTGGGATGCTGCCGCAGGAACCAGGTGTCCGCCTTGGAGCCTGCCAGACGGGTACAGTGGATCCGGGACTGCTGCCCGGCGCCCACGCCGATGGCCTGGCCGTCATAGGCAAAGCACACGGAATTGGACTGGGTGTATTTCAGAGTGATCAGGGCCACGATCAGGTCGATTTTGGCACTCTCGGGGAGCTCTTTGTTTTCGGTGACCAGATTCGTCAGCAGAGATGCATCGATCTTGAAATTGTTCCGGCCCTGCCGGAAGGTGACGCCATAGACCATCTTGGTCTCCTGAGGCGCGGGGACATAAGTTTCGTCAATGGCGACAATGTTGTAATTGCCCTTGCGCTTGGTCTTGAGGATCGCCAGAGCCTCCTCGCTGTAGCCGGGGGCGATGACGCCATCGGAAACCTCCCTGGCGATGAGCTTGGCGGTGGTGACGTCGCAGACATCAGAAAGGGCCACCCAGTCGCCGAAGGAGCACATCCGGTCCGTACCCCGGGCCCGGGCATAGGCGCAGGCCAGAGGGCTTTCGTCCAGCCCATCCACGTCGTCTACAAAGCAGGCCTTTTTCAGATTCTCCGGCAGCACCTTGCCCACTGCGGCAGAGGTGGGAGACACATGCTTGAAGGAGGTCACGGCGCACAGGCCCGTTGCTTCCTTCAGTTCCTTGACCAGCTGATAGGAATTCAGGGCATCCAGGAAGTTGATGTAGCCGGGGCGGCCGTTGAGCACCGTAATGGGCAGATCAGAGCCGTCAGCCATATAGATAGAGGCGGGCTTCTGGTTGGGGTTGCAGCCGTATTTCAGTTCGAATTCTTTCATGGTCAGCCTCCTTATTCGTAGCGGTTGATGACCTTCTGCCGGAATTCACCGGTGGCAAGGTCCGTATAGCGGACAAACAAGGAGATCTTGTTGTCCTCGTTCAGGTTATTCCACAGCATTTCCACAAAGGACTCCATATCCTGAGGGATGGCCACCCGCTCAGGTTCCCCCTGGAAAGTTGGGATCACAGGGTTTCCGTTGCAGACATAGGTATGCAGGAAATGGCCCAGGCCGGGAATGGGATCATAATCGTAGGTATAGCGGTTGCAGCCGGTTCCTTCCGGATCAGAAGCTTTCAGAATGGACATTTTATAGCTGCCGTCCGGGCTCAGCAGGCCGGAGATACGGGGGGTCCAATTGGGACCGTCGTGCTCAAATTTCCGGGTACGCAGGGCCTCTTCCATGGTCTTCCCCTTTTCCAGGAATTCCCGGATGGTATCGGTCTGGTCGCCGTTGGTGACAATCAGTGCCCGGCCCAGCTGACGGACGGGGTGATAAATAATCAGGCTGGGGTCCTCCATTTTGCTGGGGTCATAGGCCTCCGTGCGAATGCCGTCGGGCTCCAGAGCAAAAATGCGGTTGCGGCTGTTGACGCTGCGGCCCATGATGAAATAGGCGGCCACAGCCTGCTTTCCGTCCGGGGTAAGCCCCAGGACAATGCCCCGGCCGGGGTAAGTATTGGAGGAAAGCTTCTCCTCCATGGAACCGATTTCGTAAACGTTCATCCTTTACTCCTCCGAATTCTGGATTTGGGCGCATACCTGCTCGGCAGCTCTCGGCAGCAGGATCCACTCCGCCTGCTCCATGACCCGCCGCTGCAGGCGCTCAGGGGTATCCCCGGGCAGGATATCCACGCTCTTTTGGGCGATGATCTCTCCCCCGTCCGGGATCTCGTTGACAAAATGCACCGTAGCGCCTGTGACCTTGACGCCATAGCGAAGCGCCGCTTCATGAACCCGCAGTCCATAGAAGCCCGCGCCGCAGAAGGCAGGAATCAGAGACGGATGCACATTCAGAATGCGTCTGGGATACTGCTTCGTAAAATCCCCGGAGAGAATGCTCATGAAGCCCGCCAGAATGATCACCTGAATGCCGTGTTCTTTCAGCGTCTCCCCCAGGGCTTTCTCAAAGCCCGCCTGGCCGCCCAGCTCTTTTTTGAGCAGCACAGCCGTAGGGACCCCGGCATTCTTCGCCCGCTCCAGGGCAAAGGCCCCCGCATTGTTGGACACCACCAGGGCAATTTCGCCGCTGCACAGCACACCGGACTTCTGAGCATCCAGCAAGGCCTGCAAATTGGTTCCGCCGCCGGAGACCAGGACCGCAATCTTGGTTTTCACTCCAGAATCACCTTTTCCTCGTTCTCCACAATCCGGCCGATGACATAGGCAGTCTCTCCGTGAGCCGTCAGGATCTCCAGGGCGGTATCCACCTGCTCGGCAGGAACCACCACGCTCATGCCAACGCCCATATTGAAGGTATTGAACATGTCCCGCTCGGGGATATTTCCGGTTTCGGCAATGAGCTTAAAGATGGGCAGCACCCGCACATCGCTCTTCCTGATCTTGGCGCACAGGCCATCGGGGATGCTGCGGGGGATGTTCTCATAGAAGCCGCCGCCGGTGATATGGCTGATGCCCTTGACATCCACCTTTTCCAGCAGAGCCAGAACGCTCTTAACATAGATTTTGGTAGGGGTCAGCAGGGTTTCCAGAACGGACTTGCCTCCCAGGGCTTCACAGGGGTTTTTCAGGTCGGGGTTATGCTCCACATCAAAGACCTTCCGCACCAGGCTGAAGCCGTTGGAATGGACGCCGGTAGAGGCCAGGGCAATGACCACATCCCCGGCGCGCATCCGGGTATTGTCGATGATTTTCTTCTTATCCACAATGCCCACGCTGAAACCCGCCAGATCGTAGTCGTCCACGGGCATCATGCCGGGATGTTCGGCGGTCTCGCCGCCAATCAGGGCAGAGCCGGACTGGACGCAGCCCTCGGCCACGCCGCCCACGATCTCCGCAATTCGCTCGGGCACATTCTTGCCGCAGGCGATATAGTCCAGGAAGAACAGAGGCCTTGCGCCGCAGCAGATCACATCGTTGACGCACATGGCCACGCAGTCGATACCGATGGTATCGTGCTTATCAAGCAGCTGGGCAATGCGCAGCTTGGTGCCCACGCCGTCGGTACCGGAAACCAGCACAGGCTCCTCCATACCGGCAACCGGCAGACCGAAGCAGCCGCCAAAGCCGCCCACATCGTCGAGGCACCCCTCGTTGCGGGTCCGTGCCACGTGCTTTTTCATGAGCTCCACGGCCTTGTAGCCGGCAGTAATGTCTACACCGGCAGCGGCGTAGCTGGCAGACTGAGAATTCTTGTGATCCATGGGTATTCTCCTTTATATTTTATTCTTTGCCGTTCCAGCAGTAGGTGCACACATCGCATTCCGGCAGGTCGATGGCCTCCAGAATGCCCTCCAATGTCTGATACTCCAGGGTGGAGAAATGCAGCTTGTCGCAGATGGTCTGGCGCAGCTTCTTGCCCCGCTCGGTGGTTCCGTCCATGTATTCATCCAGATGGTTGAAGCCCTCTTCGCCCTCCAGCTCCAGGATGGTAGCCCGGGCAATGAGTTCGTTTTCGGAATTGGACCGGGAGAAATTCAGGTACTTGCAGGCGTAAAGGATGGGCGGGCAGGCGGAGCGGATGTGTACATCCTTGGCTCCGTGCTCATAGAGGAAATCCACCGTCTCCCGCAGCTGGGTGCCCCGGACGATGGAGTCGTCCACAAACAGCAGCTTCTTGTCCCTGATCAGCTCGTCCACGGGAATCTGTTTCATTTTGGCAACCATATTCCGCTCACTCTGGTTGGAGGGCATGAAGCTTCTGGGCCAGGTGGGGGTGTATTTGATAAAGGGCCGGGCAAAGGGCACGCCGCTTTCATTGGCATAGCCAATGGCGTGGGGGGTTCCGGAGTCCGGCACACCGCCCACATAGTCGATATCCTGGGCAATGCCGTTTTCCTTGTCGGCCTTGGCCATGATCTGGCCGTTGCGGTAGCGCATGACCTCCACATTCTTGCCCTCATAGCAGGAGGTGGGATAGCCATAGTAGGACCAGAGGAAGGCGCAGATCTTTTTCTTCTTCCGGGGCGCCAGCAGCACGGTCTCCCCCTCCGGCGTCAGCTCCACCGCCTCGCCGGGGCCCAGCTCCCGGCAATAGGTATAGCCCAACTTTTCACCGGCGTAGTCCTCGAAGGTAACGCAGAAGCCATCCTCGTTCTTTTCCAGGATGATGGGCAGGCGGCCCAGCTTGTCCCGTGCGGCGATCAAATGGCCGTCATCTTTTAAAATCAAAATGGAGGCCGTCCCCTCGATCAGGTCCTGGGCAAAACGAATCCCTTCCGCAAAGGAGCTCTTCTGATCGATCAGGGCGGAGATCAGCTCATTGGAGTTGACCTTTCCCCCGCTCATGGCATCGAAATGGCCGCCGCTGAAGGACAGGTACTGCTGCAGCAGGGCCTCCGCGTTGTTGATGATGCCGATGGTGCAGATGGCGTAGGTGCCCAGGTTGGACCGGATCAGCAGAGGCTGGGGGTCCGTATCGGAAATGCAGCCGATGGCGCTGGTGCCCTTCATCTCGTTCAGAATGCCGTCGAATTTGGTTCGGAAGGGAGAATTTTCAATATTGTGAATTTCCCGCTGGAGACCCAGCTGGGAATCGTAGGCCGCCATGCCGCCCCGACGGGTACCCAGGTGGGAATGGTAGTCCGTGCCGAAGAATACGTCCAGAATGCAGTCCCGCTTGGAGACCGCGCCAAAAAAACCGCCCATGGTATTCCTCCTTTTATGCGTTCAGCTCTTGCTGCAGAGCTGCATCTTTTTCAAGGACCTTCTTTGCGTCCTTTGCCCGCTTTTCGTCCAGCTTCCGGGCAAGGTCCTCATCGGAAACCGCCAAAATCTGGGCAGCCAGCAGGGCTGCATTGGCGCCGCCGTTGATGGCAACCGTGGCAACGGGAATGCCCGTGGGCATCTGCACCGTGGCAAGCAGGGCATCCATGCCGTCCAGAACCGGCCCTTTGCAGGGGATACCAATAACGGGCAGGGTGGTATTGGCGGCAATGGCCCCGGCCAGATGGGCCGCCATACCGGCAGCGGCGATCAGCGCGCCGAACCCATTGGCCCGGGCATTCAGAGCAAAGTCCCTTGCCTCTGCCGGGGTGCGGTGCGCCGAGAAGATATGGCATTCAAAGGGAATGTCCAGCTCCCTCAAGGTATCCATGGACTTGCGCAAAATCGGCAAATCGCTGTCACTTCCCATGATAATTCCAACTTTTTTCATTGTTTTACCTCCTTAAAAAGCGAAAAGGGCCCACTCACCCTCCTGATATAGGAACGCAAGCAAGCCCAGACGGTCGGCAAAAATTCTTCCCTTACTCCACGTGGTGCTCCACTTTATCCGTCAGTCATAAGGGTTCTTATTGGATAGGTTGATTATACCACGATTTGACCGAATCCGTCAAGAAAGCAGATACCACAGAATTTCCAAAAAATGAGGAAAAACCATGTGAATCTTGCCAAGTCGATATTTTTTTACCGTTTTATGAGAAATATGTGTGCAGCACTGCCTCAGTCCAGGGCCAGGACGCTCTTGTCCAGGCTCCTGGCAGTAATGGCAAAGTACAGCGCCGTGCCCAGCACCAGCACCACAGCCAGCTCACCCAGGGCCACATACAGAGCATTGATGCCGAAGCCGCCGCCAATATAGACCGTCAGCTCCCAGCCCACCAGGAAGGCATTGGTAACGGCGGGCATCACCAGTCCCAGCAGGGGCAGCTTCCCGATTTTCACATTCCGGGTCTTCCACATAGCCAGAGCCGCCAAAAAGGTTGCCAGGGTGCCCACCAGGAAGTCCAGAGGCAGCGTGCCCGCATAGGTCAGGTTGAACACCAGGCAGCCAAGGCTCAGGCCAGGGATGGCTGCGGGGGTGAAGAAGGCCAGAACGTTCATGGCCTCGGAAATGCGCATCTGGATGGCCCAGGTGGTCGTTCCAGGCAGCAGCAGATTCTGCATATGGGTCAGCACGGCATACAGCGCGGCAATAATGGCAGCCTGGGTCAGGTAACGGGTTTTGTTCATGGGTAATTTCTCCTTTGGCAATAAAAAATGGGTGGACAATTCCACCCACGCAAAAAACAAAATGGACGCAAAATGCGCCCATCCAAAGAAAAAATGCACGCAAATACGTCCATTTTTGATCCTAGTTTTGTTTACCGACAGGATGGTTACGAACTGTCCTATAAAATTGCAATGGTATTCTACTATAAAAAGAGAATTTTGTCAAGGAAAAAGGAGGCGGCTTACGCCGCCTCCAAAAAAACATTTACGCCAGGTAAATTGCCTTGCAGGCCTTCATGGTCTCATAGCAGTCCAGCTTGCTGACGATCTCCAGAGGAGCATGCATACACAGCACGGGAACGCCCGCATCCACGGTGACGATGTTCCGGTTTGCCATGTAGGCAGCCACGGTGCCGCCGCCGCCCTGATCGACCTTACCCAGGGTTGCAATCTGCCACTTCACACCGGCAGCATCCAAAGTAGACCGGACATGCTGCATGGCCTCGGCAGAGGCATCAGATGCGCCGCCCTTGCCGCGGGAACCGGTGTACTTGCAGATGGAAACGCCGTAATTCAGCATGCTGTTGTTCCGGCGGTCGCAGGTCTCGGCAAAATTGGGGTCGAAGGCATTGGAAACGTCGGCGGACAGGCAGAAGGACTTGGCAAAGCAGTGGCTCAGCTTGACGCCCTGGCCGTCGCACAGGATCTCCATGAAGTACTCAAAGGCGCGGCTCTGCATACCGCTGATGCCCACGGAGCCGATCTCCTCCTTGTCTGCCAGGATGCAGACGGCGGTGTGCTTGGGGGTGGGCAGAGTCAGCATGGGCTCCAGCTCTGCATAGGCGCAGACCCGGTCGTCATGACCGTAGGCGCCCAGCAGGCTCCGGTCCAGGCCAACCTCCCGGCACTTTCCGGCGGGGACAACCGTCAGCTCGGCAGTGCGGAAGTCATCCTCCACAAAGCCGTACTTCTCGTTCAGCAGACGCATGATGTTCAGCTTCACCAGGTCGCTGCCCTCGCCCTCCAGAGGCTCGGTGCCCAGGATCACATTCAGCTGCTCACCGGCAATGCCCTCGGCCAGAGTCTTCTTCATCTGGTCGGCGGACAGGTGGATCAGCAGGTCGGAGACCACCAGAATGGGATCGTTCTCGTCCTCGCCGATGGTGACGGTAACCTCGCTGCCGTCCTTCTTGCAGACCACACCGTGAATGGCCAGAGGCACGCAGGTCCACTGGTACTTCTTGATGCCGCCATAGTAATGGGTCTTGAAATAGGCGATCTCGCTGTCCTCATACAGGGGCTGGGGCTTCAGGTCCATGCGGGGAGAATCCACATGGGCAGCGCAGATGTTTGCGCCCTCGGCCAGAGACTCGGTGCCCACAACGGCGATCATAAAGCTCTTGCCCCGGTTGTTCAGGTAGATCTTATCCCCGGGCTTGACTTCCATACCGGGCACGGCAGGCTTGAAGCCATGCTTCTCAGCCTCGGCAGTGGCCCAGGCGGTGGCCTCCCGCTCAGTCTTGCAGGCGTTCATAAAAGCGGCATAGCGCTTGCAGTAGGCCTCCATTTCGGCCCGCTCTTCCTGGCTCAGACCAACAAAGCCATTCTTGGGGCTGCTCAGCAGCGCCTCGCGGAGTTCATCAGCGTTCATTGTTCATTCCTCCAAATTCAGGATATCTGTTCTTGTACTTCACTCAGCAACAACAGTCTTCCTATATTATACATAGATTCCGTAAAAAAGCAAGGCACTTCTCCCGGAATTGGGCTTCCGTACCGCTGTTTTCCAGAGTATGGGTGCATCTCTCCCGGAACCAGCTTTCCGGATGCTGGGCGGCAATGCGGCTGCGGGCATAGTCTTCCGAAATAGCGTCCCGGGTCATCAGGCGGCGGACCCGGTCTTCCTCCGGGGCCGTCACCGCCACCGTCACATCGCAAAGGGAATCCAGCCCGCTTTCAAACAGGGCAATGGCATCGATGGCCGCCAGCTTTGGCTTCTGGGAAAGGGTCTTCTCCACTTCCCGGCGGACGCAGGCGTGGGTGATCCGGTTCAGGTCCTCCAACGCCTTGGGGTCCTTGTAGACCAGCGCTCCCAGCTTTTTCAGATTCCGTCCGCCCTCCTCCACCGTGCCCGGAAATCGGGTCTCTATGGCCGCAAGCATGGCGACATCCGTCTTGAGAAGATCATGGTAGATGGCATCGCAGTCCATAATCACCCCGCCGCAGTCCGCAATGCAGCGAAGCAATGTAGTCTTTCCGCAGCCGGTGCCCCCGGTAATGCCCAGGATCATGCCTCTGCCTCCGCGTCTACAATATGGAAGGCGGCGGCCTTTTTCAGCCGGTTCTGCACCGCATAGGCTACGCCTCCGCCCACGGGGCACCGGGCATAAACCTGATGAATGCTGGGGTCGTCCAGAATTCGCAGAGCGGAAAAGAGTCCTGCACTCAGGGTGTTTACGTCTGCTTCCCTGCCGTAGGCCAAGGGCGCGCAATCCTGATACAGCGGCAGCTCCTCCTCAAAACACAGCACCCGGTCTCCGGGGGTAAAATGGGCATGGATATATGCCGCCGCCTTTTCCCGGCTGCCGGAGACGATGACCACCGGTTCGGCGGGAGCATAATGGCGGTACTTCATACCTGGGGCTTTCACCACGGCGTCCTTATCGATCTGAGCCGTGACTGCCTTGTCGATGACCAGGTCCCCCAGCACCTCGATCAGCTGCTCCGGAGTGATTCCGCCGGGGCGCAGCAGCCGGGGCCGGTCCTCGGTCAGGTCCACAATGGTGGACTCCACCCCCACCCGGCAGGGACCTCCGTCCACAATGGCATCGATTTTGCCGTCGTGGTCGTGGCGCACGTGCTCCGCCGTGGTGGTAGAGGGCTTGCCGGAGATATTGGCAGAGGGAGCCGCAATGGGCACCCCCGCCAGGGCAATGATCTTCCGGGTGACGTCACTGTCCGGGCAGCGGACGGCAACGGTATTCAGCCCGGCGGTGGTGCGCTTGGGCACAACTTCCTTCACGGGCAGCACCATGGTCAGCGGGCCGGGCCAAAATTTTTCGGCCAAACGGTAGGCGCTTTCGGGAATATCGTGGCAGAACCGCTCCATTTCCTTTGGCTCGGCCACGTGGAGGATCAAGGGATTGTCCTGGGGGCGGCCCTTGGCCTCAAAGATTTTCAAAACGGCGTTTTCGTCCAGTCCGTTGGCACCCAGGCCATAGACCGTCTCCGTGGGAATTGCCACCAGACCGCCATTTCGAATAATGGCGGCGGCAATTTCCGGCGTTTTCTGGGCATCCGCAGATAAAAATAAGGTTTTCATCACTCTTACCTCGAAACGATAAAAAGGGAGAAAACACCCCGCGGCGTTTTCTCCCCTTTTGGTTCAGAATTATTCGTTGGGCTGGTTGGCTGCCTCGATGATCTTGACGAACTTCTCGGGAACCAGGGAAGCGCCGCCGATCAGGCCGCCGTCGATGTCGGGCTGGGCCAGCAGCTCGAAGGCGTTCTTGTCGTTCATGGAGCCGCCGTACAGGATGGAGATAGCCCGTGCATTCTTAGAGGAGTACAGCTTGCGAACCGCAGCGCGGATGCTCTCGCAGACTTCCTCAGCCTGCTCGGGGCTGGCGGTACGGCCGGTGCCGATGGCCCAGATGGGCTCGTAGGCAATGATAACCTTGCGGATCTTGTCCTCAGGAACGCCTGCCAGACCCAGCTTGATCTGCATGGTGATCCACTCGGTGGTAATGCCGGACTCTCTCTGCTCCAGAGTCTCGCCGCAGCACATGATAGGGGTCAGGCCCGCATCCAAAGCGGCCAGGACCTTGGCATTGACGTCGGCATCGGTCTCGCCCATGGCGCGGCGCTCGGAGTGGCCGATGATGACGTACTTGCAGCCGGCATCCACCAGCATATTGGTAGCGATCTCGCCGGTGTAAGCGCCGGAAGCATTGGCGTTGCAGTTCTCAGCACCGATGCCGATGCGGGTCTCACGGACGGCACGAACGGCAGCGGGAATATCCACAGCGGGCACACACAGAGCCACGTCGCACCAGCGGCCCTTGGGCATAATCGCCTTCAGCTGGGTCATGAACTCCTTGGTCTCAGAGGGGGTCTTGTTCATCTTCCAGTTACCGGCGATGACGGTCTTGCGATATTTTCTGTTCATTGTTGATTACTCCTTGTTTCTTCTTGCATATGTCTACACTCTGAAAAGAATGCAATTGACGAATTTAAAAAGCTTTCTTGCTTATTTTTAGGGAGCTTCAAGGAAATTGGCAAGAGCTATGGGCAAGAGATTTCGCCGTCAGGCAAGGATTTGGAAGGGTCGGCGCACTTTGTGTACGTCCCGCTTTCAAATCCGCAGCATGGCGGCGAAAGATCCGCCCACAGCCGCAGACAATTTGCTTGAAGTTCCCGCCTTAAAATTACTTATCCTGCAGGCAGGCGATGCCGGGCAGCTCCAGGCCTTCCAGGAACTCCAGGGAAGCGCCGCCGCCGGTGGAGATGTGGGTGATCTTGTCGGCAAAGCCCAGCTGCTCGCAGGCAGCAGCGCTGTCGCCGCCGCCAACGATGGTCACAGCGGAGGAATCGGCCAAAGCCTGTGCCACAGCAATGGTGCCCTTGGCCAGAGTGGGGTTCTCAAACACGCCCATGGGGCCGTTCCAGACAACGGTCTTGGCGCTCTTCACAGCGTCAGCAAACAGAGCCTGGCTCTTCTCGCCGATATCCAGGCCCATCTTGTCAGCGGGGATGGCATCGGCAGCCACGGTCTCCACAGCAATCTCTGCGTCGATGGGATTGGGGAAGGAATCGGCAACAACGGCATCCACAGGCAGCAGCAGCTTGACGCCCTTGCTCTCAGCCTTAGCCATCATTTCCTTGCAGTAATCGATCTTCTCGCTATCCACCAGAGAAGAGCCGATATCGTAGCCCTTGGCCGCCAGGAAGGTGAAGGCCATGCCGCCGCCGATGATTAGGGTGTCGACCTTCTCCAGCAGATTGTTGATAACATTCAGCTTATCGGAAACCTTTGCGCCGCCCAGGATGGCAACGAAGGGACGCTCAGGATCGGCCAGAGCCTTGCCCATGATGGAAACTTCCTTCTGGACCAGGTAGCCGCAGACAGCGGGCAGATAGTCGGCCACGCCGGCGGTGGAGGAATGGGCACGGTGGGCGGTGCCGAAGGCATCGTTCACGAACAGGTCTGCCATAGAAGCCAGAGCCTTGCTCAGCTCGGGGTCGTTCTTGGTCTCGCCCTTCTCAAAGCGGGTGTTCTCCAGCAGCATCACATCGCCGTCCTTCAGAGCGGCGGCCTTGGTCTTGGCATCCTCACCGACAACGTCCTTTGCCATGACGACGGGCTTTCCCAGCAGCTCGGAGATGCGGTCAGCAACCACCTGCAGGCTCAGCTCGGGCTTTACTTCGCCCTTGGGCTTGCCCATGTGGGAGCAGAGGATGACCTTTGCATTGTGGTCGACCAGATACTTGATGGTGGGCATTGCAGCCACGATACGCTTGTCAGAGGTGATCTTGCCATTCTTGGTGGGAACATTGAAGTCGCAGCGGCACAGGACCCGCTTGCCGGATACGTTGATATCCTCGATGGATTTCTTATTGTAGTTCATGTTGATTCCTCCAAATTACCGGGGTTTTCTCCCCGCATTTTGCCAAAATCTTTCAGGTGTGGAAAGGACAGCTGCCGCAGCGCCTCGAATACCGTAATCGCTACCGCATTGCTCAGATTCAGACTTCTGGCCTCCGGGCGCATGGGGATGCGGACACAGCTCTGGCGGTGCGCCTCCAGGAATGCCTCCGGCAGTCCCTTGGTCTCTTTTCCGAAGAAAAGATAGGCCCCGTCGTGATACTGTGCCTCGGTATAGCTCCGGGGTGCCTTTGTGGACAGGCACCACATTTCCGTGACTTCGTTTCTGGCGAAAAAATCCTCCAGATTTTCGTAGTCGATGACCTCTACCAGATTCCAGTAGTCCAGCCCGGCCCGCTTGACAGCCTTTTCGGAGATGTCAAAGCCCAGGGGGCGGATCAGATGGAGGCGGCAGCCGGTCGCGGCACAGGTCCTGGCAATGTTGCCGCAGTTCTGTGGGATTTCCGGCTCCACAAGTACAACGTTCAGCATTGCCGTTCACCTCGGAGTTTTTTCTGCGAATGGGCACGACCCAATCCATACGCCCCCTATTGTAAGACAAATCCGGCATAAAATCAATGAAAAAAATCAAAAATACAATATTTTTTTTAGCTTCCACCAGAAAGAATTGCCGATGGCTCCTTTTCTTGTGAAATTTGCACTTTCTGTTTTTTATTTTATGGTCAAAAATTGTTAATTTTAGTCGTAAGGCGAGAAATGCGCAGAAAATGCGGCCCAAAATTTTGGGCCGCATAGGTGTTTTGTCCCCACAGAAGACTGCCGAAAGCGATCCTTCCGGAAATGGCTGACCGTTATCCTACGGAGGAGTCCAGCTGCCCATCCAGGGCCGTCCAGGAGCCTGCAACGGCGGTCAGGACCCGACCGTCGGACAGCTCCGCGGTGAGCACCAGGTCGATGGCCGTTCCGTCCTCCATGGGCGGTGCTTCCAGGCGGAGCGAGAATTGGCCTGTCAGGCTTCCCTCCGTCTCCCCTTCCTGAAGATTCAGGATCTCTTCGGAGAGGACCCTGTCCTCCTGCTGCCAGCTGAGCTTTGCCAACACCAGGGACACGGGTTTTCCATCCGGAGAAATCAGCGGGGTCTGCACCGCCACAGCTACGTCTGCACCGATCACACCGTCCTGAACGGCGACGCGCTGGGTCAAGGCGTTGGCATAGGCTTCCAGGCTTCCGGCGAGATAGGTCAGCTTGGGCACCGCCGGGCTGACCGGCGTACTCAGAAGGATCCGTTCCGGCTCTCTCTCCCCATCTGCAAGCAGGCAATAATAGCCGTAGCCGTTTTCCGGCAGCAAAGAGGCGGCAGCTGTGTAGTTTTCTCCGTCCCACAGGCAGTCTGCCCGGGTGATCTCCTCCCCGTCCAGCGTCACCAGCAGTTGGGCCGTCTGGCCATCCGGCCGGGCGCAGGGCCGGGCTGTGAAAAGGATCTGGACCGGCGATGCAGCATCTGCGCCTCTTGCCTCCAGACTCCAGCTCTCCAGAGACGTACTTTGCAATGCTGACAGCTGCTCCTGCAGACGGTCAATGGTTTCCAGCAAGGCCGTATTCTCCCGCTTCAGCCGGTCCACCTCTTCCTGTAGGGTTTGCGTATTCCGGGAACACCCCGCCAGAAGCAGGCACAATGGCAGCAGCAGCGCGAATAATCGTTTCATAGAAGTCACTCCTTCTGTTTTATAATAGAATTGGGGTATTTTTCATCCCATTCGAATTTGCTTTTTTTCAGTATACCCGCAAAACCGGAAAAAATCAACTTTCCCGAGCTTTATCGCCCTTTTTTTCTCTCTGCCGGGCAAACCCGCTGGGCATTTTGCAGTAAAATAGCAGTTTTCTTTTTCTTGCATTTGTGCTTTTCCCCAATTCTCACATTTTTTGAAATTAGCACTTTACAGCTTTAGCGAGATAAAGTATAATGCAGCCATCAAGAAAAAATGCTCCCCAGAAGAGAAAGGAAGGATCCCTATGAAAAAACTGATTGCTGCCATACTTGCCATCAGCATGACACTCCTGTGCTGCGCCTGTGGAAAGAAAGCCGACGATTCCGACCTGAGTTACATTCAGAAGAAAGGCACTCTGGTCGTGGGCATTACGGATTACGAACCCATGGACTATCAGGATGAAAACGGCAGCTGGACCGGCTTTGATGCCGAATTTGCCCAGGCCGTCGCCGAGAAGCTGGGTGTGGAAGCCCAATTTGTGGAAATCGACTGGGACAACAAGTTCTTCGAGCTGGAGTCCAAGGCCATTGACTGCATCTGGAACGGCATGACCATTACGGACGAGGTCAAGCTCAATGCTTCCGTTTCCAATCCCTATGTCAAGAACGCCCAGGTGGTCGTCATGAACAAGCTGTCCGCCCCAGATTACGATGCCATTGAACTGCTGCGGACCCTCACCTTTGCCGTTGAAGCCGGTTCCGCCGGTGAAGCGGAACTGAAGGCCATGGATATCACGGACTACACCGCCGTCCAGTCCCAGTCCTCCGCCCTGATGGAGGTGGCCGCCGGTACTGCCAATGCCTGCGTGATCGACATCACCATGGCAAACGCCATGACCGGAGAGGGCACCGGCTATCCCGACCTGGCCATTGCCTGTGAGCTGAGCAGCGAAGAATACGGCATCGGCTTCCGGAAGGACAGCGACATGACCGCCAAGGTCAACGAGATCATGGCCGAGCTCATGGCCGACGGCACGCTGGACGCACTGGCAGAAAAATACAGCCTGACCCTGGTGAAGTAATATGAGTCAGTTTACCACCGTCACCCTGACCCTGCTGAAGGGCTTCGGCCAGACCATGAATATCTTCCTGCTGACCCTGGCCTTTTCCATCCCACTGGGGCTTCTCGTATGCTTTGGCACCATGAGCGGCTTTTCTCCCCTGCGGCTGCTGATGAAGGGCATTGTCTGGGTGATCCGTGGTACACCTTTGATGCTGCAATTGATCGTCGTCTTCTATGGCCCGGGGCTCCTGTTCGGACTCCCGGCCATGGGGCGCTTTACCGCCGTCATTCTGGCCTTCGCCATCAATTATGCCTGCTATTTCAGCGAGATCTACCGGGGCGGCATTGAAAGCATCCCAAAAGGGCAGATCGAAGCCGGGCAGGCTCTTGGCCTGAACAGCCGCCAGATCTTTTTCCATATTCTTCTGGTGCAGGTCATCAAGCGGATCATCCCCTCCATGGGCAATGAGATCATTACCCTGGTCAAAGACACCTCTCTGGCCCGGGTCATTGCGGTTTACGAGATCATGTGGATGGGCCAAGCCTTTATCAAAAGCGACGGTCTTATCTGGCCCATGTTCTACACCGGCGCATTCTACCTGCTGTTTTCCGGACTGCTGACCCTGCTGTTCCAAAAGCTGGAACAAAAAATGGACTACTACAAAGATTGACTCTTTGAGAATTTATGGTAAAATAATTACAGGTCAGACAAGGAGGATATCCGTTTTGGAGATGCAGGAAAAAATCGGCGCGCTGTACGACGCCATTGTCTCCCTGGAAAACCGGGAGCAGTGCCAGGAGCTTTTTGACGATCTGTGCACACGCAAGGAAATTGAGAAGATGGCTGAACGGCTCTTCGCTGCCAAGCTGCTGCTGGAAGGCAACACCTACAATCAGGTCATCGCCCAGTCGGACATTTCCTCCGCCACTCTGAGCCGGGTGTCCCGGTGCGTGCAGTACGGAAAGGGGTATTCCCGTCTGTTAAAGCATGACGAATAATCTATCTCATACAAAAAAACCGGGCTGCGGGTAGCTGTCCATAAAACAGGTTTCACGAAACAAATAATATGGCAGTTGCCGGACAAGGGTTGCTGACAAAAAGGGTATGTGCCGTTAAGACACATGCCCCTTTGCTTTTTTGCTGTTTTAAAGGTTGATTATGGCTGATTTTTTGCCGTCACGCGTCTTTCGGAGGGCGCTTGATGGGATTTGCCGCCCTACTTGAAAAGCGGGCTGAAACAGTCGCTTTGCCAAAGGAATTTGGGAGCTATATATTATCCAGAGGATACTGCAAGGAAGATTAGTTCTGATTCATTCCGAATGGTTCATAGGTCAGCAGCTTTTTCTTCCAAAGAGTCTCTGCATCAATAATTTGATTGTCTGGAAGTGCCTTGGACAAAACCTGCAACACTGAAAACTGCAAATCGTGGCAACTATGATTTACAGACTTCAAGTGGCTGATCATTCCCTTGTTGTTTCCGTGACCGCCCGTAGCGACGTAGACAGACCAACGCCCCAGCAGGCCGTCATAGCCATAGGTCGAGCCCACATATCTGTCTCCCGTCTTGGTGTCCACAATCAGATAGACCGCATTGACCGCAGCCATGGCCGCCTGCCACAGCTCATAGTCCGTATCGTTTTCGACAACTTCTTTTAGTTCATCGAAGGATAGAATAAGATTTTCAAATCCCACAAAAGGCTTCTGGTCCTTTGACTCAATTGCTACGATGGGCTTTTCGGTGGTAGCTTTTTGATGCCACATCCGAGCTGAACCGCCCCAGTCAATCACCAGCTTTCCCTCGTACTCTTTCAGCAAATCCACATATTGCAAATCAAAAAACGCCATTTCGCCACGGTATTCCATGGCTTCACAGTCAGGTAATCCGGCAGGGCATACATCCGGTGTATCAGGCACAGAACCATTGACACGATAACAAGAATGCAGTCTCGCGTATGTACCGCCATCGCTGATGAATGTGATCCAGTAGGAATATCCTTTGCTGAACCCGTCTTTTTGGTGCTGTGTATATTCATGCGCCATACCGGCTTTATAACATTCTCTGAAACGTTCGTCAGATAATGCATGCCGGATCAGCTTGACATCTTTCGGGTCAAGCCCCACATTTTTAAGCACATCGGAAAAGTTCAGAATCGCCATGGAAGCCCCTCCTTATTTTTGTTCTCCATTTCAAATTCTACCACAGTTTTTTTCGTTGTAAAGCGTGCTTTCCCACCGGCGCAGGATCTCCGCCAGTTCCGGTGTCAGGCGTTTGCGGCACTCGTGCCGCAGTTCCTCCGGCACGCCGTAGAACGCCTCAGCGATGCTGCCGGTGATGGCGGCGAGGGTGTCGCTGTCGCCGCCGAGGGACACCGACGTGCGCAGCGCGTCTTCAAAATCTGTGCTTTCCAGAAATGCAATAATAGCCTGCGGCACGGTTTCCTGGCAGCTCTCTACATGATGGTAGGTGGGGCGAATCTCCTCGCAGGTTCGGCTGAGATCGTAGCCAAACTCGCGCTCCACATACGCCTTGATTTCCTCTTTTCCGTGACCTGTGCGGGCGAGAAAGATGGCCGCGGCGGTGGCCTGCGCGCCCTTGATGCCCTCCGGGTGGTCGTGGGTCACCTGGGCGGTGAGCCGCGCCAGATGCAGTGTTTCCGCCATGTCCTTCGCCAGCCATGCAGCAGATGACACCCGCATGGCGCTGCCATTGCCATAGCTGTGGTATGGCTGCGGATTATCCTCATAGAGCCAGCTGCCAAAATGGGTGCCATAGCCCCGGTCGGGGTAGGCGCGGCCCAGCTGCTGCATCTCCCGCACCAGTGCCGCTTTGATGGCGGTATCGTCTTGCCCACGGGTGCTGAGCAGCGCCTTCGCCACCGCCAGCGTCATCACCGTATCGTCGGTGAAGTCGGAACGGCGGCTGAACAGGGGGAAATCCTTCGCCTTATAGTTGTTGCAGTCGAACTCGTAGGGGCTGCCCACGATGTCGCCCAAAATCGCGCCGTACATACGCTTACCTCCCTCTTTTCTGCACGTCCTCGTCGATGCGGCGCTTCCAGTCGGCGCTGAGCGGCCGGGCGGCGCGGACGCTGCACACGGCCTCGCTGATGACCTCATAATTGAGCGCCGTGCCCGCCTCGTCGCACTTGTAGTTCACCGAGCGGTCCGCACCGATGCCGAAACGTGCCGCCTCCTTTGCCGCGTCGATGTTTGCGCCGAAGAACAGGAATTCCCAGCCGTACTTCTCCTTCTGCCGCTCAATCATGCGGCGCACATGCTCGTAATCGTAGCGGCGGCTGGCGTTTTCGTAGCCGTCGGTGGTGATGATGAACATCGTTTTTTCCGGCACGCCCTCGCGACGGGCGTACTTGTGGATGTTGCCGATGTGGTGGATGGCGCCGCCCACGGCATCCAGCAACGCCGTGCAGCCGCAGGTGAAATACTCCTTCTCCGTCAGGGGCGGCACTTCGCCCAGCAGCAGGCGGTCGTGGATGACCGAGCTGCCGTTGGCGAAAAGCACCGTGGAGACCACCGCCTCCCCGGCCTCCTTCTTTTGCTTTTCGATCATGGAGTTGAAGCCGCCGATGGTGTCCGCCTCCAGCCCAGACATAGAGCCGCTGCGATCCAAAATAAAAACCAATTCCGTCATAAAAAAGCCCTCCTTCGTTTGTCTGTGCTCACATTGTAGCGCATCCGAAGGAGGGTTTGGTCGCCTGACAGGCGACATTTAGAATATCGACCGGTTCTTGTGATATTTATTCCAAATTACACTATCCAAATTCCTGACTGTCAAGTCAGGATAGCCGCTATCCTTTAGTTTTTTGACAGTTTCTCTGAACAGTATCTGGCATTTGTTATTTGGAACATCGGTGCCAAGGGCATTTTTTATACAGCGGTGAATATGAACATCCGGTTTGCATCGGTTAGGATCTCCTGCCATCATGAACATATAATTTACCCCGGCGTCTCCCATTCCTCTCACTGATCGCAAAACAATTTCAAGCAGAGCTTCCTTTTCAAAATTGCGAAAATCATCAAATGTATCCATGTTCAAGAGCTCATGTAATTTTGTTGCAATCTCATAGCATACTTCAGCTTTATTTCGACCGCTTAAGACTTGATTATTTTTTAGTACAGTCTTTGCAAATTCAGAGCAATCGCTAAATTCCTTTATGTGAGTAATGAAATCAGATAATGTATCCTGCCCAGCGTACAGATTACCTCCCATATATGTATCGGCATACCGTTGTAGAACAGGAACAGTCACTGCAAAATATTTAGTCCTCAATGAATAAACACAATCAAGAACACATATGGGCAGAGACCGATAACGCTCGCTTTTACGAACGCTTTTTAGCTCTGTTCCAAAGTTTTCTGAACAATATTGTGAGAATAAGCGTATTTGTTCATCTGTAATCATTTGTTGCTCACGCTCCTTCTATTACAAAAGTATATTTCTTGCCCATTCCGTACAGGCATCAGATTCTTTCAAACCAAGCTCTTGCCAAATACCTGCGTAGTACAATCCTCTATCAGGATTTTTAGCGTAATTTGATCTCTTCCCGTATATGTGCGTCTCATCATATACTTCATTCCTCGCCCAAGTTGCCTTTGTGGCACCTTTCAGAGTCAATACCCGCTTTTTATCAAAGCGCAGTACTCCTGCGCCAGGCTTGCTTTTATCCAAAGAAAGTCTTTCTGCTGCTTTGAAAATCACATTTGTTGAGTTGTCCGCCCTGCCATTAGACGAATGCGGATGCCACCAAACTTTTCTCTGTTCTTCAGGCGCAGAGATGATCTTTCCAACCTGAAGGTATCCCCAAATCACCTGGAGGTCTTTTCCCCGGTAAAAGTCACTACGATCCCGCAAATATCGGTATGTTCCGTTTTGATATTCCACAAAGTGAAAATTCCCGAAAAACAGGAAGATGTCTCCCTGTGCAACACCGATATTCTTCAAGTAAGCAGCCGCGGCATTTCGCTGCCCAAATGCGGGGAACCATCCGTCGATACGCTCCCTACGTCGCCCTAAATCTAAATCAGGGTCCAGATGACAGTGGTCTCCGCCCTTATATCGCAGATCTCGCAATATTTGAGAATACTGAATTCCGTTGTAGTAAAGAGAATCATATGTATCCTCATCATCGCTGGGAATGGGAAACGAAACCATTGTACCATCTTCAAAAATGGGACTGACGATGCCGCCATTCGCAGAGTCAAAACCTTTTCGGCTGAGTATAATTTTCATTCCTCACGCCCCCAGCAAACTCTGGTCGAAAGCGAACAGCGCCTCGTTGATCTTGAAAATGTCGTAGTTCCGCTGCATGATGAAATACTCGATGATGACGTCAAACTTGCTGCTGGGGCTCAGGGCGTAGCCCGCGCGGGCAATGAGGTCGCGCGTCTCGCGCAGATTCAGCTCCAGCGCGATGGCGAAGGCCACCGCCGTGGGCTTGGAGGGCTTGTAGTCCGGGTTGTTGCGGATTTTCGAGAACAGCTTGCGGTCTACGTTGGCCTTCTTGTAGACCTCTGCGTCCTTTTTTCCGCTGCGGTCGATGAGCTTCAATAGCGTCTCCGAAAATCCGGCGTCCAGATGCGCAAGCGCCTCGTCCAGCCCAGAGGCCGCCATGGGCGCGTCCTCGTAGGCGGTCAGCATCCGGCTTTCGACGACGCCCATCCGGCGCGTCCGCTCCCGGCGGGAGTCGGTGTGGGCATCCACATAGTGGTCGTCGATGTAGGCGGCGATGTCCGCGAACAGCTTGTTGCCGATCTGGTACGCCGCGCGGTCGAAAATGACGATGTACACAGTCATGTCGTTTTCTGCGAGAAATTCACTGATGGTGTCCACCGCCACGCGGAGCGCCTGATCCTTTGGATAGCCAAAAACGCCGGAGGAGATCAGCGGAAATGCCACCGTCTCACAGCCGTACTTCTTCGCCAGCGCAAGGCTCGTCCGGTAGCAGGAGGCGAGCTTTTTCCGATCACCGTACTTACCGCCGTTCCACACGGGGCCCACGGTGTGGATGATGTAGCGGCACG
>UQGU01000037.1 GCA_900540635.1 uncultured Eubacteriales bacterium | reverse complement strand
ATCTGCTTGTCCGCCGTATGTATGTTGTGGCAAATCATGTCCTGCCGGAAGCCGAAGCACCGAAGAAAAACGACGGCGCTGTCCAGCTTGACCTCTTCACCGACTATGCTGCCGAAGAGGAAAAACAGAAAGCGGCTCTCGCCATCAAGAAGAAGTACGGGAAGAACGCCATCCTCAAGGCGATGAATCTTGAAGAAGGCGCAACGGCAAAAGACCGTAATGCGCAGATCGGCGGGCATAAGGCGTGAAGGGTCAAACAAATCGGGATTGTGCAGGTTCTTATATTTGGTTATGTCAATGTGACATATACACGGAAAATGCGTTTCGCTGCCTGTGGGTAACGCATTCGCTGTTTGCGGGGAGGAATTTTTGCGAAAGCCGGGCTATACTTGTCTTCGGAGGTACATAAAAATGGATCAAATAAAGATAGGAAAATTTATCGCTGCTCTGCGGAAAGAGAAAGGATTGACGCAGGAACAGCTCGGAGAGAAGCTCGGAGTGACCAACAAAACCATTTCCCGCTGGGAGAACGGTAACTATATGCCCGATGTCGAAATGCTGTCGCTGCTGTCAAAAGAATTCGGTGTCAGCATCAACGAACTTGTAAGCGGAGAACGGCTTGCCACAGAGGACTTCAAGAAAGCTGCCGACAGTAATCTTGTGACTGCACTGGATAACAGTACATTTACGCTGAAAGAAAAGATAGCGTTTTTCAAGAAAAAATGGCTGAAAGAACATATTGCAACGATTGTCCTGTGCGTTGTGGCGTGGATTGGTATTATCGTATGGACAGCGCAAAAATTGCGAGTAAACGATGCATATCCGCTTCTGGGCACAATCGGCAGTATGCTTGCCATCCTTTTCTATATGGTACTGCGCAACCGCATGATGATATATGTGGAGGATCACGCATATCAGAATCCCAACAATGAAGAGATGAATAAGAAATAAATCCCCGGTTATCTGGAAGGGAGATCCCGGAATGCTTTCTCCCGGCGGGGCTTCCGGTCGGACGGCGCGCCGGAAAAAATCGTTGAAACACTATGCAGCCAGCTAATTGTTTTTCGGAAGCTTTTGTGTTAAGCTCTTGAGCAGGAACGGTATGATACGGAACGCTTTGAAAAGCGCCGATTTTCCTCAATTTTCGGATCGGTATGATACCGGCGCCCTGCGGCACAGCTAAGCACCCAGTGCGCACAATGGCATGCTTATTCTTGTTTTATCGCATCCTCAATTTCTGCATGCCGTTTCGCGTGTTGGGGGAGGCTGTGCCGCAATATTGGAACGCAAGGAAATGTGCCTGTATTGCGGAACGAACGGGAAGGCACAGAAAGCAATGGAGCGGGCGCAGGCCCGCTCCAATATTTTACTGCAAAAAAAGAGTATTTTGCTTACTCCACGGCCTTGGTGGCGACAATGTCCACGCCGGTTCCGGCGACGTTGGCAAGCAGCACATCGCCGATCTCCACCGGGGCCTTGGCCACCACCTGCTTCAGCGCCGCGGCGACGGCAAAGATCTTTCCCTTGGGGATATCCTGGGCGGTCTTGCAGCTGACCACTGCCGCGCCGGTCTTGCTGCCGGTAAGGCGGACGGTGCTGGTGACGATGCGGGTGGGATCAGTCACTTCCTTGCAGGCGTATTCCTTGCCCCGCTTGCAGGTGAAGCCTGTCACATCCTTTACTTCGCCGCCTTCCAGCGTCACGGTAATGGCGCAGCCCAAGGGGCAGCCGATACAGGTCAATTCACGTTTTTCCACGGTTACGCCTCCTCCACTGCAATATGGATCTGCTTCAGATCCGGATGGGCCGCCAGAGCCGCCTGGGTCAGCTTCAGCTCCTCCATCTCGCCGGGGGCCATGACGGGGCGCTTGCGGCTGACCACCGCTTCGTCATCCAGATACAGCCGGACGCGGCGGTTCTTCATAACGCCGCCCACCCGGAAGCGAATGACCAGATCCCCTTCCACACGCTTCGGATCGATGCTGGCAGGCACCGTATATCTGGGGCCGCCCTCGAAGGTGATGGGGATTTCCCGGTCCCGGTCCTGGGGCCCGTTTGCCAGATATCGCACGGCCGCCCGACCGGCTGCGGCGGCTTCCTCGGAAACGAAGTCCACCAGATCATGCACATGGAGCACATTGCCCGCGGCGAACACGCCGGGGATGCTGGTTTGCAGGCTTTCGTCCACGATAGGACCGTTGGTCACCGGGGAGATGGTCACGCCCATGCCCCGGGAAAGCTCGTTCTCCGGCAGCAGGCCGCAGGACAGCAGCAGGGTATCGCAGTCGTAGTGAATTTCCGTACCCGGAATGGGCTTCCGGTCCGGGCCTACCTCGGCAATGGTCACGCCGGTGACCCGCTCCCGGCCCTGGATGTCCACCACCGTATGGCTGAGCTTCAGGGGAATGCCGAAGTCATTGAGGCACTGGACGATGTTCCGCTTCAGTCCGCCGGAATAGGGCATCAGCTCCGCAACCACCAGAACCTTGGCCCCCTCCAGGGTCATGCGCCGGGCCATGATCAGGCCGATATCGCCGCTGCCCAGGATGACCACTCTGCGCCCCGGCAGGAAGCCCTCGATGTTCACCAGCCGCTGGGCCGTACCGGCGGAGTAAATGCCCGCAGGGCGGAAGCCCGGGATGTTCAGCGCGCCCCGGCTCCGCTCCCGGCAGCCCATGGCCAGGATGATGGCGGTGGCTTCGATTTCAATCAGACCGTCGGTGCGGTTGACGGCGGTGATCTTCTTGTCCTCGCCGATGGACAGCACCATGGTGTTCAGCTTGTAGGCAATGCCCCGGTCCAGTACCTGCCGGGCAAAGCGGGCGGCGTATTCCGGGCCGGTGAGCTCCTCGCCGAAGGTGTGCAGGCCGAAGCCGTTGTGAATGCACTGGTTCAGGATGCCGCCCAGCTGGTTGTCACGCTCCAGGATCAGAATGCTGCGGCAGCCGGCATCATAGGCCGCAATGGCCGCGGCCAGACCGGCGGGGCCGCCGCCGATGATCACGATCTCATATTTCATCCCTCGCGCACCTCCTCAAGACTGTCCTTGTTAACGCCCACAATGAGGCGGGACGCGCCGCCGCATTTGGTGATCTCCGCCTGGCTTACGCCCAGCTCCCGGGCCAGAATTTCCATGACCCTGGGAGAGCAGAAGCCCGCCTGGCACCGGCCCATGCCGGCCCGGGTGCGCCGCTTGACGCCGTCCAGACTCCTGGCTCCCAGGGGGCGGCGGATGGCATCGATGATCTCGCCCTCGGTGACCTGCTCACAGCGGCAGATGATCTGCCCATAGGCGGGATTTTCCCGGATCAGGGCCTGATAGGCATCCCAAGTCAGGGATTTGGGATCGAGCAGGCCCTTCCGGGTGGCGATAAAATCTTCCTTCTCCCGCAGGCCCAGCTTCTCCCGCAGCAGCTCCGCCACGGTCAGACCGATGGCAGGGGCGGAGGTCAGGCCGGGGGATTCGATTCCGGCGCAGTCCACGAATCCGGGGGCGTCTTCCGCCTCCCCGATGACGAATTCGTGGTGATCCTCATGGGCGCGCAGTCCGGCAAAGCTGGTAATGGTCTGGCGGATGGGCAGGTTGTCCACGGAAATGCCAGCCTTGGCGATCAGCTCTTCCAGGCCTGCGGCGGTGGTATTGGTGCCGTCCCGGTCCTCAATATCGATGGCGGTGGGGCCGACGATGATGTTGCCGTGGACGGTGGGGCTCACCAGAACGCCCTTGCCCAGCTTCCCGGGCAGCTGGAACACCGTGTGGCTGACGAAGCCGCCTACCTGCCTGTCCAGCAGGCAGTAGTCCCCCCGGCGGGGGGTGATGTGCAGCTTCCGGGCAGAGACCATGTTGTGCAGCACATCGGCATAGACGCCTGCCGCGTTGACAACATACCTCGTCCGGAAGTCGCCCTGCTCCGTGTGGACGGTCCAGCCCTCCTCGCCCCGGGTAAAGCCCGTGACCTTTGTGTTGAACCGGAAGTCCACGCCGTTGGCATTGGCGTTCTCCGCCAGGGCGATGGTCATATTGAAGGGGCAGACAATGCCGCCGGTGGGAGCCCACAGGGCGGCAACGGCGTTTTTGCTGACGTTGGGCTCCAACTCGTGGAGCCGCTGGGCATCCACGATCTCCAGCCCTTCCACGCCGTTTTTCACGCCGTTTTCATAGAGGGCCTGTAACCTTGGCATATCCTCCTCGGACATGCATACCACCAGTGAGCCGTTCATCCGGAAGGGAAAATCCAGCTCCTTCGCCAGCCCGGGCACCATCCGGTTGCCCTGAACGTTCATCTTGGCCATCAGGCTGCCGTGGGCAGCGTCAAAGCCTGCATGGATAATGGCGCTGTTGGCCTTGGAGGTGCCGCAGCACACATCCTCCGCCCGCTCCAGCACCAGGGCGCTGCTCTGATAGCGGGACAGATATCGGGCCACCGCACAGCCGGTGACACCCGCGCCGATTATGATTACATCGTACACATGGAACGCCTCCTTCAATAAAATCGGGCAGCCCAAGAAAACCTTCCGGTAGGAGGGGTGGGCTGCCCGACACTTACACTAAGAGCAGAAGATATTTACGAATTACCAGGGAATTGCGTTGTACAGCAGAACTGCCGCGATGCCGCCCAGGATGGGGCCGGCAATGGGAACCACCAGGCCATACTTGAAGTTGCTGTCGCCCTTGCCTTTGATGGGCAGGATGGCGTGGGCGATCCGGGGGCCCAGGTCACGGGCGGGGTTCAGGGCATAGCCGGTCAGGCCGCCCAGGGACATGCCGATGGATACGATGATGCCGAAGACAAGCAGCTTGCCCATGCCTGCATCCAGGCCGGGAACCTGATTCATGCCGCAGATGGCGAACACCAGAACGAAGGTGGCGATGGCTTCCTGCAGGATATTGCGGCCGGTGTTGGGGACGGAGGGGCCGGTGGAGAAGACGCCCAGCTTGGTGCCGGGATCTTCCGTGGCGTCAAACTGATCCTTGAACAGAACGTAAACCAGGATACCGCCCACGATACCGCCCAGAATCTGAGCAACGATGTAGCCGGGAACCAAAGCCCAATCGAACATGCCGCCCACAGCCAGAGCAATGGTCAGCGCGGGGTTGAAGCTGGCACCGGAGGCCTGACCGAAGATAAAGGCGGGAACCATAACGGCAAGGCCCCAGGCAATGGTGATCTGAACGGCACCGGCACCCTTCATGCCGGATTTATTCAGGTTTACGTTGGCGACAACGCCGTCGCCCAAGAGGATCAGGATCATGGTGCCCAAAAACTCAGCAATATACGGTAACATTTTATTGACCTCCCTAAATCATTGACGCGGATTCTTTTTCTGTTTCAAATTCGGCTCCGTGGGATTTCCGGGGGGATGCGCCCCCCGGAGAAAATTCGGGGATCGCGATAATTGTGCTCAGTCCTTTGCCCAGCCGTAGGCGCACTTCACGGCCTTGTTCCAGCCCTTGACCTTTTCGGCGCGCTCTTCCTCACTGATCTCGGGATGGAAGACCCGGTCGATGGCCCGGTTGTGGACAACGTCTTCCTTGCTGGCCCAGTAGCCAACGGCCAGACCTGCCAGGTAGGCCGCGCCCATGGCGGTGGTCTCCACGCAGGTGGGACGCTGCACGGGAGCGCCGGAGATATCGGACTGCATCTGCATCAGCAGGTTGTTGGCGGAGGCACCGCCGTCCACGTTCAGAGCCGCCAGCTTAATGCCGGAGTCGGCCTGCATGGCCACCAGAATGTCGTTGACCTGATAGGCCAGGGATTCCATGGTGGCGCGGATGATGTGATTCTTGTTGACGCCACGGGTGATGCCCACGATGGTGCCCCGGGCGTACTGATCCCAGTGGGGCGCGCCCAACCCAGTGAAGGCGGGGACCACATAGCAGCCGTTGGTGTCCTTTACCTTACCGGCGTAGTATTCGGAATCGGGGGCGGATTCGATGAGCTTCAGCTCATCCCGCAGCCACTGGATGGCGGCACCGGCCACGAAGACGGAGCCTTCCAGTGCGTACTCAACCTTGCCGTCCAGGCCCCAGGCGATGGTGGTGACCAGGCCGTTGCTGGAGAAGACGGGCTTCTCGCCGGTGTTCATCAGCAGGAAGGCACCGGTGCCGTAGGTATTCTTGGCCTCGCCGGGGTGGTAGCAGGCCTGGCCGAACAGGGCGGACTGCTGGTCGCCGGCCGCGCCGCCGATTTTGATGGGGCCGCCCAGCAGGGAGGGATCGGTCTCACCGTAGACACAGCTGGAGGGCATGGGGGTAGGCAGCATACATTTGGGAATGTTCAGCTCGGACAGGATCTCGTCGTCCCATTCCAGGGTGTTGATGTTGAAGAGCATGGTCCGGGAGGCATTGGAATAGTCGGTAACATGGACCTTGCCGCCGGTCAGCTTCCAGATCAGCCAGGTTTCTACGGTACCGAACAGCAGCTCGCCCCGCTCCGCCCGTTCGCGGACGCCGGGAACGTTCTCCAGAATCCAGCGGATCTTGGTGCCGGAGAAGTAGGCGTCGATGACCAGGCCGGTCTTGGCCCGGAAGGTATCGGTCAGGCCCTTTTCCTTCAGGCTGTCGCAGTACTCGCTGGTACGGCGGCACTGCCACACAATGGCATGGTAAACGGGCTCACCGGTGACCTTATCCCAGACAATGGCGGTTTCACGCTGGTTGGTGATGCCGATGGCGGCGATGTCGGCGGCGGTAGCGCCGATCTTCTGCATGGCCTCTACGGCTACGCCCAGCTGGGTCGCCCAGATCTCATTTGCGTCGTGCTCCACCCAGCCGGGCTTGGGGAAGAACTGGGTGAACTCCCGCTGGGAGACGCTGCACATTTCCCCGTGCTCATTGAACAGAATGCAGCGGTTGGAAGTTGTGCCGGCGTCCAGTGCCATAATGTACTTTGCCATAGAAAAGTCCTCCTTGTATGATGATGAATTTATGCAAGGGCTTCTGTGGGAACTCTGGCGGAATCAGCCGCAGCCGGGCAGCGGCTTCGGGGGACTGCACCAGATCCTTCTTACGCTTTTGATTATACCAGAGAGAAAGGGTTTCGTCATTAGACAAAATTCGGATACTGTCAAAAAATACAATTATTTTTTAAAGCTGAAATAAAATTTGTTTAATCTGCCCATAGCCAATCTATGAACGCCATGGAGAAATAGAACAGCCCCCTATGCCACATTCAAAACGGCGAACAGCGCCTGGAAGCGCTCCATGGAGTCATCCACGTTCACCGGTTCCTGCCGCAGCAGCATTCCGTGCAGGCAGAACAGCACGCTCTGGCAGACCACGTCCACCGCCACGCTGCGCTGCGCCCGGTCCTGGCCCGGGCGGTCCGGTACCAGCCGCTCTACCTGGGGGCGGACCTCCAGCAGAATCAGCTCCCGCATTCTCTCATCCCCCAGCTCCCGGGAGATCCGCCGCAGCAGGGGCTGCTGCTCGCTGAGCAGGGTCAGACCCCGGCGGCACCAGGTTTCCGCGTTTTCCTCCGGGTCAAAGGCCAGAGGTGCGCAAACCTTCTGGCAGACGATCAGGCGCAGAACATCGTTGATGTCTTCATAGTGGTAATAGAAGCTCTGACGGTTCATCTGGGTCAGCTCCATGACCTGCTGGACCGTTACCCGGCTGCCGGGCTGGGTGGAGATCAGCTCCTCTACGGCATCGGCAATTCGCTGCTTGGTGTTGCTGCACATAAGCGCCTCCTTACATCTGCCAGACGGCGGGAGCCGTACTGGAAATGGCCAGGGCTCCGGCGTCCAGCGCCTGGAGGACCTCCTGCTTCTCGGTGATGAGCCCTCCCGCCAGAACGGGAAGCCCCGTGAGCGCGCGCACCTTGCGGATGATTCCCGGCATCAGCCCCGGAAGAATGTCGATGGCGTCCGGCCGGAGATTTTTGACGCCGAGCAGGGAATCCAGCGCCATGGAATCGATGACGAAGACCCGGAAAACGGTGATCATCTGCAGCTCCTTGGCCCGCTGGATCATGTTGACCCGGGTGGAGATGATGCCGTCTGCCCGGGTGGAATTCCGCAGAAAATCCACGCAGATCTCCTTGCCGGAGAGACCGGTGATCAGATCTACGTGGACGATGGCCATTTTCCCCGCATTCTTGATGCGCTCCACGATCCTGCCGATGCTGCAAATGTCCCCGTAGAGCACAAACACGATTTGAACATCTGCCTTCAAGCAGCCCTCCAGTCCCTCGTCATCCCGGATGGCCGCAATGATCGGATTCGCCTGTATGGCCTGGTACAGCCGTGTATCCATTGGTTCAGTCCTCCCCCTGGTGTGCGCCGGATGCAAAAAAGCACGGAAAACAGACGGCGTTGTAAACTCCGTTTGTCCCCATGCTCATCACTCCGGGCAAATATTTGATTACCGAAATTACGGTTTTATCTTATCATACCTGCACAAAAAAAGCAAGAAAAAGCTCGGATTATTTGTAAAGAATGTTGCACAAATAATAGAATGTATTTTTGGCGAATTTGAGGCAGGGGCCCATCTTCCCACCCCGGGCGTTTCCTGCGTTGACAAGCCGGGGGCAATCGGGTAGAATAGGGCAGGATGTTCTGACAGAAAAGAGAGAAGACCATGAAAAAAATTGTGAAGAATTTGCCGGGGCTTTGCTGGATCGCGGTGGGAAATCTGATCTATGCCGTGATCGTTGTGCTGTTTGTTTTGCCGGGGCAGCTCATCAGCTGCGGGACCACGGGCCTGGCGCTGGTGGCCCAACAGCTTTGGGGCATCCCGGTTTCCGGGTTTGTTTTTGTGTTCAATGTGGCCATGCTGCTGCTGGGGCTGGCGATCCTTGGAAAGAAATTCGCCATGACCACGGTGCTCAGCTCCCTGCTCTATCCGGTTCTCCTGTCGGGGGTTCAGGCCCTGCTGGGGGACTTCCGGGTGACGGAGGATCTGCTGCTGTGCGCGCTGTTCGGCGGCATGGGCCTGGGCATCGCCCTGGGCATCGTCATCCGGGCCGGGGCCTCTACGGGGGGCATGGATATCCCTCCGCTGATCCTGAACAAGCTGTTCGGCATCCCGGTGCCCATAAGCCTGTGGCTGTTTGATTTCGCCATTATGCTGTCCCAGCTGTTCTTCCACACGCCGGAGGACCTGCTCTACGGCATCATCATGCTGATTTCCGTGAATTTCACCCTGAACAAGACCCTGACCGCCGGTACGGGCCGGACGGAAGTGAAAATCGTCAGCGAAAAGGCCAGGGAGATCTGCGAAAGCATCCTCTGCAATGCGGACCGGGGGGTGACCCTGCTCCACGGCGAGGGAGGCTTCCTTCACGAGCCCACGGAGGTGGTGCTCAGCGTGGTTGCCACCCGGGAGCTGCATCGGGTGCAAAATCTGGCCCGGGCCATTGACCCGGAGTGCTTCATGGTGGTGACCCAGGTCACGGAGGTCTCGGGCCGGGGCTTCTCCTTTAACAAGGTATACCGGGAAAAAACGGAGTAAAGCGCCATGGAAGAATGGAATGATGTCTACGATGCCCAGCGCCGCAGGACGGGGAAGACACACCTGCGGGGCACGCCCTGGGCACCGGGGGAATATGGACTGGTGGTCTGCGTCTGGGTCTACGACGGCCGTGGCAGACTGCTGCTGACCCGGCGGGCTCCGGAGAAGAGCTTTCCAGGCACCTGGGAGAATTCCGGCGGCGCGGCCCGGGCCGGAGAGGACAGCCTGACCGCGATTCAAAGGGAGCTGCGGGAGGAGACCGGCATTGAAGCCGCCCCCGACCGCTTTGAGCTGCTGGACAGCGAGCAGGACAGGAATACCTTTTATGATTTCTACTGCCTGAAAAACCCCGTTTCTCTGAAGGAGATCCGGCTCCAGCCGGGGGAGACCGACGGCGTCATGTGGGCGGGCTACGGCAAGATTCACTGGATGATCCGCCGGGGGAAGATCTGCCGCATCATTGCCCGGCAGTTCTGCCGCCAGGAGAAGGCCCTCCGTGTGCGCAATGTGCCCAAAATAAAGCACAGATTTTTGGATGGTTTGAAGTGAAGTCCTACTTGCGTCCGAAAGCCGGAAGCTGTATAATAACCGTAAGGTGTTTCGTCGAAATGCCCAATTGGGGGCCGCGAAACACCCTTTTATTTATCACAGATTACGGAGGCAGGAACTATGATCACTTTGATGAAGATGCCCATTCGCCATGGCAGTGCACCCCTTCGCGTTGCCCGGGGCCATTTTGCGACCAATCACTCCCACATCAATTACTATGTGGATATCACCTATCAGAAGACCCGCCTCAGCGAGGCCAAGGACAGCGCGCGGCAGCTGGTGGCCAATTTCGTGAATGACACCCCTGTGGACACCATATTGTGCCTGGACGGCACCGGTGTGGTGGGCACCTGCCTTGCCCAGGAGCTGACCAAGAGCGGCTTCCGCACCATCAATGCCCACGAGACCATCTATATCCTGGAACCGGAATACAATGCCAACTCCCAGATCATTTTCCGGGACAATACCCAGGGCATGATCCGGGGCAAGCACGTTTTGGTGCTCATGGCTTCCGTCACCACGGGCTATACCGCCAAGCGCGCCCTGGAGGCCATCACCTATTACGGCGGCACCGTGGCGGGCGTGGCGGCCATTTACAGCGCCGTAGACCAGGTGGAGGGCTACCCCGTCCGGGCGGTCTACACCATTCAGGACCTTCCCGGCTACGCCAGCTACGACTACCGGGAGTGCCCCTACTGCAAGGCCGGGCAGAAAATCGACGCCCTGGTCAACAGCTTCGGCTATTCGCAGCTGTAAAGTGAAGGCCCGGCGCGCAGCGCCGGGCCTTTCAGACTGTCGAAAAATCCCTTACGGGCTTTTCCGACAAGTTTTTTGCAGTCTGCTGCGCGCATAATTTGCGCGCCTGCGGCACACAAATTCTACACTCCGCAGCCTGAGATGTATTTTCTGTCAGGTACGCGCCCCGACAGAAAATGTTTTGATTTTATTTGTCGGCTTACGCCGCCAAACTCTGCGAGGCTTTTTTTGACAAGCTGCAAGGCCCGGCGCGCAGCTTGCATGATATTGATATTTTTGTACAGATTTCCCTTTGAAAATTTTGCTAAATTGCCACTATACAAATGGTGGGACGGTTGATATAATAAGAACAAGAATCAATCGCAAATAAAAGGAGCTTGCTTATGTTTATTACCAATGATATTCGCTATGTAGGCGTCAACGACCATCAGGTGGACCTGTTTGAGGGGCAGTACAAGGTGCCCGGCGGCATGGCCTACAACTCCTATGTGATCCTGGACGAGAAAATCGCCATTATGGACACGGTGGATAAGAACTTCACCCACGAGTGGCTGGACAACATTCAGTCCGTCCTGGGGGGCCGGAAGCCCGACTATCTGGTGGTGCAGCACATGGAGCCGGACCATGCGGCCAACGTAGGCAACTTCATGAAGCTCTACCCCGAGACCACCATTGTCTCCTCAGCCAAGGCCTTCAATATGATGGGGCCCTTCTTCGGCACCTGCTATGAGGATCGCCGGATCGTAGTGGGGGAGGGGGATACCCTGAGCCTGGGCAAGCACACCCTGGCCTTTGTGGCGGCTCCCATGGTCCACTGGCCCGAGGTCATTGTGACCTATGATGTATTGGACAAGGTCCTGTTCTCCGCCGACGGCTTCGGCAAGTTCGGCGCCCTGGATGTGGACGAGCCCTGGGACGACGAGGCCCGCCGGTACTATATCGGCATCGTGGGTAAGTACGGCGCCCAGGTCCAGGCATTGCTGAAAAAGGCGGCCACGCTGGACATCCAGACCATCTGCCCTCTCCACGGCCCCGTGCTGAAGGAAAACCTGGGCCACTATATCCGGCTGTATGACCTGTGGTCCAGCTACACCGTGGAGACCGAGGGCGTGGTCATCGCCTATACCAGCGTCTATGGCAACACCAAGGCCGCTGTGGAGAAGCTGGCGGACAAGCTCCGCGCCAACGGCTGCCCCAAGGTGATCGTCCACGATCTGGCCCGGTGCGATATGGCCCAGGCCGTGGCGGATGCCTTCCGCTACAGCAAGCTGGTTCTGGCCACCACCACCTATAACGCCGATGTGTTCCCCTTCATGAAGGAGTTCATCCACCACCTGACCGAGCGGAACTTCCGCAACCGCACCGTGGCCCTGATGGAGAACGGCTCCTGGGCGCCTCTGGCCGCCAAGGTCATGCGCAAGATGCTGGAGGAGTGCAGAAATTTGACCTTTACGGAGACCACCGTCCGCATCCTCTCCGCCCTGAATGAGACCTCTGCCAAGCAGGTGGATGCTCTGGCCAACGAGCTGAGCAAGGAGTATCTGGCCCAGCAGGATGCCACCGCCAACAAGAACGACCTGACGGCCCTGTTCAACATCGGCTACGGCTTGTACGTGGTCACCACCAACGACGGCACCCGGGACAATGGCCTCATTGTCAACACCGTCAGCCAGGTGACTAACACCCCCAACCGCATCGCCGTCACCATCAACAAGCAGAACTACTCCTTCCACACCATCCAGAAGACCGGCGTGCTGAACGTCAACTGCCTGGATGTGTCCGCGCCCTTCTCTCTGTTCCAGCGCTTCGGCTTCCAGAGTGGACGGACTGTGGATAAGTTTGCGGGAATGGAGGTCCTGCGCTCCGACAATGGCCTTGCCTTCCTGCCCCGGTATATCAACTCCTTCATGTCTTTGAAGGTGGAGAGCTACGTGGATATGGATACCCACGGAATGTTCATCTGCACCGTCACCGAGGCCAGAGTGATGTCCGACGCGGAGACCATGACCTACACCTACTACCAGAAGAACGTGAAGCCCAAGCCCGAAACCGAGGGCAAGCACGGCTTCGTGTGCAAGGTCTGCGGCTGGATCTACGAGGGCGACGAACTGCCCGACGACATCATCTGCCCCCTGTGCAAGCACGGCGCAGCGGATTTTGAGCCCATCGGTTAAGCAAAGAACAAGAAGCCCACAGCCCTTCCACATTTTGGAAGGGCTGTGGGCTTTTCAAACCTTCCCCTCCGGGGAAGGGGGACCGCCGCCGTAGGCGGTGGTGGAAGAGGGGCGTTGGATGCGAGAGCGGTAGGAACTATGCGCGTTCTAAGGCTCCCTTGAGAGGCATGATTTTTTCCTACCGCTCTCGCCTAGAACGCCCCTCCTCAGTCAGGGCTTCGCCCTGCCAGCTCCCCCGGAGGGGAAGCTTTTTGCCGCCCCTCTGGGGCGTTTTTTGCGGGCTTACTATTTATACTCCTGCAGCAGGAACATGGGCTTGATGGCGACCACCTCGTCGTATTCCTCCTGCTCCACCTGAACGTCGGCGTTGAGCTTTTTCAGGTCCTCCTTGACAACGGCCAGGGCCTCCTTGGCGCTCTGCGCGCGGCCCTCCCGGAGGACGCGGATCATCCGGTCCAGCACGATGGGGTGGGCATAGCGGGCAGGGACGGGAAAGTCCCCGGGCAGGATGGCTTCCATGTCGGAAATGGAAGCGCCCCAGGCGGCGGTGACGGCCTTCTTGTTGTTCTTTGCCGTGGGGATGACCTGGGTGCCGGAGAACAGGAAGGCGGCTGCCAGACCCAGCAGGGTGAAGTACAGGCCGGTGGTGTCGCGGTTGACGAGCTCATAGATACCGTAGATGCCGCAGACAATGCCGCCTACGATGATGGCCAGGGCCACCCAGCGGTAGGCGGGACGGGTGCGGTCCGAGCTGCGCTTGCGCTTGGCGGCAACGGAAAGGGCTGCGGTCTCCTCCGGGTAGCTTGCCAGGAAGGCCTTGGCACCCTCCAGCTCCTCCCGGGCCTTCTGGGCCTTGGGAGTCAGCTCCTTGAGAAATTTCGCCTCCATGGCCGCCTGCTTTTCCTTCAGGCGCTTCTCCGCCTCCAGGCTGTGAGTAGGCAGGTCCGGGCGGATCTTGGCGATATGGGCCAGCAGAAGGTCCACATCCTGCTCGTATTTGAAGTTGCACTGCTTCACCGTGCCGTCGTCCAGCTCCACCACCAGATAGGGGATGGCGCCGAAGACGCCCTTTCCGGAAAAACCGCCCTTGCTCATGGCGACCCGCTTGAAAATACGCTTCACGGATTTCAGCGCCGCATAGTAGACCCGGTCGAAGAAGAAGCTGTTCAGGTAAATGGCCTCATCGCCCACGCCGCAGGGGCCGAAGCGCTTGCAGAATTTTTTGTCAACGGAAAGCGTCGCCTTATCCAGGGCCGTGCTGCCCAGCTGTTTCGGAGTAAAAATCATGGAATACCTCACTTTGAAGAAAATGGAGCTAGGCTCCCCTGAAAGGGGAGCTGGCTCGGCGTCAGCCGAGACTGAGGGGTTCTGAATCATAGCAAGAAAATTGCCTGTTTTCGCCTGCGGCGAGGCTTGGCTTGAGGCCAAGCCGAGACCCCTCAGTCAGCTGCGCTGACAGCTCCCCTTTCAGGGGAGCCTTTCGATTTGCCCACCTTTAAAAAACGCAAAAGGCGGGGAAGTTTCCTCCCCCACCTTCTCTATGGACTTAAATTACTTGCCCAGGGTCTCGTACTGGGGCTTTACGTCGCGCTTCTTGATGGAGTACAGGAAGATACCCAGGAACAGAGCGGCGAAGAGGATGCCAACGGGGTAAGCCAGAGCGGTGTTGAAGCCGCCGGCGGGGTTCAGGAACTGACCCAGGCACTCGTTGCCCAGCATGAAGTAGGTAATGGATACGGCGGTCATGAAGGTAGCGGGAACGGCGGTGATCCAGTAGTTCTTCTTCTCATAGAACAGGAACATGGAAGCACACCACAGAACGATCATAGCCAGGGTCTGGTTGGTCCAGCTGAAGTAACGCCAGATGATGGTATAGTCGATCTTGCCCAGGGCGTTGCCGATGCCCAGGAAGGCACCGATGCCCAGAACGGGAACGCACAGCAGCAGACGGTTCTTCCAGACCTTCTGGTCGATGTGGAACCAGTCAGCCAGCACCAGACGGGCGGACCGGAAAGCGGTGTCGCCGGAGGTGATGGGGCAGGCGATAACGCCCAGCATAGCCAGAGCGATGCCAACGCCGCCCATGGTCTTCTTGCAGACGTCGTAAACAGCGGTGGAACCGCCGCCGCCCAGGGCCAGCAGCTCTTCGCCGGTGTACAGGGCGCAGCCGGCAGCAGCCCAGATCAGGGCAATGATGCCTTCGGAAACCATGGCGCCGTAGAACACGAAGTGGCCCTGCTTCTCACTCTTCAGGCAGCGAGCCATCAGGGGGCTCTGGGTGGCATGGAAGCCGGAAATAGCGCCGCAAGCCACGGTGATGAACATGAAGCTCCAGATGGGGGTGCCCTGCGGATGCATGTTATAGAAGTGGCTCCAGATCTCGGGGATCTCGTAGCCCTTGGTGAAGATACCCAGGCCTACGCCGACGGCCATGACGATCAGGCAGATGCCGAAGACGGGGTAGATCTTGCCGATCAGCTTGTCGATGGACAGGAAGGTGGCGATGAAGTAGTAGACCAGGATCAGGATCAGCCAGAACATCTTGCTGCTCAGAATGCCGGGGGCATTGGAGCACAGCAGCTGCAGCAGACCAGCGGGGCCAACAGCAAACACGGTGCCGACCATGACCAGCAGAACCACGGAGAACACACGCATTACGTTCTTCATGGTCTTGCCCAGGTAGATGCCGGAGATCTCGGAAATGGAGACACCGTCATTCCGCTCGGACAGCATACCGGAGAAATAGTCGTGGACGCCGCCGGCAAAGATGGTGCCGAAGGTGATCCACAGGAACACGATGGGCCCCCACAGGGCACCGCTCAGGGCGCCGAAGATGGGGCCGAGGCCCGCGATGTTAAGCAGCTGGATCATGAACAGCTTCCACTGGGGCAGGACCACGTAGTCCACGCCGTCGTTGATGCGCACGGCGGGGGTTTCACGGTCGTCCGGGCCGAAGGTATTTTCTACGACTTTGCCGTAGAAGAAGTAACCCGCGATCAGGATTGCCAGGCAGAGCAAAAAGCTAATCATTTGGACTCCTCCTTGAAACATATAAAATTTTTCGAATAGGAGCATAATGCCCCACTTCTACGGCGACATTATCGCCGACTTCTGCTGCAAAATCAATGGACAAACTCCACAAAAAAGCTCTGCAAAATTTTGCAGAGTTCACAATACGGACATAATTTGTCCACAAATCTTAAAAATTTGTAAGAAATCGCAGGCTTTGCAGGAGGAAAAGTTTAAGAAAACAGGTCTAAAAATATGCAAAAAGATAAAGCGGAAAAATTTTACTTGACAAAACGAAAACTGCAAATGCGAAAAACAGCGAAAATAACCGATTATTTTCCGGGAAATAGGGACTGTATGCGAAAAAAGCAATCGCCGCCCCAAAAAGACGGCGGCGATTTTGAAAAAGAAAAATACAAAAAGGACTTCCCGCTTTGGCCGGAATGGCGCGCGATCGCGTCGGCGGCGGTTCAAGGGATAAGCCAGCTGTAATCCTGCCGGCAATCGAGAATATAGTCGATGAAAACCGTATCATCCTGAATCTGATAAAGGATAAGATACCATTTTGCCACGAACATCTTGTGGTATCGATTCGTCGGGATATATGCCTCCTGAAAGAAGGGAAAACGCTGAGGCATGTGTTCCAGGGAGCGCATGGCCTCCATGAGCTCTGCCTTCTTTGCCGCGGCTGCATCCCGATTTACCTGGGCCAGAAAACGCAGGTGCGATGCAAGCATTCTCTTGGCTCTGTCGGAGACAATAACTTCATATTTTTGATTGCTTGCCATGGGCTTATACCTGCGCGATCACATCGTCCAGGTAGGCGTCCAGCGCATCCAGAGTGCAGCCGGACCTGCCTGCCAGCCGGTCTTCCTCGACGGTCAACAGTTCTTCTCTCAGCTTCAGCATTTTCTCCCGCCGGTTGAAGGTTTCAATGTCCATAACGACCAAATCCCCCTCGCCGTTTTTGGTGAGAAAGACGGGCTCTGCTGTTTTTCGACACATATCGGCAATTTCATTGTAGTTCTGGCGGATCGCTGCTGACGGACGGATATTCATTTTTACGCCTCCTTGCATGAAATAAGATAGTATTATTCTGACTGTATTATACCCATAAACTGCAATGAAGTCAATAGGGCGTGGAGGCGAGTGGGGAGACGAAATCATTAAGAAAACCATAAGATTTTCCCCTTTCCCGAAAAAGAAAGTCTTGTTCACAGTTTGTCTATTGTTGCTTTTCCGGGAATATGGTATACTGTAGACGGAAAATTACCCAGAAGGAGGGAACTTCTATGAAATGTCTGAGAGGATTCCGCGTGCTGCTTGGGGCGGCGCTGGCGCTGAGCCTGGTGCTTCCGGCGGCTGCCGAGGCAGGTACGAATACGGATTTTGTAAAGAAGGTCAACGGGCTTCCCACGCTGGAAACCGTCAAGACCCTGTCTGCTGCGGAGCAGCAGGCGCTCTATGCCCACATCGGTGGGCTGTGGGAGGAGGGCTTTTATGCCCTGCCCGAGGCGGCCCAGAAGGAGCTGGAGGCAACGCCCCAGTACACCGCCCTGGCGGCGATCACCGAATATCTGAACAATGCCCAGATCAGCCAGCCCGTCTGGCTGGACAGCGGAGCGCTGTGCATCAGCGGCGAGGACCTGAAGGACGGCGAGGACTACTATTATGATGTGGACGCCAAGGAGCTGGTTATCACCGGAACCAAGCCTGTCACCGTTGCCATGGCGAAGGACGTGGAGACGTCTGCCGATACCCTGCGCACCAAGGGCGAGGCCCAGGTGACGCTGGTGAACGTGACCATTGCGGCCCCGGAGGGCAAGAATGCCCTGGAGGCGGACGGCGGCCTGAAACTGACCCTGGTGGGCAGCAATGCCCTGACGGCAGTGGACCAGGCGGCCATCTACGGTCATGAGGGTGTCATTCTATCCGGTACTGGCAGCCTGACGCTTCAAGGCGGCACCGAGTCCAACGGCATTGGGACGAACAGACTGACGGTTACCGGCGGCACGGTAACGGTCATCGGCGGCGACGGCGCCCCCGGTACAAAAGAGACGGCAGGCGGCAGCGGCAGCGATGCCGTGGGAGCCAATGTAATTACGGTCACCGGCGGCAGCCTGAAGCTCACTGGCGGCAAGGCGGGAACGGACGATGGCGGCGGCACCGGAACGGACGGAGCAGCCACCATTGGCACCGCCATCACCGACGGAGAGAAGCCCCTGTACCAGACAGTCATCCAGCTGACGGATAAGGACAACAAGCCGGTGGCAGACACCGCCGTCGCAGCCCTGGCCCTGTCCCCGGACCAGAGCTACGGCCTGCAGGGCGTTGTGACGGATGAAACGGGCAGCATCTATCTGTACCTGCCCCAGGAGACGAAGACCAACGCCGTCTCGGACGGCACCGAGACCTATACGGGAGCGCCCATCGTCTCCGGCGAGAGCGGCATTATGACCCTTTCCCAAAACGGCGGCGACAGCAAGCCCTCTGAGCCTGAAACCACAACGACTGCGGCCCCCACCACGGAAACCACTGCCCCCACTACCACCACAACGGCCCCGCCCACTACGCAGACCACGGCGCCCACCACGGAAACGACCGCACCGACGCAGGCCCCCAAGGCGACCCAGGCGGCCCCCAAGCTGGAGCAGGAGTACAAGACCGGGGACTCCGTGATCCTGAAGGTGCCCACCGGCGGCGTGGGCACGGTGAAGTATGCCTACGGCTTCACGGACCGGAAGCCGGAAAGCGACTGGGTGGAGAGCCGGATCTTCCTGAACCTGCAGCCGGGAAAGACCTATTATTTCTACGCCTACTTTACGGGGGATGACAAGACGGAGCCTTCCCCCGTCAGCGAGGCCCTGACGGTCTCCCTGCAAGGGGGCTTCCCCACCGGCGCGATCCAGGTCCAGGGCGGGGAGAAGACCTATGACGGCAAGGCCCTGAGCCTGTCCGTGACCGTCCCTGCCGGGGCTGCCATCCGCTACCGGGAGGGCACGTCCGGGGAGTACACCCAGATTTCCCTGCCAAACTATACCAATGCCGGTACTTACACCGTGGGCTACCAGGTGACCCAGGAGGGCTACGACACGGTAACCGGCACGGCCACCATCAAGATCAATCCCGCCGCGCCTACCATCACCCTGGCGGACCAGAGCGTCAAGCATGACGGCAACACCCATCCCATGAGCGGAGCCAAGGTGACGGGGGTCAACGGCGAGAGCTTCAAGGGCAGCGTGACCTATACCTATTATACCGACGGCCAGTGCACCCAGGGGGAGACCAAGACGCCCCCCTCTGCCGTGGGCACCTACTATGTCCGGGCCTCCATTGCCGCCGGCGGGAACTACACCGCCGCCGTCAGCAATACGGCCAAGCTGACCATTGAAAAGAGGGCCTCCACAGGAACCACCAAGCCTGCCGGAAACAATACCGGCACCTCTGCCACCGGCTACACCATTACGGCCTCTGCCGGGGCAGGCGGCAGCATTACCCAGTCCGGCAAGGTCAGCGTCCAGTCCGGCAAGAGCGCCAGCTTCACCGTTGTGGCCAATAAGGATTACGAGGTGGAGGACGTAAAGGTGGACGGCAAGAGCATCGGCTCCGTGGGCGTGTATACCTTTACGAATGTGAAGGCCAACCACACCATTGAGGCCACCTTCCGCCGCACCGTGGCGGAGACCACCGCCCCCACCACCGCGCCCACCACGGCCCCCACGGAGACCACGGCTCCCACCACGGAGGCAACCGTCCCGGAGACCACCCAGCCGGAAGCACAGCCTGCGAAGAAGCACGGCATCCCCATCATTGTGCCCATTCTGCTGGTTGTCCTGGCAGGCTGCGCCATCGGCGGTGCGGTGTACATCTACAAGCGATACGATCGGGAGTAAACAATCAGGCCGCTGCGGCAATGAATGAACCGCAGCGGCCTTCCTTTATACGCTTATACGCACTTACAGCTTCTTAACCATCAGCGCCCGGATGGCGTTGAGGACGGCCAGGACCATGACGCCCACGTCGGCGAAGATGGCGGCCCACATGTTGGCCTTGCCGATGGCGACCAGCAGCAGGCAGGCCAGCTTGATGCCAATGGCAAAGACAATGTTCTCGTGGACGATCCGCAGGCACTTCCGGGAGATCTTCACGGCCTTGGAGATCTTCATGGGGTCGTCGTCCATGAGCACCACATCGGCGGCCTCAATGGCGGCGTCGGAGCCCATGGCACCCATGGCAATGCCGATGTCCGCCCGGGAGAGCACAGGGGCATCGTTAATGCCGTCGCCTACGAAGGCCAGCTTGCCCTTGTGCTGTCCGGCCAGGAGCTCCTCTACCTTGGAGACCTTGTCTCCGGGGAGCAGCTCACTGTAGACGGTGTCGATGCCCAGCTCCCTGGCGGTGGCCTGGGCTACGGCGTCGATGTCGCCGGTGAGCATGACGGTTCTGGTGATCCCGGCGGCGCGCAGGGCCTCCATGGCGGGCTTGGCGGTGGGCTTCAGCAGATCGGAGATGACGATGTGGCCGGCATAGCTGCCGTCAATGGCCACATGGACGATGGTGCCGGTGCTGTGGCAATCCTGATAGGCAATGCCCAGGCGCTTCATGAGCTTCCGGTTGCCGGCGGCCACGCTGTGGCCCTCCACCTGGGCGGTGACGCCCTCGCCGCCGATCTCCTGAATATCCGTCACCCGGTCCCGGTCCAGGGGCTTGCCGTAGGCAGATTGCAGGCTCTTGGAGATGGGGTGAGAGGAGGCGCTTTCCGCCAGAGCGGTGTATTCCAGCAGCTTCTCTTCCTCATAGGGGCTGTGGTGAATGCCCGTGACCTCGAAAACGCCCCGGGTCAGGGTGCCGGTCTTGTCGAAGACGACGGTGGTCACATTGGACAGGGTCTCCAGATAGTTGGAGCCCTTGACCAGCACGCCCTCCCGGCTGGCCCCGCCGATCCCGGCGAAGAAGCTCAGGGGGATGGAGATCACCAGGGCACAGGGGCAGGAGGTGACCAGGAAGGTCAGTGCCCGGTAGACCCACTGGCCCCAGTTGGCATCGGCACCCATGGCCATACAGACGATGGGGGGCAGCAGGGCCAGGGCAATGGCGCTGTAGACCACGGCGGGGGTGTACACCCGGGCAAACTTGGCAATGAAGTCCTCGGATTTGGACTTCCGGGAGGAGGCGTTCTCCACCAGGTCCAGAATTTTGGAGACGGTGGATTCGCCGAATTCCTTGGTGGTTTGAATTTTCAGCAGGCCGGACAGGTTGATGCAGCCGGAGATGACCTCCTGGCCCACGGTCACATCCCTGGGCACGCTTTCGCCGGTCAGGGCGGCGGTGTTCAGGGTGGAGCTGCCCTCGGTGACGATGCCGTCGATGGGCACCTTCTCGCCGGGCTGGACCACGATGATGGAGCCGATCTCCACCTCGTCCGGGTCTGCCTTTTCCAGGGCACCCTCCCGCTCCACGTTGGCATAGTCCGGGCGGATGTCCATGAGCTCGCTGATGTTCCGGCGGCTCTTGCCCACGGCGTAGCTCTGGAACAGCTCGCCGATCTGATAGAAGAGCATGACGGCAATGGCCTCGATATAGTCGCCGTTTTCGTAAATGGCCAGGACCAGAGCGCCGACGGTGGCAATGGCCATGAGCAGGCATTCATCAAACATCTGCCTGTTGCGAATGCCCTTCCAGGCCTTTTTCAGAATATCGCCGCCGATGATCCAGTAGTCCACCAGATAAATGGCCAGCCGCACCCAGCGCCCGAAAGCGCCGAAGAGCCGGTCAAAAACGGCAGCCCCCAGCAGCTGCATCACGATCAGCAGCGCAGCAGAGGCCAGGATCTGAGAAAGCGCTCTTTTTTGCTTCTTTGTCATATGCGATTTCCTTTCATCACAGGAAAATCTCGCAGTCGTCCTCTACTTTTTTGCAGTTGGCCAGGACATTCTGCATGGTGGCCTTCACATCGGCACCTTCTTCGAATTCCACGATCATCTTCAGAGCCATGAAATTGACGGTGCAGCTCTTTACACCGGCGGTGGCCTTGGCGGCGTCTTCCATCTTGTTGGCGCAGTTGGCGCAGTCTACTTCGATCTTATAGGTCTTTTTCATAGAGAGGGCTCCTTACTTGATTTGAATTTAACGATTAAGTAACTGTTGAATCGTTCTGAGACCATAATAGCATATTTCCCAGAAAAGTCAAGCCCAATTTATGAAAGTTTTACACGCGGCGGCCCCGGGTTTTTCTTGAAGAAAAAAGCGAAATGTGATATACTCTGTATGTAAAGCGTTTAAAGGAGAGATTTGTTTGATAAAGTATTACACGGCCATTACAGTGCTGTGTGTCTTGTCCATGGCCTCCATGCTGCTGTGCGTGTCCAGCTCCAGAACGCTGTCCGGAACGGAAAAGCGATATTTCCGCTTTGAGTTTTCCATTATCGCCCTGGCGGCACTGTGCGAGTGGCTGGGCGTTATGCTGAACGGCACAGGACCGCGGACGGTGATCTGGCATACGGCTGTAAAGGTCATTGAGTTTTCCGCAGCACCCTGCATCGGCATTTTTATGGCCCTGATCCTGGACGCGCCCCACAAGGAGGCGGCCATGGTCATCCTGCTGCTGCACACATTGCTGCAGGTGGTGCTGAGCTTTTCCGGGGCCATCATTCAGGTGGACGCCGAGAGCAGCTATACCCATGGGCCGCTGTACGAAATCTATATGGTGATGTATGTGGCGGCGCTGTTTTATGCCATGTTTGCCGTGCTGCGCAGCGGCCGCAAATACCAGTTCGGCGGCGTGGGCTTTCTGGTATCGGTGCTGGTATTCGTGCTTTCGGGTATGGTCATGCAGATGGTGGACAGCACCCTGCGGGTGGACTATGTCACCACCGCTATCTCTGCCATTATGATCTATGTGTTCACCGTGGACATGATCCAGCAGACCGACGGCCTCACCGGGCTCATCAACCGCCGGGGCTATGAAAACACCCTGGCCCACCTGCGGGAGCCCTGCGTCATCCTGTTTTTTGATGTGGACTGCTTTAAGAGCATTAACGATACCTATGGCCACGCCATGGGAGACCGGTGCCTGCGGCTGACGGGCAGAGCCCTCTGGGAGGTCTATTCCCGCTGCGGCCATTGCTTCCGCATCGGCGGCGACGAGTTCTGCGTGATTTTGATGAAGCATATGCAGTCTGTGGAAAGCCTGTGGGACGAGCTGGTGGCCGCCATGGCAAAGGCAAGGCAGGAAGAGCCTGTTCTGCCCAAGCTCTCCATGGGCTACGCCATCTTCGACCCCGAACACCTCACCCCCCAGGAGGCCATTGAAGAGGCCGATCAGATGATGTACCGGGTCAAGCAGTCCCGCAAGAAAGCGGAACAGGCAAAATAAAACCACGCTGCCCAAAGGCGGCGCGGTTGACAAATGAAAAAATAAGGGGTATACTATAGATACAAAGGGCGCTGCCAGTAGGTCGGCTCCCCAAGTGTTGGTTAAGAGATAACCGCGGCTTTGGAGAAGGGGCGGTTATCTCTTTTTGTTGTTATCCTGGCGAACCAGGGTAATGACAGCCATAATGACCAGGCAGAATTGAAAAATTCCTTCCCATGTAACGTCCATAAACCGCCACCCCCTTTCTATCATGAAGGGGGCAAAAGAAGAGATCACCCCCGAAAAATCGAGGGGAACCGCCTACCGGGGTACTACTGACAGCACCAGGAACAGCATACCACAGGATTCGGGGAATTGCAAGCAAAAAACGGGGCTGTTAGAAAACGCTCCGCCATTGCGAACCAGCGCGCACGCTGGTGTGGTACCCCA
>UQGU01000036.1 GCA_900540635.1 uncultured Eubacteriales bacterium | reverse complement strand
ATTTACTATTATGTATGTAGTCGGAATAGGATGGTCAGGGGTAAGCATTGTGAATGCAAGACACTCGTCATAAACGTCTTCATTTGCAAGAGCCAGCTTAATAGCGTGTGTGACCTCGTTCATAGCGCTATTATCTTTTTGAGCACGAGATTCTTCAACATACTTTAACAAAGCGGGGGCCAAGACTGAAGTCATAACAGCCATAATAGCAATAACAACAATCAATTCTACAAGGGAGAAGTGGATCATGATGATCGTGACTATTCTGTCTTTGTTCGTTGCATTGTCCAGTATTATCAATGGCAATGTTGTAAGTGAGATCAAAAATTTAATTGAGTGGATAAAAACACTGATCTCGTAATGAAATCTACTGTTCAATAATACGTTGATGCTTACAATTGCCCGTGGGAGAAATTCTGCGGGCATTTTTTGTATCTTTTCTGTAAACTCTATTGATTTTGATTGTCTAATGTGGTAGACTGTGTATGGAGTCTAATAGTGTAGACAAAAAAGGGGGGACTGTGAATATGGAAATTCCGAAGATCCATGAAAGTGAATATCGTTTTTGCTTGATTATGTGGGAGCATGAGCCGGTTACTGCTGCCCAGCTTGTAAAGCTGTGCCAGGATCAGCTCGGATGGAAAAGGACTACGACTTATACCGTTATCAAGCGTCTTGGAGAGCGTGGTGTGTTGAAGAATGATAATGGCACTGTTTCTTCTCTCGTTTCCAAAGAGGAAGCCCAGGCGTGCGAGATCGACGAACTGCTTGAGAAGAAATTCGAGGGTTCTCTGCCTGCTTTTATCGCTGCGTTTACGAAACATCAGGATATGTCCGAAGATGAGCTTGACGAGGTGCAGCGTATGATCGACTGCATCCGGAGAGGAGGCAAATAATGAGCGACCTGTTTTTAAAAATCGTTAACATGAGTATATCGGCAAGCTGGCTTGTCGCGGCTGTGCTGATACTCAGACTTGTTTTGAAGAAAGCTCCCAAGTGGGTCAATGTTCTGCTTTGGGGCATCGTGGCTGTCAGACTGATCTGCCCGTTTTCTTTTGAGAGTGCACTGAGCCTGATTCCAAGTGCAGAAACATTTCCTGAAAAAATAATCTCCGGGCCGAGCTTCGATGTTCAGACCGGCATTACTCCCATTGATAACCGGGTAAATGATTATCTTGGAGATCGGTATTTTGAAGGTGTTACTGTTCCCACAAACAATGGTAATAACGTGATGACTATTCTTACCATTGTTTGGATTATTGGTATTCTGCTTTTAGCCACCTATACCGTTATCAGCTATTGGCGTCTGCATCGAGAAATTGATACTGCCGTTCGCTACAAGGACACCATTTTCCAGAGCGAGAATGTAAGCTCTCCGTTTGTGCTTGGTATTATCAATCCGAGAATCTATCTTCCGTTCAGCATGAACGAACAGGATATGGAACACGTTGTTGCCCATGAACAGGCGCACATCCGGCGTAAAGACCATTGGTGGAAACCCCTGGGATTTCTCCTGCTGACGATCCATTGGTTCAATCCTCTGATGTGGCTGGCTTATGTTCTGTTGTGCCGTGACATTGAGCTTGCCTGTGATGAAAAAGTCATCAAGGAACTTGGCAACGAGCAGAGAGCCGATTATACGCAAGCACTTGTGGCCTGCAGCGTAAACCGCCGTATGATCGCCGCTTGTCCTCTTGCCTTTGGCGAGGTCGGCGTAAAGGAGCGTGTGAAGTCTGTGATGAATTATAAGAAACCTGCGTTCTGGATTATTATTCTGGCAGTGATTGCCTGTGTGATCGTTGCGGTCTGCTTCCTAACGAATCCTAAGCAAGACCGCTATACATTGCGAATTGTTGTTCCCGCAGGAAGTCAAGAGGAATTTGTATATACGGATGAGGAAGTCAGCACAGTCAGAAATTCAATCAAAATATGGTCTGGTGATGGATTGGGTGATACAGAAGTTCTTTTGTTCCCCGTTAATAAGACAGCAGAAACCGGATACACAGCCACTTATCTTACGCATGGTATGCCTGTGGAATTTGATGCAGAAAAAGATACGTGGTTTAAGATTGGTGTGAATATGCAGAACCCCACCAATGAGGACATTATTGTTTATATTGAAGTAGAAAATGTAGAAGTGCGTATTGTGGATGAGATAAATTCCGTAATAGAGTGGTTTGATTACCTTGAAACCCCTGATGAAATGAAATGGGACGGTAGTCTTGAAATCAGCCTCACCGAGTTTCCAGATGTGACCTTCCGTTGGACTTACGGAGAGATGCTGGCTGTTAAGGGTAGTAAAAGCACTTCACTTTATACGGGGATGCCCATCTGGAATGCCTATTTCTGCGACCTCACCGGCGACGGTTTGCCTGAGTTGTGTTCTTCAATCAGTTGGGGCTCAGGCATGATTGACAACCGCGTCATTATCTATGACTATGCAAACGGAGTAAGCTATGAGCTGTCTGACCGAGGATATTTCGATTTTACCCTCAGATTTAATGAAGCTGACGGATACCTCTATGTAGATAAAAAGAAATATAATACTGATGAACTGGTAGAAACTGGTCGATTGGTTTTCAAGAATAATACTATTCAGATAGAAGGTTTTTCCAACGAAGCCCATCAGGTGTTCCAAGCTGAAATTTTGGAAATTCATGGTAGCCATTATCTTGTGAAGCCCGTTGAAGGTAGCTGGGAACTGAATAGTGCAGACCGAATTGAAGTACCTGTCAGAAATGCGCATCCATCACCGGAACCTGAAATCGGAGATGTGATTGAAATTGAATACTCCGGTGAAATCCTTGAAACTTATCCTGCACGAATTGCGGATGTTTATGGCATCAAGATTATAAAGGAAGCCGAAACATGGGACTTAATCCCTATGGTTATGGTGAACGGGACACTGTATCTTGATACTGGCCATGAAAGCAAAATAGAAGCAAGCTGTGGTGTTATGGATGGAGAAATCACATCCCAGGTTGATAGAAATAAACAGCCCACCGTTGACGATCAGTCCAATTTTGGTACAGGTTATGGTTATCAATACGGGGCAACCGAGGGAACCATTGAACTCTTTATGAATGGCAAGTGGTGGATCTTCGCTACCGAAGAAGCACGACAGGAAATCCAGTTTCCGTCCATAGAGGATGAACTTTCTAAGTTTTATCTGACCATCGGTGCAGAAGGTGTTAAGAGCATCGAGCTTACAATGCCTAACGCAAGTGGTGGATGTGAAAACGCTGATGGTTCCCTGTTCAAGAAAGGCGAACGCATCTGGCTCGAAAACCTCGATGGCTACACTGATCTGCGAGGATTAACAATAACTGCTCTGGGTGAAAACGGAGAAATCATCTGGACTGCATCTGTTCCTGACGAAGAAGAAAACAAAGGCTTTACCCATCTGGTACAGGATGATTGGGAAATCACAAATATCGAATAATTTGCTTCCAGCAAATAAACCGCTGCAATACGCATTCCAAAGTGGGATGGATGTTGCAGCGGTTTTTCTTTTTATGGTTCAAATGCCACCATTGTTTCCTTTGGCAGTTTCTCGTTTTCACAGTTCAGAAGTAAGCGTCAAACCTCCCTACATTTTGCCTACCATATGGATCGTCACGGTACTTCTTGTCCTTGATTTCCTTTTCGTACATGGGGAACTTCATGTATTTTTCCATTCCATGCTCTTGGCAGTACAGATAATTATTCAGATTGCCATAGCACAGTCATAACTGATAAAATTTAGAAAGCAGTGTACTCTGGCAGTCGTAACTAAAATATTCTCTGATTCGACAGGCATTCTCTTCGCTTACTTGCCCTGCATATAGTCAAAGGCGATCCTGGGTGACCCGTCCGCCAGATAGATGGTGCCGCATTTCCGGAAGCCGTAGCGCAGGACGGCGTTTTGCATGGGGTGATTATCCGCATGGGTATCAATGCGCAGATAGGGGATCTTTTCCCGGCAGAAGTCAAAGCAGGCCTTGGCAACGCCACGGGCTGTGCCCCGGGAAGCCAGGCGGTGAATGGTGCCATAGGGACGGTTCCGGTGCCAGCTGCCGTCTTCAATATACCGATAAGTCGGGTCCTCCCCGGGGATGAAGGCAAAGACACCTTCCATCACGCCATCGGCACACAGAATAAACAGGTTCCCTGCCTGAATGTCGCCCCGGAGGAGTGCCTTCCCCGGATACCCTCCGCCCCACTGGCTCAGGTTCCCATTGGCCCGCATAAACATCCGGGCAATGTCATATACCTTCACGATCTCGGGGATATCCTCCAGGGCTGCTTTTTTGATTTCCATGCTTTGCATTCCCAGTGACTGGGGCCTCCGTTATTTCAGTGTTGGCAAATTCGTATCCGTCAGAAAATTCAGACAGTTGTAGCAAACGAGGATATTGTCAAACTGCTCCTCGCGCACCAGCTCCGATACCGGGCGGCGGTAATAGCGCAGATCGACCAGCACGACCTCCCCATAGCTTTCCGCCAGGAAGCCGCCCAGGCAGTTTCCGTAGGAATCCCGGATGACCAGAAGCTTTCCTTCCTTTCCGGGATTTTTGACCCGGACAAGGGAGTGGTTTCCGTCCAGGAAAACGGTATACATATCGGCAGAGGTCAGGCGCTCTTCATAAAAAATGCCGGTGTGGGTGCCTTCCGTCTCGCCGTTGGTGACGGTAAGCCCTTCGCTTCCCTGCCAGAGCTCCATAGATTCCGCCGGGGTCAGCCACAGAGCACTGCGGGCATAGGTAGAGCCCCGGAATCCATCCACGGTTGTCACACTGTAGCTTGTCCGGAGATCTCTGCCCAGTGCGTTCATATAGCATGCGTAGGCATCGTAGGCCCCCCGGCTCGTCCAATGGTGATCTGTGTTGTAGTACAGCTCCGGTCTTCCTTCGAAGATCTGCTGCACGGGGAGCATCCGGACACCCGAGTCTGCCTTTTGGGCGATGCGCGCCAGGGCATCCGCATCCGTATAGTCCGCTTCCCCGGAGGCCCAGCCTGCGGAGGGCACGACCATCAGGTCTATGGGCTGGCCGACGCTTTCGGCAAAGGCGTTGATGGCATTCATGTTCCGGGCAATGGCCGCCTCGTCCACGGCGACAGGGGCCTCCACCAGCTTTTCATCCACGACCCAGATATCCTTCAGCTGCTGGCGGCCTGCAAAATACTCCATGTAGGCATTGATGCCCACCAGCAGATCCCTGCCCAGGACATGATCCGTCAGGTACGTCTCCACCTCGCCTCCCCATTTTCCGGTGGAAACGGTTTTCCACTGGAACTTCGGCATCTGCGCCAGGTACCGGCGCTCCGAATCGGAGAAGGTCTTTTGGGGAAGCAGATAGCTCAAAGCCATGACGGCCAGGAAGCCGCAAAACAGGATCGCAGCTGCCATATTGTGTTTTTTCATTTGCAGTCACTCCTCCGCTTGCGCTTGCCCGCAGGTCCGCTCACTGAAGGGCAGCCTCAAAGGCGGCGGCCATGCTTTCAACCTCAGGAGAGATGAACAGCGCCAGATACAACCCGTCAGTCAAAACCTGTGCCTGCTGGACAATGGGATACTGGTCGGGCACATAGGACACCGTTTCGTCCAGCTTGGACTGGATCCGGTTGTTGGCCAGAGTCTGCAGCCGCTCCAGGGCGGCCTGGTCCTTTGCCTCGATCAGCCAGACCTCGTCCACCCGCAGTCCCTCTGCGCAGATGGCGATCTTATACTTGGTGCAGTCCGCAGTCTGAACACCCAGGAAGTTCAGAAGGGTGTCCTCGTCCGGCTCAAACATCTCCGGCAGATACTGCTCCAGGCTGCCGTAAAGCGCATCGATATCCAGACTTTTTTTCGTGCTTCCGCAGGCGGAAACCGTAAGCAGCATTACAAAAACCAATAGCAGGGCAATTATTTTTTTCATGACAGAGTGCCTCCCTCAAGTTCGTATTTTGCGTAATAGCGCAGTACCTTCATCCAGCTCAGGCAGCCGGCCTCATTCAGATGGTAGTTGTCCTGGTGGTATATCTTTGCCATTCTTCCGAAATGGTCCTGGATGTAATAGCTGAGATCCAGATAACCGCAGCCATGCTCTTCGGCGTATTGCCGTAGCTGGGCATTGTATTCCACCATCAGCTCATTGTAGGTCCGGATATGTGGCTGCGTCCGCTCCGGTCTGTCCAGATCGTCGTATTGGGGCAGATTGGAGATCATGATTATTTCCACATCGGGGCTCTTCTCCCGGATCCGCTCCAGCATAATGTCCCAGTTTTCGAAGTACAGAAGCCGCTGACTGGGGTCTCCGATGTCATTGGAGCCCAGCAGGAAGTAGACCCGCTCCACACCGGATTGCTGAATGGCATCCTCCAGGTTGGCCTCTGTGCCTTTGTAATAGATGTTGCTGAACCGGTGGACGATTCCGTTGAGGCTGGTGCCGCCCCGGGCCAGGAACAGCATGTCCCCCAGGTAGTTCGATTTGCTCTCCCACTGGAACATGATAAACGTAATGGAATCGCCAACAATAGCACTGTTGTCAAAATAGGTGCAGGGCTCTTCCAGATCTACCTCCGGCGGCAAACGCTTCGGCGCGCAGAGGATGTCCGTATCCAATTGCAGCAAAGCTTCCTCTGTCTCTGCCAGGCAGTCGACCGTGCAGGAGACGCTGCGGTCTGCATAGGATGCGCGGACGATCGTGGTACCGACACCGGTGGCAGTCAGAACGCCATTCTCAACGGAAACGACGGACGGGTCGTCGCTTTCCCAGCTCACCAGCTCCCGGGGGATCACCCCCAGATAGATGTCCTCCTGTTCTCCAACCAGGGAAAAGGTCACCGAGGAGGCCTTTAAAAACAGATCCCCCTCCATAACGGTGGGCTCCGTCTCCGCGGTCTCATCCGGGGCCGCCTCCACAGTCATTTCCGTGGCCGGTTCAACGGTCGCAGCAGTTTCCGCAGGGGGTGCCGTTTCGGATCTGGCCCCACAGGCGCAGAGCGATCCGATCACCGCCACTGCCAGGAGCAGCATAATTGCCTTCTTTTTCACAAATTCCACCTTCTTTTCCGTTTTCCTCATAGGCCCAGGCTTTCCGCAGGGCGCTCAGAACGCAAAATAGATAAAGGGATTATAAGAGGAGCTGACGATGCAGGCCACTGCTGCCAGGAAAATCACCCCGCAAACGGCGTTTTTCACGGCGTCAGAGTTGCCGAACCTCCCCGTATGCTTCTGAACCCAGCAGGCTATGGGGGTAGATGCCAACGCGCACAGGATCAGTGCCGAGGCATGATTTTTCAGCGCAGTCGCCGCAGCACCGTCTGCCGCAGCGTTTCCCGTCAGGCCAAACATGGCTCCGAAATACTCCAGCGCCCGGTGCATGGAGGTGGAGCGGAACAGCACATAACCCAGCAGCACCAGGATCATGGTGCGCAGGATCTGAAAGGCCGCAAAGGGAACGGACTGGGTATGGATGTGCAGACCCTTTGCCAGCTTCTTGGACAGGGGCGCAAAAATCAGGGCGCAGATTAACAGAATGCCGTAATACACGCCCCACAGGATATAGGTCCAGCTGGCACCGTGCCAGATGCCGGTGCTGAGCCACACCACGGAAAGGGCGATCACCGACGGCACCAGGCGGCCCACCGTTTTTCCCCAGCGCTTTCTGGCCTTCTGGCCCAGGGGCACCGCCTTCCGGGAGACGGGATAAAACAGGTAATCCCGGAACCAGGAGCTCAGGGAAATATGCCAGCGCTGCCAGAACTCGGATACGGTTCTGGAGATATAGGGGTAATTGAAATTCTCGTCAAAATGGAATCCAAACATCAGGCCCAGCCCGATGGCCATATCGGAATAGCCGCCAAAATCGAAGTAGATCTGGAAGGCATACGCCAGCGCACCCAGCCACGCCGTCGCAACGGAAAGGCTTCCGGGGGCGGCGCAGTCAAAGGTCTGGTCCGCCAGCAGCGCAATGCTGTTGGACAGGAGCATCTTCTTGCCAAGACCTATGACGAATCTCCGGATTCCTCTTGCGAAGTCCTCCAGATTCTCGTTCCGATCCTGTATTTCATCGGCAACGGTCTGGTAGCGGACGATGGGCCCGGCGATCAGCTGCGGGAACAGTGCAATGTACAGCGCCACATTCAGCGGGTTTTTCTGGACCTTTCCGCGCCCCATGGAGACATCGAATACATAGGACATGGCCTGAAAGGTGAAGAAGGAAATGCCGATGGGCAGGACAATATGGGTCTGGGGGATCCGTCCGTGAAAAAGCACATTCAGGTTCGCAACGGTGAAATTCAGATATTTAAAGACGAACAGCAGCGACAGATTGGCGATGACCGTCAGCACCAGGATCCGCTTCCGACAGGCTTCGTCCTCCTTTTTGACGACCAAAAGTCCAAACAGGTAGTTCATCAGAATGGAGGCGATCATCACGAGCACGAACTTCGGCTCGCCCCAGGCATAGAACACCAGGGATGCAAGCATCAGGTATGCATTGCGCCACTTCCGGGGGAGCAGAAAATATCCGAAAATCGTCAGCGGTAAAAAAGCAAACAAAAATACTGCCGAGGAAAAGACCAAACGCGGCCCCTCCTTTCTTATAGTTGGTAGGGTGTCGGCATGGGCTTATGCCAGGCTTTTTTCGATCAGGTCTGCCATTTCTCCCACGTTTTTCATGTCCAGCACTGCTTTCATGGAGAATTTGATGGAAAAGGCGCTCTCCACCTCTGCGATCAGGGTGATGTGGGTCAGAGAATCCCAGTCCTCAATGTCTGCAGAGGTGGTCTCGTCAGTGACCACGATCTCCTCGTCAAACACATCGGAAAAGATCTCGTTGAGCTTCTGAAAAATTTCTTGCCGTGTCATGTTTCATTCCTCCGTAATAAAGGTCTTGTGATAGGGGAAGCCGGAAACCTCTGCCTGGAACCGGCCGTTTTCCAGTCTGGCAAAGCCAAGCTGTTCATAAAGGTCCTTGACCATCGCATTCTTCGGTGTGGGGATATATTCGCCGACGACCCGGCGGAAGCCCTGCTGTGCAGCCACCGACAGGATCTTATCCACAATGAACTCCTCCATGCCCCGTTTCAGGACACGGCAGCTCATGAGCCACTCACTGATGAACAGCGTGTCCTCCGGCTGCTTCTCCAGGATCACCACGCTGATGAGTCCATGGTCTCCGAATTTGTCCTTCAGCGTGAAATACAGGCCGATGCGGCTGTCATCCTGGGCCAGGGCCTCGATCTCCGCCTCGGTATAGCGGACGGTCCGCAGGTTGAACTGGTTGGAGCGCTGGGTCAGCTGGGCGATCCGGGGGTAATGGAACGGGTCAAAGGCGGCTGCGGATGCGCGCATTTGCAGAGCCTCCAAATAGTCGTCGTAGGACTGGAAGGCCGCTTCAAAGGCAGCCCGCTGGGCCTTCTCCCGGTACTGCTCCGTGCGCCCGGCATCCTCCCTGGAATAGGAGGCGGTTTCAAACAGGTCCAGGCCCCGCAGGTACTGCAAATACAGCGCCGGATCCTCCGGAAGCTCCGGGACCGTGATCTCCGGGATCATGGTTCTCACCAGCTCCCGCTCAAAGGGGTTGTCATCCAGAAATACCATGCTGTCCATTCCGATGTTCAGGGACTGCTGGATGGTGCGGATATTCCGGGCCTTATCCTCCCAGTTTGCCACAAACATGGAGAAGTCCTCCAGCCGCAGCACCATCTCCGGATGCTTCTCAAAGGGCTCCTTTGCGGTGTCCTCGTTGTTTTTGCTGCAGACCGTCAGGAGGATCCCCCGGTTTTTCAGCTCCTTCAGCCATTTCTGGAAATCCGAGAAGGCATGGCCGGTACCAAGCTCTCCGATCTGGATCCCGCTGAGGCCGTCGTCTCCGATCACACCGCCCCAAAGGGTGTTGTCCAGATCCAGCACCAGGCATTTTTTGACCGCTCCCTGCAATGACCGCACCACATCCACCACCAGCTTCGCAGCAGCGGGGAGCGCGGCCAGGGAAATGGGCATTTTTGCAACATAGTACAGCTTCGGATCGGCAAATGTGCTTCTGCCCAGTGCCGTCTGGAGTGCGTCCAGATCGATCAGGAATGTATTTTTTGCCTCCTGGCAGCCCTGCATCAAAAGATAATTGAGCTTGCGCTGCTGGAACAGGAAGGACTGCTCGGTTTTATTGCCGAACTGGCCAAATACCCCGTCGTCGATCAGAGGAAAATTACACTGCAGGACCGTCGCGGGAATGCGGCTGCCGATCCGGCTCCATATCTGCCGGATCCTGGCATAGGTATCCTCCGCAAAGGAAGCCCTTGCCTCCGGCGGGCGATCGTAGAAGGCCTCCTGGAGCTTTTCGGTACACATCTGGAGCAGCACCCCCTGGGGGGCGAAGCGATACAGCTCGGAGTCCGGGGCCATGACCTGGGCATCGATCTGATCATAGTCCGCATCGAATACATTCAGGCGCATGCCGACAGAAACGCCATAGCCCCGCAGGGCCGTGGCCAGGTGCTGGGTCGCGCAGTCGCCGAGCACCGCCAGGGAATATTGCGGGAGCGCTGATGCATCCGTCTTGGACAGCTTTTTTAATTGCTGAAAGGTGATCTGCGTCATTTCGTTGGTTCCTCCATAATCAGTGTTCCATAGGATGGCGTTTCATTGGCCATCGCCGCCAAAGCTCAGGTCAGGCTTCCGCCCGCCGCCTCCAGGTATGCGGAATACCGCAAAAGCCGGATCCAGACGAGGCTCCCTGCGTCATTCATATGGAATTCGTCCTTGCTGTAGATCTTTGGCATTCTCCCCAGAGGATCCTGGATGTAGTAGCCAAGGTCCAGGAAGCCATAGCCCCGCTCCCTTGCAAGCTGCCGAAGCTGCGGCGTGATCTGCGCCACATCCAGATTGTACTGGGTGGGCTGCATTCCCGGGGTATAGCCTGGAATGTTGGAAATAAGGATGATCTCCTTTTCGGGAGCTTTTTCCGCAATGAGATCACACAGCTTTTCCCAGTGCTCCATCAGCTGAGCTGCAGACGCGGGAACCTGAAAATCCAGGCACCCCAGCAGAATATAGACCCGGGAAGCATCTACCTTTGCGATGATATCCTCAATATTCGTTTCGACGCCTTCATAATACATATTCTTGAACCGATCCACCAGGCCGTGAAGGCTGATGCCCTGGCGGGTAACGAAGGTCATATCTCCCAGGTAATGCACGGTGTTTTCGTATTGCCAGAGGAAATAGGTAATGGAATCTCCCAAAATGGCGGAATCGTCAAAAGCCGTGCAGGGAGAAGTCAGATTCACCTCCGGCAGCAGGCGGTTCGGCGCGGAGAGGATGGCAGAATCCAACTGCCTCAGCTCGTCCTGTGTCTGTGCCAGGCAGCTTGCGCTGCACTGTACCTGGCGGTCACCGTAGGTGGCCCGAATGGTCGCAGACCCTACGCCCTTTGCCGTCAGGACACCGTTGTCCACCGCAATGATCTCGGGTGCGTCACTTTCCCAGGTCAGCAGCTCTCTGGGGATCACACCCAGATAAATATCGTCGTTTTCTCCCACAAGGGAGAAGGTAATGGAGGATACCTTTAAAAAGAGGCCGCCCTCCAGGACGGGTTCCGTTTCCGGAACCGCCGCAGAAGCTTCGGTCTCCGGCGTTATCTCCACAGCAGAGGTGGTCACAGGGGCGGTCTCCCGAACCGGGGCCTGTGCTCCGGAACAGGCGGATAGATTTATCAGCATCAGAAAAGGCAATAAAAAAGCAAGGACCGGCTTCATAACATGCAAACCTCTCATTTTTGTACAATGGGCCCGGAACGTGTGCAGTATCCCGCATCGCCGGGAACTATTCCATATAATACCATATTATGTGGCGCAAGTAAAGCATTTCAAGGGTCGAATTTCGATAAAGGCAGGTTTCATTCGGAAAGCGCGCCGTGCTCCTGCGCAAGCATGAACCGCCCCAAAGGCAGCCTCCCGGATACCGTCGTAATCGTCTTGTCGAAGGCAAGAAGCTGCTTGCTCAGACTCTCATTCTGTGATATACTGGATGAAAAAGGCGAGATTTCGCCGCAGGAGGGACTATGGTCTTCAATTCCTACAGCTTTCTGCTGTTTTTCCCCATTGTGCTGGTGCTGACGCAGCTTGCACCTACAAAGTGGCGCAATGGGCTTCTGCTGGTGGCAAGCTATGTGTTCTATGCCAGCTGGGGCCCGCAATTCTGCTGGCTGCTGCTGGGGCTGACGGTGCTGGTGTATGCGGCCGGGCTGCTGCTGGGGCAAAAAAAGCGGCGGTGGCTGTTTTGGCTGGGCCTGGGGGGAACCTTGGGTGCTCTGCTGGTGTACAAATACCTGGACTTCGGCCTCTACAGCATCAACGCCCTGACCCGGGCTCTGGGGTTGGGAGAGCCCATGCCCCGGGTGAGCCTTTTGCAGCCGGCGGGCATCTCCTTCTTCACCTTCCAGGCGGCGGGGTATCTCATCGATGTGTATCGGGGCAAATACAAGCCGGAGAAGAACTTTTTGCGGTTTGCGCTGTTTGTGTCCTTCTTTCCCCAGCTCCTTTCCGGGCCCATCGGCAGGGGGGACCAATTGCTTCCCCAGTACGAAAGGCCTAAGAAGGCGGATTTTGACGCTTTGCGCCGGGGCTTTCTCACCATGACCTGGGGCTTCTTCCTGAAGCTCTGCATTGCAGATCGGGCGGCGGTGCTGGTGAATACGGTCTACGGGGCTTTTGAAAACTATTCCGGCATCTTCCTGGTGTTCGCCACAGCCGTCTACGCCCTGCAGATCTACGGCGACTTCGCAGGATACTCCTATATGGCCATCGGCGGGGCGGAGATGCTGGGCATCCACCTGCCCAAAAACTTCGATACCCCCTATTTTGCCCAATCTGTCCAGGAGTTCTGGCGGCGGTGGCATATCTCCCTGAGCTCCTGGTTCCGGGACTATGTCTATATTCCCCTGGGGGGCAGCCGGTGCGCCTCCTGGAAGAAGTACCGCAATGTCCTCATTGTCTTTCTGGTCAGCGGCCTGTGGCACGGGGCACTGTGGACCTTTGTGCTGTGGGGGGCCATTCACGGCTTCTATCAGATTTTCGGCGGACTGACAAAGCCTCTGCGGGAAAAAGCGCTGGACGTGCTCCGCGTGAACCGGCAGGCGGCATCCTATAAGCTCTTCCGAATGCTGATCACCTTCCTGCTGGTGGACCTTGGCTGGCTCTTTTTCCGCGCAGAGGGCCTGGGCACAGCTGCAGCCATGCTGAAGCATATCGTAACGCAGCTGCATCCGACGGACCTCGTAGGGCAGGCCTTTTACACCATGGGCCTGGACCGGCAGGATATCTGGGCGCTGGTTCTGTGCACGGCGGTGCTGATCCTGGTGGACGGTCTGCAATACCGGGGAAAGGACCTAAAAAAATGGTTTACCTCCCAGAACTGGCTCTTCCGGGAACTGGCCCTGGCGGCCATCATTCTGACGATTTTTATTTTTGGAATTTGGGGGAACGGCTTTGATGCATCCAGCTTCATTTATTTCAAGTTTTAAACGGTTCGTCAGCATTCTGGTGCTGCTGGCCCTGGTGCTTGCCGGAGTGGCCTTTTTCGGAAGGGCCCTTGCCGTTGTGGATGGCCCCCAAAAGAACGGGCCCTTTTTACAGGACGACCGGGAATACGATGTGCTTTTCTTCGGCTCCAGCCATATGGTCAACGATGTGTTTCCCATGGTCCTGTGGAAGGACTATGGGCTGACCTCCTACAACCTTGGGGGCCACGGCGCCTCCATTGCGGCGAGCTACTGGGAGCTGCGGCTGGCTACCCAATACCGCAAGCCAAAGGTCGCGGTGCTGGATGTGCTGTTTGCAGGCTCCCAGTTGACGGAAATGGAGCTGGGGCTTGCCCATGAGCTGCTGGATATTTATCCGCTGTCCCGGACGAAGGCAGAGGCCGTGCAGGACCTGTTCGAAGAAAGCGGTACCCGGGCAGAGATGCTGTTCCCGCTGGATGTGTATCACAACCGGTGGAAGGAGCTGGACAGCGGGATGGTCCGCCGAGGCCTCCGGGGCGAACGCGCCTACTCCCCGGAAAAGGGCGGCCAGATCCGCGCCGGGCTGTATCCCCTGGCCCAGGAGCCCCTGGTGCCGGAGACCGCGTGCCGGGAGGAGAGCTCCTTGGCTCTGACCTATGTGGAACGGTTTGTGACCTACTGCCAGGAAAACGACATCGTGCCCGTGCTTGTCTACCTGCCCTGCCAGATTTACGAGCAGTGGCAGCTGGACTGCAACGCCGCCATTGCGCTGGGGGAAAGGCTTGGGGCGAAGACGCTGAATATGCAGTATATGGGGCTTATGGACCTTTCAACGGACTGGTATGACAACGGCAGCCACCTGAACCCCGCCGGGGCCATGAAGGCCACAGCCTGCATGGGCGATTTTCTGCGGCAGCAGTGCGGCCTGGAGGACCGCCGGGCGGAGCAGGGGCATGAACGGTGGGATCTCGAATACGAAAGTTATGTAAACTTTCTGAAGCAGCAGATGGCCGCAGGGGAGACTGCCGGGCAGCTGCTCACCCTGGCAGCCATGGAGCCCTTCACGGTAGAGGCAGCCGTCTCGGAGGACTTTTCCGACGCCTCTATCCTGCGCCTGCTGGAGAATCTTGGGGTGACCCCCTCCGGACTGGAGACCTCCGGGCAGCTGCGGATCACCGTCCGGGATGAAACCGGCACGGTGCTGAACGAGAAGACCTTCGCCCAGAGCACGGTGCTCTCGAAAACGGAATGACCCGAAGGGTGCCTATTTTCCTGAAATGTGGAAAATAGGCACCTTTATTTTCCCCGAAACACCCTTTCCGTTTTTGCCTGCCGGTGCTATACTATAGCCACTCCAACGAAAGGAGCGGTAGGCGTGCCGCAGATCGTTGGTTTGGACAAACAGACGTTTCGGCTCCCGTCCGAGGAAAGGAACAAAAAATGCTGATCTCTCTGATTTTGGTTGGTTTTATTCTCTGGCTGTTCTTTAAGGGTGTGGGTCTGGCCCTGCGCATGACCTGGGGCCTGGCAAAGCTCATCGGCGTGGTGCTGATGACCGTCGCCCTACCCGTGGCCGGTGTGTGCGTCTTCATGGGCCTGGGTGTGCTCCTGCTGCTCCCCGTTGGCCTGCTGCTCCTGGCACTGGGCCTGATGCGGACATAACAAAAGCGCCCTTCCGATTTTGATCGGGAGGGTGCTTTTTTGCGCCACCGGCCTGCTTTTTCCGAACGGGCCGGTGGCTTTTCGATTTTTTACTGTACGAAATGAATGGCCTTGGTGGGGCACTTTTCTACGCACTTGCCGCAGGCAACGCACTTTTCGGGGTCCACGGTGGCCAGGTTGTTCTCCAGGGTCACAGCGCCCTGCTCGCACTGCTTGACGCAGATGCCGCAGCCGATGCAGCCGGCCACACAGACCTTCTTCACGGCGGGACCGCGGTCGTGGTTGGAGCAGCTCACGGCGACCTTGGTCACCCGGTCGTGCATCTCAATGACGTGCTTGGGGCAGGTCTTGGCGCACACGCCGCAGCCAATGCACTTGGATGCATTGATGTGGGCAATGCCGTTTTCAATGGAGATGCCGCCCTCGGGGCAGACCTTCACGCAGCTGCCCAGGCCGATGCAGCCATAGTCACAGGACATGAAGCCCAAACCGCCGGAGAGGACGGCCGCGCGGCAGTCCTGCAGGCCTACGTAGTTCGCCTTGGCCTTGGTGGCCTCGCAGGTGCCCGCGCAGCGGACGTAGGCCACCTGGGGGTCCTGGTCAATGGCTTCCTTGCCCAGGATCGCGGCGATCCTGGCGATGTTCTCGGTGCTGTTGCCGGGGCAGGCGTCCACACGGGCCTCGCCCTTGACAATGGCCTCGGCCACGGCGTCACAGCCGGCATAGCCGCAGGCGCCGCAGTTGGCGCCCCGGAGACACTCCCGGACCTGGGTGACCCGCTCGTCGGTCTCCACATAGAATTTCTTGCTGGCGGTCACCAGGGCCAGGCCCAGGACCAAACCCACAACGCCGACAACCAGCGTTGCAATCAGAATTCCCTGCATATCTCTTCCTCCTTAGGCCAGGCCGCTGAAGCCCACGAAGGCCATGGCCATCAGGGCTGCGCACAGCAGCACAATGGGTGCGCCCCGGAAGGGGGCGGGAATGGCATCCTCGTCCAGGTGCTCCCGGACAGCGGCCAGCAGCACGATGGCCACGGTATAGCCAACAGCAGTGCCGAAGCCGGCGAAGATGCTCTGGATCAGGTTATAGCCGTTCTGCACATTGGTCAGGGCCACGCCCAGCACGGCGCAGTTGGTGGTGATCAGGGGCAGGTAGATGCCCAGGGCCTGATAGACCGCGTGGGCGTTCTTTTTCAGGAACATCTCCACCATCTGCACCAGAGCGGCAATGACCAGAATGAAGACGATGGTCTTCAGGTAGTCCAGGCCCAGAGGCATCAGCACATGGTCATACAGCAGGCTTGCCACGGCGGAGGAGACGGTCAGCACGGCGGTAACGGCCAGGCCCAGAGACAGGGAAGCCTTCTTCTGAGAGGACACGCCCAGGAAGGAGCAAATGCCCAAGAACTGGCTGAGCACCACGTTGTTCACCAGGGCCGTGGTGACGATGATCATGATCAGACTCATTGCTTAGCCCTCCTTCTTGTCGCAGGAGCTGGAGCAGCTGGCGCAGCAGCCGTCGCAGCCCTCGGTCATCTTGTTGGCCCGGTTCTTGATGCCGCTGGCGTTCATAATGGCAACCAGAATGGCCAGCACCAGGAAGGCGCCGGGCGCCCGGACGAAGTAAGCCATGGGCTCATACCCGGGGATGGCAATGCCGAAGAAGGAGCCGTTGCCCAGGACCTCCCGGATGGTGCCGATGATGGTCAGGCCGATGGTGAAGCCCAGGCCCATGCCAATGCCGTCAAACAGGCTGGGCAGAGGGGGATTCTTGGAGGCATAGGCCTCGGCGCGGCCCAGGATGATGCAGTTGACCACGATCAGGGGGATGTAAATGCCCAAAGCGGAATAGAGGCTGGGCAGGTATGCCTCCATCAGCAGCTCCACAACGGTGACGAAGGAAGCCACGATGACGATGAAGGCAGGCAGCCGGACATCATCGGGGATGATGTTGCGCAGCAAAGAGATGACCAGATTGGAAATTGCCAGAACCACCAGGGAGGACAAGCCCATGCCCAGGCCGTTGATGGCAGAGGTGGTAACGGCCAGGGTGGGGCACATACCCAGCATCAGTACGAATACGGGGTTTTCCTTCACAATGCCGTTGTAAAGACGTTCTGCATAGGGTTTCATACTATCCCTCCTTAACCGATACGGTCGGACACGAAGTCCAGTGCGGCGTTGACGGCGTTGACCACAGCGCCGGAGGTGATGGACGCGCCGGAGACGGAGTCGATCACATCGTCCTCGGTGGAGCCGCCGGCCTTGTTCAGCGTGAACTTCTCGACCTTTACATTGTTGAACTGATCCTTGAATTCGGGATCGCCGCACTTCATGCCCATACCGGCGGTGTCATGCAGCTCGGTGAAGGAGATGCTGTTCACGGTACCGTCCTCCCGGATGCCGACAACCAACGTCAGGCCGCCGTCATAGCTGTCGGAATTGAAGACGGTAACGGCGTAGCCCACGGAATTGCCGGAGGCGTCCACGCCCACGGCGGCGGATTCGATCTTGGCGCCGCCGAAGTCAGCTCCGTAGGTATCGCCCTGGGCGGAGATCTTGGCCTGGAGGTCATCGTCGCTTACAAAGTCCGCAGCCTCGGGCAGGACCTCCATAAGGGCCGCCTTGTTGGCCAGAGCCTGATTCTCGGCGATTGTATCCTTGGTCAGCACATACACGCCGCTGAGGGCCAGGCCCGCCACCAGGGTGATGACCAGCAGGATGATCACGGGCTTGGGAATGGCCTTCTTCCGCTCCTTGGGGATGCGGTAGCCGAAGGGGGTGGGGATGATCAGATCGTCAATGACGGGGCCCACCAGGTCCGCGATCAGCACGGCATAGGTGGTGGAGTCAGGAGAGGCACCCTTGACCCGGAACAGGCCAATGAGCAGGCCGGCAAAAATGCCGAAGACCAGCTGGCCGTCTCTCGTAGAGGGGCAGGACACGGGGTCCGTTGCCATGAAGAAGGCTGCCATCAGCAGTCCGCCGCCGAAGAGCTGGGGCAGGATGTAGCTGGGGGCAAAGCCATGGCCACCGAAGATCACCAGGAACAGCCAGGTGGTTGCAATCATGGAGGCGGGGATCTCCCAGGTAATGCCGCCGCGCAGGAGCAGGTAAATGCCGCCCAGGATCAGGCCCAGGGCAGAGGAGCCGATAACGCCGCTGGCAGAGCCCATGAGGATGGGCAGCAGCTCCACGGTCTGGCCCTGACCCAGCAGCGCCAGGGGGGTCGCGGCGGACACGCCGTCCACGGAGTACTGGGTCATCATACTGCCGAAGGAAATCAGCAGGAAGGCACGGCCCGTCAGAGCGGGGTTCATAATATTGTGGCCCAGACCGCCGAAGAGGCCCTTGACCACCAGAATGGCAAATACGGAGCCCAGAATCGGCAGATAGAAGGGCACCTTGGCAGGCATGGTCAGGGCCAGCAGCAGGCCGGTGACCATGGCGCTGCGGTCATAGATGGTCTGCTTCCGCTTGGTGACCACATTGAACAGGTACTCCGTCACCACGGCGCTGCACATGGACAGAGCGATCACCAGGAAGGCCTGGAATCCATGGAACACCACGCCCAAAATGGCGGTGGGCAGCAGGGCGATGAGCACGTCGGTCATGACGCCCTGGGTCGTCAGCTTGCTGCGGACGTGGGGGCAGGAGGAAAGATTATAAAGGTTATCCATTATGCAGCCCTCCTTAGCGCTTCTTCGTGGCCATGATCTCGGCCTTGGTGGTCTTGAACAGCTGCATCAGAGGCCGCTTGGCGGGGCACCCGTAGGTGCAGCAGCCGCAGCCGATGCAGTCCAGACCATAGAGCTTGTGTTCGTACCGGTCGTAATCCTTGCGGATGGCGGCCACCTGCATCAGCTGAGGAGACAGGCCCAGGGGGCAGGCCCGGCTGCACCGGCCGCAGCGCAGGCAGGCGGTCATCTGGCCTTCCGCAATCTCCACCTCATCCACGGTCAGGCAGGTGAGGGCGTTGTTGTTCTTGCAGATGGGGGCCTCCAGGCCGGTCATGGCAAAGCCCATCATGGGGCCGCCGCTGAGGACCTTCTTGGGGTCCTGCTTGAAGCCGCCGCAGGCATCCACCAGCTCCTGATGGCTGGTGCCGATCTTGACAATAAAGTTGCCGGGGTTCTGAACCGCATCGCCGGAGACGGTGAAGCCCCGCTCCATCAATGGCTCATTGAACTTCACAGCCCGGTAAATGGCATAGATTGTCGCCACATTGTCCACTACGCAGCCGGCATCGGCAGGGAGCATACCCAGCTTCAGGTGCTTGCCGGTGATGACGGTGATCAGAGAGCGCTCGCCGCCCTGGGGGTACTTGGTCTTCACCGGCTGGACATACACCCGGTCGTGACCCTGGCAGGCCTGCTCCATGGCCGCAATGGCCTCGGGCTTGTTGTTTTCCACGACGACAACGCCCTTGGCATTGGGGAACAGCCGCAGCATATACTCCATGCCCTCCACGATCTCGGCGGCCTTGGTGCGCATGAGCTGATCGTCACAGGTGATGTAGGGCTCGCATTCCGCGCCGTTGGCGATGACGTAGTCGATCTTCTCGGGGGTCTTGACGGTGAGCTTTACATGGGTGGGGAAGCCTGCGCCGCCCATACCCACGATACCGGCCTTCTGGACCTTGGAAAGAATCTCCTGGCCGGTGAGGCCATTCGTATCGCATTCCACGCCCACACCCTCAGCCAGGGTGTATTCGCCATCGTTCTCCACGACGATGGCCATGGCGCTGCCGCCGGAGGCGTTCTTTCTGGGCTCCACCGCCTTCACCGTGCCGGACACGGAGCTGACGATGTTGGCGGACACGAAGCCGCCGGCCTCTGCGATAATCTGACCCGCCAGAACACGGTCACCCTTCTTCACCACGGGGGAAGCGGGCTTGCCGATGTGCTGATTGGTCATATAGACCAGTTCACCCTTGGGAAGCAGCTGCGTCAGGGGGCTTTCCTTGGAAAGCTCCTTGTGCTCCGCCGGATGGACACCGCCATGGAATGTTTTGATTTCCATGTGTACCTCTCCTTATTACACTCAGATTTTCCCGGAAGCAGAGAGCCCCCAGGAAATATTGCGCTACTATTGTAAGTTATCCGGCGGCAAGAATCAACCTTTGTTTCCCTATTTCGTTGCCGGGGCAACGAAGTTTTTCGTATATTTTGCATATTTCCTCCAAATCGTTCCACTTTTATTGATACATTTTGCACGAAAAGGATGGATTTTCCATGAACGGGCCCCAAAAAGTCGAATTCCCCCGCCTCAAGGGTATTGCCTTCGAACACCTATTGACATCCTGAGCATTCTATGATACTATCTGCTCGGTGGTTAGCATGCGCTAACAATCCTGCCGGACTGCGATGCAGCCCCTTTCTTTTGAAGTCACGATTAGCAGTAACTAACCGTGCAAAAAGACCGTCCGACCTCTCCCAACGGGCGGCAGGGCTTTCCGTCGCAGCAGGCGAAATACCTCCTATTCCGTCTGCCCGGAAGCAGGCGCTCCCTCCAAAGCGTCCCCGGGCAGACGGACCTAAAGTTTATTGCGGAGACACCTTTTCATTATTTATTTTAGTCATTGGCAGCAGCGCTGCCCCAGAATTTCCGAGGAGGAAGCATATGTATACAGAATTTAAGGATCAGACAACCCCCGCCTGGGACGGATTCCATGGCACCCAGTGGCGCTATGAGATCAACGTCCGGGAATTCATTCAGGACAACTATCTTCCCTACGACGGGGACGAGAGCTTCCTGGCAGGCCCCACCGATGCCACCAATACCCTGTGGGCGGATTTACAGGCATTGCAGCTCCAGGAGCGGGCCAAGGGCGGCGTGCTGGATATGGAGACGGAGGTGGTCTCCGGCCCTCTGGCCTATGGCCCCGGCTATATCAGCGAGGCCCACAAGGACCTGGAGAAGGTTGTGGGTTTGCAGACCGACAAGCCCCTGAAGCGTGCCTTCATGCCCTATGGCGGCATTAAGATGGCGGAGCAGGCCTGCACCACCAATGGCTACACGCCCAGCGCCGAGCTGCACAAAATCTTCACCGACTACCACAAGACCCACAACCAGGCGGTTTTTGATGCCTATACCCCCGAGATGAAGAAGGCCCGCCACTCCCACATCATCACCGGCCTGCCCGATACCTATGGCCGTGGCCGCATTGTGGGCGACTATCGCCGGGTGGCCGTTTACGGCGTGGACTACCTGATTCAGGAGAAGCAGCGGGATCATCAGAACACCGGCGACGGCACCATGACCGACGATGTGATCCGCCTGCGGGAGGAGATCGCCGAGCAGATCCGTGCCCTGCAAAATATGAAGAAGATGGCGGAAAGCTACGGCTATGATATCTCTCGCCCCGCCGCCAACGCCCATGAGGCGGTCCAGTGGCTGTACTTCGGCTACCTCGCCGCCATCAAGACCCAGAACGGTGCGGCCATGTCCGTGGGCCGGGTGTCCACCTTCCTGGATATCTATATTCAGAGAGACCTGGAAAAGGGCATTCTCACCGAGGCCGCTGCTCAGGAGCTCATCGACCACTTTGTTATGAAGTGCCGCATGGTCAAATTTGCCCGGATCCCCTCCTACCAGCAGCTGTTCTCCGGTGACCCGGTGTGGGCAACATTGGAGGTGGGCGGCATCGGTCAGGACGGCCGGCACATGGTCACCAAGACCGACTACCGCTTCCTGCACACTCTGGAGAACATGGGCCCCTCCCCTGAGCCCAATATGACCGTGCTGTACGCTCCCCGGCTGCCGGAGAACTTCAAGAAATACTGCGCCCACATCTCCGTGGCCACCTCTTCCATTCAGTATGAGAATGACGAGGTTATGCGTCCTGTCTGGGGCGATGACTACTCCATCTGCTGCTGTGTCTCCGCAACCCAGACCGGTAAGGAAATGCAGTTCTTCGGCGCCCGGGCCAACCTGGCCAAGGCCCTGCTGTACGCCATCAATGGCGGCTGGGACCTGAAGCATCAGGAGCAGGTGGCCCCCAACACAGGCCGCATTGAGACCGAATACCTGGACTACGACCAGGTCCAGGAGAAGTTCGATTTGACCATGGAGTGGCTGGCAGGACTCTATGTAAACACCCTGAACCTGATCCACTATATGCACGACAAGTATTACTACGAGGCCAGCCAGATGGCCCTGATCGATACCAACGTGCGCCGTACCTTTGCCACCGGCATTGCGGGCTTCAGCCATGTGGTGGACTCCCTGTGCGCCATCAAGTATGCCAAGGTCAAGGTCATCCGGGATGAGAACGGCTACGCCGCGGACTTCCAGGTGGAGGGCGACTTCCCCCGCTACGGCAACGACGATGACCGGGCAGATACCATCGCCGTGTGGCTGCTGCGGACCTTCCTGGAGAAGATCAGGCACTACCACACCTACCGGGATTCCGAGCCCACCACCTCCATCCTGACCATCACCTCCAACGTGGTCTACGGCAAGTATACCGGCAATATGCCCGACGGCCGCCGGGCCTGGACCCCTCTGGCCCCCGGCGCCAACCCCAGCTACGGCGCGGAGCAGTCCGGCCTCATCGCCTCCCTGAATTCCGTCGCCAAGCTGCCCTACCAGTACGCCCTGGACGGTATTTCCAACACCCAGACCATCAACCCCGGTGCCCTGGGCCACAGTGACCGGGAGCGCACCGAGAATCTGGTCAACATCCTGGACGGCTATTTCTCCCGGGGCGCACATCACCTGAATGTGAACGTCTTCGGCAAGGAAATGCTGGTCGACGCCATGGAGCACCCCGAGAAGCCCGAGTACCAGAACTTCACCATCCGCGTCTCCGGCTACGCCGTGAAGTTCATCGACCTGACCCGTGAGCAGCAGCTGGACGTCATCTCCCGCACCTGCCACGAGACACTGTAAATTCCTCGCAAAGTCAGAAAAAGTCCCCCGGGGCATGGAAAAACCGCCCCGGGGGAATCCTGTGTTTACATGAAAATGCAAAAAGGAGACAAACATATGGAAGCATCGCAAACCTATGGCCGCGTCCACTCTTTGGAGAGCTTCGGCTCTGTGGATGGGCCGGGGGTTCGGTATGTGATTTTTTTGCAGGGCTGCCCCCAGCGCTGCAAATTCTGCCACAACCCGGACACCTGGGACCTGAACGACCCCAGCGCCCACAGCTGCACCGCCGACGAGCTGCTGGAAAAGGCCCTGCGCTGCCGGGGCTACTGGGGCAAGAATGGAGGCATCACCGTCAGCGGCGGGGAGCCCCTATTACAGCTGGACTTTCTGCTGGAGCTGTTCACCAAAGCAAAGGCGCAGGGCGTCCACACCTGCATTGATACTGCTGGGCACCCCTTCACGAAGACGGAGCCCTTCTTCTCCAAATTTCAGGCGCTTATGGCTGTGACCGATCTGCTGCTGGTGGATATGAAACAGATGAATCCCCAGCGCCACAAGGCCCTCACCGGCGTCACCGGGGACAATACTCTGGAGCTGCTGCGCTATCTGGATGAGATCAAAAAAACCGTCTGGGTCCGGCACGTGCTGGTGCCGGAGTGGACGGACTTTGATGAAGATTTGCACGCCATGCGGGCCTTCCTGGACACTCTGCACAATGTGGAGCGGGTGGAGGTCCTGCCCTACCACACCATGGGCCTTTTCAAGTGGGAAAAGCTGGGGATTTCCTATCCCCTTGCAGGCATTGCACCGCCCGCAAAGGAACGGGTGGAGAATGCGGAAAAAATTCTGGGCGGTGGGGGCAATTAAGCTGCCAACCTATGTTTTTACGGGGCTGTTAGAAAACGCTCTGTCATTGCGAACCAGCGCGCACGCTGGTGTGG
>UQGU01000035.1 GCA_900540635.1 uncultured Eubacteriales bacterium | reverse complement strand
GAAAAGCAGCGGGGGTTTTCATGCTTGCATGAGACCGTGTCCGGGGGTATAATGGATGCAAAAGGGGGCGGATGCCATGTGGCGGGAGTCGGAATCAGAGGTCGTGCGGCTGGAAAAGGTATTGGCCCACAATGATTTGACCGGGCAGGCCTTGCTGGAAAAATTCCGGGGAGCCTCCCGGGAGAGTGTGCGTCTTGCGGCTGCCCTGCGGGGCTATTTCACCGCTGGGAGCGCGACAGAGGACCAGCGGGAGCTTTACGGCAGCTATCTGCGCAGCCGGGTTCGCCCCACTGTGGCGGCACTGATGGAAGAAAACCGGGTGACGGAATTGGAGCGCTTCGAAAAAGAAGTACCTTTTCCACAGCCCCTTGTGGATGAATTTCTGACGGAGGCCATGGAAATGGACCGCCCGGAGATCACCGTCTGGCTGCTGCAATGCAAAAAGGAACGCTTCGGCTTCCGGGACCGGGACTTTTCCTGGTAGGAGGAACCATGGAATCCTTAAATGAAAAAATTCTCACAGCCTGCCGCACGGAGCTGTGCGGCCTGTACCCCGGCCTGAACGGTGCCTTTGCCCTGCTGCCCCAAAAAGAAGGCAGAATCCTGGGAACGGACGGGAGGACGCTTTTTGTCCCGCCGGACCTAACCCAAATGTATGCCGAGAATCCGGCAAAGGTTCGGCGGGGATATCTGCATATACTGCTCCACTGCCTGTTTCTGCACATCCGCCTGCCGGACAGGGTAGACCCGGAAGCTTGGGGCCTTGCCTGTGACCTGTGGACGGAAACCTTTATTGAAAACCTGGGGCAGCCCCGGCTGCACACGGAAAATCCGGCCAGGGATCGGGTGCTGCCCAAAATCAGCGGCACGCCCTGGCAGATTCTGGGCAGGCTCCCGGAATTTGACCGGGCAGAGTTGCGGAAGGCTGCGGCCTTTGACGACCACAGCCTGTGGAAACCGGATCTTCCGGAGGACCTTGCAAGAAAATGGGAGGGCCTGTCCGGCGGGGGAGATGCCCTGGGGCAGGGGGCCCGGGGCTGCAGCGGCGGCGAGGGAGAGGAAAACCCAGGAGATTTGCAAGACCCGCTTTTTGACTTCCGCCGGTACCTGCGCCGGTTTACCGTGCCAAGGGAGGAACTGGAAACCGATGAGGACAGCTTTGACTACGGGTTTTACACTCTGGGAATGGAGCGCTATGGCAATATGCCCCTGCTGGAGCCTCTGGAATACAAGGAGGTTCGCCGCCTGGATGCCTTTGCAATCGCCATTGACACCTCAGCCTCCTGCGATGCGGTTTTGGTCCGCCGCTTTTTGGAGGAGGTTTACGGCATTCTCAGCACCCAGGAGAACTTCTTTCGGAAGATGAAGGCGGTTTTCTTCCAGTGCGACTGCTGCTTACAGGACAAGGCAGTCATTACAAACCGGGAGCAGTGGCTTTCCTATGGAAGAAATATAAGAATCAAGGGCAGGGGCGGCACAGATTTCACGCCGGTGTTCCGGGAGATTGAGGCCATGCGCGCCCGGGGGGAGCTGCCCAGGCCCAGAGCGCTGCTCTATTTTACGGACGGGGACGGCTACTATCCCCATAAGCCGGACTACGAGACGGTCTTTGTCCTGGCAGGACCCCAGAAGCACCCGGAACTGGTGCCCAAATGGGCAAAGACACTGGTATTGGAATGAGGAGAGAACGATGAACATCCAGCAGGCAAAGGAAGAGATCCGCAATACCTTGCGGGCGTATCTGCAAAAGGACGGGGAGGGAAAGTATTGCTTCCCAACGGTCCGGCAGCGGCCGCTGCTGCTCATGGGGCCTCCCGGCGTGGGAAAGACTGCCATTGTGGAGCAGGTGGCTCGGGAGGAGCAGGTTCCCCTGGTGGCCTACACCATGACGCACCACACCCGCCAGAGCGCCGTGGGACTGCCGAAAATTGCGGAACGGGACTACTGCGGGCGGCATTTTTCCGTGACGGAGTACACCATGAGCGAGATCATCGGTGCCGTGTACGAGGCCATGGACCGGACGGGAAAGCGGGAGGGCATCCTCTTTTTGGATGAGATCAACTGCGTCTCCGAGACCTTGGCCCCGACCATGCTGCAATTTCTGCAAAACAAAACCTTCGGCAACCATGCCCTGCCGGAGGGCTGGCTCATTGTGGCGGCGGGCAACCCGCCGGAGTACAATAAATCCGTCCGGGATTTTGACATTGTGACCTTGGACCGCATCCGCAATATCCCTGTGGAGGCCTCACAGCAGGCCTTCTTGACCTATGGTGCAGAGGCGGGCCTTCACGGGGCAATCCTCTCTTATCTGGCGCTGAAGCCGGAAAAATTCTACCATGTGAGCCGGGACGAGAATGCGCTGCACTATGTGACGGCCCGGGGCTGGGAGGACCTGTCCCGGCTGCTGCAGAGCTATGAGAGCCTGGGCATTCCCGTGGAGGAAGCCCTTGTGGGGGAATTTTTGAATCTGGAAGAGACCAGCCGGGACTTCTATGACTACTACCGCCTGTATGGAAGCTACGGCAGGGACTATGGAGTCCGGGAAATCCTGGCAGGGGAGGCGGATGCCGCCTTTCTGGCCGATAGAAAGGCCATGGCCCAGGCAGGGGACTTTACGGAGCGGTTCGCTCTGGTGAATCTGATCCTGGAGCAGCTGCGGCGCTATGCGGCTGCCTATGGCCGGGAGGATGCCTTGGACGTTGCCCTGCATGAGACCATGCAGGCCTTCTTCCGGCAGAATGGGTCCTTGGAGGATTTTTTGGCTGCCCGCCGGAACGCAATGCAGACCAAGCGGCAGTTCCGCCTGGAAAGCGCGGACAGCCTTACTGCCGCTGAGGGCATCCTGCGGAAAATAGAGCAGTGGGGGCTGGAGGCAAAGCAGGCCCGGTGCGGCGACGGCGCGGCGCTGGAACGCTTCCTCAAGGCCCGCTTTGACGGTCAGCTGGAAAGCCGTCAGGGAAAAATCCGGCAGATGACGGCGGCCCTGGACTGGGCAATTCCATTTTTGACGGACTGCTTTGGGGACGGTCAGGAGCTGACGCTGCTGATCACAGGCATTACCGGCAGCAAGGGAATCATGGCCTTTATCGCCCACCATGGCAGCGACAGCTATTTGGCCCTGTGCGGCCGGTTGCAATGCCAGAAGAATGAGGCGCAGCTGCAGGAGCTGTGCCGCCGGGCAGTGGAGAAAAAGTAACGGTAGCTTTTTCCACCGGAGAATGGTATACTGTAGAAAATGCGCGGCTGCGCTTTTTGGGAGGAACGCCGTTGGAACAGAATTTTTGCCATAAGGTCGATCAGAAAACCATTCCCGTCTGTCCCATTCTGGGAGTGGATATCGCGGCCATTGATATGGATTGGCTGCTTGCCTTTACCAAGGCTCACGTGAAGGAACTGTCCGGGGACTATATCTGCGTGTCCAATGTCCATACCACCGTCACCGCCTGGAAGGACGAGACCTACCGGGCGGTCCAGAACGGCGGCATCCTGGCCATTCCGGATGGCGGCCCTCTGTCCAGCACCGGAAGAAAGCGGGGCTTTGCTAAAATGCAGCGGGTGACGGGGCCGGACTATATGCTGAAAACCATCGCCCTGGGGCTTTCTCAGGGCTGGCGGCATTATTTTTACGGCAGTACCCCGGAGACCCTGAAAAAAATGGAGAAGGCCCTTCGGGAGAAATACCCGGCAATTCAGATTGCCGGGATGTACAGTCCGCCTTTCCGCGCACTGAGCGCGGAAGAGGATGGCGCCATTGTGGAAAAAATCAACGAGGCCGCCCCGGATTTTGTCTGGGTTGGCCTGGGGGCTCCTAAGCAGGAAATCTGGATGCACGACCACCAGGGGCGTGTGCAAGGCCTGATGGTGGGCGTGGGTGCTGCCTTTGATTACACGGCGGGCAACATCAGCCGGGCCCCCCAGTGGATGCAGAAGCACAATCTGGAGTGGCTGTATCGGCTGATGCAGGACCCCAAGCGGCTGTTCAAGCGCTATTTTGTCACCAACACCACTTACATTTTTGAGGCCAACCTGCGAGGAAAGTAAATGAAGATCCTGATCGTACACAACCGCTATCAGATTCCCGGAGGGGAAGACCAGGTGGCTGCTCAGGAGGCGGAGCTGCTGCGCGCCCATGGCCATCAGGTGTTTACCTACAGCCGGGATAATGGAGAGCTGAAAACCTTTTCCCTCCGGCAAAAGCTGGCGCTGCCCTTTTGGACCCTTTACAATCCCAAAACCTATCGGGATATCCGCCGCCTGGTGCGGGAGAACAGGATCGATGTGGTCCATGTTCACAATACGCTGATGCTGGTGTCTCCTGCCGTATACTATGGGGCCCTGCGCGGCGGTGCCGCCGTGGTGCAGACCGTTCACAATTTCCGCCTGCTCTGCCCGGGGGCAACCTTTTACCGGGATGATCAGGTCTGCGAGGACTGCCTGAAAAAGGGGCTCTCCTGTGCGCTGAAGCACAAATGCTATCGCGGAAGCTTTTCCCAAACCCTCTGCTGCGTGCTGTCTATGAAGCTCCACCGGGCCACGGGGATCTATAAAAAGCTCACCTATATCTGCCTGACGGAATTCAATAAGAAGAAGCTGCTGCGGCTGAAGGGGCTGAAACCGGAGCAGATTTTTGTGAAGCCCAATGCGGTTTCTGCGCCGGAAGCGTTGGTGCCGGAGCTGGACCGGCAGGACCGGGTGCTCTTTGCCTCTCGCCTGGAGGACCTGAAGGGGATCCGGGTGCTGCTGGAGGCCTGGCGGCTGCTGGGAGACCAGGGGCCGGAGCTGCTGCTCTGCGGCGACGGTCCGCTGGAAGACTGGTGCCGCGGCTTTGTGGAGGACAACAAGCTGCGCAATGTCCGCCTGTTGGGAAGACTGCCCAACGACCGTGTCCGCAGCCTGATGGCCACCAGCCGGGCTCTGATTCTGCCGACTCAGTGCTATGAGGGATTCCCGCTGTGCATTGCGGAGGCCTATTCCGTGGGAACTCCGGTGCTGGTGTCCAAGCTGGGCAACGGAGGCAGCCTGGTCCGCAGCGGGGTGACGGGTCTGAAGTTTGACCAGCAGTCGCCCCAGAGCATTGCAAAAACCGTGAAGAAGTTTATGAACACCGAAGATGTGGACTGGCAGGCCAATACCAGCGCGTATTACCGGGAAAATCTGACACCGGAGATGAATTATGCCCGGCTGATGGAGATTTACGGAGCCGCAAAGGAGAGCATATGAAGCATGTTTTGATCATCAGCAATATTCCCGCTCCCTATCGCAGCGGGCAGTTTGCCTGCCTGCGCAGCCGCTTTCCGAAGTGGAGGGTTTCTGTGCTCTATACGGGAAAAATCGAGGCAGATCGGGTCTGGGAAACCGATGAACCGGAAGAGAACACCTACTTCCTGCAATCGAAGGTCCTCAGTGTCAAAGGCGGCGAGGTGGGCGGCACGGCTACCCGCTTTGTCCATCTGCCCAAAGGACTTTTCAAAACACTGAATGCTCTGAAACCGGATGTTGTCATTGCGGGAGAATACAATTTCTCCGCCGTTCAGGCCCTTTTCTGGGCCAAGGCCCATGGAATTCCCTTTGTGAACATGACCGACGGAACGCTGCGCTCCGAGAGCTACATTGGTACGGTGCAGAAGCTGACCCGGCGGATGATCGTCAGCGGGGCAGACAGCTTCCTGGCCAGCGGCACAAAGGCCGCGGAGAAGCTGCTGCACTGGGGCGCGGACGAGGAGCGCATTGCAATTGCTTACCTGACGGTGGATACGGCCCCGTTTCTGGCGCTTACAAGGCAGCCCGAGGATGGAACGATTCTATATGTTGGCCGCATTTCCCGGGAAAAGGGCCTGGACCTGCTGGTGCAGGCCCTGGCAAAAATGAAGGTTCCCTGTGCCCTGCGTGTGGCGGGCAACGATGTGGGGGGCGAGCAGGCGGCCATTCAGTCCTTGGCGGGGAGCCTGGGCGTGGCGGACCGGATCCAATGGCTGGGCTACCGGCAGGGCGAGGCGCTTTGGGCGGAGTACAGCCGGGCCTCCGTGCTGGCCGTGCCCTCCCGGTCCGATTGCTTCGGACTGATCCTGGTGGAGGCTGCCTGCGCGGGACTTCCCGTGGCGGCATCCTGCTATGCCGATGGGGCCTACGATGTGCTTACATCCGGGACAAATGGGCGCATTGCAGACCCGGAAAACCCGGAAGCCTTTGCTGCCTGCCTGGACGGGATGCTTTCAAAGCCTCTGCCGGCGGATAAGTTGCGGCGTGCAGTCGCCGAAAAATTCAGCTTTGATGCCGGGGCGGAGGGGTATGCCCGGGCGGTAGAAATTGCGGAAGGAGCGGTAAAGCATGGCTGATATTCCCATTGTGGTGGTTGCCTACAACCGAATCGAATCCTTAAAGCGGATCCTGGGGTCTCTGCTGCAGGCAGAATACCCTGCTCAGGGGGCAGAGCTCATCATCAGCATTGACCGGGGCGATAATGCAGACGTGCTGGACTATGCAAGGGCCTTTTCCTGGCCCTTTGGGGAAAAACAGGTCATTTATCAGGAGAAAAATCTGGGACTGAAAGCCCATATCCTGAAATGCGGGGGCCTGACCCAGGCCCATGACGGGATCATCCTGCTGGAGGACGATCTCTATGTCAGCCCGGACTTTTACCGCTATGCCCTGGAGTGCTATGATTTTGTGGCAGACAAGCCGGAGATCGCCGGGGTGGCCCTGTATAATCACCGGCTGAGCCAGTTGACGGAGAAGGTCTTTGAGCCGTTGGAGGACGGGTTTGACAACTGGTACTTCCGGTATGCCTGCTCCTGGGGCCAGATGTGGACCAAGGCGCAGTGGGCTGCTTTTTCAGCCTGGCTGGCGGAAAACGGAGACTACGATTTCGCCGCTTCTGAGAAGATCCCGGCCCATATCAGGGACTGGGGAAAGCACTCCTGGCTGAAATACCACATTGCCTTCGTCATAGAGACGAACCGGCTGTTCCTTTACCCCAGAGTGGCCCGCTGCACCTGCTTTTCCGATGCCGGTGTCAATTTCAGCAAAAAGGAAAGCACCTTCCAGGTGCCGCTGATGCTGGGCGGCCGCCGGGAAAAGCTGCGGCTGTCCAAACCGGGGGAGTCCAGGGCTGTGTATGATGCCTGGATGGAAAATCTGTGGCTGCGGTCCTTCCTGGGCCGGGAGAGCCTGTGCGTGGACCTCTACGGTGCCAAAGAAACTTTTGAAGGGCAGCAATACCTGCTCACCTCCTCCCGGGTGGAAAACGCAGAGCTTCTGGAGTGCTTTGGCCGGGAGATGCGCCCCCAGGAATGGAATGTGCTGTCTTCGGTTCCCGGAGACGAGCTGCGGCTTTATAAGCTGACTGAGAATGCAAAAAAAATCCCGGCCGCGCGCAGGGACCGTATGGCGGATGCCGCCTATCACATCCGGGGCATCAGCTACCCCTATAAGAAGACAATTTTTGCCATGTTTATACAGGAATCTGTTGCAAAGCTTCGAAAAAAGATGCATCTTGCCTAAAATTCAGGGCGCACCGGCCTCGGTGCGCCCTTGACGTTTCTCGGGGGAAAAGCTATAATGGACGGGAACAGGGGGGACTTGTGATGAAGCAAACACAATGGTATAAAGATACGGTTTTTTATCAGATCTGGCCCAGAAGCTTCTGCGACGGAAACGGGGACGGCATGGGCGACCTGTATGGCGTACTGCAAAAGCTGGACTATATCAAGAGCCTGGGCTGCGACGGCATCTGGTTTTCACCGCTGTATCCTTCCCCCGGCGCAGACTGCGGCTACGATATTTCCGACTATATGGATATCGACCCGCAGTTCGGCGGCATGGAGGCCTTCAAGGCAGTTCTGGAGGGAGCCCACAGCCGGGGCATGAAGGTCATTATGGACCTGGTGGTGAATCACACCAGCGATGAGCACGAGTGGTTCCAGAAGAGCCGCCGCCGCATTGAACCCTATACGGATTACTATATCTGGCGGCCTGCCAGGAAAAACGGCAAACTCCCCAATAACTGGGATTCCCACTTTGAGGGCAAGGCCTGGACCTATGACGAGGTGCGCAAGGAATACTATATGCACCTGTTTGCCGTGAAGCAGCCGGACCTGAATATGGATAACCCGCTGGTCCGGGAAGAGGTCAAGAAGATCATGCGCTTCTGGCTGGACATGGGGGTGGACGGCTTCCGGGAGGATGTCATCACCTTTATCTCCAAGAAAAAGGGCCTGCCCAATGACCATCTGCTGCCGGTGTACAAGGGTATTTTTATGTATAACCACGGCCCCCGGATTCATGAATTCCTCACGGAATTCCAGGAGGATGTGCTGTTGAACTACGACTGCATGACTCTGGCCGAAGCCCCCATGGTCACGCCGAAGATCGCCCTGAAATACATCCGGGAGGGCAAGGGGCAGGAGTTCAGCATGATGATCCAGAACGAGACCATGTGTGCCGACTGCTTTTTCCAGGATTTCTTCCCCACGAAGTTCTCTCTGAAAAAGCTGAAAAAGGCCTTCCGGAACTGGCAGGATAAGCTGGACGGCAAGGGTTGGAATATGCTCTTCCTGGAAAACCATGACCATCCCAGGATCATCTCCCGCTATGGCAACTCTAATTATCGGGAAGCCAGCGGCAAAATGCTGGCGGCTATGTACCTGTTCCAGAAGGGAACGCCTTTTGTCTACCAGGGCCAGGAGATCGGCATGGTGAACTGGCACCCTGAAAATGCCGATATGTATGAGGATGTGGCTACCCGCTATTACTATTCTCACCACAATCTGAAGGCCAGCCCCCGGGCCAGGCTCCACAAGCTCTGGCGCTGCTCCCGGGATTCTGCCCGGACTCTGATGCAGTGGAGCGACGGGCCCAATGCAGGCTTCACCACCGGGAAGCCCTGGTTCTATGCCAACGACAATTATAAGCAAATCAATGTGGCCCGGCAGGATGGGGACCGGGATTCCGTCCTCAATTTCTATCGGTTGGCCATCGGCCTGCGCAAGCGCCTGTCCTGCGTCCGCTGGGGCAAATACCGGGAGTTCAGCAAGGGCTCCAAATGGCTCTACCAGTATTCCATGCAGGACGACCGGCAGAAAATATTGGTCATCTGCTCCTTTAGTGACAAGAACCGGAAGTATAAAGCGCCGGACGGCTTCTATCTGGACCGGGGTAAGCTGATCCTTTGCAACTACCCCGATGGCGAGCCGGATGTGCTGCGGCCCTATGAGACCCGGGTCTACCTGTGGTGAGGGATGTGCCCACGCTGGAAAAACAAAAAACCGCCCTGTGACGACAGAATGCTTGACAATTCGGTTCCCCGGTGCTATAATCCCGTCCATAGGAGAAACGCACAGATGAGGAGAAAGCGCTTTGTGTGCCCAATGCAGAGAGTTGGCGGATGGTGCGAGCCAATGCAGGCGGAAGCGTATACTGGCCTCGGAGCGGCCTTGCTGAAAGAAAAGTAGGCAGGACGGGGGATGCCCGTTACAGTGTCACGCGGTTGTTGGATCGCGGTGAGGGGCCTGATTTTCAGGCAAAAAGAGTGGTACCGCAAGGCTTTTACGCCCTGTCTCTTTCGATGGAGAGAGACAGGGCGTTTTTTTATGTCCGGTTTCCATACCCGTTCCGTTCACGAAATCCAAATTTTGACGAAAGAAAAAGGATGCGAGCAAAAGATGGACGTAACAAAGTATTCGGTAGGCTATTATTCCGCCCCCGGGGAGCACTTCAAGTGGGCGCATAAGGACCATATTGAGAAAGCGCCCCAGTGGTGCAGCGTGGATCTGCGGGACGGAAACCAGAGCTTGGTGATCCCCATGAGCCTGGAGGAGAAGCTGGAATTTTACAAAATGCTTCTGAAAATCGGCTTTAAGGAAATAGAGGTGGGGTTCCCGGCGGCCTCAGAGACGGAGTATACCTTCCTGCGGACCCTGATCGAGCAGAATATGATCCCTCAGGATGTGACGGTTCAGGTTCTGACGCAGTGCCGGGAGCATATCATCCGCAAGACCTTTGAAGCCTGCAAGGGAGCCCCCAGCGCCATCATTCACTTCTACAATTCTACCTCCGTTGCCCAGCGGGAGCAGGTGTTCAAGAAGTCTAAGGAGGAGATCAAGCAGATCGCCGTGGACGGGGCCAAGCTGGTCAAGAAGCTGGCCGCCGAGTACGAGGGCAACTTCCGCTTCGAGTATTCTCCCGAGAGCTTCACGGGCACGGAGCCGGAATACGCCTTGGAGGTCTGCAATGCTGTTTTGGATGTGCTGGAGCCCAGCGAAAGCAATAATGTTATCATCAATCTGCCGGTCACGGTGGAGATGAGCCTGCCTCATGTGTACGCCAGCCAGGTAGAGTACATGTGTGAAAACCTCAAGTACCGGGAACACGTCACCGTATCCCTGCACCCCCACAACGACCGGGGCACCGGCGTGGCGGATACGGAGCTGGGCTTGCTGGCCGGTGCGGACCGGGTGGAGGGAACCCTCTTTGGCAACGGCGAGCGGACCGGCAATGTGGATGTTGTGACCCTGGCCATGAATCTGTATTCCCATGGCGTAGACCCCAAGCTGGACTTTGACAACCTGCCCGCTATTGTGGAAATCTACGAGCGCTGCACCCGGATGCACGTCTATGAGCGAACCCCCTACGCCGGGGCCCTGGTCTTCGCCGCTTTCTCCGGCTCCCATCAGGACGCCATCGCCAAGGGTATGAACTGGCGGCAGGAGAAGAACCTGCACCGGTGGACCGTGCCCTATATCCCCATCGACCCCAGGGATATCAGCCGCACTTACGATGCCGATGTCATCCGGGTCAACTCCCAGAGCGGCAAGGGCGGCATCAGCTATCTTTTGGAGCACGCCCACGGTTATGTGCTGCCCACCAGGATGCGGGAGCATTTTGGTTACCTCTGCAAGGACATCTCCGATCACGAGCATCGGGAGCTGAAAACCGACGATGTGCTGCGGGTGTTCACCCTGAGCTACCTGAACATCAACGCCCCTATTTCCGTGCGGAATGTGCGCTTTGAGCCCTTGGCCGGTGGGGCGGGCTGCGATGTGACCTTTTGCAAGGACGGCATCGTTGCCCAGCTGCACCAGACCGGCAACGGCAGCCTGGATGCTTTCAGCAACGCCCTGAAGGACTATACTGGCGTGGACTACACCCTGAAAGTCTATACCGAGCACAGCCTGCAGCAGAAGAACTCCGGCTCCACCGCTGTGGCCTATGTGGGCATTGAGACGACGGACGGCAAGATGCACTGGGGCGCGGGCAGCGACACGGACATCACCAAGGCCAGCATTCACGCGCTGCTCAGTGCCTTCAATAACTTCATTACGGAATAAGGAGAAACGAACCATGGCAATGACAATGACCCAAAAGATTCTGGCGGCCCATGCAGGTCTGCCGGAGGTGAGCGCCGGACAGCTGATCCAAGCCAAGCTGAACATCGTTCTGGGCAATGATATCACTACCCCGGTGGCGGTGAATGAGTTCAAAAAAGCAGGCTTTGACGGGATCTATGACAAGGACAAGGTGGTCATCGTCCTGGACCATTTTGTGCCCAACAAGGATATCAAGGCTGCCGAGCAGTCCAAAACCTGCCGGGAGTTCGCCTGCGAGCACTGCGTCAGCCATTTCTATGACGTGGGCAAGATGGGCATCGAGCATGCTTTGCTTCCGGAGCAGGGCATCGTCACCGCCGGAGACTGCATCATCGGCGCAGACAGCCACACCTGCACCTATGGTGCCATGGGCGCCTTCTCCACCGGTGTTGGCAGCACGGATATGGCCGCAGGTATGGCCACGGGCCAGGCATGGTTTAAGGTCCCCTCGGCCATTCGCTTCTACCTGACGGGGGCATTGAAGCCCAACGTCAGCGGCAAGGACGTGATCCTCACCATCATCGGCAGGATTGGTGTGGACGGTGCCCTGTACAAGAGCATGGAGTTCACGGGATCTGGCGTGGCTTCTCTGACCATGGATGACCGGCTGTGCATCTGCAATATGGCCATTGAGGCCGGTGCGAAAAACGGCATTTTCCCGGTGGACGACCGGACACTGGAATATTTGAAGGGCAGAGCGGAGCGGGAGCCTGTGATTTATACCGCCGACGAAGATGCTTCCTATGAAAAAACCATCGAAATTGACCTGTCTGCCATTGAGCCCACGGTGGCCTGCCCCCATCTGCCGGAGAATACCCACCCGGCCAGGGAGCTGGAGGACATTCAAATCGACCAGGTGGTCATCGGCTCCTGCACCAACGGACGCATGGAGGATATGGAGACGGCTTACCGCATTTTGAATGGCAAGCAGGTTGCCAAGGGGGTGCGCTGCATTATCATTCCGGCCACCATGGCCATCTACCGGGAGTGCATCGTCCGGGGGTACACCACCGCCTTTATCGATGCAGGCGCGGTGGTCTCCACCCCCACCTGCGGCCCCTGCCTGGGCGGCTATATGGGCATCCTGGCCGAGGGCGAACGCTGTGTTGCCACTACCAACCGGAATTTTGTGGGGCGGATGGGTCATGTCAAGAGTGAAGTCTATCTGGCAAGCCCCGCAACCGCTGCCGCCAGTGCCCTGACCGGCCACATTACCTGCCCCAAGGAGGAAAACTGATATGCAGACCAAGGGAACCGTTTATAAATACCCGGACAATGTGGATACGGATGTGATCATCCCTGCCCGGTACCTGAATACCCCTGATGCCCAGGAGCTTGCCAAGCACTGCATGGAGGATATCGACCCGGAGTATGTCCGTAAGGTAAAGCCCGGAGATGTGATGGTGGCGGGCTGGAACTTCGGCTGCGGCTCTTCCCGGGAGCACGCCCCTCTGGTGATCAAGACCTGCGGTACCGGCTGCGTCATCGCCAAGAGCTTCGCCAGAATCTTCTATCGGAACGCCATCAACATCGGCCTGCCCATTCTGGAATGTGAGCAGGCGGCAGAGGAGCTTCAGCCGGGGGACCGGGTTTCGGTGGACTTCGATACCGGTATTATTACCGATGAGACCACGGGCAAGCACTACCAGGCGGAGCCCTTCCCGGAATTCATCCAGAAGATTATCCGTGCCGGCGGCCTGCTGGCTTCCTTAAAGGAGGGATAAGCTGTGGAGAAAAACATTGCGCTGATTCGCGGCGACGGCATCGGCCCGGAGATCGTAGAGCAGGCTGTGCTGATTCTGAACCGGGTGGCGGAAATCTACGGCCACAGCTTCCGCTATACGGATGTGGACATGGGCGGCAACGCCATTGATAAGTGGGGTGAGCCGCTGCCCCAGGCTCAGCTGCAAAAGTGCCTGGATTCCGACAGCGTGCTTTTGGGCGCGGTGGGCGGCCCAAAGTGGAACGATGTTCCCGGCCCCATGCGGCCGGAAAAGGGGTTACTAAAGCTTCGGGCCGCTATGGAGGTCTACAGCAACAACCGTCCCGCCAAGATCTGGCCCCAACTGGCGGGCGCTTCCCCTTTGAAACCGGAGATCGTGGAAAAGGGAATCGATTTTATGATCGTCCGGGAGCTCACCGGCGGCATTTACTTCGGCTCTCACGAGACAAAGCGGGAGAACGGGCAGGCCGTTGCCACGGACATCCTGACCTACAGCGAGGCGGAGATCCGCCGCATCGGCCGCATCGGCTTTGAAACCGCCCGGAAGCGCAGAAAAAAGCTGTGTTCCGTGGAAAAGAGCAATGTGCTGGATTCCAGCCGCCTGTGGAAGAAGATCATGCACGAGCTGTCCGAGGAGTACCCGGATGTGACCCTGACGGATATGCTGGTGGACAACTGCGCCATGCAGATCGTCAAGGATCCCAGCCAGTTCGATGTGATCGTCACGGAAAATATGTTCGGCGATATCCTGTCTGACGAGGCCTCTATGATCACCGGCTCCATCGGCACCATTCCCTCCTCCAGCCTGGGCAGCACCACCCGGGGGCTCTATGAGCCCATCCACGGCTCTGCCCCGGACATTGCGGGGCAGGACATCGCCAACCCCATCGGCACCATTCTGGCCGCTGCCATGCTGCTGCGCTACAGCTTTGACATGGCGAAAGAGGCGGATGCCATCGAGAAGTCCGTCTCCGATACCCTGGATGCGGACTTCCGTACCGCCGATATCCTGCCGCCCCACGGCGCTTTCCAAAAAGTCGGCTGCAAGCAGATGGGCGCAGAGATCTGCGCACGGATTCAATAGAATTTCAGAAAAAATCACCCGGCTTCCGAAGAACGAAGAAGCCGGGTGAAAATTTTGGGGGAAAGATTTACTTCTGTGCGCGGCTGCCGAAGTTGACAACGGCGGTGTCGCCCTGCTCGTTGGCACCGAACTCATAGTCCTTGCCGGGCAGGATGGCGTTCATCAGGATGCCCACCAGAGCGGCCACAGCCAGGCCGGACAGACTGATGGTGACGGAGCCCACGGGGATGGCGATGGAACCGGCGTAGTTCACGCCCACGGCCAGACCCATGATCATGGCGGCAATCAGAACGTTGCGGCTCTTGGTGAAGTCCACCTGGTTTTCAACCACGTTCCGGACGCCCACGGCGGAGATCATGCCGTACAGCACCAGGCTGACGCCGCCCATGGTAGCGGCAGGCATGGCAACGATCAGTGCGGCAAACTTGGGGCAGAAGGACAGGACAATGGCGAACACGGCGGCCAGACGGATAACCTTGGGGTCGTACACCTTGCTCAGGGCCAGAACGCCGGTGTTTTCACCATAGGTGGTGTTGGCGGGAGCGCCGAAGAGGGAGGCCAGAGTGGTGGCCAGGCCGTCACCCACCAGGGTGCGGTGCAGGCCGGGGTCTTCCACGAAGTTCTTGCCCACGGTGGAGGAGATGGCACAGATATCGCCCAAGTGCTCCATCATGGTTGCCAGGGAGATGGGCATGATGGTCACAATGGAGGTAAGCAGCAGGCTGTGGTCCAGATTTGCCCCGAAGATGGACAGGGCGGTGCGGTCCCAGACGATGGGCAGGCCGATCCAGTCGGCCTCACTGACCAGAGCCACCAGGTGTTCCCGGGAGGCGGGGTCAACGATCATGGAGAACACATAGGAGCCAACCACACCCAGCAGGATGGGGATGATCTTCACCATGCCCTTGCCCCAGATGTTGCAGCAGACAACGATCAGAATGGCAACCAGAGCAACCCACCAGTTGGCGGAGCAGTTGGTTACGGCGGAGCCGGAAAGGGTCAGGCCGATGCAGATGATGATGGGGCCCGTGACGATGGGGGGGAAGTAGCGCATGACCTTTTTGGCGCCGAACTGCTTAAAGAAGAAGGCCAGAACCAGGTATACGAGACCCGCGCAGGCCACACCGAAGCAGGCATAGGGCAGGGTCTCGTCGCCGGTGCCCAGGGCGCGGATGGCATTGTAGCCGCCGATGAAGGCGAAGGAGGAGCCCAGGAAGGCGGGGATCTTCCGCCCGGTGACCAGGTGGAACAGCAGCGTGCCCAGGCCCGCAAACAGCAGGGCGTTGGCCACATCCAGGCCTGTCAGCGCGGGAACCAGAACCGTTGCGCCGAACATGGCGAACAGATGCTGTACGCCCAGCAGCAGGCGCTTGGAGGTACCCAGGGTGCTGGCGTCGTATACTGCGTCAGTGTTTTTTTCAGGTGCCATTTTTATTACATCCTTTCTCTTTTCACGAAAAGAGGGAGAAAAGACTGTTGCAAAGCTTTTGCAAGTTCTTCCCTCCCTTTCTTCCGTTATATCCCGACAAGTATACTATCTGTCCCGGGAAATTGCAAGTTTTTTATGGCCGCTCTGCATCCAAAATGTGAACAGGATATGACGCCCCTTTTGTGGAAGTTGCATGACGAAGGCGCTTCGCACGCTGCAAATGCAGAAAACGAAGACGGAAATGCAATAATGCACGGCGCAGATTTAATGAATGCAAAAATGCCGTTAATGATCACAAGGACCGAAAATGGCCTAAAAGAATAGGGCATGACATTGGATTTGTAAAAAATATGGAACAAAAGCACCTAAAAACTGTTGAACATGACGAAAGAATGGAAAGGAAATTACGAAAAATTGAATAAATAAGGGAAATACATTGAATATGTCCGTAAACAAATGTCCTTTACAGGAAAAACGAATGCAATTTTCATCTTGCAAAAATGCAAAAACGGTAGTATAATACGGCCATGAAGTTTTTGGAGAGCCAAGAACCTACAAAAAGGAGGAAACCCGTTATGAAAATCAAGAAGCTGTTTACTCTGGCCCTGACTGCGGCCCTGACCATTTCCCTGGCAGCCTGCTCCGGCGGCGCTTCCGCAACCAAGATGACCATGGGCACCGGCGGCTCTGCCGGTACCTATTATGGCTACGGCGGTGTGCTGGGCCAATACATTAAGAATAAGGCCGGCATCGATGTGACCGTTGTGGCCACCGATGGCTCCAAGGCCAATATCCAGGGCATTGACTCCGGCGACTACCAGCTGGGCACCGTCCAGTCCGATACCATGTCCTACGCCTGGGAGGGCACCCGTTCCTTTGACTCCGGCAAGGTGGATTCCTTCCGGGTGGTTGCCGGACTGTACGCCGAGGCTGTGCAGCTGGTGACCATGGACCCCAATATCAAGTCCGCGAAAGATCTGGCGGGCAGGGCCGTCTCCATTGGCGCACCCGGCTCCGGTGTTTACTTCAACGCCATTGACGTGCTCACCGCCGCAGGGCTCACCGAGAATGACATCAAGCCCCAGTACCTGAGCTTCGCCGACTCCGCCGATGCGCTGAAGGACGGCAAGATCGATGCCGCATTTGTGGTCGCCGGTGCTCCCACGCCTGCAATTACCGAGCTGTGCACCACCAACGATGCCTACCTGGTCCCTCTGGACGGCGATGTGGCCGATGCCATGATGGCCGCCTGCCCCTTCTACACCACCTATGTCATCCCTGCCGGGACCTACCCCGGACAGGATGCGGATGTGACCACCGTCACCGTTAAGGCAACTCTGATCGTCTCCGCCTCCGCCTCTGAGGAGGATGTCTACAACCTGACCAAGGCCATCTTCGACAACGCCGCCGACATTGCCAAGGAAAACGGCAAGGGCGCAGAGCTGAGCCTGGACAACGCCACCTCCGGCATGACCGCCCCCTTCCACAAGGGCGCAGCCAAGTATTTCGCCGAGCAGGGCATTACCGTAGACGCGCAGTAAGAAAACCGGGGGCTCCCCTTCCAGGGGAGCCCAAGTTAAGCAGGGAACGCCGAAGAAAGCGCCTTTTGGGCCTTTTCTTCAGCGCTTCCGATTTTCAGTAAGGAGGTTATCTCTATGAGCCTGTTCAAGAAGAAAAAAGCAGAGGAGCCCATGGATCTGGACTCCGTTATGAAGAAGTATGACCGGGAATCCAATGTCCGCATCTGGGAGGGAAAGCCCCGGATCGCCGTGAATGTGATTCTTGCGATTTTTTCCCTCTTCTGCCTGTATGTGACCCTGTTCGCCAGCTGGCTGGAGGAGCTGCGGCTGACCACCTTCGTGGCCTGGATCGTCTTCCTGGGCTACCTGGTGTTCCCGGCAAGGAAGACCCACCAGCGGGTGAATCACATCCCCTGGTATGACATTCTGCTGATGGTTGTCGGTACCGGCGCATTCCTGTATTATGCCTTTAACGCCAAGGCCATTATCCAGCAGGGCAGCCATTTCGAGGATTACCAGATCGTCATCGGCATCATCGGCGTTCTGGCTCTGGCAGAGGTGTGCCGCAGAAGCGTTGGCCTGCCCATCCTCATTGTGGCCGGGTGCTTCCTGGCGTATGCCCTGACCGTGGGTCTGTCCAACCCCTCTCTCTGGGGCAAGCTGAACTATACCATCCGGTATCTGTTCTACGGGAAGGAGGGCGTTCTCTCCACGCCCATCAATGTCTGCTCCAAGTTTATTGTGGTCTTCATCGTCTTCGGTGCTTTCCTGGAGCGGACCGGCATTGCCGACTACTTCATTCAGATGTCCAACGGACTGGTGGGCCGGTTCTCCGGCGGTCCCGCCAAGGTTGCCGTGGTGGCCAGCGCTCTGGAGGGCGTTGTCTCCGGATCTTCCGTGGCGAATACCGTGGGCTCCGGAGCCGTAACCATTCCGCTGATGAAAAAGGCGGGCTACAAGCCGGAGTTTGCCGGAGCTGCGGAAGCCGCCGCCTCTACCGGCGGACAGATCATGCCCCCCATCATGGGTGCTGCCGCCTTCCTGATGGCGGACTATGTCCAGCTCCCCTACGGTCAGATCGCACTGAAGGCGGTACTGCCCGCACTGCTGTACTTTGCCGGTATTTTCATCTCCGTCCACCTGGAGGCCAAAAAGGTTGGGCTGAAGGGCTTGCCTAAGGAAGAATTGCCGAAGCTGAAGCCTCTGCTGAAAAAGAGCTATCTGCTGCTGCCTCTGGTTTTGCTGATCTACCTGGTCAGCACCAGCCAGAAGAGCATCCAGTATGCCGCCGCCCTCTCCATCGTGGCCTGCATCGTCGTCACTCTTTTCAGCCGGGAGACCCGGATCACCCCCATGCGCCTCCTGGAAGCTCTGGCCGCCGGAGGACAGGGCTCCATCACTGTGGCTGCCGCCTGCGGCATTGCCGGTATCATTGCCGGTACCATTACCATGACAGGCCTGGCCAATGTGATCATCAACGGTATTGTGGTCCTGGCCGGGGACAGCGTACTCATTGCCCTGTTCCTGACCATGATCTGCTGCATCGTCCTGGGTATGGGCGTGCCCACCACCGCCACCTACTGCATCATGGCCGCCACCTGCGCCCCCATCCTGGTTCGGATGGGTGTGCCAATGGTTGCCGCCCACTTCTTTGTGTTCTACTTCGGCATTGTGGCTGACCTGACGCCTCCTGTGGCCCTGGCTGCCTATGCCGGTGCCGCCATTGCCCAGGCCAACCCCATGAAAACCGCTTTGGAATCTACAAAACTGGCTATTGGCGCGTTCATCGTGCCCTATGCCTTTGCCCTGAGCCCCTCCATGCTGCTCATCGACACCACGGCCCTGGACGTGGGGCTCATTGTGATCACTTCTCTGATTGGCATTGCCTCCGTCTCTGCCGCCATGGAAGGCTACCTGATTGGAAACCTGAACTGGATCCGCAGACTCATGGCTCTGGTTGGCGGCCTGATGATGATCTACCCAGGCACGAGGACCGATATCATCGGTCTGGCTCTATCCGGCATGGTGGTTGCCCTGTGCCTGCTGGATAAGAAAAAGAAGACAGCCCTAAAAGGGGAGATGGCCTGATAAGGCTAAGAGGGGTCCTGCGATTTTGCGGGGCCCCTTTTTTGTAGACCGATGCCTGCATCGGCCCCTACGAGAGGCGGGGAGATTTTTACCATAACAAATATTTAACAATCCCAACCCCCCTCTTTTCGGAAATCTCTCTTGCTTTTTTGCGGCAGATTGGCTATACTATATCCAGCGAAATTCGACCCTGTCCGTCGTTGCTTTCAGGCGGCGGGACTTACGAAACGGAGGAATTTGTAATGAAAACCCTGAATACTCTTGTGAAGATTCTGACTGCTCTGGCTGCTGTGGCCGGTGCCGTTTATCTGGTTGCGGCCTATGGGGATAAGATCGTGGCCTGGGCCAAGCGCGTGATTGGCTGCTGCCCCTGGGACGAGGGAATGGAGGAGCCCGCAGAGGAAGCTCCCGCTGCCCCCGAGGCCCCCGCAGAGGAGGCCCCTGCTGCCGAAGAGCCCAAGGCTGAGGAGCTCGCAGAGGCCCCCGAGGTCCACGAGCCCGCTGCAGAATCCAACGAGCCCATTGCCGACGAGGGTGACTTCGAAGGCTGATATTGCGTGACCGAAACCGGCGATCTTGCCCAGATCGCCGGTTTTCCTTATAAAATTATACAAAAAAAGTTATAGGCGGATTTCGCCATTTTTATTGCAGATTCGGCAAAAAATCCTTGAAAAATTTGGCAGTCTGTGCTAGAATGACCTATGAAAACACTATGACAATGGAAGCAGAAGGAATATACAAAAAGTATGATTCCGAATTGCAAAACTGCGTGGTGGCAGAAACCGTAGAGGCTCTGAAGAAATCGGCAGCAGCCGCCGACGGTTTGTTCAGAGTTTCCACAACCGTAAAGAAAGGGGCTTTACCTGTGGCATATATGCGTTTGGGTGACCTGCTGATCTCGGCAGGTGTCATCCGTCCGGAGCAGCTGAACGATGCCCTGGCCATTCAGAAGAAGACCAGAGAGCGCTTGGGCGACGTGCTCATCAATAACGGCATTATTACAGAGCAGCAGCTCATTGAGGCGCTGCAAATGCAGCTTGGCGTGGACTTTGTGGATTTGACCGCCGTGTCCATCCCCCTGGAGCTGGCCCGGTTCGTGCCCCGGTCCATTGCAAAGAAATATTGCGTCGTCCCCGTGAAGCTCCAAAAGGACGAGCTGTATGTGGCCATGAGCGACCCCCTGAACTTCGAAGCCCAGGAGGAGGTCAAGTCCGCCTCTCACAAGCAGGTGGTGCCCATGATCGCCACCCGCCGGGCCGTGGAGCAGGCCATTGCCACCCTCTATGGCAACGAGGGCACTGCCCGGGCCATTGAGGAGATGAAGCGGGAGGCCGGTTCTAATCAGGCGGATATCGTCCCCGTGCAGATGTCCAAGGCCGTGGACAACGGCGCTGCCGAAGCCCCCACCATCCGCTTTGTCAATTCCGTCATCGAGCGGGCCATTACCGAGCGCGCTTCCGATATCCATCTGGAGCCCCAGGAGGGGGAGATGGTGGTGCGGATGCGCATTGACGGCGTGCTGCGCCGGATCTTTACCGTCCCCGCCAATTTGCAGGCAACGGTCATCGCCCGATTGAAAATTATGGGCGGCATGAACATTGCCGAGCGGAAGATTCCCCAGGACGGCCGGGCTATGGTCACCGCCAAGGATAAGGAAATCGACCTGCGTATTTCCTCCATCCCCACCATTTACGGCGAGAAGATCGTTCTGCGTCTGCTGGACAAGTCCTCCGGCCATATCAACCGGAAGACCATCGGTCTGGAAGGGGAGGACGAGAAGAAATATGACCGCCTGCTGAAAAACAGCTCCGGCGTCATCCTGATCGTGGGCCCCACCGGTTCCGGTAAGTCCACCACCATGTGCGCCATGATCCAGGAGCTGTGCAACGAGCAGACCAACATCATGACCCTGGAAGACCCTGTGGAGTATAATATCCCCGGCGCCAACCAGTGCCAGATCAATGAGAAAACCGGCATGACCTTTGCCGCCGGCCTGCGCTCCATTCTGCGGCAGGACCCGGATGTCATCTCCGTTGGTGAGATTCGGGACGGCGAGACGGCCTCCATTGCCGTCCGGGCCGCCATTACGGGCCACCTGGTCATTTCTACCCTGCATACCAACGACGCCGTCTCCACCATCAGCCGCTTGGTGGATATCGGCGTGGAGCCCTATATGATTTCCAGCGCCCTGCGGGGCGTGGTGTCCCAGCGTCTGGTCCGGAAAATCTGCCCCCAGTGCCGCAAGGCCTATACCCCCACGGAAGAGGAGAAGCGCATGGTGGGCATTGCCGAAAATGAGGACGTGACCTTCTATAAGGGCGAGGGCTGCCAGGAGTGCGGCCGCACGGGCTACCGTGGCCGCCGGGGCGTGTTTGAAATTCTGACCCTGGATGCCGCTCTGCGCCGGGAGGTTGCGAACAATGCCTCCAGCGAGGAGCTGACCAAGACCGCCCTGGAAAACGGCTTCGTCACCATGAAGGACAATTGCCGCCGCCTGGTCCTGGAGGGCGTCACCACCGTGGCCGAGGCCGCCAAGGCAATCAACTCCGCCGCGGAGTAATTTGGAGAACGAACAATGACCGATTTAAACACCCTCATCGCCATGGCCAAGGAGCTGAATGCTTCGGATGTGCATATTGTCTCCGGGCTGCCGGTGCGCTGCCGGGTGGACGGGAGCATCCGGAACCTGACGGAGGAGCTCCTGACCTTTGAAGACTGCGAGAACTACGGCCGCGCCATGGCGGGCCCCCGGTTTTCGGAAATTGAAGAAATGGGCGAATTAGACCTGGCCCAGAGCTTCCCCTGCGGGGCCCGGACCAGAATCAACCTGTTCCGGCAGCAGGGCAGTCTCTCCGCCGCCATTCGTCTGCTGGCAGAGCGGATTCCGGAGCTGGAGGAGCTGAATCTGCCCCCGGTGGTGGCTTCCTTCCCGGACTATCGGTCCGGCATTGTGCTGGTCACCGGCGAGACCGGTTCCGGCAAATCCACAACTCTGGCCGCCATCCTGGACCGTATCAACCATACAAGGTGCGCCCACATCATTACTTTGGAAGACCCCATCGAATATGTGTACCACCCGGATAAATGCATCATCAACCAGCGCCAGATCGGCTCCGATACCCATAGCTATGCCGACGGCCTGCGCTCCATCCTTCGGGAAGACCCGGATGTGATCCTCATCGGTGAGATGCGGGACCTGAACACCATCGAGACGGCCCTCACCGCTGCCGAGACCGGCCACCTGGTCTTTGCCACCCTGCACACCAATTCCGCCGCCGATTCCATCGACCGTATGGTCAATGTGTTCCCCGAGGGCCGGCAGCGGCAGATTAGATTGCAGCTGTCCACCACCCTGCGGGCCGTGGTGTCCCAGCAGCTTCTGCCCCGGAAGGGCGGGCACGGCCGGGCCGCCGCCTGCGAGATCATGGTGGTCAATGCCGCGCTGAAGAATCTGATCCGGGAGGGCAAGACCCCCCAGATGGACAGCTTTATTACCATGAACAGCCAGAACGGCTCCATCCTCATGGATGCCGCCCTGCAAAAGATGGTCCGGGAGGGGACCATCACCCAGGCCGAAGCCATTCGCTACGCCCGGGACCCGGAAACCGTCCAGTCCGTGCGCCGCTATTGAGGTGAATTCCAGAAATGACCACATTCAAATACAAGGGCCTGTCCCCGGACGGCCAGAAGGTCTCCGGCGTCGTCAAGGCCTATGATGAATACGAGGCCGTGACCCAGCTGCGGAGCACCTGCTCCGTCATCACCTCCATTCAGGAGGTCAAGGAAGCCAAGGGCCTGAACCGGAATCTGGGCAAGGTGAAGATCAAGGATAAGGATCTGGCCATGATCTGCTCCCAGTTCTCCATCATCCTCACCTCCGGCCTGCCCATTGTCCGCTGCGTGGAGATGGTTGCCGAGCAGGCTGCCGACAAGCAGCTGCGGGCCATTCTCTATCAGGTTGCCGAGGATGTGTCCGGAGGCTATTCTCTGGCCACCAGCTTCGAAAACCACTGCCCGACCCTGCCGGTCACCTTTATCGAGACCATCCGGGCCGGTGAGGAGTCCGGCACCCTGGAGCTGTGCTTCAGCAGGCTCTATACCTATTTTGACAAATCCGCCAAGACCAAGGCAAAGGTTGCCAGCGCCCTGACCTATCCCATTATGGTCATTGTGGTTGCCATCATCGTCTTCATCATCGTCATGGTGAAGGCCGTCCCCGCCTTTACCACCGCCTTCCGGGACCTGGGCACGGACCTGCCCAGCATTACCAAGGGCATGATCGCCGTCTCGGACTTTATGATTGAAAAATGGTGGGCCATGGCCCTGATCGCCATGGCAATTGCCGCCGCCTGCGTCTTGGTCAAGCGGGACCCCCGGGGCCGGGCCATGCTGGACCGGCGGAAGCTCACCAAGTCCCCCCTGAAAAAGATCCATTCCATGAACGCGGCTTCCCAGTTCGCCTCCACCATGGCGACCATGATTTCTGCGGGCCTGCCCATTGTCAAGGCTTTGGAGGTCACCGCCGGTGTGGTGACCAATGGCCAGGTGGCCGAGGCCATCCGCACCGCCCGCCAGCGGGTGGAGCAGGGCAAGGGCCTCAGCGAGGCCATGCAGGAGAGCCCCTATTTCCCCAAACTTTTAACGGAGATGACCGGCGTCGGCGAGCAGTCCGGCAACATGGAGCAGACCCTCACCGTGGTCTCCGATTACTTTACCAATGAGGTGAGTCTCGCAACGGACCGGCTCCTGGCGGTTATGGAGCCTGCAATCACCATCGCCCTGGCCGTGGTCACCGTCATATTGCTTCTGGGCGTGTATCTGCCCATGTTCAGTTTGTACGGCAGCATCGGCTAAAAAAGCTCCCCCCGCAAAAAGCTTCCCCTCCGGGGAAGCTGGCTCGGCGCAGCCGAGACGGATGAGGGGCGTAATGAGCGGGAGTGGTAGGAAATACCAACCGCTCTATCGTCCAAGACCCCTCATCCATAAAATCTGCTATAGCTGCCACAGGCAGCTATAGCAGATTCGATTCGCTGCGCGACGCACCGCCGCTGCGGCGGTCCCCCTTCCCCGGAGGGGAAG
>UQGU01000034.1 GCA_900540635.1 uncultured Eubacteriales bacterium | reverse complement strand
TCAGGGCGATGCCCATCTTTTCCTGACCGGCCTTGGTCTTGGGCTCGATAGCGACTTCGATAACGGGATCAGGGAAGACCATGGACTCCAGGATGATGGGGTGGTTCTCGTCGCAGAAGGTATCACCGGTGGTGGTGTTCTTCACACCGACAGCGGCGGCGATATCACCGGCGTAAACCATGTCAATATCTTCCCGGTGGTTGGCATGCATCTGCAGGATGCGGCCCAAACGCTCCTTGGTGCCCTTGGTGCAGTTCAGAACGGTGCTGCCCTTTTCCAAAGTACCGGAGTACACACGGAAGTAGCACAGCTTGCCGACGTAGGGGTCGGTTGCGATCTTGAACGCCAGAGCGGAGAAGGGTGCGTCATCGGAAGCGGGACGGAAGTCCTCTTCCTCAGTCTCGGGGTTCACGCCCTTAATGCCCTTCTTGTCCAGGGGAGAGGGCATATAGTCAACAACAGCATCCAGGACTTCCTGAACACCCTTGTTCTTATAAGAGGTACCGCAGACAACGGGAACCATCTCGTTGGCAATGGTAGCGCGACGGATCACGGCCTTGATCTCGGGAACGGTGATCTCCTCACCCTCCAGGTACTTCATGGCCAGGTCGTCATCCAGAGCGGTGACGGCATCCATCAGCTTTTCGTGGTACTCCTCAGCCAGGTCAACCATGTCCTCGGGGATATCCTCCACGCGAACATCCTTACCCAGCTCATCATAGAAGACGTTTGCCTTCATGGTCAGCAGGTCGATGTTGCCGCGGAAGAAAGCCTCGGAGCCGATGGGCAGCTGAATGGCAACGGCGTTGCACTTCAGGCGCTCGTCGATCATGGTCAGAACTCTGTAGAAGTCGGCGCCCATGATGTCCATCTTGTTGACGTAGATCATACGGGGGACCTTGTACTCGTCGGCCTGACGCCAAACGGTCTCGGTCTGGGGTTCCACGCCGCCCTTGGCGCACAGAACGGTGACAGCACCGTCCAGAACACGCAGGGAGCGCTCCACCTCAACGGTGAAGTCCACGTGGCCCGGGGTATCAATGATGTTCAGGCGGCAGCCCTTCCAGAAGCAAGTGGTTGCAGCGGAAGTGATGGTGATGCCGCGCTCCTGCTCCTGGGCCATCCAGTCCATGGTAGCAGAACCGTCGTGGGTCTCACCGATCTTGTAGTTACGGCCGGTATAGAACAGGATACGCTCGGTCGTGGTGGTTTTACCGGCATCGATGTGTGCCATGATGCCGAAGTTTCTGGTATTTTCCAGGGAATACTGTCTAGGCATGAATTCTCTCCTTGATTACCAGCGGAAATGGGCGAATGCCTTGTTGGCTTCGGCCATCTTGTGGACATCCTCACGCTTCTTCACAGATGCGCCGGTGTTGTTGGCGGCATCCATGATCTCAGCGGCCAGGCGCTCCTTCATGGTGTTCTCGCTACGGGCGCGGCTGTAAGCGGTGATCCAACGCAGACCCAGGGTCTGACGGCGGTCGGGACGAACTTCGATGGGCACCTGATAGGTAGCGCCACCGACACGGCGAGCCTTCAGCTCCACGGCGGGCATGATGTTTTCCATAGCCTGCTGGAAGACTTCCAGGCCGTTCTTGCCGGTCTTGTTCTCGACGATTTCGAAAGCACCATAGACAACTTTCTGGGCAACACCCTTCTTGCCGTCCAGCATGATGCTGTTTACGAGCTTGGTAACCAGAACGGAATTGTAATTAGGATCCGGAAGGACCTCTCTCTTGGGAACATTACCTCTTCTGGGCACTTTGCTTCCCTCCTTCATAATATAATGATTTCATCGGTACTCGAAAGTGTTACTTTCGTGGTGCCTGGCCAGAGGTTTTTATACTCTATATAAAAACGCTGGCAAGGCTTTGCCTTGCGAAAGGGCGTAGGGAAAATTTAAGGTGATTGGGAAGAAAAATTACTTCTTCTTGCCAGCCTTGGGACGCTTTGCACCGTACTTGGAGCGGGACTGCATCCGGTTCTGCACGCCCTGGGTATCCAGAGTGCCGCGAATGATGTGGTAACGAACGCCAGGCAGGTCCTTGACACGGCCGCCACGGATCAGAACCACGGAGTGCTCCTGCAGGTTGTGGCCGACACCGGGGATGTAAGCGGAAACTTCCATACCGTTGGTCAGGCGTACACGAGCGATCTTACGCAGTGCAGAGTTAGGCTTCTTGGGGGTGGTGGTACGGACGGCAGTGCAGACACCGCGCTTCTGGGGGGAGGGCAGAGTAGTAGCCTTGTTCTCCAGAGTGTTCAGACCTCTCTGCAGGGCAGGAGCGGTGGACTTGTAGGTGGCAGCCTGACGGCCATTCTTCACCAGCTGATTAAAAGTAGGCATCTAATTTCTCCTTTCTTTGATTCTCGCCCTTGGGCGGGTTTTATATTCTACGGGTCAAATCCCGGTAGAATCGTCTGCTCGTATGGCCGCCGCAGCGGTTCCCACGTCAATGCCGCAGGTTTCGCCCAGCTCCTTCATGGTGCGCACCCAAGTGACGCAGACACCGGCAGTCTTGCACTGCTTCTCCAGAGGCTCCGTAATGGAGGGGTCCGCGTTTTGTGCCAGAAAAACCGCCGAAACGGCACCGTTTTTCAAAGCCTTGCGCAGCTGTTTGCTGCCCACCAGAAGTTCCTTCCCTCTCAAATCCGGCAGATGACCGGATTCAGGGATCATACAATTGTTTTTCATATCCATACAAGTTAGTATTATACGCAGTTTTTCCAAATTGTCAACCAAAAATTCAAAATAAATATTCACAAAAGCGTAGTTTTTTTCTCTCCGTTTTTGTGTTTTCAAACGAAGCAGTCCTGGAATCGATTATTGAAATTTTTGTGACGCTATGGTATAGTATTTTCAGTTATAATAAAAGAAGAAAGGTTTACCCTTTGCTGAAATCCGAACGCAAACTAATCGATTGGATGATCAAAAGGAAGGACATCCTGTTATTTCTGATCGTTACCTGTATGACAATTCTGGCACGCATTTCGGGTCTGGACTATATTTTGGAGGACATGACCGATCATCTTCTGCCCTGGGCAGAGCAATTCCGGGCAAATCCCGGCTTTTCCGCCATGCGCAGCCAGATTGGCGACTACAATATTCTGTATCAGACGCTCATTGTCCTGATTTGCCGTCTTCCCGGCTCCATGGTATACCTTTATAAATATATCTCCATTTTTTCGACTTCCTGCTGACTGTCTTCCAGATCCGCCTGAACCAGGTGAACGAGTATCCTCTGCTGGTCATGAACTCCCCAGCATCTGGACACTTTTCTTCCCCGGATATGCCTATATGCGCCTGTGTGCTCTGATCACGACTGTACTGATTTTGGGACTTTTCCTGTATCTCCTGCTTAATCACAAGCAAGTCATCCGTGAAGACCCGGAAAGCTATCTTATTCTCGCTGCGTGGTGCACCTGGACGTGCTTCCTTTTCCTCCCCTCCATGCATGAACGCTACTCCTATCTGTCAGACCTTCTGCTGGTGCTTCTGGCGCTTCTCTCCGGCAAATACCTCCCCTATGCGCTTGCAGCCGTGTGCATTTCCGGTATCACCTATACCAACTATCTGCAAAATTATGCGCTGTGGCGGGTTATCCCCTATCTTATCCCCATTGCCGCAGGCGCTTGGTTTGCATTCCCATTCCGCATTCTTCCAGCTTCCTTAACATTAGACAAGCATTGTACCAACCAAGAAACGAAGGAGTATTTGCCTTGACCGCACTTTGTGACCATTTCAGCGCCTTTTACCGGCGCACCGTCCGCGTTGTGTTTGCCCTCTGCGCCTGCTGGCTGTTTGTCAGCAATCTGGTCTTTCGCAATTTCATTGATATTGATGAGCATTCCTGGCTCACGCCAAACACAGCGCTTTTGCAGGGACTGCTTTTTTGTCTGGTCTGCCTGCTGTGCATTCGGCATAAGGTTGCCCGCCGCTCCCTGCCGGTGCTGGGCTGGGTACGATACGCTTCTGTTCTCTGCGCGGTTCTTCTCGCTGCCCTTTGGGTAAGCCAGACCTGGTCCGCGCCCCTTGCGGACGCGCAGATGACGCAGCACGCCGCCGAAATCATACACCAGGATTTTTATACGCTCTACGAGTCCAGCGAATATATGTATATGTATTTCTACCCCCATCAGTCCGGTCTGGTTCTGCTGCATTGGGTCTTGCAGTTTATTGCGCCGGATGATACAAAGCTTTTTCTGGTGCTGAATGTCCTGAGCTACGGAACAATTCTCCTGTGTCTTGGTGCGCTGGCAAAAGTCATAGGTATGGGGGAAGTCGGTGCACTGGCCGTCACCTGGTTTGGTATTCTTTTCTACCCTCTGGCCATGTATACGGTCTTTGTCTACGGAACCCTTCCGGGTTTGGCCTTTTCTCTTATCGGCCTTCTGCTGGTTATGGAATACTGCGAAAAAGGGAAGCTATGGCGCTGCCTGCTTGGTGCTGTCAGTTTGGGCATTGCCATTGCGCTGAAATCCAACTATCAGATTTTTGCCGTCGGCGCCATGCTTTACGCGCTCTACAATGCACTTCGGTATCGAAAGCGCTGCTGGCTTCTCCTGCTTCTGCTGCTCGCTGCCCTCCTTGCAGGTTCCAAGCTGCCCGTGCTTCTGCTGGAACATTTAACAGGATATTCCCTACGCAACGGTCTTCCCCACATTGGGTGGATCTGCATGGGACTGCAAACCGGCGGTGAGCTTGGGCCCGGTTGGTACAACGATTACCTCCGTACAGGATATCGCTCCGTAGGCGGGAATCCCCAGGCCCATCTGGCGCTGATCCGAGGGGATTTGCAGCGCATTCTCACCCATTTCCTGCAGGCCCCCCGCGATGCAATCGTCTTCTTCATTGAAAAGAACGCAACGCAGTGGAACGACCCCACCTTTCAAGGCCTTTGGATCAATCAGATTCTTGCAAAATACAATGAAACTTCCCTGCCCCGGTTCGCAGAAACACTCCTCTCTCCGGCCTGCCAAACCCTTCTCACCCGGCTGGGAAGCTTCTTCACAACCCTTATCTACGGCGGCCTGCTGCTCTGGGCCTGGATTCCCAGCTCGGAGAAACGGCACAGCGGAGAGGACCTGCTGGCCGTTATCTTCGTTGGAGGATTCGTATTTCATACCTTCTGGGAGGCAAAATCCCAGTATACCATGCCCTATTTCGCAACAATTCTCCCCCTGGCAATGCAGGGCTACCGGCGGCTGAGCCATTTGAGCTCCCGTCGAGAGACAGCGCTCATGCAGCATACGGCCATGGAAAAAATCCGCTGGCTTGCCCCTGCGCTTCTTCTGCTGTTGGCGCTGCTTCTGTCCGCGTGCCTACCCCCGCAGTATGCGCAAAATCTGCGTGACTATCTCGCCAGTATTTCCTGATTCCGAATAAACCTCCAAAACACGAAAAGCACCCCGCGCAGCTGTGCAAAACAGTTGTGCGGGGTGCTTTTATCTCGCTGCATGGGCAGCCGACCGCTTTTTCAGCGGCGGCTGCCCTGCAAATCAGGCAATCACTGCAGCTCGGTCTTAGCCTCCACTTCCGCCTCGGGAATCCGGACGGGAGGGGTCTTGCCGGGCTCGTAGTCACGGTATGCCATGAGGCCGGAGCCTGCGGGGATCAGCTTACCGATGATGACGTTCTCCTTCAAACCAACCAGATGGTCAACCTTGCCCTTGATGGCGGCATCGGTCAGGACCTTGGTGGTCTCCTGGAAGGATGCGGCGGACAGGAAGGAGTCGGTGGCCAGAGAGGCCTTGGTGATACCCAGCAGCACCGCGGAGCCGGTTGCCAGATGCAGGTCTGTCTCGCCGGCGTCAATCCGGGCCTGGACAGCGGCATTGGCATCCTCGAACTCGAAGTTGTCCACCACGGCGCCGATCAGCAAGTTGGTATCGCCGGGGTCCTCCACGCGGGTAGTCCGCATCATCTGACGGATGATAACCTCGATATGCTTATCGTTGATCTCAACGCCCTGCTGACGGTACACGGCCTGGACAGACTGGACCAGGTAATCCTGAACAGCCTCAACACCGGAAATACGCAGCACATCCTGGGGATACAGAGCGCCGTCGGTGATGGGCTCGCCCTTCTGGACCACCTTTCCGTGGGTGACCTTCAGGCCTACGGAATAAGGAACCTGGTAGACCTTGACCTCGCCGTCTTCCGCGGTAACGGTGATGTTACGCAGAGCGGTACGGTGGGACTCATCGATGTTCACAACGCCGGTGATCTCGGAGATCTGGGCCATCTTCTTGGGACGGCGGGCCTCGAACAGTTCTTCAACTCGGGGCAGACCCTGGGTGATATCGTCACCTGCAACGCCGCCGGAGTGGAAGGTACGCATGGTCAGCTGGGTACCGGGTTCGCCGATGGACTGGGCTGCGATAATGCCGACAGCTTCGCCCAGGTCCACTTCCTTGGAGGTGGCCAGGTTCATGCCGTAGCACTTGGCGCAGACACCGTTCCGGGCGCGGCAGCCCAGGATGGTACGGATATAGATCTTCTCAATGCCGTGGGCCTCGAACTTGGCGGCATCCTCAGGCATCATCATCATGTCCTTGGAGTGCAGCAGCTCGCCGGTCTTGGGATCCACAACGTCATGCACGGGATAACGGCCCCGGATACGGTTGCCGAAGGTATCGATGACATCGCCCTTCTGGATGACCGCGCCCACCCAAATGCCATGGGTCGTGCCGCAGTTCTTCTCGCGGATAATGACCTGCTGGGAGACATCCACCATTCGACGGGTCAGGTAACCGGAGTCAGCGGTACGCAGAGCGGTATCGGTCATGCCCTTACGTGCGCCTCTGGAGGAGATGAAGTACTCCAGAACGGACAGGCCTTCACGGAAGTTCGCCTTAACAGGGATCTCGATGGTACGGCCGGCGGTATCGGCCATCAGGCCACGCATACCGGCCAGCTGACGGATCTGAGCCATAGAACCACGGGCGCCGGAGTCTGCCATCATGTAGATGGGGTTGAACTCATCCAGGTTGCCCTGCAGGGCATTGGTAACGTCAGCCGTGGTCTTCTCCCACTGCTGAACCACCAGACGGTAGCGCTCGTCATTGGTGATGAAGCCCTGGCGGTAGAAGTTTTCGATCTCCACGACCTTGCCCTCTGCCTGCTTGACCAGATCGTACTTGATGGCAGGCACCACCATGTCCGCAATGGACACGGAGATAGCGCCCTTGGTGGAGTACTTGTAGCCCAGAGCCTTGATGCGGTCCAGCATCTCGGTGGCGATGGTGAAGCCGTGCTTGCGGATGCACTTGTCGATGATCTTGCCCAGCTGCTTCTTGCCAACCAGGAAGCTGACCTCCAGGTCGAACTCATGGCCGGGAACGGAACGGTCTACAAAGCCCAGGTCCTGGGGGATGGGCTCATTGTAAATCAGGCGGCCAACGGTGGCATCGATGATGCGGTACTCCATGTGCCCATCGATTTCCTTGCCGTAGCGCACCCGGATGGGGGCATGCAGACCGATGGCACCGTCTGCATAGGCTGCAATAGCCTCTTCGGTGCTGGAGTAGCTGTGGATGGGACGGAACTTGGCAATGGCCTTGCCCACAGAGGAGGCCGCCTTGTTGGCTGCCAGGAAGTCATCGGCATCCACAATGGTATTCACCGGCAGATTGGTATCGCCGGAATCGGTGACGTAAACGGTCTCGGAGCCCTTCTCTGCCTTGCCCAGACGGGTATAGGTCAGGTAGTAGGCGCCCAAAATCATATCCTGAGTCGGCACGGTAACGGGCTTGCCGTCCTGAGGACGCAGCAGGTTGTTGGCGGAGAGCATCAGCACTCTTGCCTCGGCCTGTGCCTCGGGGGACAGGGGCACATGAATAGCCATCTGGTCGCCGTCGAAGTCGGCGTTGAAGGCGGTGCAGCACAGGGGGTGCAGCTTCAGGGCGCGGCCCTCTACCAGAATGGGCTCAAAGGCCTGAATGCCCAGACGGTGCAGGGTAGGTGCACGGTTCAGCATAACAGGGCGGTCCTTGATGATGTCGTCCAGAGCATCCCAAACCTCGGTCTTGCCCTTGTCGATCATCTTCTTGGCGGACTTAATGTTGTTGGCCAGGCCGTCGGCAACCAGCTTCTTCATGACGAAGGGCCGGAACAGCTCAATGGCCATCTCCTTGGGCACGCCGCACTGGTACAGCTTCAGCTCAGGGCCGACAACGATAACGGAACGGCCGGAATAGTCAACACGCTTGCCCAGCAAATTCTGACGGAAACGACCCTGCTTGCCCTTCAGCATATCGGACAGGGACTTCAGCGCCCGGTTGTTGGCGCCGGTGACGGCGCGGCCACGGCGGCCGTTGTCGATCAGGGCGTCCACAGCCTCCTGGAGCATCCGCTTCTCGTTGCGGACGATGATGTCGGGGGCATGGAGCTGCATGAGCCGCTTCAGACGGTTGTTCCGGTTGATGACCCGGCGATACAGATCGTTCAGGTCAGAGGTTGCAAACCGGCCGCCATCCAGCTGAATCATGGGGCGGATATCGGGGGGGATGACAGGCAGCACGTCCATGATCATCCAGCTGGGCTTATTGCCGGACTCCCGGAAGGCCTCCACGACCTCCAGCCGCTTGACAATGCGCAGCTTCTTCTGAGAGGACGCCGTTTTCAGCTCTGCACGCAGCTGCTCGGACAGCTGATCCAGGTCCAGCTGCTCCAGCAGCTTTTTGACGGCCTCGGCACCCATACCGGCCTGGAAGTCGTTTTCATACTTCTCCCGCATATCCCGGTATTCCTTCTCGGTGAGCACCTGGTTCAGGGCCAGGGGTGCGTCGCCGGGATCGGTGACGATATAGGCAGCGAAGTACAGGACCTTCTCCAAAACCTTGGGAGAGACATCCAGAATCAGGCCCATGCGGGAGGGAATGCCCTTGAAGTACCAGATATGGCTGCAGGGCGTGGCCAGCTCGATGTGGCCCATGCGCTCCCGGCGAACCTTGCTCTTGGTGACCTCAACACCGCAGCGGTCGCAGATCTTGCCCTTGTACTTGATCTTCTTGTACTTGCCGCAGTGGCACTCCCAGTCCTTGGTCGGTCCAAAGATCCGCTCGCAGTACAGGCCGTCGCGCTCGGGCTTCAAAGTACGATAGTTGATGGTCTCCGGCTTCTTGACCTCGCCGTAGGACCACTGCCGGATCATTTCCGGAGAAGCGATGCCGATTTTAATGGCATCAAAGGTGGCATTTGCCATTTATCGAGCCTCCTTAATCGTCAGACGTCTCAGGATCTGCATCATCATTATCCAGATCGCTGAACACAACGTCCATAATATCCTCAGGACCGTCCTCATCAATGACGAAGCCGGAATCCAGAACTTCGTTGGTGTCGCCCACCACGACTTCCTCATTGTCGCCGGAGGTGTAGATCACATCATCATCGTCGTCATCCTCCCGCAGCTCGATCTCGTTGCCCTGCTCATCCAGCACACGGATATCCAGGCACAGAGCCTGCAGCTCCTTGACCAGAACCTTGAAGGACTCGGGCACACCGGGCTTGGGGATGTTCTCGCCCTTGACAATGGCCTCATAGGTCTTCACACGGCCGGTCACATCGTCGGACTTAACGGTCAGAATCTCCTGCAGGGTATAGGCAGCGCCGTAAGCCTCCAGGGCCCAGACTTCCATTTCGCCGAAACGCTGGCCGCCGAACTGGGCCTTGCCGCCCAAAGGCTGCTGGGTAACCAGTGCGTAAGGGCCGGTGGAACGGGCGTGGATCTTATCATCAACCAGGTGATGGAGCTTCAGATAGTAGGGGTAGCCAACGGTGACCAGGTTGTCGAAGGGCTCGCCGGTACGGCCATCATACAGGATGGTCTTGCCGTCTTCCCGCAGACCGGCCAGCTTCAGGGTTTCGCGGATATCCTTCTCGTTGGCGCCGTCGAACACGGGAGTGGCCACATTCCAGCCCAGCGCCCGGGCAGCATAGCCCAGGTGGACCTCCAGAACCTGTCCGATGTTCATACGGGAAGGCACGCCCAGGGGGTTCAGCACGATGTCCAGGGGGGTACCGTCGGGCAGGAAGGGCATATCCTCCTCGGGCAGGACCCGGGACACGACGCCCTTGTTGCCGTGACGGCCGGCCATCTTATCGCCCACGGAGATTTTCCGCTTCTGAGCGATGCTGACCCGGACGGACTTGGTGACACCGGGAGCCAGCTCATCGGAGTTCTCCTTGGTGAAGACCTTCACGTCCACAACGATGCCGCTCTCGCCATGGGGCACCTTCAGAGAGGTATCGCGGACTTCTCTCGCCTTCTCGCCGAAGATGGCCCGCAGCAGGCGCTCCTCGGGGGTCAGCTCGGTTTCGCCCTTGGGGGTAACCTTGCCAACCAGGTAGTCGCCGGAGTGGACCTCAGCGCCCACCCGGATAATGCCGTTCTCATCCAGATCCTTCAGGGTATCCTCGCCCACGTTGGGGATATCACGGGTGATCTCCTCGGGTCCCAGCTTGGTATCCCGGGCCTCGGTCTCATGCTCCTCAATATGGATGGAGGTGAACACATCCTCCCGGACCAGGCGCTCGTTCAGCAGAATGGCGTCCTCGTAGTTGTAGCCTTCCCAGGTCACGAAGCCGATGAGCACGTTCTTGCCCAGGGCAACCTCGCCGCCGGAGCAGGAGGGGCCGTCGGCCACGATCTCTTCGGTATCCACCCGGTCGCCAACCGCGCAGCAGGGCCGCTGGTTGATGCAGGTGCCGGCGTTGGAACGGGCGAACTTGGTCAGGTGCAGGGTCTCGGTCTCGCCGTCGTCATAGCGCAGGGAGATGGCGTCGGCGGAGACGGCGGTGACCACGCCGGGCTTCTTGGCCTTCAGGCAGACTTCGGAGTCCACGGCGGCCTTGTGCTCGATACCGGTAGCGACCACAGGGGGCTCGGTGGTCAGCAGAGGCACGGCCTGACGCTGCATGTTCGCGCCCATCAGAGCACGGTTGGCATCGTCGTTCTGCAGGAAGGGAATGAAAGAGGTAGCGATGGAGATCATCATTCTGGGGGACACATCGATGTAGTCGATCATGTTCCGGTCCACTTCAATGATCTCATTGCGGTGACGGCAGGTGATACGGGCATTGGCCAGGCAGCCGTTCTCGTCCAGAGGCTCATTGGCCTGACCGACGTAGTAATCATCCTCCACGTCGGCGGTCATGTACTCAACGTCCTTTGTAACGAAGCCGGTGGCCTTGTCCACCTTCCGGTAGGGGGCCTCCACGAAGCCATACTCATTGATCTTTGCAAAGGTAGCCAGATAGTTGATCAGGCCGATGTTGGGACCTTCGGGGGTCTCAATGGGGCACATACGGCCATAGTGGGTATAGTGAATATCTCGGACATCGAAGGAAGCCCGGTCACGGCTCAGACCGCCGGGGCCCAGAGCGGACAGACGGCGCTTGTGGGTCAGCTCAGCCAGAGGGTTATTCTGGTCCATGAACTGGCTCAGAGGGGAGGAACCGAAGAATTCCTTGATGACGGCGGTGACAGGCCGGATATTGATCAGGGTCTGGGGGGTAACGGAGTCCAGATCCTGAACGGTCATACGCTCCCGGATGACCCGCTCCAGACGGCTGAAGCCGATGCGGAACTGGTTTTGCAGCAGCTCGCCCACGCAGCGCAGGCGGCGGTTGCCCAGGTGGTCGATGTCATCGGGGGTGCCGATGCCCATGGCCACGCAGTTCAGGTAGTTGATGGAGGCCATGATGTCCTCCACGGTGATGTGGTTGGGGATCAGGTCGGTCATCCGCTCCTCAATAGCGGTCTTCCAGTCGCCGTCGGGGCCCAGCTCCTCCAGCATTTCCTTCAGAACATTGAAGCAAACCTTCTCCTTAATGCCGTACTCGGCGGGATCGAAGTTCACGAAACCGGCCATATCCACCATGCCGTTGGAGAAGACGACCACATTGCTGTCGCCCACCTTGACAACGGCTCTGTTGATGCCGCGCTTAGACAGGTCATGGGCCTGGGCTCTGGAGATGAAGTCACCGGGCATGACCAGAATTTCACCGGTCACCGGATCGGCAATGGGCTCTGCGGCCTCCTGACCGGACAGCCGGGACCAGATATCCATCTTCTTATTGAATTTGTAGCGGCCAACCTTGCTCACATCGTAGCGATGGGGGTCGAACAGCAGGCCTTCCAGGTGCGCAACGGCAGTCTCCACCGTGGGAGGCTCACCGGGACGCAGGCGGCGATAGATTTCCAGCAGAGACTCTTCCCGGGTCTTGCAGGGGTCCTTCTCGATGGAGGCCAGAATCCGCTCGTCCTCGCCGAACATCTCCTTGATCTGCTCGTCGGTCTGAACGCCCAGAGCACGGATCAGGCTGGTGATGGGAATTTTCCGGTTCTTATCGATACGGACCCAGAAAACATTGGAATTGTCGGTCTCGTACTCCAGCCAGGCGCCGCGGTAGGGAATGACCGTAGCGGTGTAGGTGTGCTGGTCGGCCTTGTCCACCTCGTGGCCGTAATACATACCGGGAGAACGAACGATCTGGGAGATAATGACACGCTCAGCGCCATTGATCACGAAGGTACCGCCATTGGTCATCACGGGGAAATCGCCCATGAAGATGTCCTGCTCGGTAATGACCTCCGTCTCGGTATTGCGCAGACGGACCCGCACCTTGATGGGCTTTGCATAGGTGGCGTCCCGGTCCCGGCATTCCTCGATGGTGTACTTTGCCTTGTCTTCCATGGTATAGTCCAGGAAGCTCAGCTCCAATTTCCCAGAGAAATCGGTAATGGTGCCAACGTCCTTGAAAACCTCCCGCAGGCCTTCCTTCAGGAACCACTGGTAGGAGTCCTTCTGGATTTTCAGCATGTTGGGGATTTCCAGGATCTCTTCATACTTCGCGTAGGATTTACGCATGGTCTTGCCGAACATAACGTCCTTGACCATTGCCATATGGATCATCACAGCCTTTCATCCGAATGTGTGTTGTTGATACGCTTGGGTAGGTTGTCATTTTTGCTAAATTACCCTCTTGACAGCCGCCCCTCCCTGTGGTAAAATACCAGTGTTGGAGCAGGAGGCCCCAAAAATGGCATACTACCACAGTATGGAACATCATTATACCCGATTGACGTCTGTTTGTCAATCGTTTTTTTCTTTTTTGGGGCTCTGAATGTTCGTTCCTCCCATGAGAAAGCCTTTTGTCCTCCGCAGCAGCACCGGGCACAATATCAAGGAATTTATAAAGCGAGATATGCTAGCTTTTTGCGCTGCTTATGCTAAAATAATAAAATATATTCTGTGTATTTAGGAGCTGCAATGAATACTGCCAATCAAAAGCAGCGTCTTTCCAGGGCGCTGCTCTATTCTCTCCTGTTTGGTCTGGCAGCCCACGGCCTTGCCCTGACCAACGTAATTGCATTTCACGACAATGTCCACTACTTTTTCTCCGTTGGCGCCACCTATTCCTCCGGGCGCTGGTTCCTGGGGGTGCTTGGTTCCCTGTTCACGCGCTTCTTCGGCGCGCCGAATTGCGCCAGCCCCCTGTTTAACGGGCTGATTTGCCTGATTCTTTCCGGGCTCAGCGCCTGGGTACTGGCGGAAATCATGGACGTGCGCAGCCGCAGCGGTCTGCTTCTACTCTCCGGGCTGCTGGTGGCGTCCCCTGCCGTAGCCGGACTGTTCGGCTATATGTTTACCGCCCCTTATTATCTGCTTGCCCAGCTTCTGTGTCTGAGCGCCGCCTGGGTATGCCAGCGTCGGCCAGATGCGCTGGGTGCAGGCGCAGGCGGTTTTCTTCTGGCGCTTTCTATTGGTATCTATCAATCCTACCTGCCCATGGGCCTGTGCGCCCTGCTGCTCGCCTTCGCACAGGAGCTATGCCGAGATGAGGACAGCCGTGCCAGGGCACTTCTTCTCCGTGTTGCCCGGTATGCCGGGACAGCTATTGGGGGACTTCTCCTCTACTTTCTCTTCAATCGACTGTTTCTTCACCTAAAAGGGGCTGCTCTGGACGACTATATGGGCATTTCCCAAATGGGCCAGAATGGGCTTCTTCCCTACATCCGCCGAATTCCCGCGGCATACCACCAATTTTTCTTCCCCGGCGATGGTGTCTGGAACGTGGATCTCTTCCCGGACAATGTGCGCGTTCTCTATTACCTCTGCCAAATTCTAATGGCAGCGCTGTGGCTGCCGCTGATTTGGAAGCTGCTGCGTGCATCTGCCGCAAAGGGCATCTGCATAGCGTTGATTCTGCTTTGCTACCCTCTGGCTGCAAATCTGATTTATGTCATGTGCGGCACTTACAATGAGATGCACCTGCTCATGGTTTGCAGCCTGATTATGGTCTTCGTGCCCCTGCCTTTCCTGGCAGAGCATACGGTCCTGCCCAAGCCGGGTAATAAAGCCGTCCAGCGCATCTGCGCCGCAGTGCTGGCCCTGGTGTGTCTGAGCTATGTGCGCTTTGACAACTTTGCTCACACTCGCATGGCTGTCTACCAGACCCGCAGCATAGAATTCTTCAATCGGATGGTACTGCGCATTGAGTCCACAGAAGGATACTCCCCTGAGCTTCCCGTTGCCTATGTCGGCAATTGCCACAATGTTGAAACCTTCCAGGCCGTCTCCGGCTTTGACCGTGACCCTCTGACCCCGCTTCTCGGCCACGAAGCCTTTCTCTACAGCTACTCCTGGCAGGAATTCGTCAGCTTCTGGTGCGGCTTCTCCCCCACCGAGGCTGACCCGGCAGCCTTCCGGGATAACGCGGAAGTGGCCGCCATGCCCTGCTACCCTGCGGACGGCTCCATCCGCATTATTGGCGGCACAGTCGTCGTCAAGCTGTCAAATGACAATTAGGCAATGATTTTAAGCCCCACGGTGCGAAGAAATGCACCGTGGGGCTTGTTCGTTACTGCCACTTATCACACAGCTGGTTGATCTGATCCGTCAGCCTGCCCACGTCCTTATTGGTTCTTCCTCTCATATTCTTTACGATCACGCTGAGGCGGCCAAGGGCAGTCAGCAGCTTTTCATACAGGCTGTTCTTCCGGGCGGCGGCAGGGGTTTCCGTCTGCTTCACCACAGGTACGCCAGCGGCCTCGTATTCGAATTTCCCGGAAGCCAGGTTAAACACCGTGCCGGAATAAGGCGCACTGGTCTGGATACCCAGCTTTTCATGGATGAGCCCGGCGAAGGAGGTCACCACACCGTCCTCGCCATGGTTTACGAAGACCCGGCGGGGCTTTTCCGCAAAATGCTCCAGCCAGTCCAGCAGCCCCGCCTGGTCCGCATGGCCGCTCTTGCCGGGCATGGCGCGTATTTTCGCATTCACCGCCACCTCTTCATTGAAGAGCTTCACAGACTTCATACCGCCGTCTAAGAGGCTCCTGCCCAGAGTTCCCTCGGCCTGATAGCCCACGAACAGAACCATGCAGTTTTCCCGCCACAGATTGTGCTTCAGGTGGTGCCGGATGCGGCCCGCCTCGCACATACCGCTGGCGGAGAGGATGAGCTTCGGCGTTGGGTCCATATTGATCGCCTTGGACTCCTCGCTGGTGACAGCCAGATGCAGCCCCGGGAACATCAGCGGATTGATCCCCCGGCGAATCAGGTCGTTGGTTTCCCCGTCCAGGCACTCCGGCCCACACTGCAAGAACACCCCCGTGGCCTCGATGGCCAGCGGGCTATCCACATATACCGGGAAATCCCCCTGCACCAGCCCCTGCTCCTTGACCTCCCGGATGAGATAGAGCATCTCCTGGGTTCGGCCCACGGCAAAGGCGGGGATGATCAGGTTTCCCCCGGCATCCAGGGTCTCCCGGATGCACTTGGCCAGAAACGCCGTAGGGTCCGGGCAGGGCGTATGGAGCCGGTCTCCATAGGTGGATTCAATCAGCACATAGTCCGCTTGGGCAACATAGTCCTTCCCCCGCAGAATGGGCAGATCCCGGTTGCCCAGGTCTCCGGAGAAAACCATCTTCCGGGTGGTCTCCCCTTCCGTCAGGAACACCTCAATGGAGGCGGAGCCCAGCAAGTGCCCCGCATTGACAAAGCGCACAGTGATGCCCTCGGCAATGGGTATCTTTTCTCCCATGGGGCAAGGCCGGAAGCGCTTCAGGCAGGCATCCGCATCCGCCACGGAATAGATGGGCTCCTCCGGCGGCAGACCTGCCCGGGCATTTTTCCGGGTTTTCCACTGGGCCTCCTGCTCCTGGATATGGGCACAGTCCTTCAGCATGATGCTGCACAGGTTGGCGGTCTCCTCCGTGGCGTAGATCCTGCCCCGGAAGCCGTTCTTCGTCAGCAGGGGCAGCAGGCCCGAGTGGTCAATATGGGCATGGGTCAGCAGCACAAAATCCAGTCCCGCCGGGCTCACAGGCAGGCTCTGGTTTTCAAAGCAGTCCTTCCCCTGCTCCATGCCGCAGTCCACCAGTCCCGCCGTGCCGCAGCACTCCAGCATGGTGCAGCTGCCGGTTACCTCGTGGGTCGCGCCCAAAAACGTCAATTTCATAGCATTGGCCTCCTTTCCGGTTCTATCTATACTATAGCACAGAACTGGAAAGGAGGCCAATCTTTATTTCAGTGTTTCGCTGTTGTTCAGCACAAGGGTGCTGTAGAGGAAGAGCACATCGCTGTTTTCAAAATCCAGGAAGGCCCCCAGCCGCTCGACGCTCAGATAGCGGATATCCACCAAGGTGACTTCGGCGTAGCTTTCAAAAAAGTAGGGTGCGATGCTGCTGCCAAAGGAATCCCGGAAAAGAATCAGGCGGTCATCCGAAGACGCGTTGGGATTCTTCACCGTGATCAGGGACAGAGAGCCGGAGAGGAACAGTTCATAGGGGTCCCGGCCGTCCAGAGCAGACAGGTCGTAGACGCCGATTTCCCGGTTTCGCTCCCGATCCTGAATTTCCAGCGCATCAAAGGAATCGTTCCACAGGTAATACAGCGGCTCTCTCTTAACCGGCAGTGCCGACTGCCCGGCGTAAACGCCAAGAAAATCCTCCGTTGCCAGCCGGGTTTCATAGTCCATGGTCAGCTTTTTTCCCATGGCCGCGGCGACGGTTCCGGCGGCATCCCCCAGCTGCTCCTGCCGCCAGTGGGTATCGGTCTTATAGAAGCTGTCCAGGGTCAGACTGCCCGAAAGGTCAATGAAGCTTGCAAAGGGCGTTTTCTCCTTCAGGCGGTTGGCAAAGTCGGCATAGGACAGCTTGGGAATTCCCTCCAGATATGCCGCCTTATCCGGGATCAAGGCCACAAATACCCGGTCGTTTCCGGAAAGATACCGGTCATACACCGCCTGAAAGCGGGAGGCAGCATAGTCAACGGAAGTCTCCTTCATAGGATACTCCAGCTTTGCCAGAAAGCCATCCTTGCTTTCGTAGATCCGGTTATTGTCCTGTCTGCCAAGCACCTTCACGGAAAACAGAGCCTTTGCCTGCCGGAAGGTCTCCCGCAGAGGGAACTGGTCCTGGGTGTAGCTTTCAAAATTGGAGGCAAAGCTTCCGCTTTGAATGGCGCTCCAGGTGCATTTCGGCATCTGCGCCAGCTTTCGCCGTTCAGACAGGGACTCTGAATTGGGCGCATGGAGCCAGCAGGCAAGGGTCAAAGCAATATACAAAATGGGCAAAGCCCAGAAAAATCGATTTTTTTGCATAGAAAATGCTCCTTGAAGGTCAAGGTTTTTTAGAGTGTAAACAATAGCATCTATATTTAGCCATTTGCAAAGCCTTTGGCTGGGTGCCTCCGGCGGGGAGCTTCTTGTCCCGCCAAGAAGCTCCGCAAGAATGCGGCTTAAGGGGGCGCTGCCAGAAAGCCGATTCATCATTGTGCGATTGCCACCGGCAATCGTTAAATTAGATTCGCTGCGCGACGCACCGCCCCTTAAGAATCTCCCCGGCCTCAAAACCAACCGGGCTTGTACTTGCGTGGCTTACGAACTGCGGCAAGGGTGGTTATTGTAGTCAATGCGATAGCTCTAGCTACGCCAAAGCCTCTCAGAAACGGAAGTACAAAAACGGGTTGTAAGACCCATCCACCAGGTAGGCGGTGCAGATCAGAAGCAGGGCGCAGAGGGCGACTGGGTGCAGGAGCGCTGCGGCTTTGGGGCAGCGCGCTTCCAGAGCTTTGGCAATGCGCTTAGGCAGTGGCGTAGCCCCCAGAGCGGCCAGGATAAGCAGCAGGGCGTTGCTTTTCAGCAGATATACTTCCTCGGCAGATGCAATGGGCAACCCCCCCAGCCCCAGCATCCCGCGGATACAGTCCCAGGCACCGGAAAGGGTGGATGCGTCAAAGAGCACAAAGCCGAATACCACCGCCAAAAGCAGATACACATGGCCAAAAATACGGTGCTTTTCCAAAAAGCGCAGCAGCACCAGCTTTTCCAGGATCAGCAGGGCCGCAAAATAGAGGCCCCAGCAAAGAAAATTCCAGGCAGCTCCATGCCAGAAGCCCGTCAGCAGCCAGACAATAAGGATATTGCGCAGCTGCTTTCCCATTCCCTTTCGATTGCCCCCCAGGGGGATATACACATAGTCCCGGAACCAGCGGCTCAGGGTCATATGCCACCGCCGCCAGAACTCCGTAACGCTGGCGGCGATATAGGGATAGTTGAAGTTTTCCGGGAACCGGAAGCCCAGAAGCGCGCCCAGACCGATGGCCATATCGCTGTAGCCGGAAAAATCGAAATAGATGTGCAGGGTGTAGCTCACAGCATAGAGCCAGGAAAAGAGCACGCTGCCATCCTGGGTTCCCCGCCATGCGGCGCAGACTTCCCCCAGAAGGTTGGCAAACAGTATTTTCTTTCCCAGGCCCACCAGAAATCTGGACGCACCCTTTTGAAAGTCTCCCCGCCCGCGCTGTTTCAGCTGCTCCGCCACATCCGTATACCGGACAATAGGGCCGGCAATGAGCTGGGGGAACATGGTCACGTAGCAGGCAAGGTCAATGGGATTTTTCTGCACCTGGGCCTCTCCCCGGTACACGTCCACCGTATAGCTGAGAATCTGGAAGGTGTAAAAACTGATGCCAACCGGCAGCGTCAGCTGCAATAACGGCAGGGACGCGCCGGTCAACGCATTGAAATTAGACAGGAAGAAGTCCGCGTACTTGAAATACACCAGAAAGCTCAGACTGGAGAGCACGGAGGCGGCAAGCAGTGCCTTCCGCACCCCGGGCCTTCCGGCGCGGCCCAGAGCCAGGCCGAAGCCGTAGCCCAGGGCCGTACACACCAGCATTACCGCCAGATATTTGGGCTCTCCCCAACCGTAAAACACCAGACTGAACAGGAGCAGAACGGCATTTTTCCCTTTTCTCGGGGTCAGGCCATAGACCAGCAGCACCACAGGGAGAAAATAATACAGAAACGGAATGCTGGAAAAAATCATGTTGCTTTTCTCTCCTTATGCCTCGGCAGGTGCCTCCACCAGCACCTCGGCCCCCAGGCCCTGGGCAGCGGTCTTGAAGGCCTGGATCAGATCATCCGCGCCGTAGGCCGTGATCACATAGTCCGTCATGCGCAGCACCACCACAGTATCCGGGAAGCCGCACATCCAGTGGTGGCTCTGAACGATCTGCTGATAGTGGCTTGCAAAGGCTTCGGCATCCGCTGCATCATTCAGCTGCATAACGGCGGAGCAGAAGGTATTGGTATTCATCATATGCAGCATGGTGGCCGCCTGGGGCTTGACCATGGCGGTCAGCTCCTCATCCACCAGGATCTGGGCCTGGAAGCTATCGCCATAGATGCTGATGTCAAATTCTCCGGCTCCCTCCATATTGTCGTGGGCCTCGTCGCCACCGGCAGCGGGGAATTCGGCGTCGTCAGGCATGGCCTTGTGGATGCTCTCCAGCAGGGCCTGGGCACTTTCGTAGCTGGGGCCAACTGCCTCCGTGGTGGCCTCGGTGGTTGCTTCCGTGGCAGCGGCCGTGGAGGAAGGGGCGGTGGTGTTGCCATCGGTCTTGCCGCAGCCGACCAAAATTCCGGCGCACAGCGCGCCGCACAGGATCAAAGAAGTGAGTTTTTTCATAATGTGTTTCCTTTCCGGTGCATTATCGCACCTGGCAGATGGTGACAGAACCGTCGTCCTGCGGGACCGCCTGGAGGCACCAGTCCTCCCCGCCCTGGGACAGCTGCAAAAAGTACCCGTCCGCTCCGGGATATAAGATCCAGGTGCAGCTTGCCTTCTTTGTCAGTGTCAGCGTCTTTTCCTCCCCGCCATCCAGAGCAAGCGCGCTGTTTTCATCGGCGGTCAGGGTCAGGCTTGCTTTGCTCCCGGGCTCCAGCGTCAGGGGGATCTCCGTTTCCAGAGACAGGCGCATGATCTGCGCGTCCCCATCCTGAGACCAGGACACAGTTCTATTCAATACATTTTCCCCATTTACCGTGACTTTTAACGGTGTGGGCCGGAACAACCACAGTCCCGCAACCAGCAGCAGGCAGGCTGCCGCCGACAGGAGGGGTTTCCAGGAGATACGCTTATGTTCCTCGCTCTGGGCGGCCTCTTCTACAAACCGGCTGTCCAGACACGTAACGGCTTTGGCAATGGCACGCTGTTTATCCATATCGTTCGGCTCCTTACAGATCAAATTCCTGAGACCGCAGGTATTTCCGCAGCCGCTCCCGGCACCGGTGCAGCCGGACCTTCACCTGTCCTTGGGTCAGGCCCAGCTTTTCCGCTGTCTGGGCCGTAGTCTCGCAGTAAAAGTACCGACTGACAAAGATTTTCCGGTCCAGAGCCGCTTCCGTTGCCAGGAAGGCATTCAGGGCAACGCTGAGCTCCCGGACGTAGGTCCGTTCCTCTGCGGTCCCGGGGTCCGGAATGCATTCGTCCAGCTCGTCAAGAGACAGGGTGTATTGGTCCCCCTGCCGCTTCTGGGCTGCGGCCTTCTCCCGGCAATTGATGGCTAAGTTTCGGATCACCTTTCCCAGCCAGGCCTTCAGCAGCTTGGGGCGCTGCGGCGGAATGGCATTCCAGGCCCGCAGCCACAGGTCATTCAGGCATTCCTGGCTGTCCTCCTCGCCGCCCAGGATATTCCGGGCAACGGCAAGACAATAGGCCCCATACTTTTCCTGGGCCGCCTGAATGCCATCGGGGTTCCGCTGGAAAAACAGCTCTACAATTTCATTGTCGTTCATAAGCGTCCTCACACATAAAGACAGGATTTTTAGGGGGTGGTTACAGGGAATAGAGAAATTTTTTAAGTCACCAATAGCTTTTCCTTCGGGAAATGTCATCAACAGTCTCGCTAACGCGAGCCAGCTTCCCCGGTGGGGAAGCTTTTTCCTTCCCCACGAAAAACTTCTGGGACACTATATCACATTTTCCTGCTAAATGCAAAAAATTCCCGTCTCCCACAAGAGGAGACGGGAAAATTCAATTACCGAACGTACTCAATAACAACGCAGCGGTTGGGCTCCACGCCGGTGGAATGGGTGGTGATGTTCTCCATATCCTGCAGCGCTGCATGGATCACATGGCGCTCATAAGCGTTCATGGGCTCCAGGGTAGTGCGGCGGCGGGCCTTCAGAACCTGCTGGGCCTTCTTGCGGGCGTAGCGGCGGAGGCTCTCCTCCCGCTTCTGGCGGTAGGACTCGGCATCCACGCTGACCCGGATGTGGCCTTCCACTTCCCGATTCACGGCATAGTTGCACAGGTGCTGGATGGCATCCAGGGTATCACCCCGGCGGCCAATCAGATAGCCCAGGTCATCGCCCACCAGGTCCACCTGATAGGCATTGCCGCTTTCCTTCCAGCAGTGGGGCACAGCCTTGGAATCCATGTGCTCCAGCAGGCCCTTCAGGAAGACTTCGATCTTCTCCTCCACAGAGCCGGGCTCTGCAGGGGCATACTCCTTGGGCACGGCGGGAGCCTTGGGCTCCCGGGGCTCTCTTGGCTCCTTCGGGGGCTGGGGTGCTCTGGGGGCCCTGGGCTGCTGGGGGCGCTCAGGCCGCGCCTCGGGCTTCTTCTCCTCGGCCTTGACTTCTGCCTTAGGTGCCTCCACGGGCTTTGCAGGTTCGGGCTTTACAGGGGCAGGCTCGGCAAGCTTGGGGGCGGGAGCCGCAGCCTTGGGCTTCCGGGAAGCGGAGGACAGAGCCACCTTCGGTGCCTCGGGCACCTCATCGGGGGCCTCATAGGTCACCTGAACCTTGGCAGGCTGTGCGCCAAACCCCAGAAAACCGGTTTTGGCCTGCTGGAGCACCTGAACGGACACACTGTCCCTGTCCAGGCCCAGCTGGGCAAGCGCAGCTTCAATGGCAAGATCAATGGTTTTGCCGCTGGTGACAAGGGTCTTTTCCATGGTTTACTCCTCCTTGCTATTCTGGGCGTAACGGTTGGGATCGTAGGCACGGCCCTTGCAGTAGGGGCGGTCCGCAATGCCGGAGAGGGCTTCCTTCTCCTGCTTTTCCTCGGGCTGCTTGCCCTTTCTGGCGGCATATTCCCGAGCGGCAGCCTCCTTGGCGGCGGCTTCCTGATCCCGCTGCTGCTTCTGCAGGCGCTTCTTGCTGGTGTTCTCGGTGATGCCGTCAGGATTCTCGGCACGGCGCTGAGCGCGGATGCGCTCCTTCTCGGCCTCGATCTTGTCCTGCTCCATCCGGCGCTTCAGGCGCTCGGCGTCCTCGGCATCGTAGATCTTGCGGTAGCGCTTATTGAGGATCACATCCTCAACGGTACGGACAACGCCGCCCACAAACCAGTACAGGGACAATGCACAGGGCACGGTGAAGCCGATCCACAGCATCATCAGCGGCATCATGAACATCATCATCTTGTTGGTCTGGGCAGCCTGGGAATTCTCCACAGCTTCCTTGTCCTGAATACCGTCCTTGTTGGTGACCAGGGAGTCGTTCTGCTTCTGCATGATCAGCATGGACACGACCTGATAGCCGGCGGAAGCCAGGGCAATCAGCAGAGCACCGATATGGGCCCAGTTCCAGGCCCAGGTGGAGGCGAACACATTGAACTGGGGTACCGCGCCCAGGTCAATGCCGATAAAGCCGAAATTGATGCCGCTCAGGGCCAGATCGCTGATGCCGGGAATGGCGGCCTTGATGGCCTCGGCATACTGGGGGATGTACTGGGCTGCGATCATCTGGTGATAATAGGCATTTCCGGTGAAGAGATCGGGGTTCAGGCCCTTGATAACTTCAACGACCTGGTTGGCAACGTCCAGATTCTCATGGAGCATATACACAATGGGCTGCCGGACCACGGTATACAGGGGGATCAGCAGCAGCATGGGCACAAAGCTCCACAGGCAGCCGCCGCCCATGGACACGCCCTCTTCCTTGTACAACTCCTGGATGGCCTGGTTCTGGCGGTTGGGGTCGTCGGCATAGCGGCGCTGGATGTCCTGCATTCTGGGGGTCAGGCGGGACATCTTCATCATGCTCTTCTTGGACTTCGCGGTAATGGGCAGCAGAACCAGCTGCACCAGAATTGCGAACAGGATCAGAGCCATACCGTAGCTGTTGGTCAGCCGGTACAGCAGCTCCATCAGGTAGCCGAAGGGCACCTGGATGATATCGGCAATGTGGAATGACAGTAACATGGACTTTCCTCCTTATGGAAGTCATGGTACGGGGTCGTAGATATCCCGATGGGAAAAGGGATGGCATCGGGCCAGGCGTTTGATTGCCAGCCAGCCTCCCTTTACGGCGCCGTATTTTTGAATCGCTTCGTAGGCATAGGCGGAACAGGTTGGACGGTAGCGGCAGCGGGCCGGGAAATAGGGGGAAATGCACTTGGAGTAAAAGCAAATGAGGCCAAGAAGGAACCGTTTCACTGCGCTTCCTCCTGCCGCAGAAGCCCTGCCTTCCGGGCAAGGCGCAGATAGCTCTCCGTCAGCTTTTCAAAGGGCGCTTCCACCGAGCGGCTTCTCGCCACCACCACAATATCCCACCCGGGAATAAACTTCTGCTCATTCAGCCGGTAGACCTCCCGCAGCCTTCTGCGGGTGCGGTTGCGGACCACTGCGTGGCCCAGCTTCTTGCTGACGGTAATGCCCACCCGATTGCGGCCCAGGCGGTTGCGCCGGGCGTACAGGACCATATTGCCATCGGCAAAGCCCTGGGTGTGGTAAAGGCGCTGGAATATGTGGTTCAGTTTCAGGCTGCTGGAAAACTTCATTGCTATTTCTCCTAAAAAGGGAGCGGGGCGAATGTTTCATTCACCCCGCTGTAGCTCCCGTTTCGCTCTTACGCGCGTATTTCCTTGTGTTCCACAGGGGCGGCGCATCAGGCGGACAGAACCTTGCGGCCTCTTGCACGACGGCGGGCCAGAACCTTGCGGCCATTGGCAGTAGCCATTCTCTGACGGAAACCGTGAACCTTGGAACGGTGACGGTTGCTGGGCTGGTAGGTACGCTTCATTACGGATACACCTCCTATTTTCTCTGAAAATCATATGCTCGACAGCCGCAAAAGCGGCCGCAGCAACACAAATAGACAGACCTCCACGGTCATGCCTGCTCATTATAACCGAAAAAGTCATGGAGGTCAACATTTTTTTCACACGGACGGTGTTTTTCTTTTCTGCGCGTAAAAACGCCGCTCAGCATAAGCCGGGCGGCGTTTGGTTTTACTCCTGAGCGCGCTTCTTCATCAGGTTCCGCATACGCAGGGCGTGGTCCAGCTCGCGCTTGCGAATCCGCAGGCTCTTGGGGGTGCACTCCAAAAGCTCATCATCTGCCAGGAACTCGATGCACTGCTCCAGAGACATGGTTCTGGGAGGCGTCAGGCGCAGGGCCTCATCGGAACCGGCGGCACGCATATTGGTCAGCTGCTTCTTCTTGCAGACGTTGACGGTCATATCCTCGTTCCGGCTGCACACGCCAACCACCATACCGGCATAGACCGGGGTACCGGCGCCGATGAACAATGTGCCCCGCTCCTGGGCATTGAACAGGCCATAGGAGCAGGCCTCGCCGGTTTCGAAGGCGATGAGGGAGCCCACCTGGCGGCGCTCGATCTCGCCCTTCATGGGTGCGTAGCTGTCCAGCACGGAGGACATGATACCCTCGCCCCGGGTATCGGTCAGGAACTCGTTCCGGTAGCCGAAGAGGCCCCGGGAGGGAACCAGGAACTCCAGGCGGTAGCGGCTGCCCACGGGGGTCATGCCCAGCAGGTCACCCTTGCGTTTGCCCATCTTCTCGATGACGGCGCCCATGCTCTCCTCGGGCACGTCTGCGACCATCCGCTCGATGGGCTCGCAGAGCTTGCCGTCGATCTCCTTGGTCAGCACACGGGGGGTGGACACGGAGA
>UQGU01000033.1 GCA_900540635.1 uncultured Eubacteriales bacterium | reverse complement strand
AGCGCGGAGTAGTGACGTCGGTCACTGGTTCGCAGCGACATACTTTTCTAACAGCGCCGATTTTCACTCCGGCAGGCGTTTGGCAGAAAGTCGATTTCACTGCTGCTCCGGGGTTCTTTCCTTTGGAGCGAGTTCTCCGTCGGGCGATTGCGCCTCCGGGTCTGGCTGCTCCAGAGCGGCGAAGATCTTGTCGGTCACCGTCAGATCATACAGCGCGATCAGGGCAAACCCACAGATGGGCCACAGAAAGCTCAGCAGCACAAAGACCTGGGGCAGAACCACCAGGACCAGGGCCGGAAGCAGATTCATGGCCGTCACCAGCAGCATCTTCGGCAGATGGGCAATGCTCAGCAGCACCGCATTCACCACCGTATCCCGGACGGTCCCGGGATAGCGGACCAGCAGGGGGAAAATAAGCCCTGCCACCAGCACAAGGGCCAGAATGCAGAAGCAAATGAGCACGATCACCGCCATACGGCCCGGGAAATCCATATAGGCCACGAGCCGGTAGTCCAGGGCCAGCACAGCCCCGGCAAAGACCATCAGCAGCCACAGCACCGTGGCCTTGCCGAAATACCGGCGGAAGGCTCCAAAGAAGGCCTTTGCCCCGCAGTCCTCCTCCCGGCGCAGAGCCGTCAGAGCGGCGAGCATGGCGCAGGTAGAGGCCCCCAGGGTGACCAGGGGCACAGAGCACAGAAGCCACAGAAAATTGATTTTGAACAGTGCGACAAATTTCCCGCACAGCTGCATGAACTTGGAATCAGGAGTCAGCTTCATGGAATACCGCCTTTATTTTTGTGTTTTCTCACCCTTGACAATGTGAGTTCTGGACAACTGGTCCACAGACTGGTCGTAGTCAGCATTGGCCAGGGCTGTGAACAGGATGTCTACCACGTTCAGCTGAGACATTCTGGAGGACATGGCACCGCTGCGGAACAGGGATTCGTTGGCAGCAGTATAGAGCTTGTAATCCGCCAGGTCCGACACCGGCGACTGGATACAGCGGGTAATGGCAATCATGGGCGTGCCCCGGTGCTTCAGGTTCTTCATGCACTCGATGACCTCCGCCGTGGCACCGGAATAGGAGAACACCAGGGCAGCATCCTGGGCTGTGGCATTGAAGGACTGCACCAGCTGGGAATGCCAGTCCTCATTAATAATACACAGCTTGTTCAGCCGGAGAAATTTCAGATAGGCGTCCTTGGCCGCGCACAGGGATGCGCCCATGCCGAACAGATAGATTACCCGGGACCGCCGGATGACCTCCACGCTGCTGCGCAGCACCTCCACATCCATCAGCTCCCGGGTTTCCTCCAGGGAGAGAATGTTGGCATCCGTGATCTTATCGATGATCTGCTCCAGGGAATCGGAATGCTGGATCTCCTGCTTCCTGCCCCGGAGATCCTGCTCCCGGCGGGCCAGCTCATAGGTCACATCCCGCCGAAATTCCTTATATCCGGAATAGCCTGTGTGGGCGCACATCCGCACAATGGTAGAGGGAGAGGAGAAGGTCTTCTGGGCCAGCTCGTGAACGCTTAGGTCCACCACCAGCCGGGGCTCCGCCAAGATCCGTTCCGCCACGCCCCGCTCCGTGCTGGAAAACTGTGCCGAACGTTCCCGCAGCCGGATCAAAGCACTGCTCATACTTTTTCCGCCTTTCCTGAAATATTTTGCCAGTCTTTGCGTTTTTCCAAACTGTGTGTACCATTGTAGCGGTTTTCTTTCCGAATAGCCATGCATTTTGTGACCAAATATTTCATTCACTTTTTATGCATTGTGTATATTTTCAATTGCGAATTTTGTTATAGTTTCACTAATTCATCTAATTTTTACCGTTTTAATCCATCGAAAGAAACAAAATTTCATTTATCAGCAAAAACATTGACATGAAATATTGTGTTCGCTATAATGTTGTTACAGCGAAACGACGTTTCCAAATCGTGGAAAGGCCACATCGCAAATTGAATACCAGGAGGACAACAGAAATGAAGAAGATCGTTACCATGCTGCTGGTCTGCGTAATGGTTCTGGGCCTGTTTGCCGGCTGCGGCAACGGAAGCACCCAGCAGACCACCGCCCCCGCTGCAACCACCGCCGCCGCTTCCGGCGAGACGGAAGCACAGGAAACCGAAGCCACCCCCGATACCATCGTGATCATGGCCCCCCCTGTCACCGGCAATTATCTGGAAAACCTGAAAACCTGGGCCGCTGATTTCCAGGAGCTGTACCCCAACCTGACCGTACAGGTCATTGAGACCTCCTGGGGCGACCACAACGACAAGCTCTCCACCATGGCACAGGCCGGTGAGGCTCCCGACATCGCGGAGATCTCCTCCAACGCCCTGGGCACCTTCGTGGAAATGGGCGTTGCCATCGACATTGCTCAGTACATGGCCGCCGACCGTCTGGCCGACTACGACGAGAACGCTCTGAAGTACCTGTCCCTGGAGGGCACCACCTACGGCCTGCCCCTGTACCTGACCATCCAGTCCATCGGCGCCAACAAGACCATGATGGAAGAGCTGGGCATCGACGTTGCCAAGATTCAGAAGGAAGGCTGGACCTATGAGGAGTTCCTGGATGTCATCAAGCAGGGCACCAAGGACGGCTGCTACGGCTTCGTCTTCGCAAACTCCGGCGTCACCGCCTCCGATATGCTCTATATCTTCGGCGCAGGCGCAGGTTTGAGCAACACCTTCACCCCCGATCTGAAGTACGCCATGACCTCCGAGAACATGCTCACCATGCTCACCGCCGTTGAGGAAATGACCAAGTCCGGTTATATGCCCAACTACGGCGTGGAAGCCGGCCAGCGTATGGTCATGTGCCAGACCGGCAACGCCATGATCTTCGGCAAGGCTATGCCTCTGTTCGAGAACAACTTCAAGAAGAACAACGCTGCCCTGGAAGCCAACGACGGCACCGCCGTTGAGAACTCCCTGACCATGGACTACGCCTTCCTGCCCGTTCCCACCATGGACGGCTGTGCAGAGTCCTGCTACGGCACCGTGGACGGCCTGATTGCCATGCGGAACAAGAACACCACCGATGAGCACCTGAAGAACGTCCTGCTGTTCATGGACTACATCTGCTCCGGCGAGCGCATCGCCACCTGCATGAACGAGCTGTACCTGGATCCCGTTTGCCAGTCCGGCCGTGACGCTCTGGTCCTGGAAGAGGGCCGTGACGCCGACAACCTGGCCACCGCTGCCCGCTGCATCGCCATGGTCCAGGCTCCTCCCGAGGGCGTTACCACCGAGATGACCGCCACCGCCAAGAAGCTGATGGACGAGCAGATCGTTCCCAAGTTCCAGCTGCTGCTGTCCGGTGAGACCACCGCTCAGGAAGTTTACGACCACATCTGTGAGGCTGCTTACGCCGCCTTCGGTGAAGAGAACTGCGTTTCCGGCAAGCTCGGCTAATTGATTTGAAGCCCACCCCACCTTGGTGGGGTGGGTATTTTTAACCCTGGGAGGTAGGTCTATGAACAGCACAAAACAGAAGCGGCAAAAGACCGGCCGCAGACTGAGATTCACCAATGACGATCTGTGGGGCTACATTTTTATTGCCGCCGCTATGATCATTTTCTGCGTTTTCACGCTCTATCCTGTATTCAGTGCCATCTATACCAGCTTTTTCAACTACAAGCCCTTCGGCTCCGAATTTGTGGGGCTGAAAAATTACGTCGATACTTTGAAGTATTCCAAGTTCAACCTGTTCTACAAGGCTGCCGGGAATACTCTTATCTATACCGTCATCGTGGTCCCCCTGTCGCTGCTGCTGTCCTTTGCCATTGCGGTCATGATTATGCCTTTCAAAAAGAAAACCCAGTCCGTTTTCAAGGCCATGTACTATCTGCCGGGCATTGCCTCCGGCGTGGCGCTGTCCGTTGTGTGGCTGTGGCTGTATGATTCCTCTCCGGACGGCATTTTCAACCGCATTCTGGGTGTCTTCGGCATTCCGGCTCAGAACTGGCTGTCCTCTACCAAGACCTCGATGCTCTCCCTGATCATCATGGCCCTGCTCTCCAGCCACGGCGTTCGGATCATCACCTACATCGCTGCGCTGCTGGGCATTGACAACAGCTATTTTGAGGCCGCCGAGCTGGACGGTGCCACCTTCTTCCAGAAGGTCCGCTACATCGTCTGGCCCCTGGTAAAGCCCACCACATTGTTCCTGCTGGTCACCGGTGTTATCGGCTCCTTCCAGGTGTTTATGAACGCCTATATGATGACCGGCGGCGGCCCGGACAACTCCACCACCATGATCGGCCTTTTGATCTACAACAACGCATTCGTCTACGGCAAGTACGGTCTTGCCTGTGCCCAGGCCATTCTTCTGGCAATTGCCATTGCCATCATGTCCCTGTTCCAGTTCCGGCTCATGGGCGTGGATGTCGAATACTAAGGAGGCGGTACAATGGCGACAACCGGCTTGTATTCCCAGCACCTGCACAACCGCAAGGTGCTCTACCTGCGCAATACCATCATTGCCATCATTCTGATCGTTCTGGCAGCGGCGACGCTGTTTCCCATCTGCTATATGTTCCTGTCGGCCTTTGGCCCCAACGTGGCCACCGCAGGCAATATGCGCACCATTCTCCCCTCCCGGCTGACCCTGGAATCCTTTAATGCCTTCTTCCACTTCAGCGATCACTCCCTGCGGTGGATTCTCAACAGCCTTGTGGTGGCCACCGGCGTGGTCATCGGCAACGTGATCTTCGCCTCCATGGCAGGCTATGCCTTTGCCAAGATCCGCTTCAAGGGCAGCTCCTTCCTGTTTGGCCTGATTCTGGTTGCCATGATGATTCCCTATCAGGTGACCCAGGTCCCCCTGTACATCCTGATGGTGCAGAAGTTCTCCATGACCAATACCTATGCAGCCATAATCCTGCCGGGACTGTGCACTGCCTACAACATCTTCCTGTGCAAGCAGTTCTTCTCCGGCCTGCCCACACCGCTGATCGAAAGCGCAAAAATCGCGGGCTGCAACCAGTTCCAGATCTTCATCAAGATCATCCTGCCCCTGTCCAAAACCGTTCTGGCCGTCATGGCTATCAACACCTTTATGTCCAGCTGGAATGACTTCTTCTGGCCCTTCCTGGTGACCAACGACCCGGCCATGTATACCATCCAGGTCGGTCTGAAGCAGTTCAAATTTGCAAACGAAACCCTTTTTGCCCCCATGATGGCCGGTGCCACCGTTTCCGCTCTGCCTATGTTCGTTATGTTCTTTGCTTTGCAGAAGTATTTCATGGAGGGCGTCACCATCGGTGCCGTTAAGGGCTGATTTTTCCAAGCAGCCCCCACAAAAATGTGGGGGCTGTATCTATGAGGAGCGAGAAAATGATTCGAAATTACATGCAAAACGACGAGGCCGCCCTGCTGGACCTGTGGAACACCGCCGGGGCCGCCATGGGTTTTGCCCCCCTGTCGCAGGACGCCTTCCGCACGCTGCTCACCGGTCATCCCAACTTTTCCCCGGAGTATACCTTTGTTCTGGAGGAGCAGGGCAAGATTCTGGGCTTTACCAACGGCTGCACGGGGGACGGCATTCCCAAAGGAGATGTCCGTGGCTATGTCAGCTGCGTGATCCTGGCCCCAGCGGCCGATACGCCTGAAAATACCGGCCTGCTGCTCACGGCCCTGGAGGATGCCTTCCGGAAGGCCGGGCGGCAGTACAGCGCCGTGACCTTCTTCAACCCCATCCGTCTGCCCTGGATCATCCCCGGCACCCCGGGCCATCAGCACAACAATGCCCCGGGCATTGCCCTGGATCTGCCCCTGCACGACCGGATGCTCGCCCTGGGCTATCAAGAAAGCACCCGGGAATGCGCCATGTACTTAAACCTCTCCGATTTTGAAATGCCTGCATGGGTGGCGGAGAAAGCCGGAAAAATGGCCTCTTCCGGCTATACCGTAGCAAGGTACGACCCGGAGAAGCACGTCGGTCTGGAGGAAATGGTAGCTGCCCTGGGCAATTCCATGTGGTCAGCAGAGATCCCCGCCGCCGGAAAAAGCGGCATGGAGCTGCTGGTCGGCCTGGAGGGGAACCGCTGTGCCGGTTTTACCGGCCCCATCTACCCGGAGTCCACCGGCCGGGGCTACTTTGCCGGGCTGGGCGTTGCCCCACAGTTTGAAGGCCATGGCTTGGGAACGCTGCTGTTTTACCGGCTTTTGCAGCGGGAAAAGGAAGTCGGTTCCCAGTATATGTCCCTGTTTACAGGGGAAGACAATCACGCCCGTTTTATCTATCTCGGCGCAGGGTTCCGCATCGTTCGGACCTTTGGCGTCATGCTGAAGGAGCTGTAAAGAAATGAAAACACACACCGTACTTGCCATTGGCGCCCATGTAGGCGATGCAGAGCTCACCGCCGGTGCCCTGCTCGCCACCTGCGCCGTACACGGCGGCAAGGCCGTCACCCTGGCCCTGACCGCCGGAGAAAAAGGAGCCCCAATTGGCGCAGACATTGCCGCCTACCGTGCCGACAAGATCGCCCAGGCCGAAGCCTTTGCCAGGGACTTAGGGGGCGAGGCCTATGTGCTGCAATATGAAGACGGCCTGGTGCCGGACAACGATGAGATCCGCTTCGCCGTGTGCGACATCATCCGGAAGGTGAAGCCCGACATCATCGTGACCCACCATGCCCAGAGCATGCACAAGGACCACGCGGCCTGCCACCGCATCGTGGTGGATGCCTGGTTCTATGCCGCCATTGAGGGCTTCCGGCGGGAGCTGCCGCGGCACTTTGCCCAAAAGCTCTATTTCGCCGAAAACTGGGAGGATGCCCCGGGATTTGAGCCCTATGTCTACCTGGACGTGTCCGATGGCTACGCCCTCTGGGAAAAGGCCATCGACCACCACTGGTTCGCAATCCATTCCACCAGCTTCCCTTATAAAGAATACTATTCCCATCTGAAACGTCTGCGGGGCATTCAGGGCCGGAAGGGCTACTGCGAATGCTTCATGATCCCCGCAGAGCAGCACCGTCTGGTGCAGACAACGGAGGATATCTGATATGGTAGAATTACAGAAGATCGCCACGGAGCAGCGCAACCCCAACACCATGAACATCGACACCCTGTCCACACTGGATATGGTGAAGCTCATCAACCGGGAGGACCACCGGGTGGCCGAGGCCGTTGCCCTGGTGACCGACAAAATTGCCGAGGCTGTGGACGTGATCGCCGCCCGCCTGAGCACAGGGGGCCGCCTGATCTACTGCGGAGCCGGCACCTCCGGCCGTCTGGGCATTCTGGACGCGGTAGAGTGCCCCCCTACCTACTCCACAGACCCGGAAACCGTCCAGGCTCTAATGGCCGGCGGCTACGGCGCCATCTTTAAGGCCGTAGAGGGCGCCGAGGACAGCAAGGAGCTGGGGAAAACCGACATGCAGGGCATTGGATTCTCCGGCAAGGATGTGCTGGTGGGCATTGCCGCCAGCGGCCGTACCCCCTATGTGCTGGGCTGCATGGAGTATGCAAAGGAGCTGGGAGCCCCCACCGTTGCCGTCACCTGCTGCCCCGGCAGCATTCTGGACAGCTTCGCCGACATCGGCATCGCCCCTGCCCCCGGCCCGGAGGTGGTCACCGGCTCCACCCGCATGAAGTCCGGCACAGCCCAGAAGATGGTGCTCAATATGCTCTCCACCGGGGCCATGATCAAACTGGGCAAGGTCTATGGGAACCTGATGGTGGATGTGAAGCCCTCCAACGAAAAGCTGGTCCGCCGGTGCGTCACCATCGTATGCAGCGCCACGGACTGCACGGAGGAAGAGGCCGTCGATGCTCTGGAGCAGTGCGGCTATCATCCAAAAACAGCCATTGTCATGCTTCTGCGCGGTGTGGATGCCGAAACGGCAGACCGCCTGCTGGAAGCAGCAGGCGGCCGTATCGCAAAGGTATTGGCCGGATAATTCGGATCACAGGTTGATCCGGCCCATGACCACGCCGTGGCGGGCCCCGGTGGCGGCAGGGGCATTGTTGCAGATGCCGAAGAGCGCCTCGTTTGCCAGCAGGGCAAAGGCCACCGCCTCCTTGGCATCGCTGTCGTAGCCCAGGTCCTCCTGGATCTGTACCCGGCACTCCGGCAGCGCCTCCTGCAAAAAGCGCAGCAGGGTTGGATTCCGGCTCCCGCCGCCGCCCACAACCAGCCGGGCCGGCATCCGGGGGGCGAATCGCCGCAGCTCTACGGCAATGGATTCCGCCGTGAACCGGGTGGCCGTGGTCAGAACATCCGTTAAGGGATAATCGCCAGAGGCCAGAAGCGCATCCACATAGGCCTTGCCGTAGTATTCCCGGCCGGTGGTCTTGGGGGGCTTCTTTGCAAGATAGGGGTCTTCCAGCATATGGGCCAGCAGTTCCGGGATCACATGGCCAGAGGCTGCCAGCTTCCCGCCGTCGTCATAGCCAAGATTCCCGTCCGTGATCCTGGAAACCAGGGCATCCATGACCATATTGCCCGGCCCCGTATCAAAGGCAGTGACCTCTTCCAGGGTACACCCGGCGGGAAGCAGCGTCACGTTGCCAATGCCGCCGATGTTCTGCAGGGCCACGTCCTCGGTCTCGCTGCGGTAAAGCAGGAATTCCGTATAGGGCACCAGGGGCGCACCCAGGCCCCCTGCCGCCATATCCCGGATGCGGAAATCGCTGACCACCGGGCAGCCGAATTCCTCGGCCAGGTAGGATGGGTCACCGATCTGCAGGGTACCCCGGACGGTGCCGCCTAAGTAGGGCGTCTGCTCCGGAATGTGCCAGACGGTCTGGCCGTGGCAGCCGATCAGGTCAATCCTTTCGGTTCCGGTCTTTTTCAGCAGTTCCCGGACCGCCTGGGCATAGAGCTTGCCCAGGTGGGTGCCCAGCAGGCAGATTTCCCGGCTGCCGCCGAAATCACCGCCGCAAACCGCCAGGATTTCCTGGCGGGTGGCCTCATCAAAGGGCTGAAAATAAAAGCCCAGCTGCTCTACCCGGCTATCCAGGCCGGAGCCTGTAATGCGGGTCAGGGCGGCGTCCACCCCGTCGGCAGAGGTGCCGCTCATAAGGCCCACCACCAGCCGGGAGGGCTTCTCCCAAAGGGATACAAAAGGATGCTGCATTTCGTTTCCTCCTTCAAAAGGAAATGGAAGATTTTGACTTTAGTTTATCCGGCAGGAAGCCGATTGTCAAGGAGGTAAAAACATGGTTTTATTCGGAGCTGACCGCGTTGCGGAGTTTGAAAATCTGTTCACCGGGCGGGTGGCCCTGCTCACCGGCCCCTCCGGCCGCACCAGCGGAAACGTGCCCACAATAGATGTGCTGAAGCAGTGCTGCAATTTGCAGCTTCTTCTGGCCCCGGAGCATGGCGTCCGGGGAGACATGGCCGCCGGGGCCCTGTTTGCCGATGAAATCGACGAGGGCAGCGGCCTGCCCGTCCGCAGCCTTTACACCAAGGATTCCAAGCGGCTGTCCCGGGAGACCCTGGCCCTTTTTGACACCCTGGTCTACGACATTGCAGACGTGGGCTGCCGGTACTACACCTTTCTGACCACCCTGCGCTACTGCATTGAGGACTGTGCCGCCGCAGGGAAGCGCCTGGTGGTGCTGGACCGGCCCAATCCCCTGGGGGACCGGGTGGAGGGCGGCATTGTGCGGCCGGAGGTCATCAGCTTTGTGGGTGGCTACGAGATGCCCGCCTGCTACGGACTGACCTGCGGCGAGCTGGCGGAGATGATGAACCGGGAGCTGCACTGCGGCTGCGACCTGCATATTGTCCCCTGCGCCGGGCTCACCAGGTCCATGACCTTCCGGGACTGGGGCCACTGCTGGGTCATGCCAAGCATGGGCATTCCCCGGTTTGAGACCGCCCTGCTCTACCCCGGCACCTGCCTGATCGAGGGCACCAACTGCTCCGAGGGCCGGGGCACCGGAGATCCCTTCGGCATCATCGGCGCGCCCTTCATCCAGGCGGAGGCCTTCTGCAAAGCCTTCAACGCCCTGGGCTGCCCGGGCCTGGAGGCAACCCCCGTCTATTTCACCCCCACCGCCTCCAAGCACCAGGGCGTGCTCTGCGGCGGCATTCAGCTGCACATCCTGAACGAGACGATTCTGGAGCCCGTAGCCATGGGCGTTCGTCTGCTGGACCTGCTGCGGAGGATGTATCCCAAGGATTTCGCGTTTCTGCCCCCCGTGCGGGAGGACGGAAAAATTTTCCTGTCCCTGCTCGCCGGGCACCGGGATTTTGAAAAGCCGGACTGGGACGCGGATGCCCTGCTTGCCCGCTACGCCGAGGAGAGCGCCCGGTTCCGGCCGCGCAAAGCAGCTTATGAACGCTACCCAAAGGAGTGAACACCAATGACACTGACACAAATGCTGGGGCAAAAGCTGGTATTCGGCTTTCACGGGACCAGCCTGTCCCCTGAATTCAAGGCCCTGATTCGAAAATACAAAATCGGCAACGTCATTCTCTTCCTGCGCAATGTGGAATCCGCCGACCAGCTGCGGCGGCTGTGTGATGAGATCCGGGCACTGATCCTGGAGGAGACCGGCTATCCCCCCTTCATCATCATCGACCAGGAGGGCGGCATGGTCAGCCGTCTGCCAAAGGACGCAGTCAATGTGCCCGGGGCCATGGCCCTGGCCGCAACGGGCAATCCGGAAAATGCCCGTCTGGCTTCCGAGATCACCGTCCGACAGCTCAAGGGGTTGGGAGCCAACTTTAATATGGCCCCGGTGCTGGACGTGAACTCCAATGCCAATAACCCGGTCATTGGCGTGCGCAGCTTTGGGGATGACCCGGAGGCTGTGGCCGCCTTTGGCTGCGCCTCCCTTGCCCCCTACCGGGGCAGCGGCGTTCTGTGCTGCGCCAAGCATTTTCCGGGCCACGGAGACACGGCAGTGGACAGCCACCTGGGGCTTCCCCGCGTGGACAAGACCGAGCAGGAACTGGAAGCGCTGGAGCTGATCCCCTTCCGCCGGGCCATTGCCCAGGGCGTTCCGGCCATTATGATGAGCCATGTGCTCTTCCCTGCCCTGGAGCCCGACGGACTGCCCTGCACCATGTCCCGGCGGATGGTCACAGGCCTTCTCCGGGAAAAGCTGGGATTTCAGGGGCTGATTCTGACGGACTGCATGGAGATGCTGGCCATTCAGAACCATTTTGGCACGGCCAATGGCGTCGTTGCCTCCATTCAGGCCGGTGTGGACCTGGCAGAGCTTTCCGCGACCTTCGACTTGGAGCAGGCCTCCGCCCAGGCCCTTCTGGAAGCGGGCGAAGCAGGCAAGCTGAATCTGGATGAAATTCAGGAATCCGTAGCGCGCATTCTGCGCTATAAGCAGCAGCTCTTCCCGGAAACAGCGCCCGCCCTCTGTGATCTTCCCGAAGACCGGGCGGTGGCAGAGACCCTGGCCCGGGATGCCGTGACCGAAATCCGGGGCAGACGCTTCCCGGTCAATGAAAGGACCTTCTTCTGCGGCTGCGCCGACTATCGGGCCTCCGGTGTTGGCAACGAGGCCGGCGCAGCGGCAACCTTCCCAGGCTATCTGGGCCGACACTTCGGTGGAAAGCACCTTGTCACGCCCAAAGGCCCCACGGAAGCGGACATTCAGGGCGCTCTGGCCGCAGCCCAGGACTGCGATACCGTTGTCCTGGGTACCTGCAATGCCCACCTGTTCCGGGGACAGCTGGCTCTGGCCAATGCTCTGGCAGCCCTGGGAAAGCCCATGGCCGTGGCTGCCATGCGGAATCCCTACGACCTGACCGCACTTCCGGAGGGTCTCTGGCTTCTGGCTGCCTATGACTACAGTGAGCCCGCCCTGGCCGCCCTGGCCCAGGTCCTTAGCGGCAGTGAGGCCAAGGGACGCTGTCCCGTAAGGCTGTGAGGTGCGGAAAATGATCATTGCAGGAATCGACGGCGGCGGTACCCATACCCGCCTGGAGCTTCGCGCCACCGACAACCGTCTTCTGGAACGGCTGGAATTCGGCCCCTTCAATCTGAACGCCATTGGCGAAGCGGCCTTTCGGGGCCGTATGCAGGAGGTCTTCGCCGCCTGCGGAAACATGGCGGACTGTGAAAAGCTCTGCGTAGGCGGGGCAGGGATCTCCAACCCGGATGTGGGCCGCATCCTCTCCGAGGAGCTGGAGCGGGCAGGCTTTTCCGGGAAATGGAAGCTCTGCGGAGACCAGGAGATCGCCCTGCGGGGGGCCATGGACGGCCCCGGCCTTGCGGTGATTGCGGGCACGGGCTCCATCTGCTTTGGGAAAAACGCCGCCGGGACCACCGCCCGCAGCGGCGGCTATGGCCACCTGATCGATGACGGCGGCAGCGGCTACGCTCTGGGCCGGGACGTGCTCTCCGCTGCCGTCCGGGCTTTGGACGGTCGAAGCACGGACACACGCCTTTTAAACGCCGTCTGCGCCAAGCTTGGAGCTTGCGAAGGAAGCGCCATCGTGTCCTTTGTCTACAATGAGAGCACGGATAAGGCCGCCATTGCCCGCTTTGCCTCCATTGCTCTGGAGCTGGCAGAGGGCGGAAACACCACGGCCTTGGAAATTCTGAACCGGGGTGCCGAAGAACTCCGGCAGCTGGTATGGGCCGTGCAGCGCCGTTTGGAGCTGGAAAACTGTCCCATTGCCCTGCTGGGGGGACTGCTCAGCCAGGACAACCTCTACCGCCGCCGGGTAGAAGCAACGCTCTCCCCCCTGGGGCCGGTGATCTACCCAGCCCACGACGCCCTGTGGGGGGCGGCCCAGATGGCCTGGGAACTATAAGAAAAAGCAGAGGCCCGCGCCTCTGCTTTTTGAATTTTACAGCACGATCATGCTATACACCGACAAAAGCTTCGTATCCCACCGGAAGTCCATGCCGCAGCGCTTGGCCAGCTCTGCCACGTCTACGCAGTAGGCGGACATGCAGCTGAACCGCAGCTCGGGGTACAGGCACTCCTTCCCTGCCTTCATCCGGCAGGGAGAACACAGGCAGCAGCAGCTGCCCCCTGCGCAGAGGCCATGAAGGGTCTCGTTCAGGCGGAGCATGGCCCGGTTGTGAGAGAGCTTGGCGTCCTTGATGGCCGCCGTGTCCGCGTAGCTTTCAATGGGCCAGTCGGTTTTCAGCACCAGAGCTGTCTTTCCCGCGTAGATCCTTGCCCCCATCTGCTCCGGGGTTCCGCAGGTAGGCGGGCAGGAGTAATTTGCATTGTATTGCCCGCAGCGGTTTTCCTCGCAGAAGGGGCGAAACTTTGCATCCGTAGGCACCTGGCTTGCCGGCAGCAGCGCCGCCTCAAATCCGGCCTCCCGGGCAAGCTTCAAAATATCCTGTTCTTCCATATTTCTTCATCCTTCCTTACGTCTTCGTCTTGCATAAAACCAGAGGCCTGCCCCATCCGCCAAGACCCAGCCAATGGGGATCGCCAGCCAGATGGCATTGACCCCCAGGGCCGTTCTGGGCGCCAGGGCATAGGCAAGCACTACCCGGGTGCCCAGGGAGATCACCGTCAGCACCAGAGAGATCTCCGGTCTGCGAATGCCCCGGAAATAACCGTACCAGAGGAACAGCACCCCGATGCCCACATAGGCCGCCCCCTCAATGTGCAGATACCGGACTCCCTGGGCGATGACCTCCCTCTCGCCGGGGTCTACAAAGCAGCCCATAAGCTGCGGGGCCAGCAGGAAAATGCCGCAGGACACCAGGGCGCAGAAGGCGGCAGACAGGGCAAAGGACATTTTGGTGCCCTTGCGGATGCGCTCCCGCTCCCCCGCGCCAAAGTTCTGGGAGACGAAGAGAGAATAGGCATTTCCGAATTCCTGGGCGGGCATATAGGCCAGGGTATCGATCTTCACCGCCGCAGCGAAAGCCGCCATGATGACCGTACCGAAGCTGTTCACCAGCCCCTGAATCATGAGAATGCCAAAATTCATAACGGACTGCTGAATGCCCGTGGCCACATCATTCTTGACAATGTGCGCAAAACGGCCCCAGTCCCAGCCTCCGCGCCCCCGGCGCAGCCAGGGAAGCCTCCGAAAGCTGTAGGCAGCGATCCCCAGACCGGAAACCGCCTGGGAGATCACCGTGGCCCAGGCCGCACCGGCCACTCCCAGGGAAAGGCCCATGACGAACCAGATATCCAGAACGATATTCAGCACCGCCGACACCGCCAGAAACACCAGCGGCACCACCGAATTGCCCATGGACCGCAGAAGATAGGCAAAGAAATTATACAGGAACACAAAGAAAATCCCCGCAAACACCGCGCGCACGTACTCCTGCATCAGTGCCATCAGCTCTTCCGGCGTTTGCAGCAGGCGCAGAATGGGATTCATGCCCGGGTAGATCACCCCATAGATCAGCAGGGAGACTCCGAAAATGAACCAGAAGGACAAAAGCACATCCTGCCGCAGCTGCGCTGTGTCTCCTGCGCCATAGTCCTCGGAGAAAAACGCGCCGCTGCCCATGCACAGTCCGATCAGGATGGAGGTCAGAAAGGTCATCAGCGTATAGGCAGAGCCCACAGCCGCCAGGGCGTTGGCTCCAATGCCCCGGCCCACCACCAGGGTATCCACCAGATTGTAGACCTGCTGGAGCATATTACCCGCAATCATAGGCAGGCTGAAACGCACCAGGCGGCTTAAAATCGGCCCCTGGGTCAAATTCACTTCCCGCATGGCTCTCCCCTCACGCCGCCCAGTTGTCCCCGGTGGCGTAATCAATTTCCACACCAGGCTGGACATTGTAGCAATAGACATTGAAGCAGACTCCGTCGCCCCCGTCCTCTACGGACCAGGCCTCCATCAGCACCCCCCGGGCCACCAGATCAGACCCGTCAAAAATTGGCGTCACCCGGTAGAGCACATGGTTGTTTGTTTCGTGAACGTAGTCCGCCACCATGTTTTCAAAGGGCAGCATACCGATGACATTCAGGTATCGAGTGCCGGTAATGAGATTCTGCTTGTTGGCGTTCTCCGCCGTCAGCTGGTAGCCGATGAGGTGGCAGCGGTTGTAGAGGCTTTTGCCGTCCACGAAGTCGTATTTGGAGGAATGCCAGCCCGTGGGCTTCACAGAGCTGATGTTTCCCCGGGCTTCCGTGGGCATCAGGTCTTGCCCCACGTTGGCCTCAGCCACGCCGCAGCGGCCCAGGCCGTCCAGTGGCGAATAGGTCTCATAGGATACGGTCGAGTCGTCCGCCTCCGTAAAGAAGGGCTGATTGCCGTTGATGGCCACATAGGCCTCGCCGGAGTATTCCGGAATGTCCTCCAGGGAAATGATCTGCTCGCCGCCGTAGTAATACCGGTAAAGGGCCGTTGCAATCAGCAGCACCGCCAGCAGCAGGATCTGGGGCAGGGTATATTTTCTCTTTGCGGTTTTCGCCATGGCTATTCTCCTCTTTCATATCGCCGTTCTGTAATGTCCGGATGGGAAAAGCCCTCCAGCTCCGTTTCTTCCGCCAAATGCCAGGCTTCCTCCCCGCCCGGGAAGGCAAACTTCTCATCCGACGGGTAATCCCGGTTCCAGAAATAGAGCAGCAGCCTCTCAGGCTCCACATCCCCGGCAGGCCCTTCCCAGAAGCAATAAGCCCCCTCCGGAGCCTGGGACGGATCGGAAATCGGGTGCAGCACCGCCTCCGGGAAGGCCTGGAAGAGCCCTACGCTGCTCTGTGCCAGCCAGAGCTCATTTCCGCACCGCTCCAGAATTCGCCCGCACACCGCCCGGTCCCGGCTGCACCGCCGGTGGTTGAACCGCAGGCCCAGGGCATTTTCCACACAGGAGATGAGAATCATGCCATTGCCTCCAATAAAACGTATTTTCGGATATTTTACCATATCTGAAGCACAAATGCAAGTCACAGGACTGCCGGGCGCACGGACCGATTTCCAGAATTTTCTGCGTCATTTCTTGTGAAAACTCCATTTTCTCTGTTGAAATCTGTCAATAAACATGGTAATATACTTTCATTCCAAAAAAGGAGAAGAAACCATGAAGAAAACCAAGCGTCCCTTAAACACCTGGGCCTTCCTGGGGATCTATCTGGCGATCCTGGCTGTTTTTGCCGGTGTGTATGCACTGACCAAGGCCATAAATAAGCCTGTCCCCATTGTCGGCACAGGCAGCTATACCCCCGGCACCTATACCGGCGTCGGCGCGGGCAGGAACGGCGACATCACCGTAGAAGTCACCGTCAATGAAAACACCATCCAAGCCATTCGGATCGTCCACCACGATGAGACCCCCGGCATCAGTGACGGGGCCATCGCAGACATTCCTGCCGCCATTGTGGCTACCCAGAGCCTGGGCGTGGACTCCGTCTCCGGCGCTACCGTGTCCAGCGAGGGCATTGTAGCCGCTGTGGCCGATGCCATTGCCAATGCCGGCGGCGATGTGGAAGCCCTGAAAAACGTGGCCATTGCCGCCGGAGAGCACAGCTCCAAAGAGCTGACCGCCGATGTGGTAGTCGTGGGCGGCGGCGGTGCCGGTATGACTGCTGCGGTCCGTCTGGCCGAGCAGGGCAAGCACGTCATTCTCTTTGAAAAGGCCTCCTTCCTGGGCGGCGCGATCTCCGTCTCCGGCGGCAACCAGGTCATTATGGGCTCCAAGCTCCAGGCCGAAAACGGCGTCACCGACGACAGCGTGGAATCCATGGTGGCCGATTTCCAGGCCAACGGCGCAGACAAGAACAACGAAGAGATCCTGACTCTGTTTGCCGAAAACGTGGGCTCTGCCACCGACTGGCTGGTGGAGCACTGCGGCGTGGGCTTTGCAGAGGGCCTGCACCAGCTGGGCGAATACACCCATAACCGGGAGCTGGCCTACACCGGCGGCGGCGCAGGCTTTGCCGAGACCATGCGCAAGGCCGTGGCCGACAGCGGTGCAGAGGTCTACCTGAGCACCAAGGTGGAGTCCCTGATCACCGATGACAACGGCGCCGTGGTCGGCGTCAAGGCCGTGTCCACCGACGGCAATACCGACTACACCGTCTCCGCCGCCAATGTGATCCTGGCCACCGGCGGCTACGGCAACAACAAGGAAATGCTGACGGACGAAATGAAGTCCGCCCTGTACTACGGTCCCGCCACCTCCACCGGCGAGGGCATCCAGATGGCCCAGGCCGTGGGCGCCCAGACTGCCAACATGGAGTACGGCAAGCGCTACCCCAACGGTATTGAGGTGGACACCGGCCTTGCCAAGTCCACCATTGCGGGCAACATTGCAGGCTGGACCATGAGCGCCATTCTGGTAAATCAGGAAGGCAGCCGCGTGGTCAACGAAAAGGCCAGCAACCGCACCATTCTGGAAACCGAGCTCCAGCAGACCGGCGGCGAGCTCTTCCTGCTGCTGGACAGCGAAACCTTCGCCGTCTGGAAATCCAAGCTCAGCGAAGCCGGTATCTCCGAAAGCGACATTGAGAAGTATCTGGAAGCCAACGGCACCACCACCCCCGTCTTCGCCCACGGCGAGACTCTGGAGGAGGCAGCCGCCGCAGCCGGCATCGATGCCGACGCGCTGAAGGCCACCGTGGAGCGGTATAACGGCTTCGTTGCCGCCGGTGTAGATGAGGACTTCGGCAGAGCCGAGGCCTATCTCACCATGCCAATTGGCGACGGCCCCTACTACATCATCGAGCAGAAGCCCCGTTTCGCCACCACCATGGGCGGCCTGGTGGTCAACACCAGTATGCAGGTTCTGAGCACCAACGGCAGCCCCATTGCCGGTCTCTACGCCGCCGGTGAGAACTGCGGCCAGGTCATGGGCGATGACTCCCCCTCCGGCGCAAATAACGCCTGGGCCATCACCTCCGGCAAGCTGGCAGCCGACGCCATTGCGGCAAAGTAAGTCCAACGCCTAAAAAATCCGCCCGGTCCCTTGCAAACAGGGGACCGGGCATTCCGTATCCTGCGAAAAAATCTCCGGAAGGCCGCGCGCCTCCCGGAGATGCTTTTATATGGAACGGTTACTTGGCTTCCTCGCCGTTCAGGTCCATGACCTGATACACAAATTTTTCACAGCCGACGGGCAGCTCCTGCTCATAGCGGTGCAGGACGCGCTCGGCCACGGTCTTTCCGTTTTCCCGGCTGGCTCCCGGCAGCAGCACCAGGAACAGGTCCACGCCGCCTCTGGTCACAGGGTCAGCCCCGCGCAAGGAGGTCAGCAGGATATTCTCCATATGGGCCATGCTGTCGCCGCGGACCTTGGCATGGCCGGCATCGGCGGCCATGCGGAAGGACAGCAGCTGCGCTTCCCCGCCCCGGCGGAGCTCCCGCAGCTGACGGCGGACGAACTCCTGGAAGACCCCGCTGTCGCAGAGCATGGCCCTCCGGTCATCTTCCTCCTTGATCAGCGAATGCAGCAGGCGGGTACTGTCCGACGGCAGGCCCCGAATTGCCTGCTGTGCAGCGACCTTCTCCATTTCCAGCTCTGCTGCAGGGGACTGTCCTGCAGCGCTCAGCGCAGCGCACAGCTCCTCGCAGCGGGCCAGTGCCCTTTCCGGCATACCGTTCAGCCGGAGCGCCTGCATCCACAAAGTCACAAGCACCTGGTCCAGGGGGGCTCGTTCGGCGGCGTCCGCGCACAGGCTGTCCGCCTCGGCATACCGCCCGTCCTCGATCAGCCAGCGCGTCACCGTGGTACAGAGCCGATGGTACAGGGTGCGGTATTTCTCCGCCTGCTCCCGGAACCAGGGCTCGTCCTGGCAGTCCGGCAGAAAGTCGGCAGTGTATGCCTCCGCCGCATCCTGCCCCAGCGCAATGGCCTGGCCCCGGTCCGCACAGCTCAGCGCTTCCTCTGCAAGGCTGGCAAAGTGCTCGCAGTCCAGCTCGGTTTCCCGGTCCGGTGCCCAGAAATAGGTACCGGAGGTATTGGCAATGAGCCGCTTTCCATCCTCCAGCCCCAGCTCCTCCAGGGCATTTCTGGCCCGGCTGATGTTGTTTTGCAGCGTGCTGACCGGGTTGATTCCCGTGGCCTCGGGCCAGAGCCAGTCGATGAGCTCCTGGGCGGGCACACCCCGCTCCCGATTCAGAATCAGGTATACCACCAGAATCCAGAGCCGTCTGGACCGCCCCGTCAGGCTGACCAGCCGTGGTCTGGCCAAGCCGTCGCCATATATCGTGAATTTGCCAAGCATGGTTATCTGAACCGGTTTCTCCATGGCAAACACCTCTTTCTTTGTTTTACAGAATCTTTTGACGGCCCTTATTTTTTCGAAGAGTCGTCTCCGGAACATTATACTTCAATAAGTCAAAAATTACAATGGATTTTTCTGTGAATTTCCGGAAATATCCATTTTCTTTTTTTGGGTCTTCTGAAGCTGTCCACAGGGCCTGTGCAAAAATCTTATCTATCGGGCTGCACTCCGGTTGCGGTACTGCACCAGGGTATCCCCCGGCCGGATGGTCGTGCTGCCGTCCGGGATGATGGCCTTGCCCTGCCGCAGCACCGTCACCACGATCCTGTCCTCCGGCAGATTCAGCTCCCGGAGGGTTTTGCCGACCCATTCATTTCCGGGCAGGACCTCGGTCTCCTCCAGCATTTCCTCTCCCGTGGGAATGTAGGGCGGCATACTCAGGATCAGGCTGTCTCCCGGCAGCAGCACGGTATCCCCCCGGGTGACGATGCTCTCGTCCCCCCGGCGCAACAGCACCGCAAGAGATCCAGTCGGCAGCTGGATCTCCCGGATTCGGTGATCCGCCCAGGGGTGCCCCGGAATGATCTCCACCCGGGCCAGGTGCATGACGCTCTCCTCCTGGTAGTCATTGAAGGTCTTGCGCACATCCTGGCTGTCGTCCACCATATCCAGACGCTTCGCCACCCAGGGCAGCAGGCCGCCCTGGACCGCGGCGGACAGCAGCGTCACCGTAAAGACCACATGGAACAGGTCCCTGTGCATCGTCACCCCTGCCGCCACCGCCATAATGGCAAACACCGTGCTGGACGCACCCCGAAGCCCCGCCCAGGAGACCAGGGCGATCTGCCGCAGGCTGCATTTCGCCGGCCGCAGCAGCACATAGGTGGCAATCGGCCGGGACAGGAAGGTCAAAATGCCGCACACCGCCAGCGCCATGGGCAGATTGGCAGGCATCTGCTTTGGGAAACTCAAAAGGCCAATAACGAAAAACACCGCAATCTGAGCAAGTCTTGTGACACCGTCAAAGAAGGAGATCAGCGTCCGCTTCTGGCGGATGGACCGGTTGCCCAGCAGAATGCCGAATAGGTACAGACTCAGGTAGGCGTTGCCACCCAGCAGACTGGAAACGCCATAGCACAGCAGGACCATGGCGATGAGAAACACCGTTTCCAGGCCGTCGGAGATCCAGCGCTCCAGCATCTTCCGGCTGACCCATGCCGCCGCGCAGCCCACGGCCAGTCCCACGACCAATTGCAGCACCAGCTGGAGGGCAAAGCTCCCCTGCTCCCCGAAGCCCAGCAGGCCCACGGCAATGACCGTCAGCATATAGGCCATGGGGTCATTGCTGCCGCTCTCCACCTCCAGCAGAGATGCCGTTCCCTCCTTCAGGTTCAGCTTGTGCTTTCGCAGGATGGCGAACACGCTGGCGGCATCCGTACAGGACAGCACCGCCCCCACCAGAAAGCCCTCCTGCCAGGAGAAGTGGAGCAGATAGTGCAGCCCCACAGTGGTCAGCCCCGCCGTAGCCGCCACGCCCAGGGTGGACATGGCCACAGCCTTCCCTGCCACGCTTCTGGCAGCGCTCCACTTGGTGTTGAAGCCGCTGTAAAACATGATAAACACCAGGCACACGGAGCAAATGGTCTCCGCTTGGGAGAAGTCCGCAAACTGAATTTTCAGGATTCCGTCACTGCCGCAGAGCATTCCGATGAACATAAACAGGATCAGCGCAGGCAGTCCCAGCCGGTCCGAACACTTTTCCGCAGCCACACAGAGGATCAGCACCAGCGCAACGATCAATATGGTTGTGGTCATAGCCGTTTTCCTTTCCAAAATGTTTCCTTCATATTACCATATTGTTTCTTTTCCTGCAATCCTTGGGGTGAAATGTTCATAAAAGGTTTCAAAAGAGACGCTTTTGCCCCACAAACGCAAAAAGGGCTCCCCACTTGGGGGAGCTCTCGGAAAGATTCAGCGCTTTGCCAATCCGTAGGAGCGGAAGGGCTGGATATAGCGCTCGTGGCTCAATGGTTTTGGTCGGGCATACACGCCGGAGACCAGGCCCAGCATGGCATAGATGGTAACGGTGGAGGAGCCGCCGTAGCTAATCAGCGGCAGGGTCAGGCCGATAACCGGCATAACGCCGATGCACATGCCCACATTGATCATCAGCTGGAACATCAGTGCAGAGGCAGCGCCGAAGCAGATAAGCCGCCGCATATATTCCGGGCTGCGCATACCCACCTGAATGCAGCGGGCAATGATCAGCAGCTCCAGAATCATAATGGCGCAGCAGCCAAAGAAGCCCAGCTCCTCACCCACGGAGGAGAAAATATAGTCCGTATGCTGGGCGAAAAGCATACCGCCCTGGGTACGGTTGCCGTTGAACAGGCCCTGGCCCGTCAGGCCGCCGCCGGTCAGGGACATCATGTTGATCTTACTGTGGTACCGTGCGCCCAGGCCCTGCTTGTCGAACTTCGGGTCAATCAGGACACGTATTCGTTCCTGCTGGTAGGTGCCCATCAACTTCCAGGCCAGGGGACTGATCGCTGCAATTCCCGCTATTGCGATGGCAAACCACACCAGGCTCACGCCGCCGGCAAAGGCCATGCCGATGAAAATGAAGACGAAGATCAGGGACACGCCCGCATCGCCGGACAAAACCATGTTCAGTCCCACCAGAATGCCCAAGTGCACCACCATGTGCATGACCGAGGGGATCTTGGAAATATCGTTCTGATGGGATGACATGACCGAGGCCATGATCAGAATATAGGTGATCTTACAGATCTCAGCGGGCTGGATGGCGATGGGGATGCCCGGAAATTTCAGCCAGCTCTTGTTGCCCGTGTTGTTATCCGTGCCGAAGGGGATCAGCAGCAGCAGGATGAAGATGTTAAAGGCCGTCAGAAGCATTCTGTTCTCCGAGATGGTATCCGCATCGATAGAGGACACGATGGCAAACATCAGAACGCCCAAGGCGATTGCCAGCAGCTGAATGATGATATATTTTGTGTTGCTTCCGAACTTCTCCGCGCTGGTGGCGCTGGCCATGACGATCAGGCCGAAGCCCGAGGTGACCAGGCACAGCGTCAGCAGCACCCAGTCGGCCTTTTTGCTAAAGTCCTTCAATTCTTCCAAAAAACGGTGCAAGAAATCAACTCCTTTGGGGGAGATTATAGCATTTTTTTGCTATAAAGTAAAGAGACGAAGTGTGAATAGTCTATGACAAAGGAAATGGACTATTCTATCCCGATGGGAAATAGGGCAGCACCACGCAATCCGGCAAGCGCAGCCAACGAGAGATTTTTCATCGGAGGAAGGTTCCGAACGCGGAGGAATACTCTGTGTATCTCCCGCTCTCAGAACCGCACAGCCGGTGGAAAGATCCGTTGACTGCCGCAGACGAATTGCGCGGTGCTGCTCTGAAAAAATCAGCTGATGCGCACTGCCGCAACAACCAGGCGGCCATTGTCCAGGGTGTATTCGCAGGTGGACAGGCAGATCATTTTGTCGCCATACTGCGGGGTCACGCCGGTATCGTAGAAGCTCATGCTCTTGCAGGTGGAGACGAACTTGTCGAACTCCTCCTGATTGGCCGCATTCTCAAACTTCTGGTAGGTAAAGCCCTCGCCCAGGTTGGCCGTGGTCTTGAAGACGGCGAAGATCTTGTACACATGGTAGCCAACCTCTCCGGTCTTGTGATTGAAGGTATCGAAGAAGATCAGCGGGTTATTGTCGAATGCGGACTTGTTGACATAGGCATTCAGGGCAGCAAACATGGAGCCGTCCTTCATATTGTGGCCGTACATGGTGATATTGTCGCTGGGAGTGAAGATGTCGCACTCCTCCCGGGCATAGATGCTGCCGCGGCTGCTGTTGGCGCCATTGTAGTCCCTGTAGAGGTAGTAGTTGGCATTGTCCGCGGAGGACTGCATCACCGGGTAATCCAGCTTGGTGCCCTCAATGCGCAGCCAGCCCACAAAATCATCGTTTTTGTTCTTGTCATAGAAGCCCTGATAGTCCACGTTCAGGGGGAAGGTCTCCTCCGGCGCGGTCTCATTGGGATCTGGGATGAATTCCGTAGTCTCACCGGGATTCGTCGTCTCGGGCGCGGTGGTGGTGGGGGCCTCTCCGGTGGAAGCCGTCACGTCGTTGCGCAGCTTGTCGTAGGCATCCTCGGATTTCTTTCCCTGCCAGAAGTAGCTGAACAGATAGATGGCGCTGCCCAGCAACGCCACTGCCAGAACGGAGACAATGGCTATGTAGACGCTTTTTTTCATGGATATACCTCCCGATTTCGGCAAGACCGGTATGCATAAAACCAAATCTTTGCTAAAATGTAACTTTCTGTAACCTATTATACCCGTTCTTTCGCAGACTGTCAAGCACGGAAGTCCCGAAAACTATTAACGTTTTCTTAATTGCAGGAAAAAAGTGGAAGCCCGTTTCGCACCTTCTCAGCCCACCAGATAGGACATTCCCAGAATATCCCGCTGCTCCTTGTAGTGAGCGCCGTCCCGCCAGCCATAGCCGGTGGAGGAGCCGGAGTCCAGCACCACCTGAGTATCCGGCAGGTACTGCGCCATATCCCGATAGGTGTAGGGGATCTTCGTCCACCACAGCCGCTTCAGCCAGGTCATTTTGCTGATGGGCTCCGGGTCGCCATAGGTATAGCACATATTCAGGTCCTCCAGCTTTTTGCAGCTCAGCAGCGGGCTGTAGTCCTTTACAGGGGTCAGGAACATCTCCAGGAAGATGAGCTCCTTGCACTCCGCCAGGGCGGAAATGTCCGAAATGCCGCTGTCCGCAATGATCAGATATTGCAGCTTGGGCATGTATCTCGCCCAATCGCAGGTCTTCAGGCCCATATGGCCCACGTCCACCGCAATGATATCCGGGCAGTATTTCAGATTGTCCATCTCTCCCTCGTAGACGTGCTTGCCCGTAACCACCGGCGCAAAATAATCGGTGTCCGTTCGGACCTTTACCACCCCGACGCTGACCTCCCACACGAAATTCACATCCTCATGCCGACGGTTCAGCGCGTTCATGGTCTCATTGTCCAGCCCGCAGCGGCACATGACCACCTTTTGCAGCCTGGGAAAATAGGGCAGCAGGGACTCGACCCATGCAGGATCTTCCACGGGATAATCGGAGATGTCTATCTCCTCCACATCCGTCAGCGCCCGGACGGGGCCGAAGGAGGCCTCCCACAGGAACTCACAATTGGGGAAGGCATCGCACAGGGCAAACAGCTCTTCATCCGTCAAGCCGGTATCGAGCATTTTTGCCTGCTCCAGCTTTGGAAAGCAGCCCAGGAGCCCTTCCGCAGCCGCAGCCGTCAGGGGCCAGCTGTTCAGGTCCAGCGCCGTTGTCTCCTCATCCAGGGACAGCAGCCGGTCGTCCCACTCAAAAAACAGCCCGATCCCGGGAAATTCCTTCCGCAGAGAATCCACGCTCTCCGGCTCCGGCGTCCAGTCCACTGCCGTAAGCCGCTCCACCCCGGGCAGGCAGGGCAAGGCCCGGCGCAGCGCCGGAAGGTCCACATGCTCCAGCCGGAGCTCCTTCGTATCCTGGTCAAGGGTCTGGCCGTCCAGGCGAAGGGTATAGAGGACCTCACATTCCGGCAGGCCCTTTCTCAGCCGGGCCAGCATCTCCAGATCCTCGCACCCGGTGCAGTCCACCGTTTTCAGGGCCGGCAGCTGGGCCAGCGCCTCCGCATCCTCCGGAAGGACCGTTGTTATGGAAACAGACTGGGTATCCAGCTCCAGGTATTCCCCATGAAAGGGCACCTGCCAGGATATGCTGCATTCCGGCAGCGCCGCCGCCAGATGGCTATGCTCCTCCAGTGTAATATGGGTATCGCGCAGATCTACACTTTTCAGCTGTGGGAACCGGGTGAGCTTCTCCAGCTCCGGGTTCTGCATACCGGAAAGGTCCAGTGTTTCCGATTGAACACTGTAGGGTCTTCCGTCCAGGAACACATAGTTTCGCGCGATCAGCAGCCCGCCGATCACCGCAGCCGCTGCCAGCACCAGGCCCCCCAGCCCAAGCAGGACCCCAAGCCGTTTTCTGGTTTTCATCCTTCCGCCCCCATTTCTGCCATAACACAGACAGTAAATGTATTATGTAACCATCTCTATTATGCCCCGGAAGTACATAGATGTCAAGCAATTTCTCCCGTTCTTTTGCAAAACATTTCTCTTGCATTTTTCCGCCGGATATGTTATTCTATAAAAGCTATCCGGGTTTTCCCGGACTCGTTTCTGCCGGTGTGTTGGAATGGTAGACGAGGAGGACTCAAAATCCTTTGGTGGCAACATCGTGTGGGTTCGAGTCCCACCACCGGCACCAAACCAATATAATCCGAACCAAATCTTCCTTGTTGGAGATGGGTTCGGATTATTTCTTTTCTTTCCCTGTCGCTTTTTGGCAGACAAGGCGGGCAAGCACAAGCCGTGCCTGCCCGCCTGTATGGATTTTTGAGATTTCGCTTACGGCTTGGTGAGAATGGCGCTCACGTCGGTCATTTTTTCGCCGAGGGTGAATGTGACGGCCTTGCCGTCGTGGGTGAGCTTGTAGGTATCTCCGCTTTCGCCCTTTTCCAACAGATCAGAGAGCAGGAACGCTGACGCTGCGCCCTTGGTGACAAAAATGATTTTCTCCACGCCCTGTACCTTGAGGGTGCGGATGCCGCTGAGTCTGCCCGTGAGGATGGCGAAGTCCTCGTCAACGTTGACGGTCAGCACGCCGTCTTTACGCTCTGCCGTGTAGACAATGTCCCTGCCGTCCTTGTCGGTCACGCGGTAGAGGGGAGGAGCTATTAACCGGCTTCCCTCATCCGGCATGGTGTGGGTCTCCCCGCACTGGTCATACCGCACGCATTTTGCCGTCTTGGTGCCGTCGTGCGCATAGGTCGCATCGTTGTTGGAAACATAGTCCTCAAAGAGATGCCCGAGCTTGCTGTCCGTGTCCGTTACCGTGTCTGTTGCCATACAGCCGCCCGTGCCGTAGCGCACGCACCTTGCCGTCTTTGTTCCGTCCTGCTCGCAGGTCGCATCGTTGTTGGAAACATAGTCCTCAAATAGATGCCCGAGCTTGCTGCCCGTGTCCGTTACCGTGTCCGTTTCCGTGCAGCCGCCCGTGCCGTAGCGCACGCACCTTGCCGTCTTGGTGCCGTCCTGTTCGCAGGTGGCGTTGTTGTCGGAAACATACTCCTGCCCTGCAAAGCTGTGGTTCAGGGCGGGGATATCCTCGGTTTTTGTATGGGAGGAGCTGGTGCAGGTGTAAGTCCTGACCCCCTTTCCCGTGCAGGTGGCGGGCGTCGTCACCGTGCCGCTGTCCCATACAAAGTCTCCGGTGGGGTTGGTGACCGTTTTGTTGGGAGTTCCCGACATGGAACTGCG
>UQGU01000032.1 GCA_900540635.1 uncultured Eubacteriales bacterium | reverse complement strand
CCCAGGAGCTGCTGGACTACAATGTGGGGGTGTTTTTTCAGAACGATAACATTAACACCCTGGACACGGACAGCGAGTTCCGGCTGGTGATTATGGCGGGGGTTGCCCAGGATGAGATACGGAAGCTGTCGGAGCGGCTGAAATTCGGTTTCCGGCAGGCCATCAAAAACGGCCATGTGCTGGGCAACGACAAGCTCTATGGTTACGACAAAAAGGATTGCGTGCTGACCGTCAATGAGGAGGAAGCGGAGATCATCCGTATCATCTTCGACCTTTACGGCAACCAGCGGCTTGGGACCCGCACGATTTCCAAAAGGCTGATGGAACTGGGCTATACCAGCCGGGAGGGGAACGCCTTTAACACCCTGACCATCCGGCATATTCTGGAAAATCCCAAATATAAGGGCTGGTACTGCGGAAATAAGAGCCAGAGCGTGGATTACCGGACAAAGCGGAATGTCTTACTGGATGAAAGTGAGTGGGTGACGTACCCGGATCCCTCTATACCGGCTATCGTTTCTGAAGAACTGTGGAATCGGGCCAACGCCCTGTACAAGAGAAGGAGAGAAGAAATGAAGTCACACAGCAGCGGAATCAGCTTTCACAATCGCTATCCCTACAGCGCAAAAATCTATTGCGAGGAACACGGAACCACCTTTCACCGTCAGGTGATCCAGACAAGAAAGGGCCAGCAGGAGGTATGGCAGTGCAAGGTTTACCGCAGCCACGGAAGGGGGGCTTGCTCGGCACCTCAGATTCGCAGCAGTGACCTGGATTTGATTCTCAGCGACATCTTCAAAGAGCTGGTTCGGGATAAAGAGAAAATCATTGATTCTCTGGTGACGGTGCTGACCAATATTCCCAAAGAAGTGGACTATGGCAAGCTCCGCTGTCAGGTGGAAAATGAGATGGAGGACTTGGAGCGAAAGAAAAATCGACTGCTGGATTTGAGCATCGCCGGGGCATTGACGGTGGAGGAATTCAAGGAGCGCAACGATGCCTTCAACGCCCAGATTCTGGAGTGCCGGGGAAAGCTGACGGCCATCCGGCAGGAGGAGGAAAGCAGGTCCTCCGAAGAACTGGACATCCCGGCCATCCGGCGGGCGCTGGACGAGGCGTTGCGCTTCACTGGGGAAATCGATACAGCGCTGGTGGCAACGATTCTGGATAGGGTTGTTGTTAAGAAAGAAAGCACCAAGGATGATATTCATCTCGACATTTTTCTGAAGCTGGGCAGCACCTATGAGGCCGTCTATACACCCCTCAAGCACACCGCGGGCATCACCAGTCTAAGAAATACTACGCCCAAACCGCCGACCAGGAGGACCTGATTTCTATCGGAACCATTGGGCTGATCAAAGGAATTACGACTTTTGATGCTTCCAAAGGAGCAAGGCTTGCCACCTACGCGGCGCGGTGTGTGGAAAATGAGATTTTGATGTACTTTCGTTCTACACGCAAAAGTGCCCAGGATGTGTCCTTGTCCGACTACATCGAGACCGGGACGGATGGGGCGCCCCTGGAGCTGATGGATGTGATCTGCGAGGATTGCGATCTTTTGGAGCAGGTCAGTGATCGGGAGGCGGTGTTTCGGCTGCGGCAGGCTATGGGACGGTGCTTGACGGAGCAGGAGCGGACGGTGGTCATCCTGCGCTATGGCCTGGGAGGCCGGGCGCCACTGCGGCAGCGGCAGGTGGCGGAAAGGCTGGGCATCAGCCGGAGCTATATTTCCCGCATTGAGAAGCGGGCGCTGCAAAAGCTGCGGAAAGAATTGGAGTAGAGGTTAGCCCTGTGCTTGTTTCCAAATTGTGAAAATTCCGCTTTGGACGTTGCAAGATCCCTGCAAAAATGGTATGCTATAGCGAAAGAACAAGTATCGGGACTTTGCACTGACAGAGGAAGGAACTACTATGCAATTATCTGCGAAAATGGTGCGGGAGCGGTTGGCACATATGAAGCCGCGGCTTACAAACTGCTCGCTGGAGACCAGCCGGAAGGGGCAGAATGCCGTGGGGGAGCTCATGCGGGCGGTCCACCATGGGCAGGTGCGGGTGAAGCACCATGATTTTGAAAACTTCGAAGGGGCCTGGGTGCTGCCGGATGATCCCCGGCGGGACGGCACGATTCTGTATCTCCACGGCGGCGGCTATACCTGCGGCGGCCTGGAATACGCCCTGGGCTTTGGCGCTGCTCTGGCCGACGAATGCGGGGCAAAGGTTTTCTGCGCAGCCTACCGGCTGGCACCGGAATTCCCGTTCCCGGCGGCGGTGGAGGATGCGGCCCAGGCCTATGAATATTTGCTGAAAAAAGGATATTTGCCAGAGAAAATCAGCCTGTGCGGCGAGAGTGCCGGCGGCGGGCTGTGCTTTGCTCTATGCCTGTATCTGCGGCAGCAGGGGCTGCCCCTGCCCGGCAGCATCGTCGCCATTTCCCCCTGGACGGATTTGACCTTCTCTGGGGAGAGCTTTGAAACCAATAAGGAATGCGATGTTTCCCTGTCCCGGGAGCAGCTGGGGTTCTATGCCCAGTGCTATTCGGATGCGACGGAAAATCCTCTGGTGTCGCCGCTGCTGGGAGACCTAAAAAAGTTCCCGCCGTCCCTGATCTTTGTGGGTGGGGATGAAATCCTGCGCAGTGATTCCGAGATGCTGCACAGCAAACTCCTAAAGCAGGGCAACGTGAGCCAGCTCTCCGTCCATCCCGGCCGGTGGCATGCCTATCTTCTCTATGGCCTGAACGAAGACCGGGAGGACTGGGTGACCATGAATGCCTTCCTCTCCAAGTATCTGTCCCGGGAGCGAAAGCTCCGCTGGATGCGGCTGGACAACGCGGCGAAAATCTATCCAGCGGCCCTGCGGCAGAGTTGGAGCAACGTATTCCGCCTGTCCGTGACGCTGACGGAGGAAATAGATGTGGCTGTGCTGCAATCGGCGCTGGATGTGACGGTGCGCCGGTTCCCTTCCATGTGCGTGCGGCTGCGGCGGGGACTGTTCTGGTATTACTTCCAGCAGCGGGAGCGGGCCCCGGCTGTTCGGGAAGAGAACAGCTATCCTGTGACCCGCATGAGCCGCCGGGAGATTCGAACCTGTGCCTTCCGGGTGATTGCCTATGAAAAGCGCATTGCCGTGGAGTTTTTCCATGCGGTGACGGACGGAAACGGCGGCATGGTATTCCTGAAATCCCTGACGGCAGAGTATTTGCAGCAGAAATACGGTATTGCCGTGCCTGCTACAGAGGGCGTCCTTGGACGGCTGGAGGAGCCCCGGGAGGAGGAGCTGGAGGACAGCTTTCTGAAATACGCGGGAAACGTCAATGCCAGCCGCCGGGAGCCAAACGCCTGGCACCCATGGGGAACACCGGAAAGTGACGGCTTTTTGAATCTGACCTGTTTCCGGATGGAGACAAAGGCGGTGCTGGAAAAGGCCCATGCATACGATGTCAGCCTGACGGCGTTCCTGTGCGCGGCCCTGATGATGGCCCTGCAGGATATGCAGGCGGAGCAGGTTCCCTCCCTTCGTGCCAGAAAGCCCATCCGGGTGCAGATCCCGGTGAATCTGAGAAAGCTGTTTCCCAGCAGCACCCTGCGCAACTTCGCTCTGTATACCACCCCGGAGATTGACCCCAGACTGGGCGAATACAGCTTTACAGAGATTTGCCAGGCGGTTAAGCATCGCATGGGGCTGGATGTGAATCCGAAGATCATGAGCAGCCGCATTGCGGTCAATGTGAGCAGTGAAAAAATGGCAGTGGTGCGCATTATGCCTCTGTTCCTGAAAAATGCGGTGATGAAGGCGGTTTTCGATGCGGTAGGCGAGAAAAAATCCTGCCTGTGCTTCTCGAATCTGGGACAGGTTCGTCTGCCGGAAGAGATGCTGCCCTTTGTGCAGCGTTTCGATTTCATCCTGAGTGCCCAGGCAACGGCCCCCCAGAATTGCAGCGCGTTGTCCTTTGGAGATCATTTGTATATCAATTTCACCCGCGATATCCGGGAGCCGGACCTGGAGGCCCATTTCTTCCGAGTTCTGCGGGATATGGGCCTGGGCCTGGAGGTCCAGACCAACAGCAGACAGTGAGGTGCGGAAAATGTATTGTATCAATTGCGGCGTCAAGCTGGCGGACAGTGAAAAGAGGTGCCCGCTGTGCGGGACGGTGCCCTATCATCCGGATATTGTGCGGCAGGAGGGGGAGGCCCTCTATCCGCCGGACCGGTACCCCCGGGCGAAGACCAACAGCAAGGCGGTGCTGGGGGCCATTACCATCCTGGTTTTGATTCCCATTTTCATCACCATGATCTGCGACCTGGGGATCCACGGAAGGATCACCTGGTCCGGCTACGTAGTCGGCGGTATTCTGCTGTGCTATGTGGCGGCAGTGCTGCCCCAGTGGTTTGCCCGGCCAAATCCGGTGATTTTCGTACCCTGCTCCTTTTTGGCGGCCGGGCTGTATGTGCTGTATATTGATCTTTCCGTTCACGGCGGGTGGTTTCTCAGCTTCGCGTTCCCGGTAACGGGCTTTTTGGGGCTGCTTGTCACGGCGGTGGTGGTGCTGACCCGGTACACCCATGGGGCGGAGATGTATATTTACGGCGGGGCTCTGGTGCTGCTGGGAGCCTTCATGCCTCTGATGGAATACTTGATGACGCTGACCTTCCGGATGGAAAAGTTCATCGGATGGTCCTGGTATCCGCTGGTGGTGCTGGTGCTCATGGGCGGCGCCCTGATTTTTCTGGCCGTCTGCCGCCCGGCCCGGGAGACCATGGACCGGAAGTTTTTCCTATAAACGATATCATGTGGACGCAAAAGCGGGCCGCTGCGAAAATGCAGCGGTCCGCTTAGCTTAGTGGAAAAGTCCGGTTTGTGCCGGACTTTTCCCATCAGTGTATAATCCACACCGTCCGTGTAGAACTGGCCAACCTTGGCACCGGGACGCAGAAACACATTGTGCTCGGTGAAGTTCTCAAAGATGTAGCGCCGGTTTTCCTTGGTCACATCGGCGGCGATCGCATCTTTCATTTCGATGATAGCTTGCATCTTTCTATGGCATTGCTTCGCGTCCGCAGATAATAAAAAGAAACCGCTCGCCTCATCCGAAGTCTTAAGGATGAGGGAACGGTCCTTTTTGCGGAATGGCTTGTGCTTCAGGGCTGCTTGGACGATTGCATCTGTATTTTAATGCCATGCCCATGAAAGCTGCGGTTCAATCACAGCTGTATTTCTTCCGCAGCTTTCGCAGCTTCAAACCGCAATAAGCAATCAAATAAGTATACAGCACCGTCATGATTGAAAAGAACACGGCGAATGCAGCTGTCAGCGGGTCATTGGTTTGCGTACTTCTTATAAAATTCGGAAGAATGCAGCACAGAAAGATGATCAAAACCGGGAGCAGCCGCGTTTTTATCACATGGTCGATCATATCTATTCTCGATTCGTTATCGGAAAAAATTTCGCCATCATGCTCGGAATCCATCTGTGTTGACGTTTTACGAAAATACAGCCATCCAACACAGCTGCAAATATATTCCCAGCCATAATCTTTAAAAATTTGAAAATAATCACCGGTTTCCAAATTGTTTTTATAATCCAGCCGGTACGTTACTTCCGCCGGCGTACACTTTTCGAAAATATAGAAACAAGACGGAATCATTTTTGCCAGTTTCCAACCGTTCCTATGCTGATCGTGCAGCCAAATTTCTTCCTCTTCAAAATCTGCAATGGTGAAAAAGCGCAATACCGTTTTTTTGTTATTCATGGATTTCCTCTCCTTTGCTGTTCTTATACAGCCGTTCTATACGTTTCATTTCCAGCTGTAGGACTTCTTTTCCAAGCTCGGTGATTTGATAGAGCTTTCTTTTTTCTTCTTCTCTTTCAAAAACGATCAAGCCATCTTTTTCCATTTTGGAAAGTGTTCCATACATTGTCCCTGCACTGATGATCAATTCACCGCCGGTCATTCGCCGGACCTGCTGACTGATCCCATAGCCATGCTGAGGCTGCTGGAGACAGAATAAGATATAAAAGCCGCTTTCTGTCATGGGAACATAAATCCTTCTTATTTTACTGTCCATAGACATCCCTCACTATCTTGCTTCGATATATCGAACTGCTATGCATTATATCGAACCTCAATATATTTGTCAAGTTTTTTTAAAAACAAAATGCGGCAGAGATTTTCCCTGCCGCATTGATCTGAGACAATATAAATGTGCCTTGCGTGTTGCGCACCGCATTTCCAGTGGTTACAGTATACCGGACTTATTTCCGGCTCTTTCGGTCGTAGAGCTTGGCAAGGCCGCCCTCGCTGGTTTCCCGGAAGCGCTGGTTCAGATTGATGCCGGTTTCGTGCATAGCCCGGCAGACCATGTCGTAGCTGATGTTCCGGGAGCCGGTGAGGAAATAGCTCAGGTTACAGGCGTTCATGGCCCGCATAGCGGCCACGGCGTTGCGTTCGATGCAGGGAATCTGCACCAGGCCGCAGATGGGGTCACAGGTGAGCCCCAGGTGGTGCTCCATGGCAACCTCGGCGGCGTACTCCACCTGGTCCAGGTCCTGACCGTACAGCTCTGCCAAAGCGGCGGCGGCCATGGAGCAGGCGGTGCCGATCTCTGCCTGGCAGCCGCATTCCGCCCCGGAGATGGAGGCGTTGCTCTTGGTCAGATTGCCAATGATGCCGGCGGTGGCCAGGCCCCGGCAGATAGCCTCGTCGGATAGACCCTTGGTGTCCTGGACGTATTTCAGCACGGCGGGCAGCACGCCGCAGGCTCCGCAGGTGGGGGCGGTGACGATGGTGCCGTTGTCTGCATTCTGTTCGGCGACGGCGTAGGCATAGGCAGCGATTTTCTGGAACTCTTCCAGGGCCGGGGCATCGCTGCCGGCCTTTTTATGGTAGAGGTAATTTGCCTTTCGCTGCACATTCAGGCCGCCGGGCAGCACGCCTGTGGCGGCCAGTCCGTCTTCAATGGACTGCTTCATGGCTTTCCAGACGTTGAGCAGGAAATCCCAGATTTCCGGGCCCTCGTTCAGCTCCACATAGTCACTGAGGGTGTGGATATAGCGCCATTTGCAGAAATCGGCGATTTCCGCAAAGGAGTGCTCCACATAGACCTCCTCCCCCTCACTGTCCTCCCGGCCTGGAATGCGGATATCGCCGCCGCCGACGGATTCCACCCGCAGACGGCTGAGCTCCTTTCCGTCCTTTCTGGCGATGAAGTCCAGGGTGTTGGGATGGTTTCCGGGCAGCACTTCTTCGGAAAAGATGATCTCCGCAGGCAGGGGGGCCAGGGTTTCCCGCAGCACCCGGTCGGTGCCGTGGCCTACGCCGGTCTTGCTCAGGGAGCCATAGAGGATCACCTGAAAGCTGTCCGCCTGGGGATTCTCCTCCCGGAAGAGCCGGGCAGCCCGCTCGGGGCCCATGGTGTGGGAAGAAGAGGGGCCTTTGCCGATTTTGTATATTTCTCGTATGGACTTCATGGCATTTCCTCCATAGATATTTCTTCGGACAGTATAGCAGAAATCCTCGAAAAAAACAATGGCAAACAAGCGAAAAGCTATTGACAAATATGCTATAATATAGTGAGTAATTTTTTTGAAAACCTGAGAGGATGAAATAAAAATGGCAAAGGATAAAAAGGTTGAGCAGATCACCGATATGGAGGTCGATTTTGCCCAGTGGTACACCGATGTGTGCAAAAAGGCACAGCTGATCGACTACTCCTCCGTAAAGGGCATCTTCATTTACCGGCCCTACGGCTACGCCATCTGGGAGAACATTCAGCACATCATGGATGCGGAGTTTAAGAAGGTGGGCGTGCAGAACGTCTATATGCCCATGCTGATCCCCGAGAGCCTGCTGCAAAAGGAAAAGGACCATGTGGAGGGCTTTGCCCCCGAGTGCGCCTGGGTCACCATGGGCGGCAACGAAAGATTAGAGGAGCGGCTGTGCATCCGCCCCACCTCCGAGACGCTGTTCTGCGACCATTTCGCCCAGGTCATTCAGTCCCACCGGGACCTGCCCATGAAGTATAACCAGTGGTGCAGCGTTCTGCGCTGGGAGAAGACCAGCCGCCCCTTCCTGCGCCATCGGGAGTTCCTGTGGCAGGAGGGCCACACCATGCACGCCACTGCCGAGGAGGCCAAGGCCTTTACCGAGCAGATGTTGAACCTGTACGCCGACTTCTGCGAGAATGTCCTGGCAATGCCTGTGACCCGGGGCCAGAAGACCGAGAAGGAGAAGTTCAACGGCGCAGAGGCAACCTATACCATCGAATGCATGATGCACGACCGCAAGGCCCTGCAGGCGGGCACCTCTCACTACTTCGGTGACGGCTTCGCCAAGGCCTTTGATATCACCTTTACGGATAAGAACAACCAGCGTGTAAGCCCCTTCCAGACCTCCTGGGGCGTTTCCACCCGCCTGATCGGCGGCATCATCATGACCCACGGTGACAACAACGGTCTGGTGCTGCCCCCCAAGATCGCACCTGTGCAGGTGGTGATCCTGCCTGTGGCCCAGCACAAGCCCGGCGTTCTGGAAGCTGCGGAGGCGCTGAAGGCCCGGCTGGAAAAGGCCGGTTTCCGGGTGAAGGTAGACGATTCCGACAATTCCATGGGCTGGAAGTGCGCCGAGTACGAGATGAAGGGTGTGCCCCTGCGTGTGGAGTGCGGCCCCAGAGATCTGGAGAATGACCAGTGCGTGCTGGTCCGCCGGACCGACCGGGAGAAGGTCACCGTCAAGCTGGAGGACCTGGAAGCCGCTGTGGAAGAGCAGCTGAACCTGGTCCACCAGGGCATGTACGAGCGGGCCAAGAAGAACCTGGAGGATCACATCTACGAGGCCCATTCTCTGGAAGAGGCCAAGGAGCTCCAGGAAAAGAACGGCGGCTTCATCAAGACCATGTGGTGCGGCAGCCAGGAGTGCGAGCTGAAGATGAAGGAAGTGGCCGGCATGTCCTCCCGCTGCATCCCCTTCAAGCAGGAGCACCTGGGCGACACCTGTGCCTGCTGCGGCAAGCCTGCAAGCAAGATGATCTACTGGGGTATTGCGTACTAAGTTCACACATCGCGGGCGGCCGATTGGTCGCCCGCTTTTTGATAGGAAGTGTGAAACACTTTCCGATTTTCTCCGTCTATAGAGGTGAGAGACAAAAGGAGGTGCCGTCATGGAGGACAGAAAGATCCTGGAGCTGTATCTTACCCGTTCGGAACAGGCCATCCGGGAGACGGAGGCCAAATACGGGGGCTACTGCTACAGCGTTGCCATGAACATCCTGGAGAACCGACAGGATGCCCAGGAGTGCGTCAGCGATACCTGGTTTTCGGCCTGGAACAGCATCCCGCCCCAGAGCCCCCGGGTCCTTGCGACATTTTTGGGAAGCATTACCCGGAACCTGGCCATTGACCGCTGGCGGGAGCGGCGGGCAGGGAAGCGGGGCGGCGGCGAAATGCAGCTTGCGCTGGACGAGCTCTCCGGCTGTGTCCCCGGCGGGGAGAGTCCCGAGGGGGAGGTTCTGCGCCGGGAGCTGTTAAAAAGCGTGGCCGCCTTTCTGGGAACCCTTCCGGAGACGGAACGCAGCGTCTTCCTGTGCCGGTACTGGTATTTCGACAGCGCTCAGGACATTGCGTTGCACTTCGGCTTCTCGTCGGGAAAGGTGCGCTCCATGCTGCACAGGACCCGGAAAAAGCTGCAAAGCCATCTTAAGAGGGAGGGATTGCTATGAAGGAAACGGAATTTGCGAAGCTGCTTGGTGACTTGCCGGAGAATTACATATTGCAGGCCCAGGCCCATCGGAGCGGCGGCCGCTATGCCGTCGGGGCACGGCGGCCGGTGCTGAAATTCGCGGCTGTCGCTGCCGCTGCGGCACTGATGCTTGGCGGCTTCTTCTGGGCGCTGGAAAAACAGACCCGGGAGCAGACGGCCCAGCAGGCAGCTCCAACGCAGGCAAAAGAAACCCTCTGGCAGATGGAGATCGTCAACAGTAAACGCAGCTTTCAGAGCGACACCTACGGCAGCGATCTGACCATAGAGGAATACACCCAACGTCTCCAGGAGGAAGACCCGGACTGCGCTCCTAGGGCCTATGTGAAGATCGACCTGGACCAGGACGGCCAGGAGGAGCTGGCCATCCGGTTTGAAAGAGACAAAAAGCATGTGCTGACCCTGATTTTCTGGCAGGACGGGGACGGGATCTACGGCGCGGAATACACCAGGCAGGACATGAGTTTCCTGAAAGAGGACGGGACCTTTTATTATCTGGACGGGGGCCACTGGGGCTGGGGCCGGCTGGAACGCCGGGAGGACGGCTGGAAGACCGTGATCCGCATGCCCCAGGGAGACAATTATTCCAGTACGAACGACGTCTGGTGGCGGGCAATGCCGGGAACGGAAAAGATTCCAACGACCCGCCGCAATTCCTGCCTTACACTGGGCTATTCCGGCAGAAGCGGCGTATCCGGACCCATTGTCGGTGAGCTGACAGAAACGGATGCTGTTTCCCTCTATGTGCCCATCACCGGGTGGACCTACGAAAGCACAATGATCGGGCAGTATGCGGTGGACCGCTGGGTCTGTGACGAGGACCCGGACGCCCGGCTGTCTGTAATCAGGACAGGTACAGATATGGATGCCCTGTCCTGGCTTGCGTATCTTGGAAAGGAGCCTGTTACCCGACAGAGGACGGAAGGAGAATTGCAGCTGGTCAATCGCTATTCCCAGACTGTACACAGCGGCGCGGAAGGAGCAGGAAAGACTATGGAGGTGTTTTCCCGGCTGGGCGAGACCACGAATTATGTGATTCAGATGGAATACACCGATGACACCTGGGACGAAGAAGTGATGTGCTGTATGGTGGACAGCATTTATTTTTACGATTCCGTTACCCTGAATATGCCGGTGGATCGTGTTTTCAATTTGGACGAGGAATCTATGATGGAATGCCATCTGGAAGTTCTTGACGGCTATAGCCTGTACATCCCGAGCTATTGGGGAGAGCGGAATGCCATGAAGGAGACCATCGGCTACCACGACGCCAACACCTGGTACGGCGAGGCTGGGGAAAGCCTTTCCGTGGTGGACCTGGGGGAAACCGGACAGGCAGAGGCCGTTGCCTGGGCCAGGGAAACTCTGGAATGGAGCAGCACAGAGGATACGGGCGTTGACGGCCGGATCCGCGGAGTCTGCGTGGACATGCAGGTTGAGGTGTGTATTCTGAACCGGAGCGATTCCGGGTGCTATGCCGTCATCCTGCGCTGTCCAAAGGACGCGACGGAGGCGCGCTGGAGGGTTCTGGACACCATGGCGGGCTCGATCCGGTTCTCTTGAGCATATTTTGTCTGCGGCGGCTATGCTGCCGCAGACTATTTTTCCGTATCGGCAAAAGCGCCAAAGGTGTACAAAATGGTTTGCGATTGCTAACTGTATTTTTGGAAAGTTCTGACAAACTTTTTCCTTCCTTAATTAACCCCGTTGACAACTGGGAAAATCCGGTGTATTATCTATGACAGTTAGCGAGAGCTAATTATTTTATAGCCCTTTGATTAGCCTGTGCTAATCAAAAACCGAATTCAATGGGAAGAAAGAGGGGGAAAATATGATGCCGCTGACCTTTGCAGACAATGATGCTGTGAATATTATCCGCCGCGTGGGAGGCTCTCCGGAAGTGAAGAAGCACCTGGAAAACCTTGGCTTTGTGGTAGGCGGTAATGTGCAGGTCATCAGCCGTCTGGGCGGGAACGTGATCGTAAACGTGAAGGAGTCCCGCATTGCAATCAGTGAAGAAATGGCCAGAAAGATCATGATCTGACCGTTTTTGATAACTTCTTATGTATTTAAGCAGTTAGGAGGAAATAGAATGAAAACGTTGAGAGAAGTTCCCATCGGCTCCACCGTCAAGGTGGTCAAGATCCACGGCGAAGGCGCTGTGCGCCGCCGGATCATGGATATGGGCCTGACCAAGGGCGTAGATGTGACGGTCCGCAAGGTGGCGCCTCTGGGTGACCCCATCCAGCTGAACGTCCGCGGTTATGAGCTGTCCATCCGGAAGGCTGATGCCGAAATGGTGGAAGTAGAGTAAGGAGGTTTCGTAAGTCACATGGAAAACAAGACCATTCGGATTGCTCTGGCAGGCAACCCCAACTGTGGCAAGACCACGCTGTTCAATGCCCTGACCGGTTCCAACCAGTTCGTCGGCAACTGGCCCGGCGTTACCGTTGAGAAAAAGGAAGGCAAGCTGAAAAAGCACGATGATGTGATCATCACCGACCTGCCCGGTATTTACTCCCTGTCCCCCTACACTCTGGAGGAAGTGGTGGCCCGTAACTATCTGATCGGCGAGCGCCCCGATGCCATCCTGAACATCATCGACGGCACCAACCTGGAGCGGAACCTGTACCTGACCACCCAGCTGACCGAGCTGGGCATCCCCGTTGTGGTGGCCATCAACATGATGGATCTGGTCAAGAAGGCAGGCGACAAGATCAATGTGGCCGAGCTGAGCCGTCAGCTGGGCTGCCAGGTTGTGGAGATCTCCGCTCTGAAGGGCACCGGCATTCAGGAAGCTGCCGAGGCTGCCATCAAGGCCTCCTCCGGCCCCAAGACCGTTCCCATGCACACCTTCTCCGGCCCTGTGGAGCACGCCATTGCCCACATCGAGGAGGCGGTCCTGCACAATATGCCCGAGGAACAGCAGCGCTGGTACGCCATCAAGATCTTCGAGCGTGACGACAAGGTCCTGGCTCAGATGAACATCCCCCAGGACACCCTGGCCCACATCGAAACCGATATCCAGGCCGCCGAGAAGGAATCCGACGACGATGCCGAGTCCATCATCACCGGCGAGCGGTATGTGTACATTGCGGACATCATCAAGTCCTGCTACAAGAAGAAGAGCGCCGGTGCGCTGACCACCTCCGATAAGATCGACAAGATCGTGACCAACCGCTGGCTGGGCCTGCCCATCTTCGCCGTTGTCATGTTCCTGGTTTACTACATCGCCATGATCGCCGTGGGTACTCCCGCTACCGACTGGGCAAATGACGGCCTGTTCGGCGACGGCTACCATCTGTTCGGCATCGGCACCTCTGCCTATGAGGAAGCCGCTGACGAGTACGGCGACACCAACGAGATCATCTCCGCCCTGGTTGCCGAATATGGCGATGAAACACTGGAAGCCGCTCTGGATTCCGAGAGCGAGGACTACGACGAGGCTGCTGCCGCCGAGGCTATTGCCACTCTGCGTGCTGCCGTTCCTGCAGGTGCTTCCATCGACTACGAGCTGGAAGATGAAGAAACTCTGGCTGTCTCCACCGAAACTGCCGATTACGATGCCATCCAGGCCGCTCTGGATGCCTACGGCACCGAGCCCGATCCCGCGGACTACGGCGTGTGGGTCCCCGGTATCCCTGTGCTGGTTGGGAATCTGCTGGACAGCCTGAACTGCGCTGACTGGCTCTCCGGTCTGATCAATGACGGCATTGTGGCCGGTGTCGGCGCTGTCCTGGGCTTTGTGCCCCAGATGCTGGTGCTGTTCTTCCTGCTGGCCATTCTGGAAGGCTGCGGCTATATGTCCCGTATCGCCTTCGTTCTGGACCGGATCTTCCGCCGCTTCGGCCTGTCCGGCAAGTCCTTCATCCCCATGCTGGTTGGCGTGGGCTGCGGCGTGCCCGGTATCATGGCTTCCCGTACCATCGAGAACGAGCGTGACCGCCGTATGACCATCATGACCACCACCTTCATCCCCTGCGGCGCAAAGGTGCCCTTCATCGCCATGATCGCTGGCGCGATTTTCGGCGGCAGCCCTTGGATTTCCACCGGTGCTTACTTCATCGGTATGGCCGCAATCGTTGTCTCCGGCATCATGCTGAAGAAGACAAAGATGTTCTCCGGTGACCCCGCTCCCTTCGTTATGGAGCTGCCTCCCTATCACATCCCCACTCTGAGCAATGTCCTCCGCTCCACCTGGGAGCGCGGCTGGTCCTTCATTAAGAAGGCCGGTACCATCATCCTGCTGTCCACCATCGTTGTGTGGTTCACCTCCTACTTTGGCTTCACTGAGGATGGCTTCCGGATGCTGGCCGAGGATGAGCTGGATCTCAGCATCCTGGCCCGGATCGGCGGCCTGATTGCCTGGATCTTCGCACCCCTCGGCTGGGGCGAGTGGCAGGCGGCCGTTGCCTCCATCACCGGCCTGGTGGCCAAGGAAAACATTGTCGGCACCATGGGTATCCTGTACGGTGCTGCGGGCAATGTGTATGAGACCCTGGCCGCTACCTTCACCCCTGTCTCCGGCATGTCCTTCCTGGTGTTCAACCTGCTGTGCGCCCCCTGCTTCGCAGCCATCGGCGCCATCAAGCGGGAAATGAACAACGCCAAGTGGACCTGGTTCGCCATCGGCTATCAGTGCGGCTTTGCCTACTGCGTCAGCCTGATGATCAATCAGTTTGGCAACCTCTTCACCGGCATTGTGAATGTCATTGGCCTGATCTTCGCTCTGGCGGTTCTTGGCTGCATGATCTACATGCTGGTCCGTCCCTACAAGGAAGCTGACAAGCTGACTGCGAAAGTGTAAATCTCAAAATGCTGGGGACGGTTCGCCGCCCCCAGCGGCGCTATCCATAGAAAGGAAATCATTATGGGAACTGTATTGGTTCTTGCCGTGCTGCTGGTTGTGGTAGGCCTGATCGTAAGAGGCATGGTCAGAGACCGCAAGCAGGGGAAATCCTCCTGCGGCGGCGACTGCGCCTCCTGCCACGGCGGATGCAGCCATAAGTGCTAAATCCTATCAAAGCTGCCTTCCTGTTTCCCGGGAAGGCAGCTTTTGGCGTGTTTATCTTTGCGCGCCTCTTGTGAAAACCGGAATTCCCGTATATAATAAAGAAAACAACTGGAAAGAGGCAAAACCATGGAATTCAAAGTTCTGGCTATCGGAGATGTGGTGGGCAATCCCGGCATGGAGCGGGTGCGGCGGAAGCTGCGGCAGCTGAAACGGAAAACGGAAGCGGATTTTGTCATTGTCAACGGGGAGAATGCCAGTGTGGTGGGCATTACCCCGGACCAGGCAGAGGATATTCTGGATGCCGGGGCGGATGTGATCACCTTGGGCAACCACAGCTTCGGCAAGCGGGAAATTGTGGACTATCTGGAGGATACCTCCCGGGTGCTGCGGCCTGCCAATCTGGCCCCCCAGGCACCGGGCCGGGGCTGGGATGTGTACGAGACGAAGGCGGGCGATGTGGCCGTTGTGGACCTTATTGGCCGCTGCAACATGGATTATACCCCGGACAATCCCTTCTTGATGGTGGAAAAGCTGTTAAAAAATATCTCCGCCAGAATCATTTTGGTGGAGATGCACGCAGAGGCCACTTCCGAAAAGCTGGCCATGGGGTATATGCTGGACGGTCGGGTCAGCGCTGTGTGGGGAACCCACACCCATGTGCCCACGGCGGACAACCGGGTGCTGCCCAAGGGGACGGGCTACGTGACGGATTTGGGCATGACCGGCCCCAGGGACAGCGTCCTGGGCATTCGCCCGGAGCTGTCCATTGCCCGCTTCCGGGGAGATCTGACGGAACGCTACCGCTGGGCAGAGGGCCCTACAAAGATGGAGGGGGTGCTCTTTACCCTGGATGCGGCTACGGGAAAATGCCTGAAAGCGGAGCGGGTGGACGAAAGCGACTGATCAGCCCCGATTCGTCAGCCGATAGAGCCCATAGCCCATGGAAGCGCCCAGAAGATTGAGAATCAGATCGTCAATGTCGCAGGTGCCCACCATGAAGACCAGCTGGGCCAGCTCAACGGTGGTAATGATGATCGTCACGGAAAGAAAGGTCAGATAGAATTTCCGCAAAGAGGCGCTGATGGCGGGCAGAAAGTACCCCAGGGGAATGAACAGGACGATGTTGCCCAGCAGATTCCGAAGGGCAATGCGCAGAAGAAAGGGCCTTACCGGAGGCTGCAGCAGCCGGGAAAACCGCCGGATGGTCCGCAGAGGCACGGGATTGAAATGGGTGTGGAAGTAGACGGAGAACGGCACACCGGCTTCATTTGGTGTCCTTGCCAGCAGCAGCCACAGCATCATGCCGCAGTATAGCAGAAATAGGACGTATTTTGGGTATTTGGAACGCATGGCGTGCTCCTCTCGCAAAAGTACGCCCATTATACCAAAAGGCCATTCAAAAGGCAAGAAAAGAAAAACGCCGCTTTTCCACAGCCTTTGCGGAAAAGCGGAAGGAGATGACAGAAAATGATTCAGCCTATTTGCAAAGATGTATTCTTTCTAAGCAGACCGTCCCGCCCGGCCCAGATTCAGGACAGCGCCATTGGCGCGGACCTGCTGGACACCCTGAAAGCCAATCAGGAACGCTGCGTTGGCATGGCTGCCAATATGATCGGACAGGCAGTGCGGATCATTGCCGTGGACAACGGGGGAGAATATCTTCTCATGTACGATCCGGAAATCCTGAAACGGGAGGGAGCCTACGAAGCCGAAGAGGGCTGCCTCTCCTTGGAGGGCACCCGGAAGACCACCCGCTACAAAAAGATCAAGGTCCGCTACCGGAACGAGGCCTTCCAGACCCGCATCAAAACCTTTCAGGATTTTACGGCCCAGATCATTCAGCACGAATGTGACCACCTGGAGGGGAAGATCATATGAGAACAGGCGCAGCAAACGAGCTGCGCCTGTTTTTTGCGAAACGCTATGAACGCGGACAATTTAGGAATCTATAATTTGAGACAACAGCTCCCGAGAAGCTGCAATGTTTTGAGATTTTAATGCATCGTAGAGCTGAAACCAGCGTTTTTCCCAGATGTTGCATTGATCTGCATCAATATCTGAGGCGCGGCGCTTGGCATTAAACTCCATGTGTTTTCTGAGCGGCTCTTTGCACAGACTGAAAGCATAAGCAAGCATCTGATTGTGTGCCATTTTGCAAAGCAGCGAATGAAGATCTGATGCGGTGTCCACAGACCGCAGAAATGCGGCATTGGCGTGTTCAGGTTCACAGCAGGTGTAAAAATCTTTTAAATCATCGTGAAAGGTACAGCAAAGCTTGTAGAATTCGTCCAATTGCTCATCGGAACGTCGCTGAACGGAAAGGTCAATAAACGCCATTTCCAAAAGCCTTCGATATTCGCCGGTGTCATGCATTGTTTCCTCATTTACGTAGAATTGAGAAAGCTCTGTGATTTTCTCGTTCATATCGAATTCTTTTACGTATGTTCCGTCACCTACCCGGATGTCCAGTAGGCCCAGGGCAGCAAGTCGCTGCAGTGCAACCCGTACAGTCAAACGATTTACACCGAGAGACTTAGCCAATTCTGTTTCTGTAGCAATTTTTTCACCCGGAACCCAGTGACCTTCCAAAATGAATGTTTTAAGCTGTGTATATACCTGGTCAGCTGCGGATACTTTCTTGATTTTACTTACATTTTCCATCTGGTATCACACCATCCTCGTCTGTTAGTGTACAGAATTTTCGTTATTCTGTCAAGTTGTACAAAATCATTATTTTATTTCTGTGTGGAGTGATGGCAGGATTGAGATTGACAGGATGGAGGAAATAATGTATAATCCAAATGTATTAAGCGAAAGAGCGAACAATTCGACAAATACTAGGAGGGAAGATATGAAACAAGTGGTTCATGCACCCTGTGGACCTGTTATGGGAGTACAGAACAAGGGTGTATATCAATTCCATGGAATTCCTTATGCGCAACCACCGGTAGGCCCACTTCGCTTTCAAAAGCCACGGAGAATGGAAAGATGGGAAGAAACATACGATGCGACCTATCGACATTTTCTGGCACCGCAGACTGCGTCGGATCTGGATATCCCCATGGGACCGACGGTAGGAGAGCACAATGAGGATTGCCTGACTCTGGCAATTAGCACGCCGAGTTTGACGGGTGGGCTTCCGGTAGCGGTTTGGTTCCATGGGGGCGCAAACTGCTATGGCGGTGGGGATGTTGCCTGGTATGATGGCGCTTCCTTGGCAAGATCACAGCAAATCGTTGTTGTTAATTTGAATTTCCGGCTAGGACCGCTGGGCTTTTTGTATTATCCGGGGGTTATTGAGGAGAACTTATCGATTGAAGATCAGATGATGGCACTGCATTGGATACAAGATAACATTGCAGCATTTGGGGGAGACCCGGGCAAGGTCACTCTGTTTGGCCAGTCGGCGGGGGGAAATGCAATTGCGCATATTCTTTCCCGACCGGATTCGGACGGACTTTTTCAACAGATCATCCTGGAAAGTGCCTCTCTGGGAAGGGGAAATCATACCCGGGCAGATGCATTGGAAATTGGCACAGAAGTGCTGAAAAAACTGGCTATTGAGCCGGGGACCGGTGCCTTGGAAGCACTTCAAAAGAAATCGGTTTCGGAGATTTTTGAGGCGGTAGAGGCTGTTCCCCAGGGGCTGCGGGAGAAACATCAGGGAATGATTTTTAAACCGATCATGGATGAATGGCACACGCCGGAGCAGACAGTCCACGCAGCCGCCCAAAGGGCGAAATCGAGAAAAATCCGTATTCTGATGGGATTCACGCGGGAAGAAATGCTGGCATTTATCCAGGGAAGAGATGAAAAGTCATTGGCAGTTGCAGAGGCAATACTGCAAACCAGATATGTTTCACCGGGAGAGAATATGGCACTGGAGGCGGCAGCGGGGGGCTGCACCGTTTACCGCTACCGTTTCGATTGGAAAGCTGCAAAGTCTTCTTTTGGAGCATGCCATTGCCTGGAATTGCCCTTCTTGTTTGGCAACCTGGAAAGTTGGAATGCGCCTATGCTGGATGGCATGGAACCTTACGAGGGCCGATGCCTGACCGAGACAATGCAGGGCCTCTGGGGGCGGTTTGTTCGCGGTGAAGAATATGAAAATGGTCTGTGGCCAAAGTTTACTGCAGAAAGAAAAGCAATGAAGGTCCTGAATAACGAGGATAACCCTGTTCAGGATCAATAAATGGATAAGGAGCATTGTTATGAAAAAAGAGAAATCCAGGCTAGCATTTCCCCATGTAATGATCCTTTTGATTTTATTGGCATTGATTAGCTGCTTACTGACTTATATTATTCCTGCGGGAACATACCAGTTTGATGAAAACGGGTATGTGGTGCCGGGCTCCTTTACTTACGTTGAGAATACACCGGTCTCACCGGTGCAGGCGGTGATCAAGTTAACGTCCTCCATTGCATCAATGGGTACGACGTATGCGCTGCTGTTTATTGTAGGCGGCATGGTCAGCGTAATGATTTCATCTGGCGCTGTAGAGAATCTGGTTGATTATTCTATTTTTCGGCTGGAAGATAAGAGCCTGAAGGTGTTGATCCCCTGTATTTCCGTGCTGATGTCCATCCTTGGAGGCCTGGCGGGCAATGATGCGATGATCACGTTTGTTGCGTGTGGAATGCTGCTGGCACGGCGGACAAAGCTTGATAGAATTTCCGGAATGGCTATTTTCTATCTGCCATATATCACAGGGCAGGCGATTGGTCCGACTGTATTGATGATCCTGATGTGTCAGGAGATGGCAGGAATCCCTGCGGTTTCTGGTTTGACGGTGCGAATCGTGATTTGGATCGTCTTTACTGCATTCGTTGCCTTCTACAATACGCACTATGCATTGAAGATTGCAAAAGATCCTTCCAAGAGCATTGACGGCGAAATTCTGAGCCTGAGTGCAGAAGAACAGATGAAAGCAGAGAAAACGACAAGGCTGAAGATATCCAGTGTCGTTTCCATTCTGATGATGATTCTCCCGTTCGTGATTTATGCATACGGTTCTTCGAGATACAGCTGGGGTTTTGAATATTTGATTTCGCTGGCATTTGTCTCTGCAATCATACTGGGAATTGTTTTCCACTACACGCCGAATGACTGGGCAAAGCGATTCTGCGCCGGTGCGGCACAGATGGGGCCGGTATGCCTGCTGATTGGATTCTCAAAGCTGATCAGCGTGATCCTGGCGGATGGCCATGTAATCAACACCATTGCTAACGCCGCTCTTATGATCATTCAGAGAATGGGCGCTTCCTTCTCAGCTATCGGAATGTTTGTATTTACAACGCTGTTTAATCTTTTGATGCCCTCCGGCCCGGCAAAGGTTCCTATTTTGATGCCCCTTTTTACGCCGGTTGCAGACATCCTGGGAATTACACGGCAGGTCCTGTGCACGTGCTATCAGCTTGGCGATGGCCTGACAAACTTCTTGACGCCTGTTTCTTCTGTGCTGGCAACCGGACTCATCCTGTCTGAGACGAAGTATTCCAAATGGCTGAGATATGCTGTGCCTTATGCATTGATTCTCATCGCTTTTTCCTGCGTCTGCATTTTCTCCTTGCAGGCGGCCGGGTGGACAGGTATCTGAAAATAACAGCAGGCAGCCGGGGGCTTTGCTCCCGGCTGCCTGCTATACAATACTATCGGCACCCCTGTTTTTAAGGGGTGCCGATAGTGAGAAGACAGTATCAGATTCTTGCCACGCCGGACTTCCGGGCGGCTTCGGCGACGGCCTTGGCCACGGCGGGGCCTACCCGCTTGTCGAAGGCGGCGGGGATGATGTAGTCCGCGCTGAGCTCCTCGGGGGAGACCAGATCGGCCAGAGCCTGGGCGGCGGCCATCTTCATCTCCTCATTGATGTCGGAGGCACGCACATCGAAGGCACCCCGGAAGATGCCGGGGAAGGCCAGGACGTTGTTGATCTGGTTGGGGTAGTCACTGCGGCCGGTGGAGACCACGGCAGCGCCGCCGGCCTTGGCCTCGTCCGGGAAGATCTCGGGGGTGGGGTTGGCACAGGCGAAGACGATGGCGTCCTTGTTCATGGTCTGAACCATTTCCTTCGTCAGGGTGCCGGGAGCGGATACGCCGATGAACACATCCGCGCCCTTGATGACGTCGGAGAGCTTGCCGGTTTCCTTCTGCAAATTGGTGATCTGGGCCATTTCTTCCTTGATCCAGTTCAGCTTTTCACGGCCGGCGTAAATGGCACCGGTGCGGTCGGTCATGACGATGTTCTTGAAGCCCGCGCTCAGCAGCAGCTTCACAATGGCGATGGCGGCGGCACCGGCACCGGAGGTGACGATCTTCACGTCCTCCTTCTTCTTGCCAACCACCTTCAGGGCGTTCTGCAGACCGGCCAGGGTGATAACGGCGGTGCCGTGCTGGTCATCGTGGAAGATGGGAATGTCGCACTTTTCCTTCAGCTTCCGCTCGATTTCAAAGCAGCGAGGGGCGGCGATGTCCTCCAGGTTGATGCCGCCGAAGGAGCCGGAGATCAGGTACACGGCATTGACGAACTCGTCCACATTCTGGGTCTTCACGCACAGAGGGAAGGCGTCCACATCGCCGAAGGCCTTGAAGAGCACACACTTGCCCTCCATAACGGGCATACCGGCCTCGGGGCCGATATCGCCCAGACCCAGCACGGCGGAACCGTCGGTGATGACGGCGCACAGATTGTGGCGGCGGGTCAGATCGTAGGACTTCTCGGGGTGGGCCTGAATCTCCAGGCAGGGGGCGGCAACGCCGGGGGTGTAGGCCAGGGACAGGTCGTCCTTGGTCGCTACGGGCACGGTAGCCTTGACTTCGATTTTGCCCTTCCACTCGCCGTGGAGCCGCAGAGCTTCTTTTGCGTAATCCATTTGTATTTCCTCCTATATATTCTTTTTTATTGTTCGACAATGGGAAGTGTGGAGCCGCCGTAGGGCATGGCCAGTACGGTGGCATTGCTGCCCAGAATGGCAAAGGCATCGTCCAGGGCCTTCTGGGCGCTGGAATAGGGCTCCAGGAAGCATTTCCGGACCAGTTCCGGGTCCATCTCGGACACCAGGAAGATTCTTGCGTTTTCCAGCACCATGGCGATGGCGGCTGCCTTGTGGCCGCCCAGTTCAAAGTGGGTCTGCACCCGGTCAATGAGATCGTGGGAGCATTTGGCCTCCTGAATCCACCGCTCGAAGCATTTTTCGCCCAGGCCCTCTTTGCAGGAGCCAATCAGAATGATGATGCCTCCGGGGCGGACAGCGTGTTTGGCGTTGTCCAGGGCCTTTTGGGTCTGGTATAGGTTCAGGTCCTTGGGTGCGCCGCCCTGGCTGACCAGGACAATATCCGCCCGCTGGGGGATAGGTTTGCGGTAAAGGGTATCCAAGTACCGGCAGCCCGCCCGGTGGGCGGCGGTGACATCCCCGGCGGCGGCGAAGATGATCTGCTTGTGCTCATCCAGAACCACATTGACAATGTAGTGAATGCCGCAAATCCGCCCGGCTTCTTCGATGTCCATCCGCAGGGGATTGCCTTCCAGCCTTCCGGCGCAGGCTTCGTTCTGCACCATCATCCGGTGATTGGCCTGAATGGCGTCCCGGCTGGATACGCCGGGCATAATAGCCTTGGCTCCGCCGGAATAGCCCGCAAAATAGTGGTATTCCACATTTCCGAGACAGATGCGGAAGTCTGCTTCCGCAACCACCCGGGTGATATCTACGGGGGTGCCCCGGCCGGTGACACCCATGCGGATGCAATCGTTGCAATCTGAGTCCACGCAGCGGATGCGGTCAAAGGCGGGGCCTGCCAGATGGCGCATCTCCGCCTCCGTCTGGTGCCGGTGAGAGCCCAGGCCGAAGACCAGGGTCACATCGGCCAGGTCAACGCCGCCTCGCTCCAGCTCTGCCAGCAGGGGCGGGAGAATGTCCCAGCTGGGGCAGGGGCGGGAAATATCCGAGGTGACAATGGCGATTTTTTTATTTTTGGGGACGATTTCCGAAAGCCGGGCCAGACCGATGGGATTTTCCAGGGCATAGCCCACGGCTTCCTGCCCGGTCCTCTCCGGCGCGGCGGGGTTCATATGCAGGACCCCAAGCAGATTCTCTTCCGGAACACTGACCGACTGGCTCCCGGTTCCGAAACCAAAGGATAGGGTCATAGAATAATTCCTTTCGAAGTTCGCTTTTGGATGCAATCATTGTAGCACAGAGTATTGCAAAATAAAAATACATTTTTTCTTAGGAATGATAGAAAAAGCTTATGGATTGCAAAAGCGGAAAGGGCCGCGGCATTGACTTCTATGGGAAAAACCGATAAAATAAAGCAAAAGGCAGGTGGAGAGAAGATGAAGCTGACGCAGCTGCAATATTTCTGCGAGGTTTACCGCCAGAGAAATGTGAGCCGGGCGGCGGAAAAGCTGAATATCAGCCAGCCCAGCATTTCTGCGGCAATCAAGGAGCTGGAAGGGGAGTTTGGCATTGCGCTGTTTTCCCGGGAGGGAAGAGGCATCCGTTCCACGCCGGAGGGAGACATTTTTTATGAGCATGCCCAGAGCCTGCTGACCCATGCCGACAGCTTCCGGATGAAGATGTTGGACCTATCCCAGCGTGAGGAGCTTCGCTTCGGTGTGCCGCCTATGATCGGCTCGCTGGTGCTGCCGGCACTGTATGGAAAGTATCAGGCGGAGCAGTGCAATTGCCTGCTGCGCATTGTAGAAGGCGGCCGGGGAACGCTGATGGAGGGGCTGAAGAACCACCAGATCGATATGGCCCTGCTGCCCCACGACACGCCTTTGCCCCAATTCGAGACAAAGCGCGTGGGGACCATGGAGACCATGTGCTGCGTCTCCCGGGGCCACCCGCTGCGCGGCAATCAGAGCGTTTCCGTCTCTGATTTGGCAGATGAGCCTCTGGTGCTGTTTTCAGACAGCTTTTTTCAGACGGAACAGATTTTGAATCGCTTTCAGAGCGCCGGGATTTCCCCCAATGTTCTGCTGCAATCCAACCAGCTTTCCACAATCTCCCAGATGATTGCCGGGAATATTGCCGTGGGCTTTGTGTTCAACAGCGTTGCATCGTCCATGCACGATGTGGTCTCTGTTCCGCTGTGGCCCAAAATGAATTTTTCCGTGAGCCTGGCCTGGAACCCGGATAGCCCTATGACGCCGGGGAAAAAGATGATGCTGGATCTGTTTTCCGGGATTCAGCTGGATTGAGACACCTGTGCCGCTTTCCGGAGGCATAATATATACGAAGGAGCGATACACTATGTTTTTAGACCTTGTAAAGCAGGCCCGCAGCCATCGGGGCTTTCGGCAGGATCGAAAGGTGACCCGGCAGGAGCTGGAGCATCTGGTGGAGTGCGCCCGTTTTACCCCGGCGGCCCGGAACGATCAGGTGCTGAAATACTATCTGGCGGAGAAACCGGAGACGGTGGCGGCCATTCAGCCTTTGACCAAGTGGGCAGGGGCATTGGCCGAGCTGCATCTGCCCCGGAAGGGCGCAGAGCCTGTAGCCTATGTCGTGATCTGCCTGGATGGAAGTCTTGCAGAGAATCCCGCGCCCTACCAGCGGGACGTGGGCATTGTGGCCCAGACCATGCTTCTGGCTGCGGCGGAGATGGGGCTGAACGGCTGCATGATCGGCTCCTTTGCGGCAGGGGAGCTGCGGGAAAAGCTGGGCCTGCCGGAAGCCATCAAGCCCCAGCTGCTGCTGGCCCTGGGCGAGGGGACGGACCGCATCGTCATGACCGACGTGGGCGAGGACGGCAGCACCACCTATTATCGGGATGCCGAGGATATCCACTATGTACCCAAGCGCACACTGGAGCAGCTGATTTTGAATCCGTGACAGACAAATGTCCGCCATACGTGAAAAATCTCTTGAAAACCGGCGGCGGATATGGTAATATGGTGCGATCCTAAAAGAAACGAGAGGAGCTGCACTTTTATGGAAAAGAAAAATATCGATTGGGGCAGCATAGGCTTCGGCTATGTCCAGACGGACTACCGCTATGTGGCAAATTACAAGAACGGCGCATGGGATGAAGGCGGGCTGACCACCGATGCCAACATCACCATGAACGAGTGCGCCTGCGTTTTGCAGTATGCCCAGACCGTTTTCGAGGGCATGAAGGCCTATACCACTGCGGATGGCCGCACCGTCTGTTTCCGCCCGGACCTGAACGCGGACCGGATGATCGAGTCCTGCCGCAGAATGAAGATGCCGGAGTTCCCCAAGGAGCGCTTCCTGGAGGCAATCCGGCAGACCGTCAAGGCCAATGAGGCCTGGGTCCCTCCTTACGGTTCCGGTGCAAGCCTGTATCTGCGGCCCTATATGTTCGGCATTGACCCCATTATTGGCGTGAAGCCCGCTACGGAGTTCCAGTTCCGGGTCTTCGGCACTCCGGTCGGCCCCTATTTCAAGGGCGGCATCAAGCCTCTGACCATCCGCGTCTCCGACCTGGACCGTGCAGCCCCCAGAGGCACCGGCCACATCAAGGCGGGCCTGAACTACGCCATGAGCCTCTATAATATTGTGGATGCCCACGAGCAGGGCTATGACGAGAACCTGTATGTGGATTCCGCCACCCGGACCCATATCGAGGAAACCGGCGGCGCAAACATCCTCTTTGTAACCAAGGAGGGCAAGCTGGTGGTTCCCAAGTCTGCAACCATTCTGCCCTCCATTACCCGCCGTTCTCTCATTCAGGTTGCCAGGGATTACCTGCACCTGGAGGTAGAGGAGCGCGTGGTGGGCATTGACGAGCTGGGCGATTTCGCCGAGGCCGGTCTGTGCGGCACTGCGGCGGTCATCTCTCCCATCGGCAAGATCGTGGACCACGGCAAGGAGTACACCTATGCCGGCATGGGCAATGTGGTGGAAAAGCTGTACAAGACCCTGACCGGAATTCAGATGGGCACCATCGAGGCCCCCGAGGGCTGGATCATGGTCATTGACTAAAACATCTCGCCCGGCCGATTGGCCGGGCGAATTTTGAAACAGGAGGATTTTATGGATTTTTTGGAACTTGCAAAGCTTCGGCAGTCCTGCCGCGCCTATGATGAAACCCGGGAAGTGGAGCCGGAGAAGCTGCAGGCCATCCTGGAGGCGGGCAGACTCGCTCCTTCCGCCTGCAATAGTCAGCCCTACCGCATTACGGTCTGCCAGGGGGGAAAAGCCAAGGAGGCTGCGGCGGCCGTCAGCGGCATGGGGATGAATTCCTTCGCCGCCCAGGCGCCTGTCCTGCTGCTGCTTTCCGAGGAAAACTATAATAAGTCTGCCGCGCTGGGGGCCAAGCTGAAAAAGAATGACTATCGGTCTCTGGATATCGGCATCCTGACGGCCTACCTGACCTCCGAGGCTGCCTCCCTGGGCCTTGCAACCTGCATCCTCGGCTGGCTGGACAGCGAAAAGCTCCAGGCCCTTGCCAATCTGGAGCACCCGGTGCGCCTGGTCATCGCCTTGGGCTACGCCAAGGCGGGAGACTCTCTGCGGGAGAAAAAACGCAAGCCACTGAAAGAATTGGTGCAGTACGTATAAATGACAGATTAAAAGCGAGAGAAGCCGAAAGCTGCCGCTTCTGCCAATTTGGTTAGAAATAATGGTTTCGTGCTTTTCTTTCAGAGATTTCACGAGGCCTATGATGGATACCGCAAAATCTGTAGACTGTGTTCTTAACTTGCTTTCGGACATGAAGCACACCCTATTATTCAGTGAAGTTTTGCGCTTCACGATGCGAAGCATCACTTCACGTCCCGAAAGGCACACTTCATTCGAAAAAGCCCTTTTGTCCTTGGCTTAACAGTGATAAGAAACGAATTCAAACTTACTACTGTCAGCCGACAATTCTGGTGTGCAAGGATCACAAACGCTAAGGCAACGGGGCTGTTAGAAAACGCTCTGTCATTGCGAACCAGCGCGCACGCTGGTGTGGCA
>UQGU01000031.1 GCA_900540635.1 uncultured Eubacteriales bacterium | reverse complement strand
TTCGCTTACGCTTAAACAATTCCATTAATTGTCCAAGGTGTTTTAGTTTGTCTTTGCGTTATTCAATTTACAAGGTACAGCCGCCGTCGCCAGACGACTCCTAAAGATTACCACACAATGCACAATTTGTCAAGAACTTTTTTGCATTCTTTTTCAAATTTTGACATATTTTTGTGGTGTCTCGCGACAGCTTCGATATAATATCACTCTCTGCGCTTTTTGTCAAGCACTTTTTTCAGATCTTCTTAAAAAAGTACCGGAGCCCTTTGCAGGGCCCCGGTAAGTCAACTCACTTTCTCATTCGGCATCGTCAATCAGGCCGTAACCGCCATTATCCCGGCGATAGACAATGGCAAAAGAACCGCCGTTGTCCGTATCCCGGAAAGCAAAGAAATCATGGTTCAGCAGCTCCATCTGGAGCACCGCCTCTTCCCTGCTCATGGGACGCATATAGAAATGCTTCACCTTTGTAATGGAAAGGTTCTCCTCCTCCTGCTCAGGCACAAAGGAGGTCTCCTCCACCGTGCGAGTAAAGGCATCCTGGCGCAGGCGGCGGGAAAGGCGGGTCTTATTCTTACGGATCTGACCTTCGATGGTGCCAACGGCCGCATCAATGGATGCAAACATATCAGAGGTGCTCTCACTGGCACGGAACCAGGTTCCAGCGCCATGGACAGTCAGCTCTGCCTTATTCTGATTCCTCTCTACAGAGAATACGATGAGTGCCTCCGCGTCATCCTCGAAATACCGGGCCAACTTCATGACCTTTTTCTCGGCATAAGCATGGACGTTCTCGGGCAGCTTCACTTTCTTTTCACTGTACTGAAACTTCATAATCGGCAACTCCTTTCGTATCCACCGGTCCTTCGGTGTACTCAGACTATACCACGATTTTGAGGTTTCGACAAGGGGGATAGCTTATTCCCCCTCTTTATTCTCTTCGTCCAAGAGCTCCGCCATAGTCAGATTATACAGATTCTCCGCTTTCTGCTCAAAAAGCTTGCTGAGCCGGACCGCCTGACGCTGATTCGGAGCCAGCAGCTCCAGAGTCATCAGATTGCCCACCTCGTCATCCAGAGCCATAACCACAGAATAATCCCCATTTTCCCTGGGAATCACCTGTGTCTTGACAAAACTGGAGCGACGCTGGGAACGATTGAACTTCGCCACGGCGTTCTCTGCCTTACATTTGACGGTATAGGCCACGGAATCCTCGGTCAACGCGCCGTCTGCGCGCCCCTTCTCCGTGATCTCATAGGTTCCCGTCTCCACTTCCCGCAGGTGGCCGCTTTCCACCATCTCCGGCACAGCGGTACAGATATCGAAATAGCTGAGGCAATCGTCCTGGTAGCAAAGCTCATAAATCTGCTGAATATTGATGGGGTAGCTCACCCTCGCCATAACAAACAGCACCAAAACCTTTACATCCAGCATATCATGAATAAATCCCAATCTCTGCATATACATCACCTCTTGGTATCATTATACGAAATCCCAGGAAAAAATCAAGCACCACTTATCCGCTTCCCGCATATTTTGGCCCAAAGGAGGGATCATCATGCCAAAGCTCTGGGCGAAGGGATGCTCCGAAGCCCATCAATACGCCTGTGAACAGCTTTCTACCGCTGGATTTTCCATTTTACAGGCACCTGACAAAACGATTGACGGTGTTCTGCTGGATGTGCCCAGTTTTCGGGGAACGGATCCGGCGGATATCGCCTGGGAAGAGCTGCCGGAAAACGCTATTGTCATTGGCGGCAATCTGGCCAAACATGTGCCTGACAGGTTTCGAAGCATAGACCTGCTCCGGGATCCGGAATTCGCAGCGCAGAACGCGGATATCACCGCCAGATGTGCCCTTCGGCTGGCTGCCGGACATCTGAAGCAAACCTATCGGAGGCTGCCGGTGCTGATTTTGGGCTGGGGGCGCATTGGGAAGTGCCTTGCAAGGCTGCTGAGAGGGGTGGACGCCGAAGTCTGCGTTTTCGCGCGAAAGCCCGCTGACCGGGCCATGCTGAAAGGGCTGGGCTATGACGTAATCGCGGAAGCAGACCTGGCGTCTTCGCTTTCCAGGTTCTCTCTGGTCTTCAACACAGCGCCTTCCTTGCTGCTTTCCCGGGAAATGACGGCACGCTGCCCGGACTGTCTGCTGATCGACCTTGCATCCCAGCCGGGCATGCAGGGAGACGACGTCCTCTGGGCAAGAGGGCTGCCCGGAAAAATGGCACCGGAAAGCTCCGGAAAGCTGATTGCCGAGACGATCCTGCGGCTGTGGAAGGAGAATGGATTTTGAAAATAGGCTTTTGTTTTTGCGGCTCATTCTGTACATATTCCAAGGTTTTCCCAATTTTAGAGCAACTCTCCAAGGAGCATGACGTCATCCCCATTTTTTCGGAAGCCTCCGCTGCCACGGACAGCCGATTCGGACAGGCAAAGAATTTTCTGGCCAGGGCAGAAAGCATCTGCGACAGGAAAGCTCTGACAACCTTGGAAGAAGTAGAGCCCATCGGCCCCAAAAAGCTGCTTGACCTGCTGATAATCGCCCCATGCACCGGGAATACCCTGGCGAAGCTTTCCCACTCCATCGCCGATGGCCCCGTGACCATGGCAGCAAAAAGCCATCTGCGCAACGCCCGCCCGGTGCTTTTGGCGGTCTCCACCAACGACGCCCTGGCAGGCGCTGCGGAGAATATTGGAAAGCTCCTGGGGCGGAAAAATTATTACTTTGTTCCCTTCCGGCAGGACAGCTGGGAGAATAAGCCCACATCTTTGGTTGCCGACTTTTCCTTGATTCCCAACGCTGCGGAAAAGGCCATAAACGGGCAGCAATTGCAGCCCATTCTTTTGGCCGGAAATCCATAGCCTGACCACCCGGTTCTGGACAAGGGCCGGGTGGTATTGTACTATATAGAAAAGTATGCAAAAAAATGCAAGGGTTTTGAAATTTTTTCTACTGGATAAATGAAGGTGCAATACACAAAGAAAAGGAGGCATTCAAACATGGATGATTCTGAGATCATCGAGCTGTATTTTCAGCGTTCCGAGGAAGCCGTTACGCAGACCGCCTCGAAATACGGAAAATACTGCTACAAAATTGCATATCACATTCTATCCAGCCGGGAGGATTCCGAGGAAAGCGTCAATGATACATACCTCGCCGCCTGGAATACCATGCCGCCCCGGCGGCCAAATATTCTCTCTGCCTTTCTTGGCAAGCTGACCCGGTACATTTCTCTGGACCGCTGGAAAAAGTGCAGCGCCCAGAAACGAGGCGGCGGGCAGGTTGCCCTAAGCCTGGAGGAACTGGAAGAATGCATTTCCGGCGGCGATGATCCGGAAAAGGAAGTGGACCGCAAGGAGCTGCTGCGGTATCTGAACCGGTTTCTGGACGCGCTTCCAGAGACACAGCGCAAGGTTTTCGTCTGCCGGTACTGGTATCTGGAATCCATCCCGGAAATTGCCGCACGATTCGGCTTTTCCGAAAGCAAGGTGACCGCCATGCTCCACAGGCTTCGGGAAAAGCTGCGCGCAAGACTGCAACTGGAGGGACTGCTATGAAAGCCATAGATCTTTTGGAAACAATGGGCTCCATTCGGGATCGCTATATTCTGGAGGCGCAGGAGCCGGAAAAGCGGAGGCTCTCTCTGACAAGAACGCTTCTGATTGCCGCAATCATCTCTCTGCTCCTGCTGCTGGTGGGGTGCGCAGTGGTGTATGTTCTGCAATTACAGGATATGAAGCTCAGCGAAACGACGGTCAGTGAGCCTGCCTGGTCCGGCCCGGACGGCGAATACGTGCCCGCCACAGAATATACGGTCACGGAACTGTCTCTCCAGGGCTATAGCGAAAGCCCCGAGCAGCAGGCCATGCTGGAATGGCAGGCATTCACAGACACATACGATCCGAATGGGACACTGCTGGACGAAAACAATTTCAATGAATCCGGCATTCCTTCCCAGTTCTATGAAACGTATAACTGCTACACCTTTGAAAAGATGGACAAACTCCAGGAAATTCTAAATAAGTACAATCTGCAGCCTCTGGGGGCAATCATGCATTTTGATTACTGGGAGCAGGAGCTATTTTACCGTGCGTTGCAGATGAAGCCCCTTATCTCAGTTAATGCCGATAGAATGGTCGGATATTTTTTCCCGGAAGGTTCTTTCAAGGCAGAAATTCGGTATACCCTCCCAGGGGATGAAAGCCGACTGGCAACCTATGTCTATGTAAACGGAGATTATTTCTATCCGTTCTGCGCGGTCATTCGCAATATAGACCAGTGGACACAATGGCACTACACTGCCTCAGACGGTTCCGATCTGCTTCTGGCCACATACGAAAATCGCCTGAATGTCATCTGCCGCACCGGAAATGACTGGATTCACATTGAGACCGAAAATTCTACAGGCTATGACCCAAACAACGTACAGGACAACCCCATGACCAAGGAACTGGCAGAGCAAATTGCGGAATTGTTCAACTATCAACCTTCTCCCCAGCCCTGCACCGCCGAAGATGTAGCGGCCTTGCGGGCGAATTATCCTGCCCCGGAGCAAAAGCCTGTTTTTCTGTTCGGTTCCGCCATAGATCTGGAGACAGGATGGCAATGGTTCACCAACGAATACGGTGACAGTCTGGAAAACTACGTGCAGCACATTCTGGATTACACGGGGAACGAGAAAGAATACAACGACACCCGGGGCGACATGCTGGACTACTGCTTTTTTGATCTGGACAATGACGGGAATCAGGAAATACTGCTGAAATACCGGGACACCGGAAAATACTGGCAGGCTGTAAAAGTCTTCACACCGCCAAATGCGGATGCTCCCCGGGTCTGCTTCCGGTATTTTGGCGCCTTATACGAAGGGCCTGTCCTGGGGCAGACCTATGACGAAACGATCCATGGGTATGGGGACTGTGTTTATTACTACTACATGGATGCCTCTTTCCATGAGTTCTTGCGGCTTTGCTATAACACGGTGAGCGAAACCTGGCAAAAGGCCACTGTTATCGATGACAGCACCGACAACGGTACCCAGTGGGAAAGTATTTCCGAGGCAGAGGCCAAGGATATTCAGGCGGGGTTCGTGCCCATGGCAGATTTTGAAATGAAGCCCTTGATGGGATTCCTGAACAAATAAAACATGGGGGCGATGCCTGCATTGCCCCGAAGTCTCCGGCAAAACGGTACGGCTTTCCGTACAACGCAGTTGTCGGGACTTCGGGACGACAAAGGGCATCGTCCCCTATGTCTATGATACAACGGGTGTTATAGTCTCTCCAACTCTTCCAGCCAGACTTTTCCGCTGGCGTCGCTGGGCATGCGCCAGTCGCCCCGGGGGCTCAGGCAGACGGAACCGACTTTCACGCCGTCCGGCAGACAGCTGCGCTTGAACTGCTGAGTGAAGAAGCGGCGATAAAAGGCCTTCATCCATTTTTTGATGGTCTCCCCATCGAAATCCCCCTGAAAGGCCCGGCAGGCCAGGGCATAGATTTTCGTGGGAGTGAAGCCGAAACGAAGCATATAGTAGAGGAAGAAGTCGTGGAGGGCGTAGGGTCCCACCAGATCTTCCGTGTACTGGCTGATTTTTCCAGAGGCATCCGGGGGCAGCAGCTCCGGGGAGATGGGGGTATCCAGAATATCCTCCAGAACTTCCCGGGCGGAAGCAAAGCTCTCACTTTCCGCAATGGCGGCAATCATCCAGCGAATCAGGGTTTTGGGGATGGAGGCGTTGACCCCGTACATGCTCATATGGTCCCCATTGTAGGTGCACCAGCCCAGAGCCAGCTCGCTAAGATCTCCGGTGCCGATGACGATGCCGCCGACGACGCTGGCATAGTCCATCAGAATCTGGGTGCGCTCCCGGGCCTGGGCGTTTTCATAGGTACCGTTGAGAACGCTCTTGTCATGGCCGATGTCCCGGAAATGGATGTCCACCGCCTCACGGATATTGACCTCTTTCACGGAGATTCCCAGCTTCTCCATGAGGGTCAGGGAATTCTGATAGGTTCGGTCCGAGGTGCCGTAGCAGGGCATGGTCACGCCGCAAACGTCCGAAGAGGATCTTCCCAGCTGCCGCATGGCCTCCACCGCTACCAGCAGGGCCAATGTGGAATCCAGGCCGCCGGAGACACCGATCACCGCCTTGGAGCCAATAATCTCCAGCCGGTGCTTCAGGCCGGCCACCTGCATCCGGAAAATCTCCATGCAGCGCGCAAACCGGTCGGTCTGCACTGCCGGGACGAAGGGCAGCTTGGTGATGGAGAACAGCGTTCCGTCGCTGCGGGGGGCGACATCCAGCCCGATTTTCGTCTGGGCAAGCATGGCAGAAAAGGTAGAAGCATTGTCCGAAAAGCTCTTATTGCTGCGGCGGTCTGCACGAATCCGGCCCAGGTCACAGTCCCGGACCAGCAGCGTTTCGGAAACGATGGGCTCTTCCGTCTGCCCCAGAAGAAGGCCATTCTGGGCAATGAGGCACTGGCCGGAGAAAATCAAATCCTGGGTGCTCTCCCCCGCCCCTGCAGAGGCGTAGGCATAGACACAGGCGGCAGCTGCGGACTGGTGGGTCACCAGTTCCCGGCGATAGGCCCCCTTGCCGATGGTCTCATTGGAAGCAGACAGGTTGACGATGACCTCCGCGCCGCTGAGGGCCAGAATGGAAGAGGGCGGAATCGGCGTCCACAGATCCTCGCAGATTTCCACTCCAAAAACCGTGCCGTCTGCCAAGGCAAAGAGCGCCTTGGGCAGCACCGGTACGGTCTGCGCAGGCATTCCGGGAATTTGCAGGAGAGCCTGATTTTCATGGAGATCTTCCCCGGAGGAAAACCAGCGTTTCTCGTAAAACTCGTGATAATTTGGGATATAGGTTTTGGGCACAAGGCCGTGAACCATTCCGCCGGAGAGCACCGCAGCGCAGTTGAACATCCGGCAGCCCAGGCGCACCGGCAGGCCCACAACAGCCACAACATCAGGGTGCAGCCGAGAGCAATTCAAAATCTCCCCCAGACCTGCCAGAGCGGCATCGTTCAGAGAATCCTGAAAGAACAGGTCCTGGCAGGTGTAGCCCGTCAGGCTCAGCTCCGGGAATACCAAAATATCCACCTTTTGTGCGTCTGCTTTTTCCAAAATGGCGCAGTGCTTCCGGGCGTTTTGAAGCGGGTCCCCCACCCGCACATCGGGAACCGCACAAGCCACACGAACAAAATCCAGCATAGCGTATCCTCCATTGTCTGCTTTTTCCTAGTTTACCACAGGCATCGCAAAAAAACAACGGGAACGGCTGAAATTTGCCGTTCCCGCTGTGGGTTAAAAAGGATTCTTTTAGATTCCAGCCAGCTTGCGCAGCTCTTCGGCCAGATCGGTCTGCTCCCAGCTCTTGCCGTCCACACCGAAGTGGCCCTTGGCAGCAGTGGAAGCATAGATGGGCTTGCGCAGATCCAGCTTGCGGATGATGCCCGCAGGAGTCAGATCGCAGGTCTTGCGCAGCAGCTCGGTCATGGTCTCGTCGGAGACCTTACCGGTGCCGTAGCTGTCCACCCGGACGGAGACAGGCTCCGCCACACCGATGGCATAGGCCAGCTGCACCTGGACCTGCTCGGCCAGACCGGCAGCCACCAGATTCTTGGCCATATAGCGGGCCATATAGGCAGCGCTGCGGTCCACCTTGGTGGGGTCCTTGCCGGAGAAGGCGCCGCCGCCGTGGGAGAAATAGCCGCCGTAGGTATCCACAATGATCTTCCGCCCGGTCAGGCCGGTGTCGCCGTTGGGACCGCCGATGACAAAATGGCCGGTGGGATTGATGAAGATATTGGGAACGGTGTTTACATCAAAGCCGTACTTAGCAAGAACAGGAGCAATAACATTCTCCCGGATATAAGCCCGCAGAGCATCCATCTGGAAGTCTGCGCTGTGCATAATGGAGACAACCACGGTGTCCACGCCAACAACCTTGCCATCCTCATCGAACTCCACAGTGACCTGGGTCTTGCCATCGGGCCGCAGCAGGTCATTCTCGTGGACGCACTCGGTGAGCCGGTTGCACAGGGCGCGGCTCAGGGCGGCAGGCAGAGGCATCAGCTCAGGGGTCTGGATGCAGGCACCGCCGAACATCATGCCCTGGTCACCGGCACCGCCCACCTCATCGTTGGTGCCCAGAGCAATGTCTGCGGACTGGGTGTGGATGCGGCACTGGATCTCCACGGTATCGGCATTGAAACCGTCCCCCTCCCGGGTGTAGCCGATGGCACGGATGGCTTCCCGGGCAACGGCATCATAGTCCACCTTGGCCTTGGTGGTGATCTCACCGCAGATCAGGCAGAAATCGGTGGTGACCATGGTCTCACAGGCCACGCGGGAGCCGGGGTCCTGAGCCAGACAGGCATCCAGAATGGCATCGGAAATGGAGTCGGCAACCTTGTCGGGGTGGCCATTGGTAACACATTCAGAGGTAAAGAGTCTTTTTTCCATGTTTGTTTTCCTTTCTTTTTTGCGTCTCAAATTCGTCCGGACAAAGAAAAACCGCACACCGAAGATTCGATGCGCGTTGCAGTTTGATCGAATCCTCATCTTTCGTTTGCCGCCGGATTTAGCACCTTGATTAACAGGTTGCTGGGTTTCATCGGGCCGTTCCCTCCACCACTCTTGATAAGGCTTTGTATGCAGTTTTCTGTATTCTACAGAATTCCCCCGGAAATGTCAAGGCCTTTGCAAAAAATCTCGCAAAATTAACAGTTCCTTCATAGACAAACCGGTGCATTGCTGGTAGAATAAACGCAAACATCGAAGGAGTTGACCCCATTGAAAAATCTGCGCCGTAATTTCGAGCGGTATTGCTATGTGAACCGGAACAAGGGCATCCCAAATCTCATGCTTTACATCGTTCTGGGCAATGCCGTTGTTTACCTGATCAGCGCCTTTACCGGAAACTATGTTCTTTACAACCTGCTGTGCTTCAACCGGGCGGCCATTCTCCATGGGCAGGTCTGGCGTCTGATCACCTACCCTCTGACCACGCTCAGCAGCAACATTCTCTTTATGCTCATCACGCTTCTGTGCTATTACTCCCTGGGCACCGCCATGGAGCGGCAGTGGGGCACGCTGAAATTCAATCTCTTTTATCTCAGCGGCGTGGTGCTGATGGATGTATACGGGATGCTCTTCAACTGTCAGGCAGACGTGTACTACCTGAACATGAGCCTTTTCCTGGGCTACGCAACGCTATACCCCCAGGCGCAGTTTTTGCTGTTCTTCATCATCCCCATCCGCGCCTGGATTTTTGCCCTGTTTGATCTGGCGGTCATCCTTATTGGCCTGTTCCAGACGCCCTTTACCGCCTATAACCTCTTTCCGCTGGTGGCCCTGGGGAACTATTTTCTGTTCTTCGGAAAGGATGTGCTCAATGTGGTGCCCCTTTCCTGGCAGAACAAACTGCGCAAAGCATTCCATAAGGCACCCAAGCAGCAGCCGAAAATCATCCATTTTCACGTGACAGAGCAGCCAAAAAAGGCAGAGACCCCCGCCTATACTCACAAGTGCACCGTATGTGGGCGGACGGATGTGTCCAATCCGGAGCTGGAATTCCGCTACTGCTCCAAGTGCAACGGATACTACTGCTATTGCAGCGACCATATCAACAATCACAGTCATATTCAATAAAAATAGCGCAGAGGCCGACGAGCGGATCGTCGGCCTCTGCGTTTTTTGTGGTCAAAGCCTTTTTCGGATCATTCTCCGCAGTACCCAGGCCGCCGCCATGACAGTCAGGCAGACAGCCCCGTGCAGCAGAAGCTTCGTGTACCAGGGGGCGGACTGCATTTCATACAGACCGGGATGGTTTTGAACGTCAAGATAGGTTTCCAGCGCAATGCCCGCAAACATCCCGGGTGCGAACCAAAAGAGCGTATGCAGGAAGGAATCCAGCTGCTTCATAGGACGGTTCCTCTCAAAAGGAATGCCAGCACAACCGAAAGCGCCAGGCAGCAAAGCGTCCGCCTTGGGTTTGCGTTCAGCATAAACACGCAAATCAGGAAGGTTGCCGTATAGAGAATTCCCCGGAAGTCAAAGTACCAAAAGCCGATGCCAAAGCAGCTTAGCAGCAGCACCGTAAAAATAAGCGTCTGGATGCCGGATGCAATCGGTCCCTTGCCCTTGGCGTACCAGCACAGCCAGCCAAGCACCGGCGAAAGAGCCGTCAGGCCGTACCAGATGCGCATATACCCACTGGGATTGAAGCCGCCGACATACACGCTATACCAGTGATAGGCCCCGCACATTCCCAGGAAGAAGAAAAACACCCCGTCCCCGGCCTGGAAGGCAGAGGGCGCAAAAACGGCAATGGCGAGCCCAACAGCCAGCCAGAACGGAAAATCAGAAAGGAAATTCCTCAGATCCAGCCATTCCAATGCCCGCTCCCAGAAGCTGTTCCCACTGTGGGACACAAGGTCCAGCTGCTTTGCAAGCATCCCAAGCAGGATGCCCAGCACCAGACAGAGCAGGATCCTGCGGATACCCTCCCAGACGGTATAGCGCTTTCCGGGCTGCCGGATGTTCAAAAGCCATTGTTTCATTTTTTCTTCCTCCTTTACCCTTTTGTTCTCATTCTACCCCATTGTATCGGCGCTGTCAATGGCCGGATGTTCTGTTTGTCCCGGGAGCGCATAGGATGTGCTATCCTACGAAAACTATGGGGTGGTACTTATGGAATATCCAACAAACCAGGCGCATCTTCGGGGCAGTCTTCTGGAACTGCCCGCATTTTCCCACGAAAGCGGCGGGAAACGATTCTTCCGCTTCCTTCTGGAGGTGCCCCGGCTCTCCGGGGCAGTGGACACCCTGCCGGTGATCGTCCGGGAGGAGCTGCTGGAAACCCTTGACCTGTCCGGAGGGGAAATGCTCGGCATCGTCGGGCAGCTTCGCTCTCACAACCTGCGGCAAGAGGACGGTCGAAAGCTTCTGATTTTCGTCTTTGCCCAAAATATCTCTGCCGAAGACGGACCGCCTGTCAACGACATTACCCTCTGCGGCAGCCTATGCCGGGAACCGAATTACCGGAAAACCCCTCTGGGGCGGGAAATCTGCGATGTCATGCTGGCTGTGGCCAGGCCCTCCCGCCGGGCGGACTACATTCCCTGCATTCTCTGGGGCTCCATGGCACAGCTGGGGGCCCAGTGCCACACCCGGGACCGCTTCCTGATCCAGGGGCGGCTTCAAAGCCGGGTCTATACCAAGCTTACCCCCGAGGGCGCCCAGGAGCGAACCGCCTATGAAGTCTCCGCCCTGACGGCCCAGGCGGAGGAAGCCGCCTTCTAACCACCAGGAAATGATTGAAATTTGGGCTGGGATGTGGTATTCTGGAGAAAAATGAGGAAGGATACTGATTCCATGGAAGAGAAAGTCCGCGCCATTCTGGAAATTCTGGAAAACCGCTACCCGGAATCCATGTGTGCCCTGCACTATGATAAGGATTATGAGCTGATGATCGCCGTGCGGCTGTCCGCCCAGTGCACCGATGCCCGGGTGAATCTGGTGACCCCTGCCCTGTTTGCAGCCTATCCAACCCTGGAAGCCATGGCGGCGGCCCCCATTGAAGATGTAGAGAACTATGTCCGCTCCTGCGGCTTCTACAAGCACAAGGCCCGGGATATTGTGCTGGCCTGCCAGATGCTGCTCAGCGACTACGGCGGAAAGGTCCCCGGCACCATGGAGGAGCTGCTGCGGCTGCCCGGTGTAGGTCGGAAAACGGCGAATCTGCTGCTTGGAGATATCTACAAGGTCCCCGGCAGCGTAGTCTGCGATACCCACTGTATCCGCATCTGCGGCAAGCTGGGCCTGAGCCACGGCAAAGAACCGGAAAAGGTGGAGCAGCAGCTGCGAAAAATCCTGCCGCCGGAAAAGAGCAATGACTTCTGCCATCGGCTTGTGCTCTTTGGTCGGGAAATCTGCACCGCCAGAAGTCCAAAATGCGGCCAATGCCCCCTGAGCCCCTTCTGCCTGGAGGCAAACCCGGATGCCAAATAAATTCTATCCGCCCCCTTGTCCGCATATTCTGTGGACGAGGGGGTGGCTTTTTGACCCGGAGAAAACCGCTTTTTTACAGTGCCATGCTGCTGACCGCCGTGAATCTGGCCCTGCGCATGGCTGGGACCGTATTTCAGGTCTATCTCTCCCGAAAAATCGGCCCCGAAGGCATTGGTCTTTTACAGCTGACCATGTCCGTTGGAAGCCTGACCCTGATTGCCGGCATTGGTGGAATCCGAACAGCTGCCATGTACCTGACCGCCGAGGAGCTGGGCAGGAAGCGCCCCTGGGGGCTGCGGGGTGTTCTGTCCGGCTGCGGAACCTATAGCATTCTTTGCAGCCTGGGTGTCGGGATCGTTTTATATTTTTTCGCTCCGAAAATCGCGGAAAGCTGGATTGGAAACGGCGCTGTGGCCCCGGCGCTGCGGCTGTTCTCCTGCTTTCTCCCCATCAACTGCCTGTGCGCCCTGATGACAGGCTTCTTCACAGGCCAGAACCGGATCGGCACTTTAGCCGTCGTGGAGGTTGCGGAGCAGCTTTTTTCCATGACCGTCACCCTGGTCTGTCTGCACTTCTGGGCGGGCAGCGATGCGGGGCGGGCCTGCCGGTGCGTGATTCTCGGCAGCGCCATGGGCAGCTGCCTGACGCTGCTGATGCTGACGGCGCTGACGGTCCGGCAGCATATCCCCAAAGGAAAATGCACTCCCATGGGCCGCCGGGTGCTGCAATCGGCCGGGCCCCTTGCCCTGGCAGATACGGCCAAATCCGGCATTTCCACCCTGGAGCATATGCTGGTGCCAAAACGGCTTGCGCTGGCAGTTGCAAACCCTCTGGCCGTCTTCGGCATCGTCACAGGTATGGTCTTTCCGGTGCTCATGTTCCCCGCTTGCATTCTCTTCGGCCTTTCCGAGCTGCTGATCCCGGAAATGGCCCGGTGCCACTGCGCAGGAGAGGACAACCGCATCCGCTACCTGCTGCACAAAAGCCTGCGCGCAGCCCTTCTATACGGGCTGCTCTGCGGCGGATGGCTGTTTCTTTCCGCCGATAGGCTGTGCCTGCGCCTATACGGCAACAGCCAGGCAGGGACGCTTCTGCGCTGGTTCGCCCCTCTGGCCCCCATGCTCTACTGCGACACCATTACCGACGCCATGACCAAGGGCCTTGGGCAGCAAAAATGGGCCATGGCCATCAACATCTTCACCAGTGCCCTGGATGTTGCTCTGCTTTTCTTCCTGCTGCCGGTTTTCGGAGTCCAAGGATACTTTGCAAGCTTTCTCATTACCCATGTGATCAACTTTTTCCTCAGCATCCGCCGTCTGCTGGAAATCACCGGAGAGAAAATCGAGGCGCGATATCCCCTATGCGCCATACTGTGTGCTGCCGGGGCTCTTTGGGCCTGTTCCCATATAGACGGGATCGCTGCCTGCCTGGGCTTTCCTGCAATCCTATTTCCCCTGCTGCTCCTGACAGGGACACTCCGCCGGACAGATCTTCTCTGGTTCCGCCGCCTGCTCCGGCCTGCGACAGTGCGGTAAGCTTTTGGGGGATTGCTTTTCCCTGTTTTCACGGTATAATAGAGGCAAACACACATAAGGAGACTTTTTATGCGTCTGAAAGCCATTCAAGCCTGTCTGAAAAGCAAGAATATGCCCTTTGAATACTGGGAAGATAACGACAGCGGCAGCATTCATTTCGTCCACAAGGGCCTGTCCTACCACATCTGGGAGTACCCTGCCCCGGAACGGGGCGCAGAGAGCAATGTGCGCTGCGCCGGCCGGAGTGAGGATTTCGAGGGCGACTACGAAGGGCAGATTCTAGAGATCCTAAAAAGTTTTTAACAGCGGTTCTACCAATTTTTTCTTGACTTTTTTTCCTTTCTCTTTTATACTGGAGCCTAGGTAAAAGGGAGTAAAGGGCGGGTGTCCCCCGCTGCATTGCCTCGTCATCACGGCATTTCCGCCCGGGGCCATGTGGAAGCTTGAGACTTTTATCACAGTATTTTTGCTGTGATAGAGGTCTTCTTTTTTTATCCTCTTCACAGTGCACCTGTAAGGAGGGTATTTATGGAAATTCTCACGCTTTTCTCCAACTTCACAAACATTACACCGCAAATGGTCCTTATGTGGGCCATCGGCGGGCTGCTCATCTATCTGGCCATCGCCAAAAAAATGGAGCCCAGCCTGCTGCTGCCCATGGGCTTCGGCGCGATCCTCGTCAATCTCCCGCTGTCTGGGGCCATTACCCAGGGAAATATAGAGGGTGCCCTTAGCGTGCTCTTTGAGGCCGGTATGTCCAATGAGCTGTTCCCGCTGCTGCTGTTCATCGGCATCGGGGCCATGATCGATTTCGGGCCCCTGCTGGAAAAGCCCTGGCTGCTGTTTTTCGGTGCAGCGGCACAGGCAGGCATTTTCCTGACCCTGGTCCTGGCAGGCTTCTTCTTTGATTTGAAGGATGCGGCCTCCATCGCCATCATCGGCGCGGCAGACGGCCCCACGGCGATTTTCGTTGCCAACACCCTGGGTTCTAAATACTTAGGGGCCATCATGGTAGCCGCCTACAGCTATATGGCACTGGTGCCCATTGTCCAGCCCCCGGTCATCCGACTGGTCACGACCAAAAAGGAGCGCCTGATCCGGATGCCCTATCAGAAGGGCAATGTCAGCCGCCTGACCCGAATTCTCTTCCCCATCCTCGTCACCGTCATTGCCGGGCTTGTAGCCCCGACCAGCGCAAGCCTGGTGGGCTTTCTCATGTTCGGCAACCTGCTGCGGGAGTGCGGTGTGCTGAATGCCCTGTCCGAGACCGCCCAGACGACCCTTGCCAATCTCATCACCATTGTGCTGGGCCTGACGGTGGCAAGCCAGATGACCGCAGAGCAGTTTGTGCAGCCGGACACCCTGCTGATCCTGGCCCTGGGCCTGGTGGCCTTTGTGGGCGACACCGTTGGCGGCGTGCTGTTTGCCAAGCTCATTAACCTCTTCCTGCCGGAGGGCAAGAAAATCAATCCCATGATCGGCGCGGCAGGCATTTCCGCCTTCCCCATGAGCGGCAGAGTGGTAAACCAGATGGGGCTCAAGGAGGACAATCAGAACTTTTTGCTGATGTACTCCGTCAGCGTCAATGTCTCCGGGCAGATCGCCTCGGTGATCGCGGGCGGACTGATCCTCACCCTGATGGGTGTCTGAGGAGGTGAATGCAATGCTCCATCCCGAAGCACTGGCCCAGACGCTCCCCATCCTTGCAAAGGGCATGGCCGGAATTTTCCTGGTCATCGGTATCATCGTACTGGCAACGGCAATTCTGAACAAAATGACATGCAAATAATTTTTATCCCCGGCATTGCCGGGGATATTTTGTATTTGGGGACAATTGCCTGCTGCGGATATGGAAACGCGGCAAAAGCTTTCCTGTTTTTTCGCTTCCCTATTGTTTTTTCCCGGAAGAAAAGCTATAATATAGAAAGCATTTACGGGAGGGATACCATGGCGAACGAAAAGCAGAATCAGGAATGGGATTCTCTGGGCCGCAGCATTGAGGAAATCATCGATAAAGCGATCAATTCTCAGAACTATCAGGAGCTGAGCCGCAATATAACGCGCACCATTGACAGGGCCACTCGCACCGGCTCCGATGCCCTGTGGCGGGCGCTGGACATGTCCGGTGCCACAAAGCCGAAGGAAACCATTACGGTGGAGCCGGTTCGGGCAGAACCGGTGCCAAAAAACAATCTGCCCGCACTCTACGGCAGCTCCAACGGAGAGACGACAAAGGGAATCCTGAAAACCGTCTTTGGCGGAATTTCAACCATTACGGGATTTACGTTTACACTGATTTCCGGTATTTTTCACCTGGTGGGCATCGCTACCGGGGCCAGCCTTACATCCATCCCCTTTGCCCTGGGACTGGGAGCCTTGGTTGGCGGCGGGACGCTCCTGAGCAGCGGCATCCGTTCCCTGGGGCGGGTCAGCCGGTATAAGGTCTATCTGAAGGCTCTGGGAAAGAACACACATATTGCTCTGGAAAAGCTTTCCCGCAGTGTGGGCAAGCCCGTGAAATTCGTGCGGAAAGAGCTTCAAGGCATGATTAACCAGGGGCTTTTTCTGGAGGGGCACCTGGACCACGAGGAGCAGAACCTCATCACCAGCGACGAAACCTATGCCCACTATGAGCAGAGCCGCCTGCAAATGGAGGCCCGGAAGCAAGCAGAGGCCGCCGCGCCTAAGCAGCCCTCCTCCACCCCGGACCCCAAGGTCCAGGAGGTGCTGGACCGGGGCAACGCCTATCTTCGGGAAATCCGCCGGTGCAACGACGAAATTCCCGGTGAAGAGATCTCCGCAAAAATCTCCCGGATGGAGGCCATTGTTCAACGGATCTTTGAGCGGGCCAAGGCGCACCCGGAGATCATTCCCGATCTCAAGAAGCTGATGGATTATTATCTTCCCATGACCATTAAGCTTCTCAACGCCTATGCGGATATGGACCGGCAGCCCATTCAGGGCGATACCATCCGCGCTTCCAAACAGGAGATCGACACCACACTGGACACTCTGAACCTGGCCTTTGAAAAGCTGCTGGATTCTGTCTTCCAGGATACGGCCATGGATGTTTCCAGTGACATTTCCGTTCTGCATACCCTGCTTGCCCAGGAGGGCCTGACAGGCGATGATTTTTCCAACACCAAACAGGTAGAATAAGGAGAACACTATGAGTAACGAATTTGAAAGCATGGACACCGTTCCCAGCCTGACCCTGGAGCCCGAGCTGGAAGAAAAGCAGGAGTTGACCGTAAAGGAAGAGGCCGCCCCTGTCGCTGAGCCCATTCAGCAGCCCGTTCTGACGGAGCAGGAGCAGAAAATGGTCTCGGATTTTGCTGCCAAGATCGATTTGGAGAACACCACTCAAATTCTGCAATACGGCGCAGCCGCCCAGAAGAAAATGGCCGACTTTTCCGATGCCGCTCTGGCCAATGTGAAGACCCAGGACCTGGGGGAAGTGGGCGATCTGATCGTCAACGTCGTCGGCGAGCTGCAGGGCTTCGACAAAGAGGAGCAGAAGGGCATTTTCGGATTCTTCAAAAAGCAGTCCGACAAGCTGGAGCTGATGAAGAGCCGCTACGCCAAGGCCGAAGTCAATGTGGAGAAAATCAGCGACGCTCTGCAGCAGCACCAGGTCCGGCTGCTGAAGGACTCTGCGGTGCTGGACAAAATGTATGAGCAGAATCTTGCCTATTTCAAGGAGCTGACCATGTATATCATGGCCGGCAAGCAGAAGCTCCAGGAGGTCCGGGAGGGAAAGCTCAAGGAACTGGAAGCAACCGCCCAGCGCACCGGCCTTGCCGAGGATGCTCAGGCCGCCCGGGATCTTGCCGAAAAGTGCAACCGGTTTGAGAAGAAAATCTACGACCTGGAGCTGACCCGGACCATCTCCATCCAGACGGCTCCTCAGATTCGCATGATCCAGAACAACGACACCGTCATGGTGGAGAAAATCCAGACCACCCTGGTCAACACCATCCCGCTGTGGAAAAATCAGATGGTTCTGGCCCTGGGCATTGCCCACTCCACGGAAGCCGCCCAGGCCCAGCGGCAGGTCAACGATGTGACCAACGCTCTTCTTAAGCACAACGCGGAGAAGCTGCACATGGCCTCCGTAGAGACCGCCAAGGAGGCAGAGCGCGGCATCGTGGACATTGAAACTCTGAAAAAGACCAATGCCGACCTGATTCAAACTCTGGACGATGTTATGAAGATCCAGTCCGACGGCCGGGCACAGCGTATGGCTGCCGAGGCCGAGATGGCCAAAATGGAAGAGCAGCTGAAAACCAAGCTGCTGCAGATTCGCAGCGAGAAGCAGGGCTAAACATTGCAAATTTGGGCCGGGTTTTGTACCCGGCCCCAGCTTTTAAGCTTTTATATCCCGCATATATCACAAAACCGGCCCCAGGAAGTGCACGTTTGCACCCTTGAGGCCGGTTTTCTGTTAGTCTTCGATCTCCGTCAGGGCGTTTTCGATATCCTTGACGCTGACGGGCTTGGCGATATGGCTCATATGGGAAAGAAATTCGCTTTTCGCCTGGAGCGCCAGAACACAGGCACTCAAAATGGCAGGCACGGGATTCTCCGCAATTCACCGGGTCAGAGATGCGCGGCCGGTGTGAACCCCGCCGGCATCCAGATAAATGGTGCGCTGATAGGTCTCATAATAGTGGATCTCGTTGGTGATATTCTCGGATTCCAGAAAATTCAAAACCTCGGTATTCCGGGTCTCAGCCGTTTTCCAAAGGCCCACGCGCAGAACGCCCGTGTTGTGCAGGTTATTTTCCCACAGGGAACTTACATCCTTTCCCTGCTTTTCTCCTTCCTGTCTGCCGTAGCAAACAAGAGCAAGGTTCCGGCAAGGGCCATGCCGATCCCGGCCAGGAGCATTTCCCGGACGCCGGATTTCAGCAGCTGCCCGCCCGCAAAGTTCCCCGCCGAACAGCCCAGGGAGTAGGCCGCCGTAATAAACGCCTGCCCCTTTACCATATCCGATGAACGCACCCTTGCCTTGGCGTAGTACACCTGCACAGGTGCCAGGTTTCCATAGGTGACCACATGTAGAAGCTGGATGAGATAAATGTCCAAAATATTTTTTGCAAGATAGAAGCAAATGGCCTTAATCAGGAAGGCAATGGCAGCCATTTTCAGCAGCGCAGTATCTCTGGTCACACAGCGAATCTTTTCAAAAAAGAATATCGCCGCAGCCGCCGCCAGGGCGGAAATAAACAGCGCTGTACCCACATTGCTGCTGCCTCCGCCCAACTGCGTCACAATGGCAATCAGGTAGTTTTCCGTCATGGCGTGAAACATCCCCAAAAAACCGATGCCCAGAAGTGACAGGCAATAGATGGGGTAACGGGAGAAAAATGTCAGGACTGAGCAGTGCTCGCCCTTCCGGCCTTCTGTGGGCTGCGCCCGGGAAATGGCCGGATAGCCTGCGAAGGAAAGAATGCTGGCAAACCTCGCTGCCACCAGGAACAAAAGCATCCCGATCATTCCCATTCGGGCAATCACGAATCCAAGGACCAAGCTGGAAACCGCCGTGGCCACCGCGCCAAAGGCCCGGGCAACACCATAGTTGACGGGATACCCTGCATTGTCATAAGCCACACTCAGCGCATTGAGCAGCGGCACTGCTGCATCGCTGCACCAGACACCAAGGGCATAGACCACGGCTACAACAGTGATTGGAAGTCCAGGCACCATCTGCACCAGCAGGCAGCCGGAGCAGAGCAGCGACAGCAGCAGAATCAGCTTTGTAAGCGCAGCGCCCCTCGACCGGTCTGCATAGGCGGCAAGCAGGGGCTGAGTCATACAGGAGCACAGGCCTGCCAGAGCCAGCAGGGTGCCAACCACGCCGGAAGAGACACCTCTGCGCAGCAGATAAGTCGTTGCAAAGGAGGCGATTCCCGAGGAGGCCGCCCAGTAGGTAAACTGGGTAATACTGTAGCGCAGCGTCAGATTCTTCATAAAACGATCCCTCTCTATGCCAATGGGGTCGATTTTCATCGACCCCATCAGGTGCATCGCTGAAATCTGGGAAGAAGGAGCACCCTTTGATCTCAGTGATAACAGTATAATTCAATTTTGGCACAGAGAATATATTATTTGTGTTGAATCCTATCACGATCGTGCCATACTCTGCGGTATTCCTGGGGCGTGCAGCCTGCGTATTCCCGAAACTGTTTTCCAAAATAGCTGCTGGACCCCAGACCGCAGTCATAGGCGATCTGAGTTACGCTCTGCTGGGTCTGCACAAGCATCTGGCAAGCCTTTTGCAGGCGGTACTCCCGAATATAGGCCACAGGCGTCATATGCAGCTTTTCCTGAAACAGGCGGAAACAGACCCGTCGGCTGACATGGGCGCTCTGGGCCAGTGCATCAATGGAAATAGGCTGCCGGTAGTGCTCATGGACATAGACCATCAGCGCCTTGATGCTTGCATCCAGCCCCGCATTCTGCGTTTTTTCCTCCAATTCCGGCCCTGCCAGGGCAAAGAGCGCCAGCCAAATCTCTGTCAGCGCCTGCCGCAGCGCAAACTCGTAGCCCCAGGCCCGGTCATCAATGGCAAAAGCCGCCTGGACCTTCTCCAAGATAGCATTTTGCTCTGGGTTCTCCGGGAAAAGAGGGAGCAGCTCCAGGGCCGAGGTTGTGAACGGGAGAATATACTTCCGCTCCAGACTGCTCCCGGCAGCGCCTGCCAAAAATACCGGATCAAACAAATGAATCAACTGCACATTGGGCCTTGTGGCAGGGGTGATCTGCGAGGTGTGCAGCACATTGGCATTCACAATGCCGCCGGAGCCCGCCGGAAACACCCATTTTCCATTGGGCGTACTGTATTCCACGCACCCACTTTTTATATAAAACAGTTCAGCCATCCTGTGCCAATGCCATGGTGCGCCCTGGGGCAAAAAGCCGTCCAGTTCCGCATGAGTAGCTACGTAAGGAAAGTCCTCAGAAAAGGAAGGAATAATTTCCTCTTTATTCTGGGTCTGCATTTCAAATTTATTCAGGTGCATCACTGCCATAGCCCTTCCCTCCTCTTTGTATATTATTATAAGGCAAAAACAGGCTTTTGCAATAGGAGATATGGACTCCCAAAAACGATTGCACGAATGAATGCTTTGTAAATATTCGTAGGGAACGATGCCTATATCACCCCGTCATCCATCGACTTGAGCGCTTCGTGCAATGAAAGCAGCCAATTGTGGGCCATTTTTATCGTACCACCTGGGACAAAATCGAACCTATCGGGCTGATGTGGACATTGGCCCCTGCAAAAAACGGACAAATTCGCCTTAAGTTAATGGAATTCCGCTTTTACAGGAGCCAGTTTGTTGACAAAAGGGTAAAATTATGATAGAATCCCCAGCGGTTAGTCGCCGCTAATTTTTAGATAGTGGTTAGCAAAAGCGAACTGTATTGTGTGGGGGAATTCTATGATGATCAACAAGCGACTGATCGGCACAGTCGGAGAAAGCAAAAAGTACATTGCCGGAAACGTTGCCTGCCAGTGGGTCTCCCTGGCGGCAAATATTTCTATGATGGCCGCCATTGCCCATATGCTTCAGGGTCTGTACACCGGCACCGCCGGGACAAAGCAAATCATGCAAACGGCGCTCATTGCCGCAGCCGCCATTGCAGCGCGCTATGGATGCAGCATTGCTTCCAGCCGAATGAGTTTTCTCTCCTCCCGGGCCGTGAAGAAAAAGCTGCGGCACCGGATCTATGAAAAGCTTCTGCGCCTGGGAACCAGCTACAAAGAGCAGGTCAATACCTCCGAGGTGGTCCAGGTGGCTGTGGAAGGTGTGGACCAGCTGGAAACCTACTTTGGCTCCTACCTTCCCCAGTTTTTCTATGCCATGCTGGCCCCGCTGACTCTGTTCTGCGTGCTGAGCTTTGTGAATCTTCCCAGCGCCATTGTGCTCTTAATTTGCGTACCCCTGATTCCTGTGACCATCGTTGCCATTCAGCGGTGGGCGAAAAAGCTTCTTTCCAAATATTGGGGCGAATACACAGCCCTGGGCGACACCTTCCTGGAAAACCTCCAGGGTCTGACCACCGCAAAGATCTACCGGGCAGATGCCTTCAAGCACCGGGAAATGAACGAGCAGAGTGAGCATTTCCGCAAAATCACTATGAAGGTTCTGACCATGCAGCTCAATTCCATCACCGTTATGGACCTGATTGCCTACGGCGGTGCGGCTCTGGGTGTGATTCTTGCCACCACCCAGTTCCGGGCAGGCCGGGTTGACCTGGCCGGGTGTATTCTCATCATCCTTCTGGCGGCAGACTTCTTCCTGCCCATGCGCATCCTGGGCTCCTATTTCCACATTGCCATGAACGGCATGGCTGCCTCAGACAAAATCTTCCGGCTGTTGGATCTGCCGGAACCGGCCCAAAAGAGCACACCCGTGCCCGAAGCGTGCACCATCGAATGCAAACAGCTGCACTTCGGCTATGACTCGGACCGGGAAATTCTCCACGGCGTGACCGTGTCCTTCCCGGAAGGCAGCTTCACCGCCATTGTAGGCGAATCCGGCTGCGGAAAATCCACACTGGCCTCTCTGCTGATGGGCAGAAGCCGGGGCTTTTCCGGGGAACTGACGGTGGGGGGCGTGCCCATGGAGGCACTCTCGGAAAGCAGCCTGATGGAGCACTTTACCTATGTATCCCACCAGAGCTATCTGTTCAAGGGCACCGTGCGGGACAATCTGCGCATGGCCCGGCCCGATGCAGACGATGCTGCCCTCTGGCAGGTTCTGGAGCAGGTCAATCTGGCTTCCTTCCTGCGCAGCCAGCAGGGGCTGGACACGATTCTCCAGGAAAAGGGCGGCAATTTCTCCGGCGGCCAGTGCCAGCGGCTTGCCCTGGCCCGGGCCCTGCTGCACGACAGTCCCGTATATATCTTTGATGAAGCCACCTCCAATATTGATGTGGAGAGTGAAAACGAGATCATGGCCCAGATTCACACCCTAGCCAAAACAAAAACCGTTATTCTCATCTCCCACCGTCTGGCAAATGTTGCCGGTGCGGACAATATCTACGTTCTGGACCGCGGAACCGTGGTGGAACACGGAACGCACCGGGCTCTCTTGGCCAAAAACGGCACCTACGCAAAGCTCTGGCAGGCCCAGCAGGAGCTGGAAAATATGACAAAAGGAGGCGACGCAGAATGAAACGAAGCGGATTGAATGTCATGACTCAGCTGATCGGTCTGGTCAGGCCCATGCTGGGCTTCATGCTTCTGGCCATTGCCATGGGGCTTCTTGGCAACCTCTGCGCCACGTTTATTACGGTGTTCGGCGGCTACGCCATTTTGAATGTACTGCACCCGGAGTGGTCCATGTCTCTGGGCTGGCTCTTCGCCGCCGTTCTTCTCTTTGCACTGGTGCGGGGCTTCCTGCGCTACGCCGAGCAATCCTGCAACCATTTCATTGCTTTCAAGCTCCTGGCCCTGATTCGGGACAAGGTCTTCGGGGCCCTGCGCCGCCTGTGCCCTGCCAAGCTGGAGGGAAAGGACAAGGGAGACCTGATCTCCGTGATCACCTCGGACATTGAGCTGCTGGAGGTGTTCTATGCCCACACCATCTCCCCCATCTGCATTGCATTTCTGTTCTGCCTGATGATGGTTCTCTTCATTGGCTGCATTCATACTGCCCTGGGCGTGTTGGCGCTGAGCGCCTATGCAGTCGTGGGCATTGTCATTCCCCTGGTCACCTCCAAGCGCTGCGGTGACGACGGGATTCAATTCCGCAGCAGTGCAGGCAAGCTCTCCGCCTTCGTGCTGGACAGCCTGCGCGGCCTGCCGGAGACCGTCCAATACGGGCAGGGCCGGAAGCGTCTGGCCGAAATGGATGCGCAGACGGATGCTCTCTCCCAGACGGAAGCGCACATGAAGCGCACTGCCGGAAAGAATACAGCTGCAGTCAATACGACCATCCTGCTGTTTGACCTGGCCATGCTGTTTTTGTCTGCACATCTGGTAGGCTTTGAGGGCTGTCTCATTGCCACCCTCGCCATGATGAGTTCCTTCGGCCCTGTGGTCTCTCTGGCTGCCCTGGGCGCTACCCTACAAAATACCTTCGCCGCCGGAAACCGGGTGCTGGACATTCTGGACGAAAGCCCCGTGGCCCCGGACGTCACCGGGAAAGCCAATGTGGAGTTCCACGGCGCTGCTGCCGAGAACGTCAGCTTCTCCTACGGCGGGGAGCAGATTCTGGAGGATCTCAGCCTGAACATCCCCGAGGGCAAGGTCATCGGCATTACCGGCCGCTCCGGCTCCGGAAAATCCACGCTTTTGAAACTCTTCATGCGGTTCTGGCCCGTCACGGAAGGCAAGGTCACCGCCTCCGGGAAAAGCGTTGACGAAATCAACACCGAAAATCTAAGGGATATGGAAAGCTTCGTGACCCAGCAGACCCACCTTTTCCACGACTCCATCCGGAAAAACCTCTGCATCGCCAAGTTGGATGCCACGGAGGAAGAAATCATCGCCGCCTGCAAGAAGGCCTCCGTCCACGATTTTATCATGGGTCTTCCCAAGGGCTATGACACCGAGGTCGGCGAGCTGGGCGATACCCTCTCCGGCGGCGAACGGCAGCGGCTGGGACTGGCCAGAGCCTTTCTGCACAATGCCCCCTTCCTGCTGCTGGACGAGCCCACCTCCAATCTGGACAGCCTGAATGAGGCGGTCATTCTGAAGGCCTTACAGACGGAGTGTCAGGATAAAACCGTGATTCTGGTCTCCCACCGGAAGTCCACCATGGGCATTGCGGATACCGTCTACTCTGTAGAGCGCGGGAGGCTGAGTTGATGGACATAGTAACCAAGCGAGAGCGGGAAAAGGAGACAGTCTCTCTGATGGTCCGCCTCTACTGCCACAAAAAGCATCACAGCAAGACGCTTTGCCCGGACTGCGCCGCCCTGGATGCCTATGGTCACCGTAACCCTGCTTATGAGCATTGGCTTCGTGGTCATGGGCCTCCGTGGAATCGTCTCCGGCTGCGTTGTCCTTGGGCTCGTGTGGGTATTCCACATTGTCTACTTTGTCTTCGGCGTAAGGACCTATCAGGAAGAGCCCGCCGCATAAAAAATTTGCCTGTCCCCTTTCGGGGCAGGCAAATTTCTTGCAGGAAGCCTTCTTATTTTACGATCACCAGGGAAAAATAGCCGGAATTTTCCTTCAAATCCCGGAAATCCGGGTACACGCGCTCATTTTCCATGCTGCAATTTTCCACCATGGAAGCATTCTCAAGCATATTTTTTTCTTCCAGCGTCTTTTTCAGGTCCAGAATGGCAGAACCCGCCTTCATGAACACCTTGTTGGCCGGAACATCCAGGAGCTTTTCCGCACTGTGAGAAGCCGGAATCACCAGCAGGGGCTCACTGCCCTGGCACAGGGAGATATTCAGCCGGGCTGCAGCAGCGCAGAAGGAGGGCACGCCGGGCACCACCTCCACATCATAGCCCATAGCGCGCACCTTCTCGTGAACATACATGTAAGTAGAATACACCGTGGCATCCCCCAGGGTGATAAATGCCACCTGCTTTCCCGCATCCAGATAGGAGGCAATCTTCTGCGCCGCCGCACTGTGCGCCTGCTCCAGGACCTCCGGGTCCCGGGTCATGGGCATGGAAACCAGGATGGGCTCCTTTCCGTTTAAATGCCCGCTGACAATGTCCAGCGCCGTCTTATCCGCCTTGCCCGTATCCGGGGCCAGGACAACGTCCGCCTCCTCCAGCACTCGGGCTGCTTTCAGCGTCAGCAGCTCCGGGTCCCCGGGACCGACGCCCACGCCCCAGAGCTTTCCCTTGACGCAGAGCGCCTCCACTGCCTCAGCGCAGTGCTGCACAAAAATCTGCTGAATGGCGGGGCACTCGCCCAGGCCCTTCAAAATGCAGCGAACGCTGTAGCCCTTGGCCTCCAGCCGGGCCTTCCAGGAGTCTTCATCCCCGGCCATATCATTCTGAGCATGGTCACCGGCAACCAGCATAAAAGGTGCAAGAACAATCTTTTTTATGGAGGGCCGGGCAGCCAGCTGCCGCTCTACCCGCTCCAGAGTCGGATAGCCCTCTACTGTACCCACAAAAACATTCTCCTGCAGGTCCTGCAAATTCTGCTCCAGCTGACCATAGGCCGCGTTGGCAAAGTGGGCCGATCCGTGTCCCATCAGCACCAGTGCCTCATCCGCTGCCCTGGGAGGCAGCCAAGAGAGCAGCGCATCTGATGCCTGGGCATAGTCTTCCTGCCGGTCCAGCAGGGGCTCCCCCACCCAGACATTCAGCTTCTGGCGGAAGGGCTCCAGTTGAGACAGCAGCTTTTCATATTCTTCTCCGTGCATCACATGGGTTGGCTGCACCGCAATGTGGGTATAGCCCTCTTTTTCCAGCTTTTCCATGGCCCGAGAAACGGTATCGATCTCCATTCCGTCCCGTCTGAGCAGCTTCTTCATGATGATGGAGCTGGTAAACGCCCGGCGAACCTCCCAGCCAGGGAACGCATCCCCGATGGCCGTCTCCACGGCCAGAATATTGTTTTTCAGTGCATCCTGATAGGAGGTTCCAAAGGAAACAACCAGAATCGCTTTTTTCATGCTTTATCCTCTCTTTTTCCGGCCACGATCGGCCCGTGTTTTTTTGTGTTCTCTTTGCATCCGCAAAACTGCGAAATTACTGTGACCACCTTGTCCATTTCCAGGGGCTTCCCAATATGGGCATTCATCCCGGCGTCATAGCACTTCTGGGCATCCTCCTGGAAGGCGTTTGCCGTCATGGCAATAATGGGAATGGTGGCAGCGTCAGGCCGGGGCAAAGCGCGAATAGTCTTCGTTGCCGTCAGGCCGTCCATCACCGGCATCATCACATCCATCAAAATGCCGTCAAAGGTTCCCGGTCGGCTCTTTTCAAACAGCTCCACGGCCTCTTGGCCGTCCTTCGCCAGGGTGAGCTTTGCGCCCCTGTCCTTCAAAAGGGTCTCGGCAATTTCCGCATTGAGCGCATTGTCCTCCACCAGCAGCAGAGACACTCCCGCAATACTCGGCATAGCTGCCGCTTCCAGTGCCTCCTGGGCGGGTTTTGGCGCAATTTCGAAGGGAATGGTGATTTCAAAAGTGGAGCCCATCCTTTCTTCGCTGGCAACGGCAATGGTTCCGCCCATTTTGTTCAGAAGCTCCTTGACGATGGTCATCCCCAGGCCGATTCCCTGGTAAACGCTGCGAGCGGTGTTCTTTTCCTGCGTGAAGGGCTCGAAGATATGCTTCAGGAAGTCCTCGCTCATGCCCATGCCGGTGTCGGTAATGGTCCAGTGATAGGTAACGGTCCGATCATCCCGGGCTGCACACTCTACAGTTGTTTTGATCTTTCCCCCTGCCCGGTTGTATTTGATGCAGTTTCCGTAAATATTCAGAAAAATCCGCCGCAAGTGCAGGGCACTTCCGTAGACATAAGGGCACTCGAACGCATCCGCACTGTGCTCCACCGTGATGTCTGCCTCTGCGGCCCGCTCGCTGATGATGCTGTTCACCTCATGGGCAACCTTTTCCAGATCCATCGGCTCATGGGCCAGCTCCGTGGTTCCGTCCTCCAGCCTGCTAACCTCCAGGACATCATTGATCAGCGACAACAGGTGGTCCGCGGAGATCAGCATTTTCTCGTAATTTTTCCGGACCAGTTCTACATCCTCAAAGTGGGCCATATTGATTTTGATCAAGCCAATGATGCCATTCAGCGGTGTGCGGATGTCGTGGCTCATGTTCATCAGAAAAGCAGATTTGGAGCGGTTTGCGCTGTCAGCTTTTTCCAGTGCCTGCTCCAATGCTGCCTGCTGCCGGAGCTCCTTCTGCAGCTGTTCCCGCCGAATGGAATAGAGCCACACCATCAGCAGCACCGTACCAATCACCGCAATGCAGGCTACCCGGAGGGTGGATCGATTGCTGCTGCGCAGGAAAGCATAGGTATCTTCCATATCCATTTCCATGCAAAGGGCGCCGATGATCTCCCCCGTTCCATCTGTGGCCACAACCGGATAACAAGCCGTGAAAATATGCCCCCAGGTGGTGTCCACAATCTCCTTGGAGTAAATCGTTTCGCCGGAAAGGGCTGCCTCTATATAGGGAATCATCTCTTCTTCAATATATGTACCGGGATAGGCGAAGTCCTCAGCTCCTAAGTCAAGGCCATCGATCACATAGATTGGCTTTCCGTCCACCCCCCGCTTGGCCGTATAGAGATACCGGGTGGAATTCAGGAAGCGCAGCCCATTCAGCTCCCGCTGATGGCTCTGATAGGCCTCGGAAGTCATATCCTCCACAGTGTTGATATCTTCAAAATCACTTCTTGAAAACTGATTCGATACGATCCTGTGGATCGCGTCCGCCGCCTGGGTATCTCTGGAAAAGGTAAATTCTTCTGTGCTTTTGCGGAACCCTGCCTGCAAAGCCACCGTATAAAGGCATATAAAGAGTATGACTGTCAGCAAGAGCAACAGCGTATTCTCGCCCATATTCCGTTTCTTTCTATCCTGCCTCATATCTATTCTCCATTTCACCGTATCGTTCAATTCGCTTCACGCGACTTGTTTACATATATATTCAAATTTATTATACACCCATCTCACAGACTGGTCAATAATGGAAGTAAGCAGGCTGCAATAGATTTTCAGGGCTGCTGCGGATTGCAGCAGCCCCCATACCGTCAGCGCTCGCTGGGACCGCCGTCGGATTCCTCGAAAATCAGATCATCCAGATCTTCCAATACATTATGTGCGGCTTTCAATGTCTGTGCTCCTTTCTGAAAAAACTATTGGACAGTATATGCCATCCCATCCAAAAAATGTGCCGAATTGTGCTTGACAATCCGAAAAATTCTCTGTAGAATAGCTATGCTTATGCCCCAATAGCTCAGCTGGATAGAGCGTCCGCCTCCTAAGGTTGCGTTACAACGGCCA
>UQGU01000030.1 GCA_900540635.1 uncultured Eubacteriales bacterium | reverse complement strand
GAAATACCCTTGGGGTACCACACCAGTGACATCGGTCACTGGTTCGCAGCGACATACTTTTCTAACAGCCCCCTCCTTTCCTTTCTTAAAATAGTATAGCTAGAACAAATATTGCTACCGCTTCCGTTTACTGTTGCCTGGTTGTGGTAAGTTAAATGAAATGCTTTTCTTGATTATGATCCACTGCTTTCAACTCGAACAATAATTTCCGTCCGTTCTTCATACCAAATAGTGTATTCGCTATCCTTGCGAAAATCTTCCGGAAAAATATCTTTTTTTGACAAGACATCGAGGTAAAAAGAATGGGATATTTTTTCTCCGTCAAGAAAGGAATATTCCATTGTTAATGGTAGTGGTGGTGCAACACGGCTATTAGCATGCTCTTCGTAAAAACTTCCCTCAAAAGAAGATACTTGGGGAGAACATAAACATGATGCATAATAGACAGCAAGCGCAAGGCCGCAACCGATACATAGCGCGGCTGCAAGGAAGTCCTGCTTACGAGATTTAGAATCCGCACCGAACCCTTTCAGCATACATGCAATTCCAATCAGCGTTACTATGCCAGCTTCAGCCCATAGCCGATATACAATCCCACTAAAATTATTCATAGTTACTCCTAGCTAAATTCTTGCATATAATTGACACCAATCTCAAATAATTTTTGCGCTGTTCGACCTATGAAACGTCCAACCGTATTCGATCTTTGTAAGGCATTGTAGGTCTTTTGAAGATTCCTGCCCCACCCATGTCCTGACTGCTTTCCGGCATATGAGGGTAAGTCTGCTGATCCCATTGTCTCGAATGTATTGCTTAACAAACGTCCCATTCCATAATCAATAAGGGAATTAACCGCAACATTTTTAAGCGAATTTTGGACGCTATTAGCTCCCGCTTTTCCGTTCAGTATGTTATCCGTCCAAATGATTGTTTCACTGACCGTGCTACTTAGCACAGCTTTTACAAGTGATCCCCCTGGAATGAGTGACGTAATGGCCACAGCAGTGTACTCGGCCAAAGAAGATCTCGGCATAAAAAGATCTCGACCGGTTTTACCATCTATAAAATTCTCAAATACATCAGATGCATATCTAAAGGCAACCGCTCCAGCAACTGTCCCCCAAAGTTTTCCCTCGGTATCGTATCTGGCTACAGGGTTGTTCCCGCAGTACACAAAAGTGTTGGCACCAGTTAATCCCTGGCTGGTAAAAATATATGCATCCGCAGCGATAAAACGTCTAAGCGCCGGATCATAATACCGGCTCTGCAGATAATAGAAACCTGTCTCCTGGTCGTACACATAGCTGCGGTACCGCAGAGGATTCAGCTCCGCAAGGGCACCATCACATGCCAGAATCTTGCCCCAGGCATCGTAGCAATAACTCGCCACAGGGGTGCCGTCGCTGGATTCAATGCTCATTACATCGCCCTGAAGATTGGTGAGGTAATAATAGACCTTCCCTCCAGTGACCAGCGTCAAAGGCGCTCCGTTGGCATCATAGGTGAAGTCCAGGATGTTATCGCCACAGGTCATCCGAACCAGCTTATCGCCGCTGTAAATGTAGTTGTAGGTTTTCTCGGCACTGGAACGCTTGGTACGCAGGCCGCCGGCCTCGTACTCCATGGTCCAGTCACGAACATCCAGCTTGACCGTTGCGCAGCGGGTACTGCCCATATCGCCATTGGCGTCGGTGATGAAGCAGCGGTACTGGGCACCGTCGCTTTCGGCGGTCATCTCCACACGGAGGGTATTGGTGGTGGCGTCACTGCTGGTGCAGTACACAAACTCATCGGAGCCAGGAGCCTGATACAGCCACTGATAGGACAGGTTCTTTCCCTCGGCCTCTACGATAAAGGTAGCAATGTCACCGGGTCGTCCGTAGTAATCGTCCGGCTCGTTGATGATGGTGTACTCAGGATCCCATGTGCTTTGGACAGTGGAGGATGTCAACTCGTCAGCCTGAGCGGAAGTGAACAGGACGGAGTATAAAGTCTTTGACAATGTAATGGTCTTGCTACCGAAGTTACTGAACCGAGTGATAAAGGGCAATGGATTTCAACGTTCACCCAACTTATGTCCGTCTAAGTCTCGCCATCATACGTGTAAGATGCAAACGGTAATGGGATAGCATAGGGCTCGTCCTGAAAGGTGCTGTAATACCATAGAAGCTACGCTTGCTTGTATGATTTACTCTTGACTCTCTACACATAACACTGGATTATAAATTCTGGTTATAGTTGCATATCCAACGATATGGGCACCTTCTTGTATCCTAATTTTTTTCCCAATCCATAAGCAATGCGGATATGCTTCAGGAGTTAAAAATGTAATTGTTCCCTTTGCTGTCCCATTTGGTGGTACAGACTCAACACCATAGTAATGATGAATGCCAGTTGTTAAATAGTTGTCTGTTACCAAGTGTGCTGGTCTGTAGCCATCATTTGCGGGATTTCTTCTCGTGCTATTGAATTCAAATATCACTTCAACATCAGGTAAACGATTCATAACATCTCATTCCTTATGGTATAAATTTAATCGATCCGCTAACGGCCTGGTTAAACGCGTCAAGTCGATCCCAGTAAACAGTCAAAGTGCCTGCACGGAATATGGTCGTGTCAACTCCTTCTCTATACAACTGATTAAGCATACTTTCAGGAACCTTTGCACTTACGATAGTGTTCTGCCCCATCATATTTCCGAATTTTCTTGTTTCGGAGAGATCGAATCCAAATTGCTTGGTTTCCATACCACCAGGAGCCAAATTAAATCGTCCAGTGTTTTTTATATCTAGCGCTTCTGCATTGCTAACAGATCTATATACACTTCTAGTTGGTGTGTGCGTTGCGGCATATGCCCCAGTTGCTGAACCATTAGAAAATGCTACATCCGTTACCGGTGTAAGACCTTGAAGATAGCAATAGTTTTGATAGCATTGATATAAAGATGTGCCACCAGAATATACAATACTAAAACTTGCAAATCCGGCACAAACAGAATCTCCAATCATCCGCCCTGTACTGTACCCGGCCTTGTATTCTTTATAAGCGGTATATCCAGCACTTATTGCTCCCAAAATAGCCGATCCGATTAGGATCATCGTTGTGACTGCAATTTCACCATCAGGATCACACTGAGAAACTGGATTGTTATTGCAGTACGCAAACATATTGTAGCCTGCAATTCCATGTCCTGTGCTGGCATAGCAATCAGCGTTTATAAATCTGCAGACAGTCGGATCATAGTACCGACTTTGCGGATAATAGAACCCCGTCTCCTGGTCGTACACATACCCGCGGTACCGCAGAGGATTCAGCTCCGCAACCGCACCATCACATGCCAGAATCTTGCCCCAGGCATCGTAATAGTAGTGTGCGCCCTGCATACCGTCGGTGGTTTCGAGGCTTATTACATCGCCCTGCAGGTTGGTGATGTAATAATAGACCTTCCGCCGAGGTCAACAGATCTTTCCAATCGGCAGAATTCTAATATCAGGACTCTGCCGTTAGTTCAGTGCTGCCGTTTTACCCTGCTTACTAGCATTTTCATCCCTTTATTATAATGTCTACTGAACAACCCTCAGTTTTTCGCACGGTTGCAAAAAGCCGAGCAGCCAATCCAGAAATTGTAAAAAAGCGTACTGAATCTTTCGCAGATTCAGCAGCAGAATGGACAGAGCAACCACATGCGCAGCTGTATCTTCCGGCTTCACTGTCACCAGACCCATTCCACATTTCCGCTTTCCCAGGCTGAATTTGCGCTCTACTTCTACCCGCTCGCATTCGTCCTGGTAATCCTGAACCTTGTTCCGTTCCTCGTTGGGCCTTCCCAGCGCAGGGCCGGACAGCCGGATACCCCTCTCTTTGCAGCGGCGGAGATTTTCGCGGTTTCGGTAGATTTTGTCTGCCAGAACACGACTGCAGGGGGCTTTCTGAAAAGGGAGACCCCTGCTGATTTTATAGGATCTATTGATGCTTGATCGTATCAGCTTCAGTTTTCCAAATGCAGCCAACGGGCAATTTTCTCCCCCTTGGGCAGCAGCATGCAGTCTTCCTTACGGAGAACTTTTAGAAAGATGACGGCGGCAAGATAGACGATTGCACCCACAGATACCGGCACAGCGCAGAGCAGCAGCCGACTGCCGATATGCGCCGTCAGCATAGCCTGATAGCATCCGTAGGCACAGGCCCCCATGAGAAGGCCGGAGAGCAAGGGCCGCAGCACATTGGGCAGAATCTGCGGTGCATCGTTGTAAAGATGATGAATAGACAGCAGATTCAGCAGAAAGATGAGCACATAGCACATCAGATTGCTGATGGGTGCACCAACAATGCCGATTTTTGGATTCCTGGCGAGAATATAGACGCTTAGCAGGCGTATACCGCCTGCAAGTGCCATATTCACCACCGGCAGAATCACATTCCCATGGGCCTGCATAATGGCGGTGGTGACCAGCACCACGGCGTTGAAGAAGACGCAGATGCCCAGAATGGTCATGAGCCTTGCAGCCAGGTCCAGCTTTTCACCGGTGTAGCCGCCAAGCAGCGCCGTAATGGGCCGGGCAAGCACAGCCAGGCCGATGGCACAGGGGATGGCGATAAGTCCTGTAATCCGGGCAGCGGATTCCTCGGTTTTCCGGGCATCCGCATGGTCTCCGGTGGTGAGCTGGGCTGTGATGGCAGGAATGATGCTGACCGTAATGGGTGTGATAAAGGCGCAGGGCATATTGAAGATGGTCTGCGTCATGACATGGATGCCACGCATGGTGTCCGCAGAACGCTGGGAGATACCGGAGGCCAGCAGTCGCCCCATGTAGATTTTGCTGGCAAGGGCCGTAATGATCTGCAGACAGGCAGAGCCCAGAGTAATGGGGATGGCAATCAAGAGCAGGGCCTTGACGGTTTCCTGATAACTCCAGGGCTTGTCCTTGGAGCGAGGCAGGCGTTGGAAATGCTTCCGGAATACGATAAAAAGATAGACCACGCTGATCAGACAGCTGGCAGTGACACCCAGAATGGCGCCGCCGGATGCCAGGGAGACGGAGCCGGTAGAGCGCAGCAGCAGCACGGCTGCCCCCATGCCTACAACCAGTTTGACAACGGCCTCGATAACCTGGGAGACGGAGGTGGGTACCATATTACCCTGTCCCTGGAAGAAGCCCCGGAAGGTGGAAATGATGCAGATCAGCAGCACACAGGGCCCCAGAAAGCCGATGGCGGCCCAGGCATCCGGCTGGTTCTGAAATCGGGCCAGTTGGCGGCAGAAGGCCGTCATGAGCACGCTGCCGACGATACCGAAGGTCAAAAAAATACTTCTGGCTGCGGCGTAGATACGGCGGACCTGATTGTAATTTTCCAGAGAATTGGCCTGGGAGATCATGCGGCTCATGGCAACGGGAAGCCCGGCGGTGGAGATCATAAGCAGGACGTTGTAGATTTCGTAGGCAGTGTTGAAATAGCCGAAGCCCTGTTCGCCAATAATGGCGTTCAGGGGAATTTTGTACACAGCGCCCATGATTTTCACCAGGGCGGTGGCCATGGCCAATATGGCAGTGCCTTGCAAAAAGTTCTGACCTTCCTGCTTATTCGACATCATTTTCCTCCTTTGTGAAGAGCTTGGGGATGGCGTAGGTTGTCAGCTCCTCCACCACGGCGTTCAGGTCGATGGTGGGGAAGCGGCCGTTCTGGTAGAGAATGTTGCCCCGGACCATGGTCATGGCTACATCGCCGCCCTTTGCGGCATACACAAGACCGGTGAGTACATTGTGGCAGGGCATCAGGTGGGGTGCTGTGAAGTCCACCAGCACCAGGTCGGCATCCATACCCTCTTTCAGCATACCGCACTCCTGGGCTCTACCCTGGGCCTGGGCACCGCAGAAGGTGGCCATCATCAGGGCGGCGGAGCTGGGCAGGGCGGAGGGGTCTCCCTTGGAGGCCCGGACGGACATGGCAGCGCCCCGCATGACCTCGAACATATCCAGATTGCCCGCCTGGATGGCCCCGTCGGTCCCCAGAGCCACATTCATACCGGCCTTCACCAGGTCTGTAATGGGGGCGCAGGGCTGGCCGTTTTTGGCGGCGGACAGGGGCAGCGCCACGGCGCTTACCTTTTTCTTGCCCAGCATTTTGGCCTCCTCGCTCTCCAGGAAGGCGCAGCCGGAAGCCGTGGCCGGGACAGCGAAGAGCCGGTGGCAGGCCAGCAGCTCCCCGGGGGTCATGCCTGTGCGGTCCAGGCAGGAGTCCACCTCATTCCGGGTTTCGCTCAGATGCAGCTGCATGCCCAGCCCCTTCTCGCTGGCGAAGCCCGCCAGAGATTCCCAGAGGGGATAGTTAGAGGTATATTCTGCGAAGATGCCCGCATCGATTTTGATCCGGCCGTTGTCATAGCCGTGCCACTTGTCCACAACCTTTTGCAGCTCCCGGCACTGCTCGTCGGTCTCAAAGTCGAATTCCTCGTTCTGGTCGATGTAGCGATAGCTGGACAGGGCCAGATTGGCCTTGATGCCGCTTTCGGCCACAGCCTGGGCGGTGGCGTTGGGGTAGTAATAAAGATCGGACACGGAGGTCACGCCGAAGCGCAGGCACTCCGCAATGGACAGCAGAGCCGCTGCCTTGGCGCTGCGGGAGTCCATCTTGGCTTCCTTTTGCAGCAGGGCCTCCAGGGCCTCTTTATTGGTCAGGTCATCGGTGAAGCACCGCAGCACAGAGGTTGCCAGGTGGGTGTGGCAGTTGATGAGGCCGGGCATGGCCACCATGCCGGTGCCCTCGATGATGGTCTTCGGCATTTCCTCCGGGACCTTTTTGGAGATAAATTCGATTTTTCCATCGGTAATGCCGATGTTGACCCCAAAGAGGACCTCGGTGCCGGGGGTCATGGTCACAGCGGTGACATTGGTAATGAAAGTATCCAAAATACGCAATTCCTTTCGGTGAGATAAAGCCGGAGAAAATCAGACGATCCCCTGCTTTGTGGGATCCAGAGAATCCAGCAGCGCGAAAATCTCCCTTTTCTGCGCTTGTACGGAATCGATCTGCTCAATATACTGCTCCGGGAATTTGGGGTTGTGGAAGCGGGTGAGATGTCCATCCGGCAGGTTTACCTTGGTCATGCCGCCGCCGCCCAGGGAGAGAATGGTGTGGGTCTCTTCCATCATGTAGATGTTGTACAGGCAGTCCCGTCCGTCCCGGCTCCAGCCTACGTTTTCAAAGGAGCCGGACATATATTTTTGCCGGTACAGGTAGTAGGGCTTGTACCCTACGGCCCGGAGTCGGTCCTCGGCATAGGCAACCATCCGGGTTACATCCTCGGCAGAGGGCAGGTTTTCCCGCTTTTCGAACAGGTCCGCTCCCTTTTTCAGCGCCAAAGTATGTACGGTGATATTGGCGGGGTTCAGATCGATTACCCGGTCCAGACTGCGGCAGAAGCCGTCCACGGTATCCGTTGGCAGGCCTGCAATCAGGTCCATGTTGATGTCCCGGAAGCCTGCGTCCACCGCCTCGCCGTAGGCGCGAAGGACATCTTCGGCCTTATGTGGCCGCCCGCAGGCCCGGAGTACGGAGTCCTCCATGGTCTGGGGGTTGATGCTCATCCGGTCTGCGCCGTGGTCAAAGATGGTTTGCAGCTTTTCCGCATCCAGGGTATCGGGTCTGCCGCCTTCTACGGTGAATTCCAGGCAGCGGGACAAATCGAAGCTGTCCCGGATGGCGTCCAGAAGCCGGGCCATCTGGGGGCTTGTCAGGGTCGTGGGGGTACCGCCGCCCATGTAGAGGCTGCGTATTGTTCTTCCGGACTGCCGGAGAAGCGCGCCGGTGCACTGAATCTCCTTCAGCAGCGCCTCCAGATAGGGTTCCATCAGTTCGGTTTTCTTGCCAATGGTGCGGCTGACAAAGCTGCAATAGGCGCAGCGGGTGGGGCAGAAGGGAATGCCCACATAGACGCTGACATCGGAGGGCTGGGTCTTGTGCACAGCCTCTACGGTGGAGACAGAGCAGTCCACCGCCAGACGTCGCCGCTGGGGTGTGACGAAATAGACATCCTTCAGGAGCTTTTCGGCGCTTTTGGGTGTTCCGCCCTCCAAAAGGCACTTGGTGGTCAGCTTGGTGGGGCGAACCCCGGCCAGGGCACCCCAGGCAGGCTCTTGGGGGAGCAGCTGTACTGCCGCCAGATAGACGCTCTGCTGCAGGGCTCTGCGCCGCAGCCGGACGGTTTCTTCCGCTGCCCGGATGCGCCGGGAGGCGCTGACGGTCCGGCCGTCCAGGGTGATTTTTGCCGTGGAGGTGAGCCAGGTTTGCCCTCGATGCAGGGCGGAAACCGCCTGGACCTGGGCACTCTCAGGGAAGAGGGACAGCAGAAGCTGCTCTACGGCGTAACGGTCGTCATGACCGGATAAAGTCAGTTGAATCATGGGTCCGTCCTTTTATAGATAGGGATTTGTCTGCTTTTCCCGGTTCAGCGTGGAGCTGGGACCGTGGCCGGGGCAGACCCGGTAGTTTTCGGAAAGGGCTGCCAGGCGGCGCAGAGAATCCCGCATGGCCCGGGCATCCCCACAGGGCAGGTCCGTCCGCCCGCAGGAACCGGCAAACAGGGTGTCTCCGGAAAATAGGGTGTCCTCCATAATCAGGCACACGGAGCCGGGGGTGTGGCCCGGGGTTTCCAGTACCTGAATGGGGATACCGGCCAGCGTCAGCGTGTCGCCATCTCCGTAGCCGTCCGTATAGTATAGAGGCCCGTTTGTCAGCATAGGGGGCATGGCCAGCTCTTTCTTATCGAGGAAAACCTTGCAGTCATACTGCGCCGCCAGATCCTTGACGGCCCCCACGTGGTCAAAGTGGCAGTGGGTCAGCAGGATCGCTTCGGGGGTCAGACCCTTTTCCTCCAGATAGGAAGAAATGATTTCCGGCTCGTAGCCGGGGTCAATGATGAGGCAATCGGTGCTGTTTTCTTCATGAACGATATAGCAGTTGGTTTGGTAATCTCCCAGGGGGAGAACGTGGATCTTCAGCATACAGTCAGCTCCTTCTGGGGGTGTTCATCAGCTGGTCGGTGTCCAAAATCAGGGTGATGGGGCCATCGTTCAGGGATTCCACCTTCATATCTGCCCCAAACCGCCCGTGCTGGGGCGGGTAGCCCAGGCGCTCGCATTCCTTCAAGAACTGCTCATAGAGCTTGTTCCCCAGCTCAGGGTCTGCGGCCTCCGTAAAGCTGGGGCGGCGGCCCTTGCGGCAGTTGCCATAGAGGGTGAACTGGCTGACCACCAGAATTTCTCCCCGGACGGCTTCCAGTCCTAAGTTCATTTTTCCGTTTTCGTCTTCAAAAATCCGCAGCCCCAGGGCCTTTTCGGCCAGAACACGGCAGGTTTCTTCGGTATCCTCCGGACCAACGCCCAGCAGAATCAGAAAACCCTGCCCGATTTTCCCGACGACCTCTCCGCCAATGGTGACGGAGGCGTATTTGACTCTTGTTAAAACCGCACGCATAAAAGGGCCTCCTTTAATTCTGGCCCCGCTTGGAGCCCGTGACATCGCGGATATTCAGGAGCTTTGTGCGTATGGCATTCAGCTCGGCGGTGTTCTTCACCTCAAAGCGGACGGTAATGGTGCTGCGGCCGTTGGCAAGGTCGCGGCCGTTAAGCTCCTTCACCCGGACCCGGGCGGTGGTCAGCGCCTGGGCCACATCCAGCACCAGGCCGTCTCTTGTGATGCAGTCCAGCTCCAAGGTGGTCTCGAAGGGCTGCTCTTCCATATTGGCCCAGCGGACCCGCACCCAGCGGCCTGCCTGCTTGGGGTCTTCCCGGTTCTGGGCGTTGGGACAGTCCGCCCGGTGGACGGAAACGCCGAAGCCCTTGGTGATAAAGCCCACAATGGCATCCCCGGGAACGGGGGTGCAGCATTTGGCGAATTTGATCATGCAGGAGTCAATGTCCTCCACGATCACGCCGTTGACCGCGTGGCGGTTCTGCTTGACGGCCTCGCTGTCGGGATTCACCCGCAGAGGCGACTGGGGCAGCTTTTCCCCGGCCTGGGCCTTGATGGATTTATTGATATCGTCCCGGATGCGGCCCACAGCCTTCACGGCAGTGAGGCCGCCGTAGCCGATGGCGGCATACATATCGTCCCAGTTGTCAAAGGCCAGCTTGCGCAGCAGTGCGCCTTCCAGCTCGGGGTCATTCAGGGCGGACAGGGGCAGACCGGAGCGCTTCATTTCAGACTCGAAGGAGGCCTTGCCGTGGATGATGTTCTCGTCCCGCTTCTCCTTCTTGAACCACTGCTTGATCTTGGTACGGGCCTGGTTGCTCTGGCAGATATTCAGCCAGTCCCGGCTGGGCCCCTTGGCGGCCTTGGAGGTGATGACCTCTACGATGTCGCCGTTTTTCAGCTTGGTGTCGATGTTGGCAATGCGGTTGTTGACCTTGGCCCCCACCATGGCGTTGCCTACGCCAGAGTGAATGGCATAGGCAAAGTCGATGGGCGTGGAGCCGGAGGGCAGGGAGACAATGCGGCCCTTCGGGGTGAAGACGAAGACCTCGTCGTCGAACATATCGATTTTCAGGGATTGGACGTATTCCTCCGCGTCGGCATCCTGCTGGCTTTCCAGAAGACGGCGGACCCACTCGAAGTCCTTCTCCGTACCGGAGCCGGTGCCCTGCTTGTATTTCCAGTGGGCGGCAATGCCGTATTCGGCGGTCTCGTGCATTTCCCAGGTGCGGATCTGTACCTCGAAGGGAATGCCCTGGGAGCCGATGACGGTGGTGTGCAGGCTCTGGTACATATTGGGCTTGGGGGTGGAGATATAGTCCTTGAACCGGCCGGGAATCAGGTTGAACAGGTCGTGGATGTGGCCCAGAACGTTGTAGCAGTCGGGGATGGAGTCCACAATGACCCGGAAGGCGTAGATGTCGTACAGCTCGTCCATCCGCTTGCCCTGGGCCTGCATTTTCCGGTAGATGGAATAGACGTGCTTGATGCGGCCATAGGTGGTGTTGTGGATGCCCATGGCGGTAAGCCGCTGGGTGATCTTCTCCTGAATGGTGCGCATGAAGCTTTCGTCCTGATCTTTGTGCTCCTGGAGGTAGGCCGTTATCTCATTGTATTCCTTGGGAGCCAGATATTTGAGGGAGGTATCCTCCAATTCCCATTTGACCTTCTGCATACCAAGCCGGTGGGCCAGGGGCGCGTAGATGTCCATGGTCTCCTGACACTTGGCAATCTGTTTTTCCGGGGTCTGGTACTGCATGGTGCGGATATTATGAAGCCGGTCGGCAATCTTGATGAGCACCACCCGGATGTCCTTGCTCATGGCCATGAACATCTTCCGCAGATTTTCCATCTGGGCCTGCTCCCGGGAGGAGAAATCCGCCCGGGTCAGCTTGGTGACGCCCTCCACCAGTTCGGCGACGGTGGGGCCGAAGAGCTTCTCAATTTCCTCATGGGAAGCGTCGGTGTCTTCAATGCAGTCGTGGAGCAGCGCGCCTAAGATGGCATCCATGTCCAGGCCCATCTCCGTGACGATCTGGGCCACGGCCAGAGGGTGGATGATATAGGGAGAGCCGTCCTTCCGCTTCTGGGCGGCGTGCTTTTTATTGGCATAGTCAACAGCCTTGTCAATGAGGGCAAAATCCGCATCGGGCATCCGCTTGCGGATGGTGTCCATCATGGAGGCATAGTGTTCTTCAAAGGTTTCCATATGTGTCAACTCTCTTTCGCATGCAGAAGACGCTGCATGGTTTGGCTTTGTGTCAGATCCGCCTTCTGGGTGCCGGGGGTCAGGCGGATGGACAGAGAAAGATGTACCCGTTTCAGCTCCAGCAGACCCACATCATGAAAGATGTCCAGGCAGGTCAGCAGGGTTTCCAGACGCATGGACACGCCGGTGCTGCGGACGATTTTCCGGCACAGGCACAGGGGACTCTCCAGAATCTCCCCATTGGAGACAGAGGCCAGATACCGCCATACATTTGCCAGGGTGGGGCGGTCCGGCAGCAGGGCAGCGGCCTGCTCCCGGGTGATGGAGCCCTGGCGCAGGCAGCGGTAGCGCGTGACCTCCATGGAACAGGGGGCGGCGCAGCTGGGGCGGATATCCACCACATTCATCTGCACGCTGCGTTCCCCACGGAATTCATTGATTTGGGGATGGAACGCCACGTCCACAAGGTCCCCCTGGGCAATTCCGGCGGAGACCGGGTCTGCGGAGAAATAGATGGCGTTCAAATAGCTCCGCCCCCGGTGAAGCCGCAGACGCATATGCCGCCCGTTTCCAACCAGCTGAATGCGGTCTACGGTCAGCCCTGTCATCATGAGCACAGGCTTCGGGCAGCCGCTGCCGCAGGGCTCCAGGAGATCCAGCCCCTGGATCTCAGGAATGGTCAGCATCTCCGGAGTGACGGCACAGTCCAGGTCCAGGGTGCTGATATGGGTATCATCGGCATAGAATTCGGCAGCTATGGCGCAGATTTTGCGCCGGAACTCCGGGATGTTGTCCCGGCTGATGGTAAAGCCCGCCGCCAATTCGTGGCCGCCGTAGCTTTCCAGCAGAGGTGACAGCGAACGCAGAGAGGCGAAGAGGTTAAAGCCGCCGTGGCTCCGGGAGCTGGCCTTGCCGTGGCTCCCATCCAGGCAGATGAGGAAGGCCGGACAGGCGAATTCCTCGGAAAGACGGCTGGCCACAATGCCCACAACACCCTGGTGCCAGCCTTCGTCTGCCAGAACGATGGCCTCCGGCGGCGTCCCCTCAGGAAGCATGGCTATGGCCTGCCGGTAGATGTCGGATTCGATCTGCTGCCGCTGCCGGTTCAGCTCGCACAGCTGGGCGGCGTCTGCCCGGGCCCGCTCCGGGTCCTGGGTCAGAAACAGGTCCACGGCCACGTCTACCTGCCCCATGCGCCCGGCGGCGTTGATCCGGGGGGCCAGCATGAAGCCAATGGTGGAGACGGAGATGTCGTTCTTGGCACAGCCGCACTCTTCAATCAGGGCAGCCAAACCCGGCCGCCTGGTGCTGCTGAGGGACTGTAGACCCCGGGAGACGAAGACCCGGTTCTCTCCCACCAGGGGAATCACATCGGCCACGGTGCCCAGGCACACCATGTCGGCATAGCTGTCCAGCACGGCCTCGGTATCTCCGGAGAGGGCGCAGGCCAGCTTAAAGGCCACGGCAACGCCGGAGAGATTCTGGTGGGGATAGCCGTCGTCAGGGCGGTGGGGGTCCACTACGGCCACAGCCTGGGGCAGGGAGTCCTTGCACTCGTGGTGGTCCGTAATGACCAGATCCATTCCCAGCTCTCGGCACAGGTCGGCCTCCTCCGTGGCGGTGATGCCGCAGTCCACGGTGATGATGAGCTTCACCTGCTCAGCGGCCAGCTGACGCAGGGCAATGGGGTTCAGACCGTAGCCCTCCTCCAGTCGCCCGGGGATATAGCAGATGCAGTCTGCACCCAGCCCTCGGAGAAAATCCGTCAGCAGGCAGGTGGCGGTGATGCCGTCCACATCGTAGTCACCGAAGACGGCGATTTTTTCGTGAGAAACCAGGGCTTTCCGGACCCGGCCGGCAGCCTTGTCCATATCCGTCATGGCAAAGGGGTCCGGCAGCGCGCCGCTGCAGCAGAGAAAATCCTGGGCCTTTTTTGCATCCTTCAGTCCCCGCCCGGCCAGGACCATGGCAGCCAGAGGCGGGAAGCCGCCGCTGACCAGTGCGTTCACATCCTGTGCCTCGGGCTGGGCGCACTTCCAAATTCCGTATTTCAATACCACACACATCCAATTAAAACATTTTCTCTCTATTATAACAAAAATGCGTGCAATACACAATAGGTAGTTGGAAATTTAACCGGAAAGTTCTGTTCTGCCCGGAAGCATCTGCATGGCCGCGGCACTGAGCATGGGCAGCATCAGCATTCCCAGGATCCCCCATAGGCGGTAGCCGCAGTACATGGCGATCAGGGTCGCCAGCGGATCCAGTCCCAGGTGCTTTCCCACGATTTTCGGCTCCAGTATGGAGCGCAGCAGGGCGGCTACGGCATAGAGCCCCAGAAGCCCCAGAGCTCTGCCCCCATCGCCGGACAGCAGGCACACAAGGCTCCAGGGCAGCAGCACCGTGCCGGTGCCCAGCACGGGCAGGGCATCCACCAGGCACACGAGCCCTGCGATCAGCAGAGGGCTGGAAATGCGCAGCAGCAGGAAGCCGACGCTCAAGACGCAGAAGGTGATGAGAAGCAGCTTGCACTGGGAACTGAACCAGCCAACCAGAATGTCCCGAAGCTGCCGCAGCGTGCAGAGCCACTTTTCCAGCTGCTTCTGGGGCAGACGTTCGGAAAGAAAGCGGCGGATGGCGGCCATCCGGGCGCTGATGAGAAATGCGGAGAGCAGCCCGGTGCCAAGACTCAGGGCGGTATCGGGAAGACCTGTGATCACGGCCCCGGCGGTGCCCAGTGCGAAGGTGCTCATTTTTTCCAGCAGTGCGGTGCTGCCGGAGAAAAACTCCGCTACATTTTTCTGATAGGCGGCCCGAAGCCCCTGGGGCAGGTCATCCGAGAAGGTCAGCAGCCATTTTTGGAGCAGGCCCATTCCGCTGCCAACGGTTTGGGTAAGCCTGGGCACCCAGCTTTCCGGCGGACGGAGCTGCCGCAGCAGCAGCCCCAGAATGAGCATAACGATGGCCAACGCTCCGGCAACGGTGGCGCTGACGCCGATCCCGGAGGCCAGAGCCCGGGGGAGCCTTCCCCGCCGTGTGAGAAAGCAGACGGCAGGCTCTGAGGCCAGGGCCAGCCCGGTGCCCAGCAGGAAGGGCAGAAAGAACGGCAGCAGAAACCGGGCGCAGAGCCAGAGCAGCAGCAGAAGGCCGCAGAACGAGAGGGTATTCTTCCAATGAAATTCCATAAATGACCTCCGTGCTGAAATGTGTTTTCGATTTGTGGACAAAAATAGGAAAGAAAATCGGATTGGGCTTGCTTTTTCTGAAAAGTATGGTACAATGTAAACAATACGAGAACAGTTGTGCGCCGCAGATGGCGCATCTTTAATAGGAGGGCCATATGTCCAAACAACCACAATACTATATCGTCGAAGCGTCCGCTCTGCCCGAGGTTTTTTTGAAGGTGGCGGAAACCAAGCGCCTGCTCTCTACGGGCGAGGCCGGAACCGTCAACGAAGCTACCCGGATGACGGATATCAGCCGCAGTGCTTTTTACAAATACCGTGACGCTGTGATGCCATTTCAGAATATGATGATGGGCCGCATTGTAACCATCCAGCTGCTGCTGCACGATGAGGCGGGGCTGCTTTCCGACATTCTGCAGATTCTGGCCGACGTGAAAGCCAATATCAAGACAATCAATTCCATTGTACCCACAAACGGCACCGCTGTTGTGACCATCTCCGCCGAAACCATGGATCTGACCATTTCCCTGGAGGACCTGATCGAAAAGCTGAACGGTACCCACGGTGTGATCAAGGCCAATGTATTGGCGGGCTGACATATCCACCCATAGAGGGCTGCTCCTGAACGGGGCGGCCTTTTTTTGCGCACTTCCTGCCGGAAAAACGCATATCCTGACAATGAAAGAGCAAGGGAAAATCATCCGGACAGGGGCCGGAATTTGCGGGGGGAAGGGTATGCTGATCGTTCAAAAATACGGTGGGACTTCTTTGCAGGACGGCGAATGTATGCTGCGCGCAGCCAGACGGCTGACGGAGGCCCATCGCCGGGGAGATGAGGTCGTGGCGGTGGTTTCCGCCCAGGGGCAGACGACGGACGAAATGATCGCCTGGGCGGCCCAGGTCAACCCGAGGCCATCCAGGCAGGAGCTGGATGCCTACCTGGCGGCGGGGGAGCAGATGTCCGCCAGTCTGATGGCCATGGCCATTGGGGCCCTGGGCGGCAAGGCCATCAGTATGACAGGCTGGCAGGCAGGAATCCGCACGGACAGCAGCTTTGGCGCGGCCAGAATCGTGGCGGTGGATCCGGACCCCATTCGCGCGGAACTGGTCAAGGGGCGGATCGTGGTGGCTGCGGGCTTCCAGGGAGTGGACGAGACGGGACGCATAACTACCCTGGGCCGGGGCGGCTCAGACACCACGGCGGTGGCCCTTGCTGCGGCACTGGGGGCGGACAAATGCCAGATTTTTACGGATGTAGACGGCATTTATGACCGGGACCCCCGGCGCTTTGCGGATGCCACCCGGTTTGACCGAATCGGTTACGGGGAAATGCTGCGCCTGATTGCCAGCGGGGCCCAGGTCCTTCACGACCGGTCTGTGGAGATGGCAAGAGATGCCCGCCTGCCTTTGGAGGTCCTGTCCTCTTTTCACCCGGGACCGGGGACCGTCGTGGGCCCCATGGAATAATGCTCCCCGGGAAAGGGGACAGCTATTCCGAAAACCGCAGGAAAAATGAAAAAAAGCCCTTGACAAAGGAGAGAATCCATGGTAAAATCTCCGGGTAATCAAGAAGGCTGAACATCCGCCTCACCGTAAGCCATGCGAAACGGTTCAATACAAGCTTGTTCCTTTTCGGGATTTTTGCGAGTATGCGGATGCTTTGGCATCCGCTTTTTTGTTATTTGTTTTGGAGGTGCTTACCATCGCAAAGTTAGACCATCAGCTCAACGAGGAAATCCGGGACAAAGAGATCCGGCTCATTGGTGCAGACGGCGCCCAGCTGGGGATTGTTTCCGCAGCCCAGGCTAACGCCATGGCGGAGGAGCAGGGGATGGATCTGGTGAAGATCTCGCCCAACGCTGTGCCCCCCGTGTGCAAGATCATGGACTATTCCAAGTTCTGCTTCGATCAGAAGAAGCGGGAGAAGGAAGCCAAGAAGAACCAGCGGGTCGTGGAAATCAAGGAGATCCGTATGAGCCCCAGCATTGACACCAACGATCTCAATACCAAGGTCAAGGCAGCCCAGAAGTTCCTGGCAGACGGAAACCGGGTGAAGGTCAGCGTTCGTTTCCGCGGACGGGAAATGGCCCATACCAACCTGGGTGAGAAGCTGCTGATGGATTTCGCCGATGCCTGTGCCGAGGTTGCTTCCATGGAGAAGAATCCCAAGCTGGAAGGCCGCTTCATGGCGATGTTCCTGACCCCCAAGAATAGCAAGTAAAGTTTTATTACACAAGATACGGAAGGAGAACTACCTATGCCCAAGCTGAAAACCCATAGCGGTGCAAAGAAGAGATTCAACCTGACCAAGACTGGTAAGATCAAGAGAGCACACGCTTTTAAGAGCCACATCCTCACCAAGAAGACCACCAAGCGTACCCGTCATCTGCGCAGCACCACTTACGCCGACGTGACCAATGTGGATGCAATCAAAAAGATGATTCCGTACAAATAAGGGATAGACAGGAGGATTATAGTATATGGCTAGAGTTAAAGGCGCAATGATGACGCGCAAGAGAAGAAATGCAACCCTGAAGCTGGCAAAGGGCTACTGGGGTTCCAAGAGCAAGCACTTCAAGATGGCCAAGCAGGCCGTTATGAAGTCCGGCAACTACGCTTTCGAAGGCCGTAAGCAGAAGAAGCGTGCTTACCGCACCATGTGGATCGCCCGTCTGAGCGCTGCTGTCGCTCCCTACGGTCTGAACTACTCCACCTTCATGAACGGTGTGAAGAAGGCCGGTATCGAGATGAACCGCAAGAGCCTGTCCGAGATGGCAATCCAGGACAATGCCGCTTTCGCCGCTGTTGTGGAGAAGGCCAAGGCTGCTCTGAACTAATTGAGGTTATAGAGACTGCATAAAATGCTGTCATTGCGAACCAGTGACCGATGTCACTGGTGTGGCAATCCCCCCGGTTAGGGGGGAAGGCCCTGACTTTCTACCGAAAAAGTTTGAAAGTCCGGGAGATTGCCACACCAGCGTGCGCGCTGGCTCCCAATGACAGCTTCTTTTTTAAGTTTACGGAGGGGACACGCGATGGAACTGACGATAACCGCAGCCCGGGCAGGGAAGCTCAGTTCGTTTCTGAAAAACGAGCTGAAGATGTCCACAGGCCTTGTGAATAAAGTCAAGTGGGCGGACGGCCTCCGGGTCAATGGCCTCAGCTGCCATACGAATTACCAGGTAGAGCCGGGAGACGTTATTGCAGTGCGTTTGGAAGAGGCGCAGCCGGAGTATCCGGCAGAGCAGGGGCCTCTTACAGTGCTTTTTGAGGATGATTGGCTTCTGGCGGTGGATAAGCCCGCCGGAATGCTGATCCATCCTTCCCGGAACCGAATCACGGGAACCCTTGCCAATCTTGTCCAGGGCTATTACGCCCGGACAGGGCAGCAGGGGGCCTTTCATCCGCTGACCCGGCTGGACCGGGATACCTTCGGCATTGTGCTCATTGCCAAGAATTCCCATATCCATGCGCTTTTGCAGCAGCGCAAGCCCCGGAAGACCTACGAGGCTCTGGTTTTCGGCGGGCCGGATGGGGAAGCGGGCCTCATTGATGCGCCCATTGCCCGAAAGGAGCTTCCCAGCCTTCTGCGGGAAATCCGGCCGGACGGCAAGCCCAGCGTCACCCGTTACCGGGTTTTGGAGCGGGGGGCACAGGTGAGCCGCCTGGAGCTGGAGCCCGTTACCGGAAGGACCCATCAGCTGCGGCTGCACTGCGCCTATATGGGCTTTCCCATACTGGGAGACCCCCAGTATGGCAGCGAAGCATCCATGGCCTTTTCTCGGGAGAGGGACTTTGAGACCCAGCTGCTGCTGGCAAAGCGCCTGGAATTCATCCATCCCATTACCGGGCAGACCATGGCGCTTGAGAGCCGCATGACCCTGCCGGAGCTTATGTGAGGGATAGCAGCTCGACTACATCCGTAAGGCTGTCGCACAGAGCGTGGATGCGTGCCAGGTCATCTGCATCCGGTTTATCCTGATCCGGGACCATGACGGTCATGCAGAGCGCGCTTTCGGCGGAGAGCAGCCCCGCTTTGGAATCCTCCAGGGCCACACAGCGTTCACTTGGCAAGCCTAAAACCGAGGCGCCTTTCAGGTAGATGTCCGGGGCGGGCTTGCCTTTTGGAACGTCGTAGCTGGTGACAATGGCAGCAAAGCGGTGGAAAAGCCCCAGAGGCTCCAGATACTGCTTTACCCGCGCAATAGGAGAGGCGGTGCAGATGGCAGCGGGAATGTGGGCGCGTTCCAGAGCGTCCAGCAGCGCGTAGATTCCGGGCTTCGGCGGTATGCCCTGGCTTCCTACGTAGGCGTCCATCCGTTCAATTCGTTTGTTCCGCATTTGGATATAGTCAGTGCCCGGGCCAAAATAGCTTTCCAGTTGGGCCGCAGCCGCACCCCGGTTCAGTCCCCGCATGCCGATGGCCTGGGCGTGGGTCATGGGATAGCCCAGGGAAAGAGCCGCCTCCTGCCAGAAGCGGGTGTAGAGCCCCTCGGAATCCAGAATCACGCCGTCCATATCAAAGAGAACCCCCTGCACTTGGGAGATGGGCTTGAAGATTTGGTATGCCATAGAGTTGCCTCGCTTTCCTTTTTCTGCGACTATGATACAGGATTCAAAAGGCGTTTTCCAGTGGGGGATTCTGCTTTTTTAATCACTTCTTAATGATTCCCCCTCTTTCTAATTAAGAAAGGGAATGGTATAATGGTCGCAGATGGAAAACAAACGGAGGAATGGATATGTATCGGATTTTGATTTGTGACGATCAGAAGGATATTGTAAACGCGCTGAAAATCTATCTGACCCCAGAGGGGTACGACTTGTATGAGGCCTACAACGGCCAGGAGGCGGTGGAGCTGTGCCGGAAAACACCGATGGATCTGATCTTGCTGGATGTGATGATGCCCGTCATGGACGGCGTGACGGCCACTGCCAAAATTCGGGAATTTTCCAACGCACCCATTATTCTGCTGACGGCGAAATCCGAGACCGAGGATAAGGTCTTGGGGCTCAACGTTGGTGCAGATGACTATATTACCAAGCCCTTTGTGCCGGTGGAGGTACTGGCCCGGATCCGCTCTCAGCTGCGGCGGTATTCCCGGATGGACAGCCGCACGGAGGACAAGGAGACCCTGACCATCGGCGGTATTTCCCTGGATGACCGCACCAAGTCCGTCACCGTGGAGGGGGAGCCCGTAAGCCTGACCCCCACGGAGTATTCCATACTGCATCTGCTCATGTCCAACCCCGGCAAGGTCTATTCCACCAAGGCCCTCTATGAGGCTGTCTGGCAGGAGGCCGCTCTGGGCAGCGAGGGCAGTGTTGCCGTGCATATCCGCCATCTGCGGGAAAAAATCGAGATCAACCCCTCTGAGCCTCGGTACTTAAAAGTCATGTGGGGCCAGGGCTATAAGCTGGAGGGGGAGAGCAAATGAGAAATCATGTGATCTTTAAGTTTCTGGCGGTGGCCCTGTGCGCCCTGTGCCTTATGGGGGCCATCGTCTCCGGGGGCAGTCTGGTGGTGCTGGCGGGGCTGGGCTTGCAGGACGGCCAGAGCCCCCGGGAAAAATGGCGCGAAGAGCTGGAGAACAACCTGCAATGGCAGGCGCGGAACTATGTGGCCCGCTATGCCGCCCAGGCAGAGGGCCAGGCCGACCAGGCGTTTGTAAACCAGCGTTACAGTGAACCGGCATATGACTACCAGATCAAAGACAGCAAAGACGATGTGGTAGCGGAAAGCATCACCATGACAGGCGGGTTCACGGAGTTTGCCTATACCGTCAATGCGGGGACCGTATATTATGAGTTCCCGGTAAGCGAAGGCGTTACCAGCAAATTCCCCAATTGGGAGGAGACCCGGGAGCAGCTGGCGGAGGAATATCAGAAGAAACACCCAAATGCGGAATTTCATATTTTCGGTTTCTGGGTATCCGATAATACGGAGGTTTACTATGTTGTGCAGGAGCAGCCCACCAAACAGGACTATACCGTAGTTTTCCACATCGCAAATTCGGGCCTGGGCGGAACCCAGGCAGATCGGCTTTGGTCTTTGGCGGATGCCGTCTGGCGGCACGAGCTGGAAGTATCCGTGGCCCTGGGGGTGTGCCTGGTGCTGTTTGCGGCGCTGGCGGTGTATCTGTGCATGGCGGCGGGCCGGAAGCCAGGCTCAGAGGAGATTCGCCCCGGCGGCCTGAACTGCATCCCTCTGGATATCTATCTGGCGACGGTGGTGCTTGGGGCAGCCGGCTATGTGGTCTGCGCCGCAGAGGGGCTGCGCTATTTCATCCAGCAGAGTATGCTTACCCTCCTCAGCATCTATGGCTATGGGCTGTATGCCTGGTGCCTGCTCTTCGTGGGCTTCTGCTTTGCCTGCGCCGCCCAGTTCAAGACCCCGAATTTCTACTGGTGGCGCCGCAGTGTCACGGGCCTATGCTGGAGAATTGCGGTCTGGTGCTGGCATTTCGGCTGGAAGTGCCTGGGCTGGGCCTATAAGATCCTGTGGACCGTGACCATCGGCCTTGTGAGCTGGGCCTGGAAGACCATCAAGAAGTTCTTCTCCTGGCTGATCGGCTGGGGGCGGAAGCTCTATGGCCTGCTGCCCCTGAGCTGGCAGTGGCTGGTTGGGGGGCTGCTGGTCGGCGGCTGTACCTTCCCCGGGCTGCTGTGGGACAGCAGTCTGCTGCTCTTCATCAGCTTCGCCATCGCCTTGGCAGTGGTGATCTACAGCGCCAATGTCTATGCCACCCTTCTGGAGGCGGCCAAGCGGATGCGGGGTGGCGACCTGGAGATCAAGGTGGACGAAAAGCTGATGATCGGCGGCTTCAAGGATATGGCCCAGGAGCTGAACGGTCTGTCCGATGTGGTCATGGTGGCGGCCCAGAAGCAGATGCGTTCCGAGCGGATGCGCACCGAGCTCATCACCAACGTCTCCCACGACATCAAGACCCCTCTGACCTCCATTATCAACTATGTAGACCTGCTGCAGAAGCCCCATTCTCCGGAGGATGCGCAGACCTATCTGGAGGTGCTCTCCCGGCAGTCAAACCGCATGAAGCGGCTGATCGACGACCTCATCGAGCTGAGCAAGGCCTCCACCGGCAATATCACGGTGAATCTGACTACCATGGACGCGGTGGAGACCGTGAACCAGGCCCTGGGCGAATTTACGGACAAGCTGGAAGCCGCCCACCTGATGCCCGTCTTCCGGGCACCCAAGGAGCCCCTCTATATCCACGCCGACGGAAGACTGGCCTGGCGGGCCATGAGCAATCTGCTGAGCAACGCCGCCAAGTATGCCCAGCCGGATACCCGGCTCTATGTGGATATGGTGGCGGTGGACGGAAAGGTGTGCATCTCCTTTAAGAACATCTCCCGGGACTCCCTGAACATCAGTGCCGACGAGCTCATGGAGCGCTTCGTCCGGGGCGAGGCCTCCCGCAGCCAGGAGGGCAGCGGCCTGGGCCTCAACATCGCCAAAAACATGATGGAGCTCCAGCACGGCGCGTTGGAGCTGCTGGTGGACGGAGACCTGTTCAAAGCAACCCTGATCTTCCCTCAGGAAGTATAAAAGATGGAGCTGTTAGAAAACGCACTGTCATTGCGAACCAGCGCGCACGCTGGTGTGGTACCCCAAGGGTATTTCCTTCGGGCACAATCTCCCGGATTTTCAAACATCTTGGCGGTAAAACCAAGCTGTTTCCATTCAACCGGGGGGCTGCCACACCAGTGACGTCGGTCACTGGTTCGCAGCGACATACTTTTCTAACAGCTCCATTTTTACATATTTTTCACAGAAGCTTCACGCTATTTTGATTGTTTGCCTCCGATTTTTGTGGTATACTATGGAAAAATTGAATGAAAGGGGAATGCCAAATGGATAAGCGGAAAGCAAACCAGAATGAGGACATTGATGACCTGATTTTTGAAGACTGCGACCAGAGCGTCAGCGAGCGATAAATCTCAAAGGTTATTGGCAAGAACCACACTTCGAGGGTGTGGGTTTTGTTTTTATATGCAAAAAAGCGTTCCGACTAAAAAGGAACGCTTTTTCGATTTTTATTAAATTTTATGAATTACCTCGCCGTTCAGTACGGCCTCTTCCAGAATATCCCCCCGGTAGCGCAGGGTCAGCAGAAAGAAGGGCGCATCCTGCCACAGCAGATCCAGAAAGATCCTGTCTCCTTCCCACGTGGGAAGGCTGTTCAGAAATTCCCGGCTGACCCATTCCAGATCCCCCTCGTCACAGAGGTGCATTTCCCCTTCAAAGCCGTCGGCGGTGAAGAGGTACATGAATTCGCCCTCGCACTCCGTGTTCAGGAAGGTGACTACGCCCCGGCAGCGCCAGGAGGTCAGGGTCAGGCCGGTTTCCTCCCAGGCCTCCCGGAGCAGGCATTCGTCCGGGCTTTCCTCTGGCAGAAATTTGCCGCCGATGCCGATCCATTTGTCGTGGTTGATATCGTTTTTCTTCTTGATCCGGTGGAGCATCAGCACCTGATCTCCCCGGGTCACATAGCACAGTGTGGTATTTTTCATCTTATTGACGCTTCATCAGCCGGTAGGCCAGGTGCTGCGGAGTGACCACCACTTCGCTGTGGCCCTCTTCCCGCTCGCCGTCCAGGGTCCAGGGCATATCCGGGTCGGCAAAAATGCGGATGTGGGTGGCGGACCGGAAGGTAAGCATGGCGCAGTTGTATTTCTGGGTGTTCAGGGCTACGATGCACTCGTGGATCTCCGCCAGATTCTTAGGAGCCCGCACCAGCAGAATTTCCAGCTTGTTGTCCTGTAAATCCACAACCTCGGGGTCCAGGGTCAGAATACCGCCCACAGAGGTGGAGTTGCAGATGGCGCCGAAGAGGAAGTCGTCCTCCACCTCTTCGCCGTCAATGATCATCTTGATATGCTCCTTGCGGATCTGGGACAGCTCCTGAATGCCCTCCAGCACGTAGGCCGTGTGGCCCAGGGCGTTTTTGATGCTCTGGGGGGTGGCGTAGCTGGTGCGGGTAAAGGCACCGAAGGAGGCCACATAGGAGAAGTACCGCTGGCCGAACTTGCCTGCGTCATAGGCAACGGGAGTGCCCAAAATGATGTCCTGGGTGGCCTCCAGAATGTCCGAGGAGAGCTTCAGGCTGGAGGCAAAATCGTTGGTGGAGCCGGCGGGAATGTAGCCGATGGGGGTATTGAGGCCTGATTCCAGGATGCCTGCCAGGGTCTCATTGAAGGTGCCATCGCCGCCGCAGCAGACCACCAAGTCCACGTCCCGGCATACACGGGCCGCCTCCACGGTGGCATCTCCGGGACCGGCGGTGATGTAAACCTGAACGGTGTAGTCGGCACGGTTGAACATGGCAATGATTTCCGGAAGCAGCTTTGCGGCCTTTTTCTGCCCGGAATAGGGATTCACGATCAAGAGCAATTTTTTCATGGAAAAACCCTCGCAATATTACAATTCATAGCTTCTTATAAAACCTATTATAGCACGTTTCTGACTCTTCGCAAGCGGGGGACACATCTGTTCGTAAAAATGTTACAATTGATTTTTTTACATGCTGTTTACGGCTGCGAAAAGCTCAGCGGGAGAGAAAGACAACTTCATGCTCAGATGAAATGCGGTCTTTTAGTCCGCTGGTGGCGTACAATGTGCCATCGTCGGAAATCAGGATGGCCTCAAAGCTGTCGGCGTGGCTGCGCCAGTATTCTGTGGCCTGCTCCAGCCCCATAATATAGAGTGCGGTGGAGAGCCCATCGCCCAGAGCGCCGTCATTGGTGATAATGGAAACAGAGCTCAGGCCGCTTTGGGCGGGATAGCCCGTGCGAGGGTCTAAAATGTGGCGGTAAATTTTGCCCGTTTCCGGGTCCTCAAAGAAGCGCTCGTAGCCTCCGGAGGTGATGACCGCCTGATCTTCCACCTTTACGGCGGCATAAAGTGCGCTTTCATCGCCGAAGGGATCCCGGATGCCGATGTTCCAGGGGCTCCCATCGGGCTTGGTACCGATGCACTGGATGTTTCCGCCCAGGCTGAGAAGCGCCGATTCTATGCCCGCCTGCTTCAGAATTTCACAGGCCCGTTGGGATGCATAGCCCTTTCCAATGCCGCCGAGATCGATCTGTTGGCCCGTCCCCAGGGTGACGCGGCTGCCCTCTATGCGGATGCGATCCGCCCCCACCAGGGGAAGAAGGTCGCCCAATTCCGCAGATGTGGGGACATGGTAGCTCTTGTCATAAAATCCCCAGAGCCTGACCAAGGGGTATACGGTGGGGTCAAACAGCCCCCCGGTGGAATCATACAGCTCCAGCGCCTGCTCCAGCAGGGCCAGCGGCTCCTGAGAAAGAGTCGCTGCGCCTGCCTGATTCAGCCGGGAGATCTCGCTGCCCGGCAGCCCTGTGCTGAGAAGGCTGTTCAGGTTCTCAATTTCCGCCTGGGCCAGATCCAGCCCCTGCTCCCGGTGGGGGCCGTAAGCCGTCAGGGTCATGACGGTATCCATGGTGGTCAGGTAGCGGGTGGAGGCTTCGTTCTTTTCCGTGCTGCACCCGGACAGCAGCAGAAGCATAGATAACAGCAGAACAAAAATTTTTTTCATAGTGTCCTCATAGAGCCGTTCCGGGGCAATTTCCGGAAGAACGGCTGCAAAATCTGTGGTTTTCCGTTTGATTATAGTCGAACTTGGGGCCGGTGTAAAGAGGAGGCATAAATTTGCCTGTTGCAATTTGCTGGAAATTGTAATAAATTATACATGAACAGGTAAATAGGAGGGTATTCGAATGAACGAAGCAGATCGATATCGCAAGCGAAACCTTTGGCTGTTCCCCCTGGGCACGGTGGGCCGGGATATGCTCTACCAGTTGTTTACCAATTTCCTGCTGGTGTATGTCCTGTTTACCAGGCAGCTGACCGCCGGACAGCTTATGGCCATTACCGCCATTATGGTGGCAGCCCGGATATTTGACGCGCTGAATGACCCCATCATGGGCAACATCATTGAGCGGACCCGGACCAAATGGGGCAAGTACAAGCCGTGGCTGACCATTGGCATTGCGCTGACCTGTGTGGTGGTGTATCTGGCCTTTAATGTGCAGCTCCAGGGCTGGGCCTTTGTGGTGTTCTTTGGGGTGATCTATTTCTGCTACTCCATTGCCTACACCATGCACGATATCTCCTATTGGGGCATGATTCCGTCTCTGGGCAGCGACGGCGCGGTGCGGGACCAATTCACCTCCCGGGCAACGCTCTTTGCTGGTGTTGGCGGTACCCTGGCAGGCATCCTGGTGCCCATGCTGACCACCGGCAGCCATACCCTGGGCGGCAGCGCCCAGAAGGCCTACGGTCTGGTGGCACTGATGTTCTGCATCATCGGGCCGGTGTTTTTGTGTTTTACCATCTTCGGTGTCCGGGAGGACAGAAGCTATATGCAGGAGGCAGCACCTCCCGTCAGCTTCAAGAAAATCTGGAATACGGTTACGGGCAATGACCAGCTGCTGTGTATCGCGTTCATCTTCCTGCTGCAGCAGGTGGGCAACGGCCTGGCCATGGGCGGCCTGGGCTCTGCCTATATTTATTTCGCCTTCGGCTACGAGGGCGGGCTCTACTCCCTGTTCAACACCATCGGCGTGGCGGCAACGGCTTTCCTCATGCTGTTCTACCCGGCCATCTCCCGGAAATGGCCCAGAAAGACCCTGATGAAGTATATGGTCTTCGCCGCCAGTGCGGCGTATCTTGGGATGCTTCTGGGTGGGCTTTTCCTGCCGGGCGGGACCGGAAAGTTCTGGCTCATTACCGTGTGCTACATGATCTCCAATCTGGGGCAGTACTGCTTCTATCTGGTGATGATGATCTCCATCCTCAACACGGTGGAGTACAATGAATATAAGCGGGGCGTCCGGGATGAGGCAATCATTGCGTCCCTGCGGCCCTTCCTGACCAAGATGGCCTCTGCTCTGATCGTCCTGGTGACGACCCTGAGCTATCTGGCCTTCGGCGTTACGGGCTATACCAATCGCATCTCCGAGCTGGAGCAGATGGCAAGCCAGGGCCTGGTGACAGAGGCGGAGAAGCTGAGCCAGATCAACGCCGTGGTGGCCGAGGCAACTCACTTCCAGACCGATGGTCTGCTGCTGGTCATGAGCCTGCTGCCCTGGGTGTGCATGGTGGCCTCTTATATACTCTATTGCAAGCATTACATTCTGGACGAAGGGGAATACAGCCGAATCGTCGGAATACTGCGGGAAAGGAAAGAAAAATGAGCAAGCTTTTTCTCGGTGTGGATGGCGGCGGTTCCAAAACAGAGCTGTGTGTGGCAGACGGCAGCGGGAAAACCCTGCTGACTCTGAACGGTGGGGCAACCAGCTTCAAGTCCGTGGGCAACGCTGCGGCCTTTGCCAATATGCGGGAGCTGGTGCGCCAGATGGAGCGGGCCGGTTTCCGGGCGGAACACATTCAAAGAAGCGTCTGGGGAATGTCCGGCTGCGATACGCCGGCGGACCGGGTGGTCTATGAGGCCATGATCCAGCAGGCCGGTTTCCCGGAGGCGCAGACCACGGTGGTCAACGATGCTCTGCTGCCCTTCTGGGCGGCAGCGGATGTGCCCGGCGTGGTGGTCATTGCGGGCACAGGGTCCATTGTGGTTGGCATTGACAGCCAGGGCCACTCGCAGCGTATCGGCGGCTGGAATTATTCCTTCTCAGACCTTGGCTCCGGCTACTGGATGAGCTGCCGACTGCTGCGGGAGATGACGCTGTGGCTGGACGGCTGCCGGGAGGACTGCTTTACCTTCCGTGCGGTGGAAAAGAAGCTGCTGCCCCAGGGCGGCGGCAGGGAAGAGATGCTCTACCGTCTCACCAACCTGACCAAGGGGGACGAGATCGCCTCCTTTGCCTCCATCGTCCTGGAAACTGCGCAGTCGCCCCTGTGTAAGAAGCTTCGCCAGGGGGCTGTGGACAGTCTGACGCTGTACGCCGGGCGGATGCTGGAAAATCTGCGCGCCCAGGGCGAGCAGAATTTGAAAATCGTCCTGTCCGGCGGCCTGTTCAAGAGCGACTGCTTCCGGGCCCAGGCATTGGAAGCCATGGAAAAGCTGGCCTCTGTGGTGGTGAACACCGTTTCACCGGCCCTGGGCGGCGTACGCATCGCCCAGAAGCTGGGCTGATTGTTCCGTTAAGTAAGAGAAAACTGCCTCAAATGACCGAACGGATCATCTGAGGCAGTTTTTGCCGCTATCGTTGTGCTTGGATATTCAAAAAGATAAAAAATGTCATTTTAGGAAAACGAAATGTTACCATAACAACGAAAATACAAACTTAAGAAGATGAAATACATAGCACGAAAAATCTTCTGTGTTTCTTAAAATTACGTTAAGAATCAAAAATACCTGTTGATTTTGTGAAGAAATTCGATATAATACAATTTGTAATCTTTGAATTATGTAACCGAATTGGTAACCGAATCAACGGAGGGTATAAAATGCTTTCTATAAAAAAGGTGGGAACCGGTGTGCTGGCCTGCACGCTGGTGCTGAGTATGGCTGCCTGCCAGAGCAGGGGAACCGGACCTGCCCCCACGACCATTGCAACCATGCCGGAGGCCCAGACCAAGACCACCGTGGCCGCCGTACAGACCCAGGGGGCAGAGGACCTGACGAAGGTGCTGGACCAGATCGTTGACAACGTGTTCCCCGGCACCGCAGGCTGCACCATGACGGCGGTGCCCTATACGGCCAAGCTCCTGGACTGGTGCAAGTCCACGGGCCTGACGGAAAATGAGATGAACGCCGCGCTGACCACCTGGCTCCAGGGCCAGGATGCGCAGGAGATGGTCCGGGTTTTCTCCCTGATCCGGGATACCTATGAGGCCCTCTACAGCACCACGGCCAAGGACCTGATGGGCAATGCGGGCTTTGAAACCGACAGCTACCCCTGGCCGGATTCCTGCCGCCAGATCATGGACACCCTGCTGGAAACCCTCAGCCCGAAGGATGCAGACGTAAATTTCTGAAAATAGTGCTTGACTTTTCTTACATAATACGATATAATCCCTACTGTTCCGAGTGTGCTTCGGAAGATGGACGATTAGCTCAGCTGGCTAGAGCATCCGCTTGACGTGCGGAAGGTCATAGGT
>UQGU01000029.1 GCA_900540635.1 uncultured Eubacteriales bacterium | reverse complement strand
CACCCCACTTCTTAGATAGTATATCATACTGTCTAACAAATGGGGTGCAGTTCACTATCCGAACGCCGGGGATATTTTGTTACTTCTCCAGATATTCCGGCACAAGCTCCGTCAGCTTCTCGGCCAGCTGGGCATGGCCCTTCCGGGTCAGGTGCATGAAATCAACGGAATTGAACTGGCAGAAGGAGGCATCCAGGAAATGCACGCCTAAGAGTTCTGCGGCGGCAGCGTAGTATTTTGCCAGCGCCTGAGAGGTCTCCACCGCGCCCTTGCCCATTTCCTCGGCGCAGGCAGAGGTTTCCACGCCTTTGCCGATGGGAGGCGGGGCAATGATGAGCACATTGGGCTTCTTCCCGGGGCCCCAGCAGTCCACGGTCATGGCCTTGCGGACCAGCCGCTCCATGCCTCTGCCGACCTCATAGGCTGTGGTATTCAGCCGCTGCTTGGAATCGTTGGTGCCCAGCATGATGACGAGCAGGTCCACATACTCATGGCTTTTCAGCAGGGCATACACATAGGGCAGCACGGCCATATTCTCATTGATGGGGTCTTCAAAGACGGTGGTCCGGCCGGACAGGCCCTCCTCCGTCACCAGGTACTCCGGCCCAAGGGCCTTTTGCAGCAGGCAGGTCCAGCGCTCGTCCTCATTGAAGCGAATGCCGCCGTCCGCGCAGTCGGCGGGGTCTGCGCAGTAGCCGTGGGTATTGGAATCGCCGATACAGAGAATGTGCTTTTTCACAGGATGTTCCTCCCAAGCGTTTTTCTTCCAGTATAGCCAATGGCGGACAAAAAAGCAAGCAAAAACCATTTGCCTTTTTGATGGGGGCTTGCTATAGTAGAGAAAACCTTTTAGGAGCGGACCATGAAAACAAAGCATTGGATTCTGATTTTGGTGTTGGCTCTGGCCCTGAGCCTGGGGCTTGGGCTGTGGCTGCTGCGGCCGAAAGCGCCGAAGAAGACCGTAACGGTGGTGCAGGACGGAGTGGTCACCCAGGTGCTGGACCTGGGCAAAGACCAGATTTTGGAGCTCACGGGGGCCAACGGGGGCACCAACACCGTAGAAGTAAAGGACGGCAAGGTGGCCGTGACCCATGCCAGCTGCCCGGACCACATCTGCATGGCCATGGGCTGGTGCGACAGCGGGCTGCCCATCGCCTGCCTGCCCAACGGGCTGATCCTGTCCTTCCCCAGCATGGACGGCACAGACGGCTGAGGATTTCCAAGATTTACAGCTTGCAAAATGATTACAAATAGGTTACAATCCTTTTGTCCTCGCGAGACGGAATCTAAACAAGGAGGCTGGAAGGATGCGTTTTCATTTCTGCTCTATCTGGCAGATTCTTTGCCAGATCGGCGGCTTTGGCTGCTAAAAATTGACCTTTCGCGCCCCGGATCTCCGGGGCGCTTTTTTGCGGTTTTGATTGTAAACCGTCAAAAATATTTGGTTGACAAGCAAAGAAAGCCATGGTAATGTAGTCGCGCAAAAGCCTTCCCCTCCGGGGAAGGTGGCTCGGCGACAGCCGAGACGGATGAGGGGCGTAATGAACGGGAGCGGTTGGAAAAGCGCAACATACCGACCGCTCTCGCACGTAAGGCCCCTCTTCCACCACCGCCTACGGCGGCGGTCCCCCTTCCCCGTAGGGGAAGGTTATTTCCACCCTGGAGGCACTCCATGGCAACCAAAGATCAGATTCTTTCCCTGCTGCTGTCCTGCCGGGGGAGCTACCTCTCCGGAGAGGAGCTGGCCCTGGCCATCGGCATTTCCCGGGCGGCGGTGTGGAAGGGCGTGAAAGCCCTGCGGGAGGCGGGCTTTCCCATCGATGCCCAGCCCAACCGGGGCTACCGGCTGGAAACGGGACTGGATATTCTCTCCGCCTCGGGCATTCAGGGGCTCCTGAACCCCGGACTGCCCCTGAAAATTCAGCTGCTGCCCACGGTGACCTCCACCAACGCCCTGCTGCGGGAGCAGGCAGAGAGCGGCGCGCCGGAAGGGACGGTTCTGGTCTCCGGCAGCCAGAGCAAGGGCCGGGGGCGGCTGGGCAGAAGCTTCTTCTCCCCGGCGGACACCGGCGTCTATTTAAGCATCCTGCTGCGGCCGGACTATGAAACCCCATCCCGGGCTGCCGCCCTGACCACCCTGGCCGCCCTGGCCGCCTGCCAGGCCGTGACGGACATTGCCGGGCACCAGGCAAAAATCAAATGGGTCAACGATGTATTTCTAAAGGGCAAAAAAGTGGCCGGGATTCTCACGGAAGCCGCCCTTTCCATGGAAAGCGGTGCCGTAGACTACATCGTGCTGGGCGTGGGCTTCAACCTGTATGCCCCGAAGGAGGGCTTCCCGCCGGAGCTGGCGGCCGTTGCCGGAGCCATTCTGGACACGCCCCGGGACAACGGAAAAAACGCCCTGACGGCGGCATTTCTGAATCGCTTCTGGGCGCTGTATCAGGCCCCGGAAGGCTATGAACAGGAATACAAACGGCACTGCATGGTGCTGGGCCGGGAGGTTCTCATCATCACCGCCCAGGCAGAGCGCCCTGCCAAAGCGGTGGACCTGGACGGCCAGTGCGGCCTGATTGTGGAATATCCGGACGGTACCCGGCAGACTTTAAAGGCCGGAGAAGTCCGTATTCGAGAGAAGAAAGGATAGATACATATGGAAACAAAGAAAATGAAAACCCTGGACATGGTGTATATCGCCCTGTTCGCCTGCCTGATGGCCATCTGCGCCTGGATCTCCATTCCCGGGCAAATTCCCTTCACCCTGCAAACCATGGGCGTCTTCCTGGCAGTTGGCCTGCTGGGGGGCAAGCGGGGCACCGTCGCCGTGCTGGTGTATATCCTCATGGGCGCCGTGGGCCTGCCGGTATTCTCCGGCTTTGCCGGCGGCCTGGGCAAGCTCCTGGGCATGACCGGCGGCTATATTGTGGGCTTCCTGGTGTCCGCCCTGCTGATGTGGGCCATGGAGGCGCTGTTCGGCAGCAAAAAGTGGGTGCTGCCCGTGTCCATGGTCGTGGGTCTTATCGCCTGCTATGCCTTCGGCACCGCCTGGTTTATGGTGGTCTACACCAGCTCCAAGGGCGCCATCACCCTGGGCGCCGTGCTGGGTATGTGCGTTATTCCCTACATCATCCCGGATGCCGTAAAAATCGCCGTAGCCCTGCTGCTGACCAAGGCGCTGAAGCGGTTTGTGAAGTAAGCGGTTTCACAAATTTTTCGCAAAGTTTCGCTGTTTCTCCGCCTTGACATTCCGGTGGAAACCCGTATAATAATACTGTATCATACTTTGGTATTATTCACGAGGAGGATGTCCTGTTATGCCGCCAAAGGCGAGATTTACAAAACAGATGATTGAAGACGCCGCATTTGAGCTGGCGAAGCAGCGCGGCATTGAGGCCGTGGCTGCCAGAGAAGTGGCCAAGGCACTGAACATGACGGTCACCCCGATTTTCGGCAGTTTTACCAACATGTCCGAGCTGAGGCAGACGGTTTATGAGCGGGCAAAGGCAGAATTTCAGGCATACCTTCGTGGCTGCCTGGACTACACGCCGTCCTTTCAGGCCTACTGCCTGCGCTGGGTCTGTTATGCAGCAGAAAACCAGAATTTATACAGGTTTCTTATGCAGCGGATGTGGACGTCCGAGGACAAGCGCGGGGTACTTCCGGAGCTGGAAGCGCCGCTGCTGGCAGAGCTGACGGAGCTCTTCTCCCTGTCCCATGAGGCCGCATCCGAGCTGGTTGCCCATATGCTGATCTACAGCGGCGGGCTGTGTACCCTGCTTCAGCAGGGGAATATGCCCCTTTCGGAGGCGGACATCTCTCACAGGCTCAGCCAGCTGTGCGGCAGTCTGGCCGTGGCCGGGAATCTGGCCGCCGGTACCCTGAGCGCCGCCGATGCTGAACGGCTGTACCGCGCCGCAGAAATAAGGCCAAAACACGCATAACGAAGGCAGGAGCTGCCGGGATTCTCTCCCGGCGGCTCCTTTTTCTCTTTCTTTTCCCTTTCTTCTGTGCTATAATCTGGAAAAAGGTCAATTGGGGAGGGAAAATTATGGAAACCCGAAAAAAAGTGCTGCATTTTTTGCCCAGAAATTCCTTTAGCGGAGCGGAAAACGTGGTATGCCAGATGATTGCCCTGTTCCGCGGGGAGATGGATATGTACTACTGCTGCCCGGAAGGCCCCATCCGGCAGGCCCTGGAAGAGCGGAACATTCCCTATCTTCCCATGACTGCCTTCTCCGTGAAGGAAGTCCGGCGGCTGATCCGGCAGGAGCAGCCGGATGTGATCCAGGCCCATGATATGCTTGCCTCCGTGGTCTGCGCCGCAGCCTGCGGCAGGACGCCCCTGGTCTGCCACATCCACAACAACAACTTCGACTCCCGGGGTCTGACCCCAAAAACGGCCCTGTTTTACTTTGCGGCCAAAAAAGCAAGGCACATCTTCTGGGTGTCCTCCTCAGCCATGGACAGCTTCTATTTCCGCAAAGCCGTGGCAGACAAAAGCTCCGTCCTGCGCAATATCATCGACCCTCAGGCCCTTCGGAATCAGGCTGCGGCAGCGGAGCGCCGGGAGGAAAGCCATGCGGTGTTCCTGGGCCGGATGTCCAAGCCCAAAGATCCGCTGCGGATGCTCCGGGTTTTGGAACAGCTGGCAGTTCTCCTGCCGGACCTGAACGCCCTGGTCATCGGCGGCCCGGACGTGGCAGACCCGGAGCTGGAGCAGCACTTCCGCAAAAGCTGGGAGCACAGCCCTGCCCGGGACCGTATCCATTTGCTGGGCTTCCAGTCCAATCCCTATGGACTGCTCCAGAACACCCGGGTTCTGCTGATGACCTCCCTCTGGGAGGGCACGCCCATGAGCGCCCTGGAGGCCATGGCCCTGGGGGTGCCCATCGTCAGCACACCGGTGGACGGCATGTGCCAGCTGGTGGAGCCGGGAAAAACCGGTTTTCTGGAGGAAACGGATGAGGCTCTGGCCCGGCGCTGCGCCGAAATCATTCAGGATGCAGCCCTGCGGCAAAGCCTGTCTCAAAACGCCATGGCCCGGGCGGAAGTCCTGCTGGATGCCGAAAGCTACAAGCAGGCCCTTCGTGAGGCCTACGGAACAGGAGGTACACAATGAGAATCGTTCAGATCATCCCAAGCTTTGGCATGGGCGGCGCAGAAACCATGTGCGCGGCCTTGAGCCGTCAGCTGCTGCTGGACGGCCAACAGGTTTCCGCCATAAGCCTTTCCGGAGAGAAAACCGTCATAAGTCAGCGGTTGGAAGCATCCGGTGTACCCGTCTACTATCTGGACAAGGCCCTGGGCTCCGGGCTGCAATGCGTTGGACAGCTGAAAAAACTGCTGAAAACCCTCGATCCCCAGCTGATCCACACCCATCTCCACGCCCTGAAATACGCGGCTCTGGCCTCTTCCGGGGTTCCCATCGTCCATACCATCCACAATCAGGCCGCCCAGGAGGCAGTCTTCCTGGACAAGCAGATCGGCAAATACTGCTTCCGCCGGGGCCGGGCCCTGCCCGTGGCCCTGACCCGGGAAATCCGGCAGTCCATTATGGAGGTCTACGGCCTGCCCGAAGAAAAGGTAAGCCTGGTGCCCAACGGCATTGACCTGAGCGCCTGCCAGGAAAAGGAGGACTACGCCCTCCACTACCCCGTAGAGATCCTCCACGTGGGCCGGTTCTTCCCCCAGAAAAACCACGCAGCCATTCTGGGCGCAGCTGCCCTTCTGAAAAAGAGGGGCATTAACGCTCGCATCCACTGCTATGGGGACGGCCCTCTGCTGGAGCAGACCCGCCGGGCCGCTCAGGAGCAGGGGCTGGAGGGGCAGGTCCTCTTCGAGGGCGTCACCTCCGATGTGTTCACCCCCATGTCCCAGGCGGACCTGTTCATCCTGCCCTCCAGCTGGGAGGGGATGCCCATGACCATTATTGAGGCCATGGGCACCGGCCTGAGCGTCATCGCCTCCCGGGTAGGCGGCGTGCCGGACATGGTGACGGACGGCGAGAGCGGCCTGCTCATCGAGCCCACCGCCGAGGCCCTGGCTGCGGCCATTGAGAAGCTGGTGCGGAATGAAGCCCTGCGGCAGAGCCTGGGCAAGAAGGCCCGGGAGGAGGCCCAGCGGTTTTCCCTGCCCGCCATGGCCCGGGGCTATGAAGCTCTCTACGCCAGTGTGACGGAGGGTGCGCCGCTGTGAATGTTCCAAAAATCGCCCGGGAAGGGCTGCGCTCCGTCGGCAAGCTTTTCAGCCCGAAGAGAGCCCAAGAGGACACCCTGGAAGCCCTGTGGCCCGATCGAGGCGGCAGCTGCATTCGAAACCGGGGAAAAAGCTGGCTGGAAGCCCAGGTGGACCTGAGCATCATCATCCCCTGCTACAACAATGCCCCCTATCTGCGCGGCTGCCTGGATTCCGTGCTGGGGCAGAAAACCGCCTATTCCTTTGAGGCCGTGGTCATTGACGACGGCTCCACGGATGAAACGCCGGAGATTCTAAAGGCCTATGCGGCGAATCCCCGCGTCCGCCTGCTGCGGCAGGAAAATCAGGGGCACTCCGGCGCCCGGAATGCCGGGCTGTCGGTCTGCCGGGGAAAATATCTTCTCTTCCACGACAGTGACGACACCCTTCTGCCCGGAAGCATCCAGGCCCTGCTGGACTGTGCCTTTCAAAACGACGCAGACATTGCCATTGGCGGCTATGTCTGCAAGGACGCTGCCGGGAACGTCACCCCCGGGAAAACGTATTCTGCCGGTCCCGTGACGGACCGGGAGCGCATCCCCGGCATGACCTGCGGCAAGGCCTTCCGGCGCAGATCGTGGGCAACGCTTCAATTTCCCTTGGGCTACTGGTACGAGGACTCCGTCATCTCCCAGATCCTGCTGCCCATGGCCCGGCGGATCTACGCAATCGACGCCCCGGTATTTGCCTATCTGCTGAACCCCCAGGGCGTCTCCGCCGCCTCTCAGGGCAGGCCCAAATCCCTGGAAAGCCTCTATATCACCCGGCGGCTGCTGAAAGAGCGGGAATTCTTCGGCCTGCGCTATGATCAGGATGCCTATACCCACTTCCTGCACATGGTCCTGCTGACCTACCATAGAACCCGGCTGCTGCCAAAGGACGTGCCCTATGCCGTCTTTCTGCGCCAGCGGCAGCTGCAAAGCACCTATTTTTCCGGCGTTTCCGCCCCGAAAAGCTATGCTTCTCTGGCGGAAAGCCTGGAAAAAGGCCGGTTCCGGAACTACCTCTGGCTGTGCGAGACCCTGTGGCTGAAAAACCGGATGGGAGGCTGAGACCGTGAAATTCTACGTTGCAATTCCCGTCTACAAGGCGGAGGCATTTTTGTCAGAGTGCGTCAGTTCCGTACTGAAGCAGACCTGTCAGGATTTCGAGATCGTCCTGGTGGACGACGGCTCTCCGGACGGTTCCGGCAGGCTGTGCGACGAATTTGCCGCCCGGGACGGCCGGATTCACGCCATCCACCAAAAAAATACGGGCCCCTATGGAGCCCGCAGAACGGCGATTCACTTTATACTGGACCACGGCAGCCCGGAAGACAGGGCGGTCTTTCTGGACGCAGACGACAGCCTGAAGCCGGAGGCTCTGGAAACCCTGGCCCAGTGCATCCGGGAGACCGGGGCAGACCTGGTATTCCTTGGGGAAGACCAGGTGTATGAAGGCAAGGTGCTGCGGCCCTTCCCCAGGGACATGGCCTATATCGGCACGGTGACGGACCGGCGGCAGCTGTATAAGATCGTCTTTCAGGACGGCTGGTACAATCCTCTGTGGAAAAAGGTCCCGGCCCTGTCCCTGCTGCCCCGGGAGGACCACCCGGAATTCTACCCCGTCCGCTTCGGTGAGGACCTGCTGCAAAGCATCCCCCTGTACCGGGACTGCCGGAAGGCGGTGTTCCTGGCGGACAGCCTGTACAACTACACCCAGAACCCCAACTCCGCCACCAACGGCCTGGGGTATGAAAAATACCGGGTAACCTCTCTGGTGCCGGAAACCTGCTGGAATTTTTTGAACAGCCAGAATGTCTGGAATTCGGAGGATTTTGAAGAATACATGGGTTGGCTCCGGCGGCTGACCCGGTTTCAAATTTGGCTGGTGGCAAAGTTCGCCACCTCCGCCGCCAACCGCTGCGCGCTCCTGAAAGCCATCTCCCAGGACGGCTTTTATGCCAAGATCATCGCCACAGCCCCCAAAGAGGACCGCTGCCTGACCCTGATGCAAAAAGGGCGCTACCGCACCCTGTGCACCGTAGGCACCGCCATGCGGAAGCTGGGAGATGTGCGGAGGAAGCTTTTCTCCTAACCTTCCCCTGCGGCGGTGCGTCGCGCAGCGAATCTAATCTTCTATAGCTGCCGGTGGCAGCTATACTATGATTCATGGAAGGGGGACCGCCGCCACAGGCGGTGGTGGAAGAGGGGCCTTACGAGAGAGAGCGGTTCGTAGTTAGCGTCTTTTTAGCCGCTCTCGCCCATTATGTCCCTCCTCAGTCTCGGCTAGCGCCGAGCCAGCTCCCCCGGAGGGGAAGCTTTTTTCCCTAGTCTTCCCCGCAGGGGAAGGTTAAAAACGCGCCCGGAGCTCCCAGAAGGCCACGGCGCTGGCGGCGGCTACGTTCAGGGAATCCACTCCGTGATACATGGGGATTTTTACGGTATAGTCGCAGCGGGCAATGGTCTGCTCGGCCAGGCCGTCCCCCTCGGTGCCCAGAACCACGGCCAGCTTCTCCTGCTGCCGCAGAACAGGCGCATCAATGGACACGCTGTCGTCCGTCAGCGCCATGGCGGCGGTGGCAAAGCCCGCCTCTTTCAGGATTTCCGGCCAATTCTCCGGCACATAGGCCCAGGGCACCTGAAAAACCGTGCCCATACTCACCCGGGCGCTGCGGCGATAGAGAGGGTCTGTGCAGCCGGAGGTCAGCAGCACCGCGTCCATGCCCAGAGCAGCCGCGCTGCGGAAAATGGCCCCTACATTGGTGGGGTTCATGACGTTTTCCAGCACCGCCACCCGGCGGCAGGCAGCGAGAATTTCCTTCGGCTCCGGCTGCCTGGGCCGCAGCATGGCGCAGAGCATCCCCCGCGTCAGCTGGAAGCCCGTGAGCTGGGTCAGGATGGGCATTTCCGCCGTATACACCGGTACATCCCCGCACCGGGCAATGGCCGCCTGGGCCTCCTCATTGCAGTGGCTCCGCTCCACCAGCAGGGAAACCGGCCTGCACCCGGCGTCCAGTGCCCGGCAAATCACCTTAGGGCTCTCGGCAATGAACATCCCCTTCTTGGGCTCGAAGCGATTTAATAGCTGGGCTTCCGTCAGCCGGGCATACACGTCCAGCTCCGGGGCGTTAAAATCCGTGATTTCGGTAAATTCGATCATGGTATTTCTCCATATGTTTTGTTTTCGGCAGCGCCGCGGCTTCCCGCAGCGCTGCTTTTATTATATCGCAGCGGGAATTGGCTGTCAAATAGAGAACCTCTGATTCAAGCGGCAAGAGCTGGTGACGAGGGATTTTGTCTCAGACGAAAGTTCTGAAAGTGGAGGAATCCTGTATGGATTTCCCGCTTTTAGAACTGCATGGATGGGGCAAAAGGCCCGTCATCCAGCCGAAGACGATTGATTCAGAGGTTCCTTAGGTATCTTTTTCCTTGCAATGCGCAGAGGCGGGGGGTATAATGGGAGTATCGTGTAAATTGGGCTTTTAAAGCCTTCCCCTCCGGGGAAGGTTAGGGCGCTCCATTTTCTAAACTACACAACCAAGGATGGACTGCTATGAATGTCACCTTACAGCACCTGACCAAGCGATTTCCCAACCGGAACAAAAAGCAGGGCGGCGAGGTTGTCGCCGTGGACGACTTTACCTATGAGATTCCCGATGGCAAGCTGGTAGGCCTGCTTGGCCCCTCGGGCTGCGGCAAGAGCACGACGCTCTACATGATCTGCGGCCTCCAGGCCCCCACGGAAGGAAAGATTTTCTTCGGGGACAAGGACGTGACCCAGCTCCCCACGGAGAACCGTGGGGTGGGTCTGGTGTTCCAGAACTATGCCCTGTACCCCCATATGACGGTTTTGCAGAACATTCTCTTCCCTCTGGAAAACCTGAAGGGCAAGGACCGGCCCGGCAAGGCGGAGATGGTTCGCAGGGCCACAGAAGCCGCCAAGCTGGTGCAGATCGATTCTCTTCTGGACCGGAAGCCCAGTGAGATGTCCGGCGGTCAGCAGCAGCGGGTGGCCATCGCCCGGGCGCTGGTGAAGATGCCCTCGGTGCTGCTGCTGGATGAGCCCCTGTCCAACCTGGACGCCCGGCTGCGCCTGCAGACCCGGGAGGAGATTCGCAGAATCCAGCGGGAGACCGGTATCACCACCGTCTTCGTCACCCACGACCAGGAGGAGGCCATGAGCATCTCCGATGAGATCGTGGTGATGAAGGAGGGCGTGGTGCAGCAGACGGGCAGGCCCCAGGCGGTCTATGATGACCCCGCCAACCTGTTTGTTGCAAAATTCTTAGGCACGCCCCCCATCAACCTCTTTGACGGGCGTATCGAAAATCAATGGCTCTATATTGGCCAGGACCGGGTTCTGCCCGCCGCCGGGCTGCCGGAGGGAAACGTCACTGTGGGCATCCGTCCCGAGGGCTTTGTGCCGGAGGACAACGGACCTTTCCGCTGCGGCCTGAACCGGATGGAGGTCATGGGCCGGGACGTGAGCTTCCTGTGTACCCACGATGGCTGCCAGGCGGAGACCTTCCGGGCCATCCGCCAGTCCGACGGCACGGAGGGCAGCCACGGGCAGAGCGTATCTTTCCGCCTGAAGCCCGGCAAGGTACTTCTGTTCGCCCCGGAAACCGGCGCGCGGCTGCGGCCCCGGGAGGCATAGCATGGAGAAAAACAATTATAAGGGCTTTCTCTACCTGCTGCCCGCCTTCGTGTTTCTGGGCTTTTTCCTGGTGTATCCCCTGATTGACGTATTCGTCTACTCCTTCCAGGAAAACTACAATTTTGCCTCTCAGACCTATACGGGGGTGGGGCTTTACAACTACGCCTATGTGCTCCACGACCCCTACTTTTTGCAGGCCCTGAAAAACACCTTCCTGCTGGTGATCATCACGGTGCCCCTATCCACGGGACTGGCCCTGCTCATCTCCCTGTGCCTGAGCTCCATTCAAAAGCTGCGGGAGCTGTTCCAGACCGTTTTTTTCCTGCCCTATGTGACCAACACCCTGGCCGTGGGCCTGGTGTTCATGATCCTCTTCCGGAAGACCGCCTATTCCGACGGCTTTGTGAATGTGCTTCTGAACGCCCTGGGCTTTGCCAGCGTGGACTTTCTCTCGGGGCCATACTGGGCGAAGATGCTGGTACTGTGCCTTTACACCGTGTGGATTGTCATGCCCTTCAAGATTCTGATTCTCACCTCTGCCCTGGCTTCCGTGGACCAGACCTACCGCAACGCCGCCCGGGTGGACGGAGCATCCAAAAGCCGGATTTTCTGGCGCATCACCCTGCCTATGATCTCCCCCAGCCTATTCTACCTGGTGATCACCGGCTTCATCGGGGCCTTCAAGGCCTATTCCGATGCCGTGGCCCTGTTCGGCACGGACCTGAACGCCGCAGGCATGAATACCATTGTGGGCTATGTCTATGATATGCTCTACGGCAATGCCGGCGGCTATCCCTCCTACGCCTCCGCCGCGGCCATTCTTCTGTTTGCCATCGTGCTGACCATCACCTGCATCAACCTGCTGGTGAGCAAAAAGCACGTCCACTATGTGTGAGGTGCGGCCATGGATTATGATTTGATTGAAAAACGGGCCCGTGGGCGGCAGATCGGGTATCTCGCCGCCATTGGGCTGGTGCTGGTGCTCTGGGCCATCATTGTCCTGTTTCCCTTTTACTGGATGCTGCTGACCTCGGTCAAGAGCTACGGCAGCTACAGCAGCGAGTTTGTGCCCAAGCTCTTCACCCTGCATCCCACTCTGGAAAACTACGCCAGCGCCTTCTCCCAGGTGCCCCTGGCCGGGTATTTTCTGAATACGGCCATCTTCACGGTGATCACCACGGCGCTGATGCTCTTTGTCACCGTTCTGGCCGCCTTTGCCTTTTCCCGGCTGCGGTTTCCAGGGCGGGACCTGATTTTCGCCGCCTTTCTGGCCCTGATGATGATCCCCTCGGAGCTGGTGGTCATCACCAATTTCGTAACCGTCACCCAGTGGGGGCTGCGGAATACCTTTCTGGGGCTGATTTTGCCCTCAGTGACCTCGGTATTCTACATCTATCTGCTAAAAGAGAACTTCTCCCAGGTGCCGGATGAGCTGTACTACGCCGCCAAGGTGGACGGCACCTCGGACTTCAAATACCTGTGGAAGGTGCTGCTGCCCATCTGCCAGCCCACGGTGGTGACCATCACCATCCTGAAAATCATTGAGTGCTGGAATAGCTTTGTCTGGCCCCGGCTGATCACGGACAAGCAGGACTATTTTCTGGTATCCGTGGGCATTCAGGAGATTCGGGAAAACGGCTTCGGCCGGGAGAATATCCCCGCCATGATGGCCGCCGTCACCGTCATCTCTCTGCCGCTGATCGTACTGTTCCTGATTTTCCGGAAAAAAATCATGTCCGGCGTGGCAAGAGGAGGGACCAAGGGATGAAAAAGCTGCTTGCCCTGGTGCTTGCCGCCGCCCTGCTGCTCACCGGCTGCCACGGTCACCTGGTATCGGAGGGAGCGGAGAACGCAGAAAGCTATACGCTGCCGGAAAGCTTCGATACCTCCCGGCATTTTGAGATCACCTTCTGGGCCAAGAACGACACCAACAAGGTCCAGACCGCCATCTATCAAAAGGCAATCGGGGATTTTCAGAAGCTCTACCCCAATATCACCGTGAACATCCGGCTGTATACCGACTATGCCCGGATCTACAACGATGTGATCACCAACATTGCAACGGACACTACCCCCAACGTCTGCATCACCTATCCGGACCACATCGCCACCTATTTGACCGGTGAAAACACCGTGGTTCCCCTAGACAGCCTGATGGACGACCCCAACTACGGCCTGGGGGGCAGCGCTCTGGCCTTCGACTCCCCTGCCAGGGATGAGATCGTGCCCCAGTTCCTCTCGGAGTGCGCCATTGGAGGCGCCACCTATGCCCTGCCCTATATGCGCTCCACGGAGGCCTGCTACGTGAACAGGGACTTTGTGGAAAAGCTGGGCTTCACCCTGCCGGAAAGCCTCACCTGGGACTTCATCTGGCAGGTCAGCGAGGCCGCCACGGCCAAAAACGCAGACGGCACCTATCAGCTCAACGGTCAAAAGGTGCTCATCCCCTTCATCTACAAGTCCACGGACAATATGATGATCCAGATGCTGCAGCAATTGGATGCGCCCTACGCCCGGGACGACGGCACCGTAGAGCTGTGGAACGACCAGACCAAGGGCATTCTGGAAGCAGTCGCGGCCCACACCGCCACGGGAGCCTTCTCCACCTTTAAGATTTCCAGCTATCCCGCCAACTTTTTAAACGCCGGCCAGTGCATTTTCGCCATTGACTCCACTGCGGGTGCAACCTGGATGGGCTGCGACGCCCCATTGCTTGACATCAGCGAGGACGCCATTGTCCGCTTTGAGACGGCGGTTTACCCTGTGCCCCAGTACGACCCCGAAAACCCCAAAATGATCTCCCAAGGGCCAAGCGTGTGCCTGTTCCAGAAGGACGACCCCCAGGAGGTGCTGGCTTCCTGGCTATTTGCACAATTTCTGCTCACCAACGATGTGCAAATTGCCTATGCCGAGACGGAGGGCTATGTGCCCGTCACGGAAAAAGCCCGGCTTGACCCTGCCTACGTGGACTACCTGAACCGGGCCGGGGAGGACAACGACACCCACTATGCCGTAAAGCTGGAAGCCTCTAAAATTCTGCTGGAAAACAGCGAGCACACCTTCGTCACCCCGGTGTTCAACGGCTCCGCCTCTCTGCGGCAGGCCGCCGGGCAGCTGATCGAGGAGACCTGCAAGGCCGTCCGCCGGAAGCAGAGCACAGATTCTGCCGCGCTGGACGCCATCTATGAAAAGGTAGCCACCTTGAACCACCTGGACCAGATCCAGGTTTCCGCCGCTGCTTCCGACCTGGGGCCCCTGCCCGCAGGGGCCCGGGCGCTGCTGATCGGCCTGGGGCTGTGCTGGCTGGGAATCATTTCCGCATTTCTGCTGGAAAAACGGAAAAAGGCCGGGAAAAGCCATTGATTTTTCCACCGCCTGCCGCTATAATGGGTCTTAGTTTATGGGATTTCCCCGTAAAAAACATCATCCGATAAGGAGAAAACGAAAAATGAAAAAGATCATTGCCCTGCTGCTTGCTGTCTGCATGATCGCCGCCTTTGCAGGCTGCGCCAAGTCCGACACCGCCGCCACCACCGAGGCCCCCACTACCGAGGCTCCCACCGAGACCACCGAGGAAGTCACCGCTCCCGTCGAGGCCGAGGGCGACGTCATGAGCCATGCCGACTACATGGCCGCCGAGCTGGACAGCCCCGTGTGCATCGAGACCTATGTCCAGGCCCATCAGTCCTGGTGGGACAATAAGCTGACTGTCTACGCCCAGAGCGAGGACGGCGCTTACTTCATCTACAACATGGAGTGCTCCGAAGAGGACGCTGCCAAGCTGGTGCCCGGCACCAAGATCCGCGTCAACGGCTACAAGACCGAGTGGTCCGGCGAGGTGGAGATTGCCGAGGGCGCTACCTTCGAGATTCTGGAAGGCTCCTACATTGCCGAGCCCCAGGACATCACCGGCGGCCTGGGCGCCCAGAACCTGATCGACTGGCAGAATGCCAAGATCTCCGTCTCCGGCCTGACCGTGGTGGCCGCCAATGACGAGGGCGCTGCTTTCCTGTACAACTGGGATGGCTCCGGCGCTGCAGGCAACAACAATGACCTGTACTTCAACGTGTCCGACGGCACCAACACCTACACCTTCACCGTAGAGAGCTACCTGTGCGGCGAGGGCACCGATGTTTACACCACCGTCACCAACCTGAAGGTGGGCGATGTCATCGATGTGGAGGGCTTCCTGTACTGGTACAACGGTGCACAGCCCCACGTGACCTCTGTCACCGTGAAGTAATTTTCCCGCAAATAGCTCTGCCCCGGAGTTCCCGGGGCAGAAATTTTTCCAAGGAGGAATCCCTATGAAAGAATTCATCCGCGTTCTCAAATTCACCTTTTTCTCCATCAGCGCAGGCCTGATTGAAATGGGCGCTTTTGCCCTGCTCAATGAGTTTACAGCCCTGCCCTACTGGCCCTGCTACCTCATCGCCCTGTGCCTTTCCGTTCTGTGGAACTTCACGCTGAACCGGAAGTTTACCTTCCAGTCCGCCGCCAATGTGCCCGTGGCCATGGCCAAGGTGGCCGCCTACTACGCAGTCTTCACCCCGCTTTCTACCCTGCTCGGCAATTTCCTGGCAGCAAACCTTGGCTGGAACGAATACCTGGTGACGGTTGTGAATATGCTGCTGAATTTTTCCACGGAGTTTCTCTACCAGCGTTTTTTCGTGTTCGGCAAGACGATTGACAGTGCAAAATAAAAAAGCTTCTCCATATGGAAAGCTTTCGGAGTATAAAGCAACCGCGGTTTCCGTTTTTTGAGAAACCGCGGCATTTTTATCCTTCCGGCATTTCAAAGGCCGGTACCGGAGGCTTTTCCAGGCCTGCGTGGCGTTCCAGCAGGAGGAAGGAAAAGCGCATATAGGAACGGGTATAGGGGTCTGAAAAGCTGTATTGCAGGGATTCCTCGATCCGGCGCAGGCGGTAGAGCAGGGTGTTTTTGTGGACGAAGAGCATCTGCACCGTCCGGGTGACGGACCGGTCCTGCATCAGGTAGGCCCAGAGGGTCTGATACAGCACCTCGTCCTGGCAGAAGAGCCGGTACACATCCGGCTGGCAGGCGGCCAGGCACCGGTCCGGGTCGTAAGGGCTGCGAATCAGGTGGTCCATGGCCAGGTAGTAATAGTCCGTCAGGAAGCCCTTTTTTCCCTTGGGGGATTGCAGGGCATATTCCGCCTGCTCGAAGAGCTTGGGCAGCAGCTGAAAGCCCTGACGGCTCAGGCTGACGCCGCCCTTCACCGGGGCAGCGCGCAGAAGCTCCTCCAGCTTGGTTCTGCGGCGGTCGTCCGGCATCCGGCTGTCGTTGGCCAGCAGCACAAAGCGCCCCTCCAGCACCCCCGAGAGGTCCCAGGGGAACACCGCCGCAATGGCCGCGAAATACTGCCGGTAGCTGCGCCGGAGCTGCAGCTTGTCTTCCGAACCGTCCAGGTCCAGAATATAAACCCGGAAGCTGTCCTTCTCCGTCCAGCCCCGCTGCTCCAGGAAGTGCTGCGCCCCCTCGTCGCTTAGGCTTCCGCCCTCTAAAAAGCGCTGAAGCATGGAATTTCCCAGCTCACTGCTCTTCTGCTCCCCGCTCAGCACAGGGGCCAGGGCCTTGGCCAGCATGACCATCAGCTGCATGTGGCCGTCATTCATGGGGTGATCCTTCTCCACAACGGTCAGATACCCCACAGGCATTTCCCCCTGAAACAGGGAAATGGACAGGCTGTCGGACATCCCGCTGCCCTCCGGGAATCGGAAGCGAATGACCTTTCCGTCCATATGGTAGGAAAGTCTGGCCTCGGAGATCTCCTTGGCCGAGGTAAAGGAGGAATAGCCATAGGTCTTCAAATGCAGCCACTCCGGGTCTACCGCTTCTGCGCCATAGGCGGCGGAGCAGGCCAGAACCGCATGGTTGGCATCCGTCAAAGCGATGGGATTTTTGAAGACGACCCCCATTTCCTCCACCAGTGCCCGGAAATTCCGCTGCTCTATGGCCTCGGAAATGCGGCCCTCCCAGTCAAACATGGAGTCGAACAGGCTTTGCAGCAGCTCGAAGCCCTCCCGGGCGGACAGGTCCGGCAGGCGGATACTGTCTTCGTTCCAAAGGTACAAGCAGTCCGGCCCGTCCTGCTGAACAAGCACACAGTCTGTGGCATAGGCCAGCCGTGCGCTGCGCAGAACCCGGGGGGATTCCCGGCGAATATGCACTTCCGGCTCGAAGGATTCCAGCAAATTGGCGATGATCCACATACTGAGCTTCATGGCATTGTCCTTTCTGTCCAATGGGAGGACGGCTTTTTGGTCCATGCCCTCTCATTTTATCACTTTTCCCCGAAAAAAGGAAGTCCTATTTTGTAATTTTCACCAACTTCTTTTGTCGCACATTGTGCGGCTTTGTACTTTTGGAACAAAAATCTATTCTTCTCCCGAAAAAGCAGTGTACTCTTGGACCGTATCTTTTCGCGCCCTCGGATGCTACAATGAAACCAGCAAGAAAAGCAGCGGGCCGGAAAACGGCCACACACGAAAAGGAGTGACTGTTATGAAAATTCCCTTCAACGAAAAAGAAATGGAAGTAGTCGCCCAGATGCCGGCCTTCGGCGGCGGCACCATTCCCGTATTTAACTACCCCATCAGCACCACGGAGCTGGCAAAGCGCACCTTCTGCGACAAGGAAGCCCTGTGGATTCTGAACGGCTCTGAAACCGGCTTCTTCTGCCCCTCCGTGATACCCGACCATGTGGCCCGCGGCTTCGTTTTTGAGGCGGTCCCCACTCCCAGGGAAAAATTCGGCGGCAAGGATATGTTCGGCCTGAACTGGAAGTACATCGATGTGGCCGGCGGCTCCATGAGCGAGGGCAAGCTCTTCGATGACGCCAACGACTGGCGGGAATATGTCCACTTCCCCGATATCGACAGCTGGGATTGGGAAGGCAGCGCCGAGATGAACAAGGAATACTTGGCCTCCGGTCCCAAGATCCTGTGGATGCTGAACGGCTGCTGGTTTGAACGGCTGATTTCCTTCATGACCTTCGAGGGCGCCGCCATGGCTCTGCTGGACGATGACCAGCTGGACGCCATCAAGGAGCTGATCCACGAGACCACCTCCCTGTATATGCGCATCGTTGACAAGTGCTGCCAGTATTACGACTTCCCCGGCTTCTGCATCCACGACGACTGGGGCTCCCAGATGGCCCCCTTCTTCTCCGAGGCCGTGGCCAGAGAGGTGTTCCTGCCGGAGATGAAGCGCTTCTGCGATCACGTCCATTCCCGCGGCAAGTTCATCGACCTGCACTCCTGCGGCAAGGGCGAGACCCGCTGCGGCGTCTTCGTAGACGCGGGCTTCGACTCCTGGACGCCCATGGCCATGAACGATACGGACAAGCTTTGGCGTGACTATGGCGACAAGATCGTCATCTCCGTGGTCTGCAACGAGCTGGAGCACCCCGAAACCGCTTCCGAAGAGGAGCTCCGCGCCGCCGCCCGGTCCTTTGCCGCCAAGTATGCCAAGCCGGACCGCCCCTGCGTGTTCAGCTATATGTACTCCAACCCCGCCTACCTGACCCCCGCCTTCCGGGAAGAGCTGTACAGAGCCTCCCGAATCGGCTGCTGCGGCCAGGAATAAGCCCACACAGAAGAGAGAAAGTTAGGAGGAACTGTTATGCAGCCTACAAGCAGTAAAAAAGAGATATGGACCATGGGTACCTATTCTCTGCTGACCCTGTCCATCATGGTCGGCTTCATGTACCTGAACACCTTCGCCACCGAGGTTCTGAAAATCCCCGCAAGCACCCTGGCAACCGCTCTGCTGATTGCCAAGAGCTGCGACTTTGTCGTCAGCCTGTTCTGTGGCATCATCGTTGAAAAAGTCAAGCTGGGCAAGAAAGGCAAAAACCAGGGCTGGCTGTACTACGGCCGTTGGATACTGGCCGTTGCCATTATGCTGGAGGTTATCAACACCAGCACTGCCCCTATGGCCGCCCGTGTTGTGGTTCTGGGCCTGTCCTACACCGTGCTGAACTGCCTGATGAACATCATGCAGACCGCTTACTACGGCGTGGTTGCCGTTGTTGCGGTTCCAATCCCGCAAACCGGAACGCCATGACCATTAACATGATTCGCCAGAACACCGTGGTCATGCTGATTTGCTCTTTCATCCCCACGCTGGTCACAAAGCTTCCCTTTGGCAGCTGGAACTACTTTATCGTCGCCCTGGTCTTCATGCTTCCCATGCCCTGGGCTTTGGGCAACATTTCCCGGCTGGCGGAGGGCAAGGATCTTCCCGTTGGTCAGGGTCCCGCCGGTGCGCCCCGGGTAACCATCAAGGACATGCTGGAATCCCTGTTTAAGAACCCCCAGCTGCTGGCCCTGTTCATTTCCTTTACCATCCTGCAGATCGGTATGTTCATGTATCAGGCCAACTATACCTACTACTTCATCTACGTTATTGGTGACTTCACCAAGCTGACCCTGGCCACCCTGGCCGCCTCCCTGGTGGGCGTTGTAGCCGCCATGTTCATGCCCAAACTGGGAACCAAGATCGGCAAGAAGTGGGCTTGCGTCGTAGGCTTCATACTCTTCGGCCTGGGTCTGGTGGGCGTGAATCTGATGGGCGCTCAGCACTGGGTATGGTACATCATTTTCATGAGCTTCGGCACCTGCGGAACCTATATTTACTCTTCCTTCCAGGTCACAATGTATCTGGACTGCGGCGAGTGGTACCTGAACAAGACCGGCAAGGATATGCGCACCATTGCCATCGGCCTGGCCGCCCCTCCGCTGAAAATCGGCATGGCCGTAGGCGGCACCATTGGCCTTTACCTGCTGGGCGCCACCGGTTACGTTGCGGGCTTCACCCCGGACGAAGCCTGGGTTAAGAGCTTCATGTTCATCTGCTGGATCGTTCCCGCCGTCATCTACTTTGCAGCAGCCGTCATCATGGCCATCTTCTACAAGATTACCGATGCGGAAGCTGCCAGATGCGCCCAGGAAAACGCAGCCAAGCTGCAGCAAAAGTAATTTCTCCATAGGTACGAAAAGCCGTCCGGTTCACAACGCCGGACGGCTTTTATTATGGGTTCACGTCCATGTGCACATGGGTGCCGTTAATGGCATAGGCATAGCGGACCTCCTTCTGCTGCCGCACCAGTGCCAGCGTTCTCTCGGCGCTCCAGCCCCGAAGGGAGAAGTCCATGGCACAGCCCGTCAGGTGCCTGGAATTGGCCACGCCGCCTACGGCTGCATTGTGAGCCCTGCACCGCACAGTGCTGCTGGGGACCATGGGAACGCCCGCAGCAGCGCGCACCCGGTCCGCAAGGCGCATCAATTTTTCCACAGGCTCTGTGGGGAAACCGCCGCATTTTCCGCAGGGGCAGGCAATGTAGGGCTCGTTCCTGGAAAAATAGCGGATGTCCTTCCAGAAGCGCTCCGCCTCCTGCTTCCGAAGGCGGCCCTGGAATACGGCCTCTTTGAGCTTTTCCTGGGTCTTCACCCCCGCTTCCCCATCTGCCGCCAGGCCCTCTGCCCGCTGGAAGGCCTCCACGGCGCTTTTCGTCTTCTCCCCCGCCACGCCGTCGATTTCTCCCGGGCTATAGCCCAGATAACTCAGCAGAAGCTGCAGCTGCCTTACCGTCAAGCGGCCTCGCCTCCATAGAGATCCGCTGTCAGGGCGGTGAGCTCTGTGTACTCATCGTCCGTCAGGCGATTGCAGGCGAAAAACACATCCAGCTTGTTCTGAGCCTGCTCTGCGGTCCTATAGAACTTCTTTCCGATCAGAATTTTCATGCTTTTGTACATAACAAATTTCCTCCAGTCAAAAATATTTACGGTAACGCCAAGCATAGCGTTATCCCTCCTCAATTGCGGCCACATCGGCGTTGTACACATCCTCCACCATGGCCGCCATGGCATCCACCAGCTCGGCATTCTGGGCTTCCAGCGCGGCAGCGCGCTCCCGCTCATAGGCACGTTGAGCGGCGTCCAGTTCCGCCCAGGGCTTCCAGGGAGATACCATTTCGCCTGTAAATACCGTGCCATCTTCCCGTGTCCAGGTCTGCCCGGCAGGTACATAACGGTATCCCTCAATATAGGCGGCGCACTTGCCATCAAAAAAGGCCGTTTCGATGGTTGCAAGCCCCTCCTTCGGGGCGGTATAGCACTTAAAATCAGCATCAATATAAATTTGCATATCGCTCCGCCCCCTCACGTCAGCCAGACTTTGCTTACGTCAAAATTGTACGAAAAACTGCTTTGGCCGATACCGGTGTACAGCACAACATATCCATCGGATATTGCGCTTACGTCCAGCTCACCGCTTCCACCGCTAGAGTAGGACAGAGTCTTCGACGCCAACACGCCCGAAACCTTTCCTGCCGCAGGCGGCTCGGAGGTTACATAGGCCATATAGCCGCCACCGCCGGTTTTGCCGTTTATATGCAGGGCGGTAAAGCCGTCAATAAGCACTTTGTTCTTCGTGTAAAGGATACCCACGCCACCGACGGCCCTGGTGGCAGCGCTCAGCGTGGGGCTCCTCGATGTCTCCGCGCCCACCGATGCATCGGCAGTCCACTCGTCGTATCGGTCCCCGGCATCATACAAAATCCCGTCGAATTTGCTGCTGACCGTCACCCACTTCCCGCCAATGTACATACTGGCCTCCGCCGATTCCCACGCGCCGGATGTAAAAACATACGTACTGTAAGCAATGGATTTCGCTTTCGACAAAAATACGATGGTCCCATCAGCCGGGGTTTCGGGAAAAACCTCCGCAAAGACGTACTTCTTCCCGGCCTTGTCGGATTTTACCCAGATCATATTCTCCTTCGGCTTCACCGGTTCCGTCAGTCCGGAGACAATGGTCAGTCCGGTGCCCGCACTGCCGTTCCCATACAAAAAGCACTGTCCCATTACCGCATCACCTCGATCTGAATGGGGATCGCCGTCTCCGGCTTGTCCCCGAAGCACGTAAACTGAATGCCGCCCGCCGCAGCCACGCCCCGGCTCACGCAGCCCCAGGCCTCCCGCTGGGCCTGGGCCGTGGTGTTGTCCGCGTCATACACCGGCACTACATGGGGCATGTCCGATGCCAGAACGCCCGCAACCGCCACCGTCTGGGTGTAAGGCCCGGAACCGGTCCAGCCGGTGCCGACGGTCGCCGTGAAGGTCTTCCGTTTTCCGTCCACATAGCCCTTGGTCGCACCGTCTGCCGCAGCGGAGGGTGTTTTCAGGTCCGTGAGTCCGTTGCCGCCCATATCGATCCCGCCGTGCATGGCCCCGCCGGAGGTGGGCAAAGCCCCGATGTGCTCCGCCTTCAGTGAGACACCCCCTGACGCATCCGGAAGCTGCCCCGCAACGCTGCGGACCACATCCGCCCCCACGTCCCCCCTGGGGCCCTGTGGGCCGGGGTCACCCTTGTCCCCTTTTTCTCCCTTCTCACCCTTGGGACCCTGGATGGCCGGAATCTGCACGATGCTTCCGTCCGAGGCCCGCACAAGCAGCTGGGGCTTCTCCCCCGTGGGGTCTACCTGAACCCGGTAGCCCTCCGGCATAGGGCCGCTGCCCACATAGACCTCGCTGTGCCGCAGGAATGCCCTTTGTTCCCCGCCCCGGAAAAAGACCGTCAGCACCACGCCGTCCCGGACCTCCTCCAGGCGCAGCCCCGTATCCTCCAGCGTCTCCAGCAGCTGATCGTACAGGCTGGGCGACGGGTCTTCCGGAGGGCCCCAGGCACTCCGGATGCCCTCCCGCAGAGCGATCCTGGCCGGCGTGGTGGTCCGCAGATTTCCGGAGAACACACCCACCTCCAGCTTTCTGGCGTTCGTAAACACCGGCACGGGGCAGGACATGCCCCGAAAGAGCACATCCTGATAGGTGCTTTCTGTCTGGAATCGGGCGGTTTTCAGATCCTCAGCCTGCCATTGTTCTCCAAAGGCAAACACGGCGGTGAAATCACCGCTTCCGCAGATATAGACGGTTCCGTCCGTCTGGGATGCCACACCGTTCTCCACCGCAATATGAATTTCCGGCATATTCTCTCTCCTTTCCTTTTATGGGCCGAACCGCCGGGGATGCAGCAGTTTCTCCCCATACAGTTCATTTAACTCAACCCTGCATGAATAATAGCACATTTATAGATACTTGTCAAATGGGCTCCCACAGCCCCTGTGGATAACTTTTCCACAGCCATTGCAAAATGCCCCGGCGTGGACCTCTGCGTCCACACCGGGGCATTCTGAAATTCCTTATTTTGCTGCCTTCGCAGCGGTCTTCTTCCGCTTCTTTTTCTTATGCAGCACCAGTGCGGCCCCAAGGGCCACCACAGCAGCGGCTCCTGCACAGACAAGGATCAGCGGAAGCTCGCTCTTCTTCTCCGCCAGAGCAGCCCGGAAGGAGGTGCCTGCAGCGCTGAAGATCAGGTAGCTCCCGTCCTGAGTCGCCTCCGAAACCTCCCAGCCGTCTCCTGTATCCACATAGAGGGTGTACTTTTTCTCGCTGTCCGGCATGCGCAGATGGATCACATGGCTCTGCGCCCCGTCCTCCGGGACCGTCAGGCACCATCCGGCCTCCGCACCATCCGGCAGGTCCGCAGCAAGGGCCGATGCCGTCATGTTCTCGCCGGAGGGGAAGGCGCCCTCTGCCAGTGCAATGGCCAGCTGGCCCGTCTCACTGCCGGTATCCGCTGCCGCCTGCAAATCGGTATACTCCGCGTAGACGGTCTTGTCCGCCCGGATATGGGCAGGCTCAAAGTCCGCCCACACGCCGCTGCATCCGTCCTTTTCCGGAACCTCCGGAACATCCTTCAGGCGGCGGTTATAATCCACCCGGCGGGTATAGGTCACATCATCCGCAACAAAGGTGATGATCATCTTGCCAAAATACTCCGGCACATTTTCCAGCTCCATGAAGCGGTTGTAGCTGATGGGCTCGGCGGAGCCGGCATAGCTGATGCCGTCGATACCGGCCAATGCCCCGGAATCGACAAAGAGGTTTTCCGTGCTTTCCCCGTCACCGGAGAGTCGGCCCGCAATGGCACCGGTATACTCTCCGGTGCTCTCCAGCGTCACCAGGGCGCGATTGCCCATGAGCTGGGAGGCTTCACCGGCAATGCCGCCCAACAGATTGCCGCCGGACACATGGCACTTGGCCCAGTTGTCGGAGACCTGCTTCTGGCTCTGGCCGACGATGCCGCCCACGTAGCTGGCATCGGGAGAATCCACCGTGCCATAGCCCTCACAGCCTACGATGGCACCCAGGGTCGTCTTGCCGACGATGCCGCCGGCGCACTGCTTCTTTGCCGTGACGGTGCCCCGGTTCTGGCACTGGTACACCAGCGCCCGGGTACGGAAGGTGAAGTTCAGGGAGCTGTCCCCCTGGACGGTCAAATCGTCCTCCGGGTCTTTGTCATTCTCCCAGGACAGGGCGCCCACAACGCCGCCGGCGTTGATGTCGGCGTTCACGGTGCCGTAGTTGATGCAGCTGCGGATCTTACCGGCGGAGTCCGCTTCCAGGTCCTCGCCGGATACATCCTGCACCACATTCTCGTTTTCCTCCCGGCCGCTCATGACGTTGACCACCCGGCTCATCTGGCTTGCCAGGGACTGCAGATCACTGATGACCTGTCCGCCGTCGTCTGCGGCACTCTGGCTCACGGAGCTGATCTGCCAGACCAGGTCGTTCATCCGGTCGCCCACCGTACCTGCGGCGGCCCAGATGGCGTCCTTATTGTCCACGTTGATGTCCGGCAGCTCAATATCGTCCCCGGGCTTCCAGTCCGGATTGGGGCCATCCACGGAGATATTGTCTCTGACGACCTCCAGCATATAGTCGATGGCATTCAGCACATCATTCAAAGAGGCCTCCACCTGGACCAGGCCGTCCTGAATGGTGCTGTTGGCATTCCCCGCATCGTAGGCCGCCCGGCTCAGGATGCCCTGGGCCGTATTGAGCTCCTTTTCCAGCTTTTGCAGGGTGTCCTCATCGTAGACCAGCATGTTGTTGGGCTCCATCTGGCCCAGCACGCCGCCGCCCTCCTTCCGGGCGTACACGTCGCCATAGTTCACGCAGTCCGCCATGAAGCCGCTGCTGGAGCCCGCCACGCCGCCGATATTGTAGCCCGTGTGCTGATAGCCCACATTGCCCTCATTCCGGCACAGCCGGATCACGCCGCTGCTGGCGCCCACCACGCCGCCGATGTCGGAGCCGTTGATGCCGCCTTCATCGCTGGTAAGTCTGGGCACCGTAATGTCCTCAATGGACAGGGTTTCCGTTGCCAGCACCGTGTTCACATTGGCCTTGTTCACGCAGTCGTACACAACGCCCGCATTCTCGCCCACAATGCCGCCCAGGACCTTGCTGCCCCGGATATAGCCCTTCATGGTGCACTTTTCCACTCTGCCACTGACCTCGTTCAGGCCCACAATGCCGCCAACCTGGCTGATGCCGCAGACCGCACCGAAAAAGCTGACGTTTTCAACGGTTCCGGCGTTGACGCCTGCAAGGCCGCCCACCTTGGTGGAGCTGCCGGAAGGGGTCACCCGGCCGATGATCTCCAGATTTTTGACCGTGGCTCCCTCCTGGATGTAGCGGAACAGGCCCTGGGCAGAGCCGTCCTGGTTCACGACCAGGCCGTAGAGCTTGTGGTTTTGCCCGTCAAAGATACCGCCGAAGGTGGGGATCTGGAAATCCTCCATGTCCTTCAGGTCAATATCCGCATTCAGGATTACCTTTAGATTTTTGCTGGCGCTGTCCAGACGGCAGAGCTCTGCAAGCTTTTCCAGGTCCTCCGCCGTGGACACAGGGTACTCTTCATAAACCGTCTGCTCGGTGTCCTCTTCCGCCGTATTTTCCTCTGCCCGGGCACACAAAGGCAGGAGCATGGCGGCAATCAGCAGCAGCGCAAGGATGCGCACAAGATTCTTTTTCATTGCTTCGTCGCTCCTTCCTCTAAGGCGGGATGATCCTCCACCATCTCCACATCACCGGTGGCAATGGAGGCATTGATCTGGCCCGTCAGGATACCGTTGACCTCTGCATCGATCACGCCGCTGATGTAGCCCCGGACGCGGCCATGGACATGCATGGTGCCGCTGGCCGTGCGGATCTTCCGGTCCAGGCCGGGCATTTCAAAGCTGGTGCGCTCGATGATGGTATCGCCCAGCACCAGGATCTGGGGCAGCACCGCCAGAACCAGCACAATGGAGATGATGGTGCCCCGGCCCAGGCAGTCGCCGATGGTGGCGATGACGGGGTTGGTGGTCATCACGGCAATCAGGCTGCCGGCGGCGGCCAGAATGGTGCCGGAGGTGAAGATGGTGGGGAAGGAGGCGTTCAGCGCCTCAACAATGGCCTTCTTAGGAGGATACTGCTGTTTCAGCTCCGTGTAGTGGCTGGAGATAACAATGGCGTAGTCGATGTTTGCGCCCATCTGAATGGAGTTGACGATCAGATAGCCCAGGAAGTACAGCGGCGTATTCTCAATGGCAGGCACGGAGAAGTTCAGCCAGATACTGCCCTGGATGACCAGGATCAGCAGCACGGGCAGGCCCGCCGACTTGAAGGTGAACAGCAGGATCAGCATAACAAACAGCGCGGACAGGATAGAGATCAGCAGATTGTCCTCTGCGAAGGAGGAGCTCAGATCCACGGCGCTGGTGCTGTTGCCAACCACATAGAAGTCGTCTCCGTAGTAGGAGCGGACCAGATCGTGGACCTCGTCCAGGAAGCTCCGGGTATCATCTCCCTCCTCGGGCAGGTCCAGATAGACGACCATGCGGCTGTAGTTATCGCTTTGCAGCTGGACCTTTGCCTGATCCAGCTGGTCGAAGAGGTTATCCAGGGTATCCTGAATCTCTCCGCTGAGGGTGATGTTGCCGTCCTCCATCTGCTGTTTCAGGAACATGAACATATCAAACAGGGGCACCTTATACGCGCCAATGCCGTTGATCAGCTCGCCGTACTGGCTGTGGTCCGTGGCATAGGCGGTATAGAGCAGCTGGGCCACCTCGTAGTCCAGTCCCGCCAGCTCGGAAAGCTGCCGGGGCGTCAGGGCGTCGGTAAGCACATAGCCGTCCATGGCCTCGATATTGGCAAGGCCCATGGTGGATTTCACCCGGCTGTCCTTGTCCAGGGTCTCCAGAATGGCCCCCTCCTTCTCATAGTCTCCGGAGGGCACCATGATGGCCACCATATTGTTGTAGCCGAAGGTATGCTTGATTTTCTGCACGGCGATCTGCTTCTCGCTCTGCTTGGCGGTGGTCAGATCATTGTAGGTATAGGCATAGGGGCAGCGGTTGGCGAAGAAGCAGGCAAACACCGTAAGCGCCACAAACAGAGGCGGCACGATGAAGCGGGTCTTCACATCGAACTTGCCGATGGCCGTGATCTTGGGCAGCAGCTCCTTGTGCTGGGTCTTGTCGATCAGATTGGAAAACAGCACCAGCAGGCCCGGCATCAGGGTGAACACGGACAGCAGGCTCAGCAAAATGGCCTTGATCAGCACCACAGCCATATCCAGGCCAATGCCAAAATGCATAAAGGCCAAAGCTCCCAGGCCGGAGATGGTGGTCAGGGAGCTGGAGGAGATCTCGGGGATGGCCTTGCTCAGAGCTTCGATACAGGCCTCCCGGGTATCCAGCGTCACGTGCTCGGCAGAGAACCGGTGGCAGAGGATGATGGCATAGTCAATGGCCAGGGCCAGCTGCAGCACCACCGTCACGGAGTTGGAGATGAAGCTGATCTTGCCGCACAAAAAGTTCGTGCCCATATTCAGCAGGGCTGCCGCGCCAAAGGTCATCACCAGCACCGGCACCTCCATATAGGCCTTGGAGGTCAGCGTCAGCACGACTACGATGATCACCGCTGCAATCAGCACGATGACACCCATTTCCTTTGCCAGGTCCGCAGAGCTGTCCTCGCCCACGGTGGTGTCCACATAGCTGTCGTAGGGCTCCAGCAGTTCATTGATCTTTTCCATGGCGTCTATGGACACCTGATCCGTCTCCGTCCCATCGAAGCTCACGTCCAGCAGCGCTGCGGTGCCGCGATAGTGGTCCTCAGAATTGTCGAAGGTCACCCGGGAGACGCCGTCCAGGTCCGCGACCTGATCCGCCAGAGCCTGTGCCCGCTCCTGGGTCACATTGGTGATCATAACCCGGGCTGAGCCGTAGGTGATGAAATTGTCATTCATGACGGTCAGGCCACGCCTGGTCTCCGTCTCCTCCGGCAGATAGGTGGTGATGTCATTTTCCACCTCGACCCAGTTCCGGGAGAACAGGCAGAACACCAGCGCCACCACATACAGCAGGAAAAACAGGTTTCGCTTGTCCACAATGAACGCTGCGATTTTCCGCATCCCGCCGCCTTCGGACTTTTCTTCTTGTTCCATAGCATTGGTTCCTTTCTTAAAAAAGTTATGGGGTGCTGAGGGGAGCTTTTCCCATCAGCATTTTTGTCCAGATTACACTTTAGAATATCATAGAACTCCAAAAGAAAAAATAGGCAAAGTGCCGGATTTGTCAGAAAAAGATTAGCATATTTCCTGCCTTGCGGAAACAGGCGGAATATGCTAAAATATTATAATTATACGATTTTCGAAAGGAGGCCCTTCGGTGGCAAAGGAACGGACGGAAAAAGCAATCATGGACACCTTTTTGCTGCTTCTCAACCAGAATCCCCTGGATAAGATCACCGTAAAGGACATTGTCAGTGCCTGCGGCATCAGCAGGAACACCTTTTACTACCATTATCAGGATATCTACGATCTTCTGCGGGCCACCTTTGCCGCCGTGGTGGACCGGGTTCTCCAGGAGAACGTCACCACCTGGCAGGAGAGTCTGCGCTCGTGCACCAGCTTTGCCCTGGAAAACCGCCGGGCGGTGTATCATGTGTACCGCTCCGCCTATCGGGAGGATCTGGAGCGCAGCCTGTATCGCGTCTCCGAGGAGCGGATGGAGCGGCTCATCCGGCACCTGACCGCCGGGATGACCGTTTCCGAGGAGGACATCCACTATCTGACACTTTTCTACAAGTGCGCCGTCACCGGCATTCTGCTGGAATGGCTCAACGCCGATATGCGCGGCGATGTGGAGCGCATGATCTCCCGCATGGGGGTTCTGCTGGAGGGCAATCTCCGGCTGCCCCTGGAGCGAATCGCCGCAGAGAACGGCCGGGCTTAGGCTCCCACTGTCGGGGCTGTTAGAAAACGCTCTGTCATTGCGAACCAGCGCGCACGCTGGTGTGG
>UQGU01000028.1 GCA_900540635.1 uncultured Eubacteriales bacterium | reverse complement strand
CTTGATGGGTAAGAAAAAGCAGACCCTTTCCGTTTTGGAAAAGAGTCTGCGATTTCCTTTTGGGGTTATTTAACAGCCCCTGCCAAAAGTTCAGATACACCGCGCAAGAAGCGCAGCTGAAATGAAAAAGCTCTGTCCTTTTGCCTGAGAGATTCGGTGATAAACACCCCTTGCCCCTTCGGCCTCTGATCCATTCAGATGTCTCCAGAGTGCGATCCACCGGCGGTCCCGCTGCCATGCGGCAGCACCTGAGAGTGTTACTCCTTCGGTCGGACAAAAGCCCTGTTTTCCGCCAGCTTCCTATCGCACGATATTCAGTTTTTCGTTGGGGTCGTCATAGCATACACTTTCTTAAAATGCAAGTTTCATTTTCCCAAACTGCATTTCTGGGAAAGATTTTGTAGGATTTTCCAGCCGAAACAGCCATTGCGTTTCTCACCTTGTGAAATCCGACTGAAAATTATTTCAGCTTTTTTCCGTCCCGGAAGGCATGACCAACGGTGTCGCCCAGCTTTCGGTAGGTCTGCTGCACGGGGTCGAAGACGATGGGCTCCAGCTTGTCCGGATCGATCTTTCCGCTTTCGTCCAGAATGGCTTCCTCAGCGCTGACGTTGACGATCCGGCCCACCATCCGTCCGGTACTGGGGTCATAGCTCACAAGCTCGCATTCCAACGCCATGGGCAGCTCCTGAATGAGGGGCGCGTCCACCTGGCTGGCCTTTTCAGCATGGAAACCGGCCCGCTGGAATTTATCCGGTACCTGGTTGCCGCTGACAAGTCCCACATAGTCGCAGGCAACGACCTGGGAAGCTGTGGCCATGCTGATGGTGAAGGCCTTTCTTGCAAGGATATTCTTTACCGTCTTGTGGCTGGCGCTGAGGCAGATGGAAACCTCCGCAGTGTCGCTGATGCCGCCCCAGGCGGCGTTCATCGCATCCGGATTCCCTGCCTCGTCATAGGCTGCAATGATGAATACAGGCTGCGGGTAGCTCCAGGGCTTTGCTCCAAAATTCTTTCGCATGGAAAGCTCCTCCTTATATTTGGTCTATTTTTATTATAGCATTTTTTGTCAACCAGGAGAAGCCCCGGCAGATCGCTCTGCCGGGGTAAACTTATTCGCTTTCTTCCTCGCCGTAGCCGTCGGTCAGAGCGGTAGCAGAAGCTTCGGAGAGCTCGCGGCCCTCCATCAGGTCTGCAAACTGGGCGCCGGTCATGGTCTCGTGCTCCATGAGGTAAGCAACCACCTGCTGCAGCTTGTCGCCGTCCTTTTCCAGAATGGCCTTGCAGTCGTCATAGGCCTGATCGATCAGGGCTTTGACCTCTTCGTCAATAGTCCCTGCTACCTTTTCGGAATAGCTCTTGGTGTTCTGATAGTCCCGGCCGATGAAGACCTCGCCGTCATCCAGATAGGACACGGTACCCAGCTTCTCGCACATGCCGTAGCGGGCCACCATATCCTTGGCAAGCTTGGTTGCCCGGTCAATGTCGTTGGAAGCGCCCACGGAGATATCCCCCACATACAGCGCCTCGGCCACTCTTCCACCCAGCAGCCCCACGATCTGCTCGTACATCTCGTTCCGGGTCAGGTTGGAGGAATCGTCCTTGGGCAGGTACCAGGTGGCACCCAGGCTTCTGCCCCGGGGCACAATGGAGATCTGCCGCACCGGGTCATGAGAGGGCAGCCGGTACATGGCCACGGCGTGGCCCGCCTCGTGGATGGCCGTGGTTTTCAGGTCCCGGCGGGACTGGACGTGGCTCTTCTTGGCAGGACCGGCTACGATCTTCATCAAAGCCTCGTTGATGTCCTCCATGTTCAGCACAGGGCGATTCTCCCGGGCGGCCAGAATGGCAGCCTCGTTTAAGAGGTTACTCAGGTCAGCGCCGGTGAAGCCGGAGGTTGCCCGGGCAACGGTGCGCAGATTGACGGAGTCATCCAGCTTTTTGTCCTTGGCGTGGACTTTCAGAATCTCCTCCCGGCCCTTCACATCCGGGGCGTTGACCTGGATTTGCCGGTCAAACCGTCCGGGCCGCAGCAGAGCGGGGTCAAGAATGTCGGGGCGGTTGGTGGCCGCCAGGACGATGATGCCCTCGGTATGGCCGAAGCCGTCCATTTCCACCAGCAGCTGGTTCAGAGTCTGCTCCTTTTCGTCATGGCCGCCGCCCAGGCCGGTGCCGCGCTTGCGGCCCACGGCATCGATCTCATCGATAAAGATAATGGCGGGAGCAACCTTCTTTGCCTGCTCAAACAGGTCCCGGACACGGCTTGCGCCTACGCCTACATACATCTCTACAAAGTCAGAGCCGGAAATGGAGAGAAACTGCACGCCTGCCTCGCCGGCAACTGCCCGGGCGAGCAATGTCTTGCCGGTGCCCGGAGGGCCTACCAGAAGAATGCCGTGAGGGATGCGGGCACCGATCTGGGTGAATTTCTGGGGATTGCGCAGAAAGTCTACGATCTCCTCCAGCTCCTCCTTCTCCTCGTCCGCACCGGCCACGTCGTCAAAGGTCACTTTTTTCCCGTCCGGAACACCCAGGACTGTTCTGGCCTTGCCAAAATTGGCCATGGGATTGCTGCCGTTCATACGGCCCATGAGCACGGTCCACAGGATCAGCAGCACCGCACCGACGATCAGCAGCGGCAGGATAATGTCGTAGACGGAAAAGCTCTTGGCGGGGATAAAGTCATAGCTTTCCAGAATGCCTTTTTCGTGCTGCTCCTGGAAAAGCTCCTCCATGTCGCTGCGGAACAGCTCCGGCTGGGCCAGATTCGTCTTGATCTGCGTGCGTCCGTTTACCGGCTCGCGAAGCTCCAGAGTGATGGTATTGTCGTTCACTACAAAGCTCTTGACCTGCTCCTGCTGGAACAGCTCGATGACCTGGGAATAGGGCATGGAGCTGCTGCTGCCGCTCATCAGGCCGCTGGCCCAGGAGAGGATCAGAAACAGAACCACCAGATACAGAATTGTCGGGATGAATTTACGATAATTCAATGCTTCAAAAACTCCTTATTTCTCCGCTCAGGCCCCATAGGCTTCGGGCTTCAGAACACCGATATAGGGCAGATTGCGGTAATGCTCGTTATAATCCAGGCCGTAGCCAACCACGAACTCATTGGGCACGGTGTAGCCAACATAGTCGGGTTTCAGGGTGATACCGGGCTTCCGGCGCTCGGGCTTATCCAGAAAGGTGCAGATTTTCAGGGATGCAGGCTCCTTGGACAGCAGGTGCCTGTAGGTAAAGTCCAGAGAGCTGCCGGTGTCGTAAATATCCTCCAGGATCAGCACATGGCGGCCCTTGATGTCGGAACCGATGTCCCGCTTGACCATCATATTGCCGGTGGAGGTGGTGCCCTCATAGGAGGAGATCCACATGAAATCCATCTGGCAGGGTGTCTTGATCTGCCGGATCATATCGGCGTAAAAGACGACAACGCCTTTCAGCACGCCTACAATGATGGGGTCTTTGTCCCGGTAATCACGGGTCAGTTCCTCTCCCAGCTCCTGAATCCGCTGACGGATCTGCTCCTCGGTAATCAGGACCTTCAAAATATCTTTTTCCATAATGTGACCTCCGTTTATTCCTCTATGAGCGTGATACGCACTGCGGGGAGAGAATCGGGGTGGAAGCGTATATCCGTTCCGATTCCAAAAACCGCCAGAACCCCTCGGTCGTCTGCCAGCACAGGCACAGCTGCGCGCTGCGATGCGGGGATCTTGCGGTCAATATACATCTTTTTCAGGCTCCTGGTTCCGCCGGGGAGCCGCATGGTGTCGCCGCTGCGGCGGCTTCGAACGGTCAGTACCCCTACGGGGCAAACGAGCACGCTGCCGGGCCGTTCCTCCAAATCAGTGGCGTATTCGCTTACAAAACGCTTTCCGCCAATACAGGTCTCTCCCGGAACGGACAGCCGGGTCTCCGGCAATTCCGGGGCACATTCCAGCCGGACAAGGCGGTCATACTGCCGCCCGATGGTTACTCCGCCGGGGAACTGCATAGCGGCGGAAGGGCTCCAGTGGTACAGCAGCTGCTCCGCCTGCAAAATATGAATCTGTTCCGGCTCCCGAACGCCCTGGGCTTTCAAAAAACGTTCCAGCGCTCGCCTGCGCAGGGCCGGCTCCATGGCCTTCAACCGAGAAACATCCGGCACTTGCTCCTCCGGAATCATCGCCTGGAGGCAGGCTTCATCCTGACGAAGCAGCAGAGCCATTGCAGACAGATTCTCGCCGATGCGGGGGTTCTCCGCGCGCATCAGGGGCAGAATGCCGTGCCGAATCCGGTTGCGCAGAAAATCGTCTGTTCCGTTGGAGCTGTCCTCCACATGGGGCAGGGCGTACTCCTCCAGAAACGCCTCCACATCATCCCGGGTGACCGTGAGCATGGGCCGGATCACATTTCCGCTGACAGGCGCAATGGCCCCCAGGCCTTTCAGCCCCGTGCCCCGAATCAGGCGCATGAGCACCGTCTCGGCATTGTCATCGGCGGTATGGGCGGTGGCAACCTTTCCGGGAAGACTCCGCAAAAACGCGTACCGGGCATCCCGGGCCGCCGCTTCCAGTCCCTTTTTGCCGGGGACGATCCGGCCGGAGCCCAGATGCAAAGGAATACCGTAGCGCCCACAGAAATCCGTCACAAAGGCCTCGTCCCGGTCGGATTCGGCACCGCGCAGATGGTGATTGAAGTGAGCAGCTTCCAGGGTAACTCCCAGCTCATCCCGCAGCAGATACAGCGCAAACAGCATTGCCACGGAATCCGCGCCGCCGGAGACCGCCGCAATTACGCTGTCTCCGGGGGAAAGAAGCGCCTGCTCTTTCAAAAAGGCGCGCAATTTATTCAGCATGCTTCCACTCCCGGTCCGCAAAGGACTGATACTGGCCAACCCACTGGAGCTTTACCGTGCCGGTTTCCCCGTGACGGTTCTTTGCAACGATGCATTCCGCCGTGCCGGTTTCCTCGGTGTTTGGATTATAATACTCATCCCGATACAGGAACATGACGGAGTCTGCGTCCTGCTCGATAGCGCCGGATTCCCGAAGATCCGACAGAATGGGTCGCTTATCCGTTCGGCTTTCCACCGCACGGGACAGCTGGCTCAGACAGATCACAGGCACATTGAGTTCCTTTGCCATGATTTTCAGAGAGCGGGAGATTTCGCCGACGACGACCACACGGTTTTCGTTGTTCTTTCCGTAGCCTGAGCCCTGCATCAGCTGCAAATAGTCGATAATGATGAGGCCCAGATTGTCCAGGCGGCGGCATTTGGCATTGATATCGGCCACAGTAATGGTGGGGTTGTCGTCGATGCGGATGTCCATCCGGCCCAAATCCGAGGCACCCATGCAGATCTTGTTCCACTCGTCCTCGCTGAGCTTGCCGGTGGACAGCTTCTGCATTTCTACATAGCTTTTGTTCGCCAGCATACGCATGGCAAGCTGCTCTCTGGACATTTCCAGGTTGAAGATGGCCACGGTTTTGTTGTACTTGTCTGCCACGTTTACCCCGATATTCAGGGCAAAGGCAGACTTACCCATGGCGGGTCTGGCGGCAATCAAAAGAAGATCGGACTTATTCAGGCCGTTGATCTTGGTGTCCAGGTCCCGCAGGCCGGTGGACATACCCGCAATGGCGGAATCGGATTTGGACAGCTCGTTCAGGTGGTCAAACACCCGGTGCATGGTGGTGCCGATGGGCTCCAGGCTGTCTCCCCGCTCGCCCTTGCGCAGAGCATAGATTTTCTTTTCGGCGGATTCCAGGATCTCCCCTGCCGTGCCGGTCTGGTCATAGACCATCTCGGTGATATCGCCAGCTGCCTGCCCCAGGCCCCGCAGCATGGCCTTTTCCTGGACGATGTTGGCATACCGGACGGCATTGGCAGCTGTTGGGGTGATCTCCATAAGCTGCATGATGTAGTCCCGGGAATTGTCGTGATAGTAGCCAAGCTCCTTCAGCTTATCCAGGATGGTGATGGGGTCGATGGTCTCCGAGAAATTGAACATGGTATAGACCGTTTCGTAAATCTCCCGGTTCTGCTCCTGGTAAAAATCCTCTGGCTTGAGAATGCCGATGATGTCGGTAATGCAGCGGCTGTCGATGAGAATAGAGCCGAGAACGGCCTGCTCCGCCTCAAGGGACTGGGGCTGCTGCCTGGCCATCAATTCTTCATCCATGGTCTGCCTCCTTTGGATATGGGGTTTCTCAGATTTCCTCGATCTTTACCGTCAGAGGAGCGGTGATCTCATAGCCAAGCTTGCAGATCACAGTGTAGGTGCCCACATTTTTAATGGCATCGGTGATAATGATCTTCCGCTTGTCCAGGGCAATGCCGGTTTTGGCCTTCAAGGCATCTGCAATCTCCTGATTGGTGACGGAACCGAAGAGCCGACCGTTTCCGCCGCCCTTGGCATTCACGACCACGGTCATCTCACGCAGCTTCTTGGAAACCTCCATCGCCTCGGCTTTTTCCTTGGCAATGCGCTCCTGGGTGGCTTTATCGTTCATACGCATGGTGTTCACCGCATCGGCAGTGGCCTCAATGGCGATCTTTCTGGGCAGCATATAGTTCCGGGCGTAGCCGTCGGAAACCTCCAGCATCTGGCCCTTCTTGCCCTTTCCACGAACATCCTGCAGCAAAATAACTTTCATACTTCTTATCTCCTTATTCTTCATAGAAAGCGTCGATCGACGCGATCAGTTTATCCAGTGCATCCTTTACGCTGACGCCCTGCATCTGTGCCCCGGCTGTGGCAGCGTTGCCGCCGCCGCCCAGAGGCTCCAAAATCATCTGCACATTGGCCGTACCAATGCTGCGGGCGGAAATAATGGTCACGTCTCCATCGGGATACAGGACGAAGGAGGCGGTGATACCGGAAATGTTCAGCAGCTCGTCCGCAGCCTGAGCGGCGAGAATGCGGTTGGTGGTCTGCTCCAGGGCTGCAATGGCCAGGTCGTCCCGGTAGAGCTTGGCTTCCTTGATAATCTGATATTTTTCCAGAGTATCGTGGAAATCGTTCTGGAGCAGCAGCTTGACCTCTGTGGTATCCGCGCCCATGCGGCGCAGAACGGCAGCGGCCTCGAAGGTCCGCTCACCGGTGCGGACATTGAAGAATTTCGTATCCAGGCAGATGCCGGCCATCAGGCTCTTGGCCTCAATAGGCAGAACATCCCGGCTCTCCACGGCATAGCTCACCAGCTCCGTTACCAGCTCAGAGGCAGAAGAGGCATAGGTCTCGTGAAGGTTGACCACAACGGGATTGATATAGTCCGCAGCCCGCCGATGGTGGTCCACAACGCAGACCTTGGAGATGGCCTCCAGCAGGGGCTGGAACTCCACCTGATCCGGGCGGTTGGTATCCACCACGATCAGGATGCTCTTGTTGTCGCAGTCCAGCAGCGCGTCCTGTCCGGAAACGAACACATCCCGGTACTCCGGCACGTTCCGCAGTTCGTCCAAAAGCCTCGGGCAGGCGTTGTTATTCACATCGATGACAATGCTCGCCTTCTTGCCCTTCTTGCGGCACAGGCAATTGATGCCAACCGCCGCGCCAAGGGAATCCAGGTCTGCATTCCTGTGACCCATGATGAATACATGGTCACTCTGGGCAATGAGCTCCATGATGGAATTGGCCGTTACCCGGGACCGGACCTTGCTGCGGTACTCAGTCTCCTTGCTGCGGCCGCCATAGAAATCAAAATTGAACCGGTCCTTGATGACCGCCTGGTCGCCGCCCCGACTCAGAGCCATTTCAATGCCCAAGGCGGCAAAGCTGTAGCCCTCTTCAAAGTCGGCCCCGTCCACACCCAAGCCAATGGAAATGGAAGCCGCCAGGCCGGAGGGGCTCTGAATTTTGTGGATTTTCTCCAGCAGGGAGAATTTGTCTGCCTTTGCCCGGTCCAGATCCCGTTTTTCAAAGATAAACAGGAATCGGTTCCGCTCCAGCCGACGCAGCAGCCCTCTGTATTCCTCGGTCCACTGGGTAATGGCCTCATTCAGGCTGGCGTTGAGCTTGGAAATGGCCCCTTCTGTCAGATTTTGAGTCATCTCCTCGTAGTTATCGATCAAAATGATGGCAATCACCGGGCGGGAACGAATATATTCATCCCTGACCTGGTACATTTCCGTCAAATCGCTGAGGTACAGCACGCCCAAGCGGCTGCCGGCTCCCCGCAGGATGCTGCCGTATACCCGGTAGCGGCGGCCATCCAGTGTCACGTCCTGGGGGGCCTCACTCTTGCCGTTGTAGAGGAATTCCAGAGACGCCCCGGGAAGCACATCCTCCAGCTTTTCATCCACCATGGCTTTCAGACCGCCGGTAAGCTTGGAAAAGCGGTAATTTTCCCAGACCACGCTGCCGTCTTCCATGCGGACCATCAGCGCAGGCAGCGGACCTTCTCCCTTGCAGACGCTCTCCAGGGAATCCGGATCGGACTGTAAATATTGCTCCAAATTGCGCTTGCGGGCTCTTCGCTCTACCAGGTAGAAAGCCAGAGTCAGCAGCGCAACCGCCAGCTCTCCCACCCCAAGCCACACATACCCCGTCAGAAAGGACAGGGCACAGAAGCAGAACAGAATGAAAAAATAGATCCCTTTCCCGGGCTTCAGCAAACGCTCCAGCTTTTTGTCCATGGTGGCTCCTTTCTGCCTTTGGGTGCAGGCAACGTACATAGGTTCATTTATTATAGCAAAAAAACGTTCCGGGCGCAACTGTTTTTCTGATCAATTTCGCCGTAAAAAATTGTTTACGAAAATAAATGTATACTTTTGGGCAAAGCTGTGCTATACTATAGGACGAATTGCGCGGGTAGGCAGACCCGGCAGACAAATATAGATCGGCACAAAATGCCGCTGTGAAAAGCAGATTTCCGTTTCCGCCCCGCAAACGCCCATGGGCACACAGGCGACGGCGCATGGAGTTTTATGCTACTTTTCCGATATATATGTGGGCGCTGCCCGGAAAAACGAGGCGATACAGGGCTTCCGTTTTCCGGCTCGGCCGCTTTGTTTGCTATGTAATTTTGGGGCAACACCGCACAATTCGCCTGCGGCAGTCAACGAATCTTTTTCACCGGTTGTGCAGTTCTAAAAGTGGGAAATACGCAAAGTATTCCTCCACTTTTAGAACTTTCATCCGGCAAAAAATCTCTCGCTGCCTGCTCTTGCTGAATTGTACGGTGCTGCCTTTGATGTTTTGTGATATTTGAAAGGAGATTTTATTTAAATTGGCTGAAAAACTGAAGATTATTCCCCTGGGCGGACTGGATGAGATCGGTAAAAATATTACCGTTTTGGAATATGGCAAGGATATGATCGTGGTAGACTGCGGCGTAGGCTTCCCGGAAGAGGATATGTACGGTGTGGATCTGGTGATCCCTGACTTTTCCTACCTGGTCGCCAATCAAAAAAAGCTGCGAGGTATGTTCATCACCCACGGCCACGAAGACCATATCGGCTCCATCCCCTACTGCATGAAGCAGGTCAACTGCCCCATTCACGGCACCGCCATGACCAACGGTCTGATTAAACTAAAGCTGGAAGAGCATCGGCTCGCCGACTCCGTGAAGCTCATTACCCACAAGCCCGGCGACGTGGTCAAGGCAGGCTGCTTCAGCGTGGAATTCATCCATGTGAACCACTCCATTGCGGATGCCGTGGCCTTTGCCATTAAGACCCCTGTGGGCACTGTGGTCATGACCGGTGACTTCAAGATCGATCCCACCTCTGCCGACGGCATGATGAATCTGGCACGGCTTGGAGAACTGGGCAATCAGGGCGTTCTGGCTCTGCTGGCCGATTCTACCAATGTGGAGCGCCAGGGCTATACCCCCAGCGAAAACGTGGTGGCCGAGAGCCTGGACCGGCAGTTCCGCAACTGCGACCAGCGGATCATCATCACCACCTTTGCCTCCAATATGCACCGCATTCAGAGCGTCATCTCCACGGCCCAGCGCTATGGCCGGAAGGTGGCCGTCACCGGCCGCAGCATGGAGAATATGCTCAAGGTCGCCCAGGAGCTTGGCTATCTGAAGGTGAAGCAGGGCACCATTGTGGACCTGAACACCATTAAGAGCATTCCTAAGAACAAGCTGGTCATCGTCTCCACCGGTTCCCAGGGTGAGAATATGTCCGCACTGTACCGCATGGCCTTCTCCACCCACAAGCAGGTGGACATCACCTCCGGCGATCGGATCATCATCTCCGCCTCTGCCATTCCCGGCAACGAAAAAGCCATTTCCAGGATCATCAACGAGCTGTACCGCAAGGGCGCAGACGTGGTCTATGAAAAGAGCGAGGGCCTCCACGTTTCCGGCCATGCCTGCCAGGAGGAGCTGAAGATCGTTCACGCCCTGGTAAAGCCCCGGTTCTTTATCCCCCTCCACGGTGAGCAGCGGCATTTGCAGATCCATGCCAAGCTGGCTCAGTCCATGGGTATGAACCCGCGGAACATCCACATCGGTGAAATCGGCACCGTGTTCGAATTCACCGGCAAATCCTGCAAGGTCAATGGCTCTGTTCCCGCCGGAAAGGTCTTTGTGGACGGAACCGGCGTGGGCGATGTGGGCAGCGTGGTGCTGCGGGACCGGAAGCATCTGGCCCAGGACGGCATGATCGTTGTGTGCGTAAACCTGAGCAGCCAGGACGGCAGCGTGGTCTCCGGCCCGGACATCATCACCCGGGGCTTCATCTATGTGAAGGAATCCGAAGACCTGATGGAAGAGCTGAAGCAGGTGGCCATGGAGGCCATCGACCGCTGCCAGCGCAAGCGTGTCCGGGATTGGTCCGCCATTAAGTCCGCCATCAAGAACGACATCAGCGGCTACCTCTTCAAGACCACCAAGCGCAATCCCATGATCCTGCCTGTTATCATGGAAATCTAATGCTATACGAAGGGGCTGCTGCAAGCGACATTTGCGGCAGCCCTTTTTATGAGGTACTATGGAATACTATTTTGCCCCCATGGAGGGGCTGACCGACAGCGTCTACCGCCGTTTGCACCACAAGTTTTTTTCGGGCGTAGATAAATACTATATGCCCTTCTTCTCCCCCACTGTCCACCGCAGCCTGACGGAGCGGGAGGCCCGGGAGCTGCCTCTGGCAGACAGCGAAAGCTTCACCGCCGTACCCCAGCTGCTGACCAAAAGCGCAGAGGATTTTCTCTGGGCGGCCCGGCAGTGCGCAGACAGAGGCTATGGCGAAGTCAATCTGAATCTGGGCTGCCCTTCGGGGACGGTGTTTTCCAAAGGAAAGGGCTCCGGAATGCTGCGTGACCCGGACGGCCTGGAAAGATTTCTGGATGCAATTTTCGCATCGTCCCCCCTGCCCATCTCTCTGAAAACCCGGCTGGGAGTGGAAGACTCCGAAGAATTCGAAAGGCTTCTGGAAATCTACAACCGCTATCCCGTTTCCCTGCTGATCGTCCACCCCCGGGTACGAAAGGCATTCTATACGGGAGACGTGGATATGGCCTCTTTTGAAACGGCTCTGGTCAAAAGCAAAAACCCGGTTTGCTACAATGGCAATCTGTGCACGCGGGAGGATATCCGTTCCTTTTCCGATAGCCATCCGGCAGTCCGGCAGATCATGCTGGGCCGTGGGCTGATTGGCGACCCGGGAATGCTGTGCCCCAAGGGAACGGATGCCAAACAATTGCAGGCGTTCTACGACGGGCTGCTGGAGCAGTACACCTGCCTGTTTGGCGGCTCCCGGAACGCAATGTTCCGGCTGAAAGAGAACTGGCGCTACCTGCTGTGCCGCTTTGATGGAGCCGAAAAGCTGGGCAAGCGTTTGAAAAAGGCCACAGATGTGGCAGAATACCGCAGCATTACCCATGAAATATTCCAAAATTGTCCAATGAAACCTGCTTTGGAGCCAGATTGGTAGCAAAACGCCGCACACAGCCTTTTGAAAGGCACTGTGTGCGGCACTTTTTGGCTTGGGGCAGCACAACACAATTCGTCTGCGGCTCCTGCCGAATTATGCGGTGTTGCCTTAGTAAAACAGCAAATCGGAGTAAGTGGGATAGGGCCAGTAAGCCTTGGCGGTGTTTTTTTCCAGAATGTCCGCCTGGGTACGAAGCTCCTGCATCAGAGGAACGATGACACCGTGGCAGTGGTCCGCAGCCTGCTCCTCATCGGCGGGGATGCGGTTTAAGGCCTCTTTCAGCCGCTCTACACAGTCATAGGCGGCATCGCAGGCACCGGAGAGCTTCTGAATCAGGGCCATCTCGCCCCGGCAGGATACACCCAGGCTCTTTTTGGAGGCTACACCGCCGCAGAGGGCATCCGTATAGCCCATGGCAGCGGGCAGGATCTGCTGCACGGCCATGTCCACCATGGTCCGGGCTTCGATATTGATCTTCTTCCGGTAGTCATCCAGGTAGATTGCGTGGCGGGCCCGGAATTCCGTCTCTGTAAACACGCCGTGGCGGGTGACAAGCTCAATGTTCTTCGGCAGCAGATAGGCCTTCATGGCCTCGGCGGTGGAGGACAGGTTGCTCAGGCCTCTTCTTGCGGCCTCCTGCTTCCATTCCTCGGAATAGCCGTTGCCATCGAAGATGATGCGCCGGTGGTCCGTCAGGGCCTTGCAAACCAGCTTCTGCAAGGTTGCTTCAAAATCCTCGGCCTTTTCCAGCTCATCGGCAAAACGGCCCAGCTCTTCGGCCATAATGGTATTCAGGGCGATATTGGGACCGGCGATGGACTGGGAGGAGCCCAGCATACGCAGCTCGAACTTGTTGCCGGTGAAGGCCAAGGGGCTGGTACGGTTGCGATCCGTGGTGTCCTTGGGAATGGCGGGCATCACGTCCACGCCAATGCGCAGCAGGCTCTTTTCCGGCTCCGTGTAGTTGGTCCCATCGATGATAGACTTGACCACGGCATTCAGCTCATCGCCCAGGAAGATGGAAACGATGGCTGGAGGCGCTTCGTTGGCGCCCAAGCGGGTATCGTTGCTGGCAGAGGCCACTGTGCAGCGCAGAAACTCCTGGTATTCATCAATGCCCTGGATAAAGGCTGCCAGGAAAACCAGGAATTGAGCGTTCTGCCGTGGGGTTTTCCCGGGACTGAACAGATTCTTGCCGGAATCCGTGGAAAGGGACCAGTTGTTGTGCTTGCCGCTGCCGTTGACCCCGGCAAAGGGCTTTTCGTGGAGCAGGCACACCAGATTGTGCTTGGCAGCGCACTTTTTCATGGTACGCATAATGAGCTGGTTGTCATCGCAGGCCTTGTTTGCATCCGTGTAGATGGGGGCAAGCTCATGCTGGCAGGGTGCGCCCTCGTTGTGCTTTGTTTTGGAGAGAATGCCCAGCCGCCACAGCTGCTCATCCAGATCCTGCATGAATTCGGATACCCGGGTACGGATGGCGGCGAAATAGTGGTCGTCCAGCTCCTGTCCCTTGGGCGCGGCTGCGCCGAAAAGAGTTCGGCCCGTCAGGCGCAGATCCTCCCGCTGGGCGTACAAATCCTTGGGCAGAAGGAAATACTCCTGCTCAGCGCCCACGCAGGTGATGATCCGGTGGGTTTCCGTGTCGCCAAAGAGCCGCAGAATGCGGATGGCTTCCCGGGAAACCTCCTCCAGTGAGCGCAGCAGCGGGGTCTTCTTGTCCAGAGAATCGCCGGTATAGGAGAAAAACATGGTGGGAATATACAGGCTGCCGTCCTTGACAAAGGCGCAGGCCGTGGGGTCCCAGGCGGTGTAGCCTCGGGCCTCGAAGGTTGCCCGCAGACCGCCCGAGGGGAATGAGGAAGCATCCGGTTCTCCCCGGACCAGCTCCTTGCCGGAGAACTCCATGATCACCCTGCCGTCTCCCGTAGGGGAAATAAAGGAATCGTGCTTTTCCGCCGTAATGCCCGTCATGGGCTGGAACCAGTGGGTATAGTGGGTAGCGCCCTTTTCCAGGGCCCAGATCTTCATCGCCTCGGCAATCTCGTTGGCAACGTCCAGGGGCAGTGTGGAGCCGGTCTGGATGCAGCTTTCCCAGGCGCGGTAGACCTCCACAGGAAGGCGCTGCTTCATAATCGCCTCGTTGAATACATCGCTGCCGAAAATCTCGGGGACATTCAGGGTTTCAGCCATTTTTCGGAACATTCCTTTCAAAGTTGAATGTGTTTGCGCTTCTATGCTGATTGTATGACAGACTTTCCCAAAAAGCAAGGGACGAATCTGTTCAAAAACAATAACTATCCGTAGAATTCTTTGTGAAAGACGACGGCTATTGTCCCTTCATCATCTGCAGCCGCGCTCTCCGCGCGGCCTTTAAGAGACTGTTCAGGTCCGATGCCAGGTATTTTCGGATCAGCTCTGACCCGCGGAGCCGGGCCACGTAATTGATAAGGCTCTTGGGCTGTAAAACATCGTCCATGACCTCCACATCTCCCGAGGTCAGCAGATCATAGAGCATATTGACGAGGCGCACCCGGTCGTCCATATCAAAGCCCGCCAGCCAATTTTCCATGGTCAGCCGGAAAAATTGGGAATTGGCATTCAGAGCATCCATTCTTGTGATGGCGGTTCCGCAGATATCCCAGCTGAAGGGGTCGTGCTGCATAATGCCAGTCTCATGGCTTTGGACAATGATCACCGGCTCTGCCCGGTAGAGTACCACGCCGATCATGGAGCCCTGGGGCAAATAGGTGCGGATCTTCGGCAGAATGGCCTGATAGCCCGGGTCTTCCAGGAATTCCGCAGAAAAGCCGGGGCCCTCCTGATTGTAAACTTCCAGCACACGGTCCCGAATTACCGGTGCGCTCTGGGACACGGCATAAACCGCCACATTGCCGCCTTTGGAGTGGCCGCTGACCCGGACGGGGCCGGAATGAGTCATGAGCACATCCTGCAAATACTGCTTTGCCAGGGCTTGAGACGGAATCACGGACCGGAAACTCATGCTCAGGTCCTCCTTCCAGCCCACCAGCGTATTGTCTGTGCCACGAAATGTGACGAACAGGCTGCCGTCATCCAGCAAAAACGTGACTCCTGCAAATTGGGTATCCTGCTCTTTTATGAACTTGGGGCGATACTCGGTTATACGGGTATTGCCAAAGCGGACGCTCTCCCCTGCCGCCTTCAGCAGGTCCAGATCCCGCTGCGCCCGCACATAGTCCGGCGGCTCCGGATAGGAAAAGAACTCCTCCACCGCCTCCGAAAAGGGAATGGCCTCCTCCGGGTGAAACGCTGCCCGGCCCCGGAAGGGAATATAGCTCAGAGTGGAAAAAATGACAGCATCCACCTCATTGGGCGGCGAAACCGTGAAGGGCAAGTCCCCCCGCCAGCGGATGTAATCCAGCATATCTGCCATAGAAGCGAAACCTCCTTATTGCTTACCAGTATAGCATTCAGGTTTGCAGAATTCAAGGTTGACAACAGCCGTACATTCAACTAAAATGTGGACAAAAGCGCCCAAAGGCGGCCTTCTTCGCCAGACGCTTCAAAGGAGGACTTGATATGCGAACCCAAATTACACGCGCCCAGGCCCTGGCGCTGCTGCAAAAGTACAACCGGGAGCCTTTTCATATCTTCCACGGCCTGACCGTAGAGGGCACTATGCGGTATTTTGCCCGGGAAATGGGCGAAGATGAAGATTTCTGGGGTCTGGTAGGACTGCTGCACGATGTGGATTTTGAAAAATATCCCGAGCAGCATTGCCTGAAAGTGCCGGAGCTTCTTTCTGAAATCGGTGCTGAGCCGGAATTCATCCACGCCGTTTGCTCCCACGGCTACGGAATCTGCTGCGATGTAGAGCCCACGCTGCCTATGGAAAGGGTGCTGTTTGCCGCCGACGAGCTGACGGGCCTCATCGGTGCCGCCGCCCGGATGCGGCCCAGCAAAAGCGTGATGGATATGGAGGTAGCAAGCCTCAAGAAGAAATTCAAGGACAAGAAGTTCGCCGCAGGCTGCTCCCGGGATGTGATCACCCAGGGGGCCGAGCACCTGGGCTGGACGCTGGAAGAGCTGATGGAAAAGACCATTCTCGCCATGCGCAGCTGTGAAGACAGCGTCAACGAGGAATATAAATCCATTTGCGGCTAAAAATAGTTGAGGGGTTCTGCTGTTTTGCAGAGCCCCTCAGTTTTTTATTCGAATGTGACTTTTCCGCTGTCGGCAAAGGTTCGCGGGGTGACGATGCCGTCGAACTGGATGATGAGCCCTTGGCCGTCTCTGGGAACACCGATGACGGTACCGGCTCCAAACACCGGATGGCGCACCCGCCTGCCGGTAACGTCCGAAGGGACGCATCTCTGCTCGCCCAAATCCTCCGTTTCCCGGACAATGGACTGGGTTTTCTCCTCCAAGCCCGGTTCCAGAGGCACGGCGTAGTCCACGTTTTCCTTTTCGGCGTTGAAGAGAAATCGGCTGGGATAGCGGAAAGAGCCGTCGTAGCTTGTGCCTGCCGCATCGGAGAGGAACAGGCGATCTCTGGCCCGGGTAAAGGCAACATAGCAAAGCCGCCGTTCCTCTTCCAGCTTTTCCCGGGTATTGGCCCGCTTGCCGGGGAAAATGCCCTCAGACAATCCGCACAGGAATACCACCGGGAATTCCAGGCCCTTGGCAGAGTGGATGGTCATGAGCTTCACCGCCTGGGCCTTTTCACCGGTATCCATATTGGTAAAGAGTGCGGCATGGTCCAGATAATTGCCCAGGGTCACGGTCTCCCCTGCCTTCCTGGTAAAGTCGAAGATGGCCTGCTTCAATTCTGCCAGGTTGTCCAGGCGCTCTTCCTCTCCGGCAGAACGCAGCATGGTCTCGTAGCCGCTGTCGTGGAGAATTCCTGCCAGCAGGTCCGTCAGGTCCATGTTGTCGTAAATAGCCCGGTATTTTTCAATCAGGCGGGCATAGTCCTTGGCGTGGCTTCTGCGGAAGGATTCCGTTTCCAGATTGGCAAGCAGCGCGTCATACAATGTGCAGCCCTTGGCAGCGGCATAGGCCTTCAGTGCGGCGATCCGGGTGCGGCCCACCCCCCGCTTCGGCTCGTTGACGGTGCGCAGAAAGCTGATATCATCCGGATGGTAGACCATGCGCAGATAGCTGAGCACATCCTTGATTTCCTTACGTTTATAGAATTCCACGCCGGAATAGAGAATATAGGGAATTTTATTCTTGATCAGGGATTCCTCCAGCGCCCGGGATACATAGTGAGCGCGGTACAGCACGCCCATATCGGAATAGGCCAAGCCCTCCTCCGCCTCATGCAGGGCACGCATATTGGCGGTAATCCAGTCTGCCTCCAGGGCACTTGTCTTGGCGTGAAAATACAGCGGCTTCCGGTTATCGTCCCGGACGGCGGTGAGCCGTTTTTCCAGCCGCTCCCGGTTCTTTTCAATCAAGGCGTTGGAGGCCGCCAAAATCTGGGGTGCGGAGCGGTAATTCTCGTTTAAGTAAATGGTCTTCGCCCCGGGATGACGGCTGGGGAATTCCAGAATGAACTTCACATCCGCCCCCCGCCAGGTATAGATGGTTTGGTCCGGGTCTCCCACCACGAAGAGGTTCTTATGGTAGCCGGAGAGAATATCCGCCAGAGAATACTGATCCTTGTCGATGTCCTGAAATTCGTCCACCATGACATATTCCAGCCGCTGCTGCCATTTCTCCCTCACCTCCTGGCTGTGATTGAGAATGTACAGGGCAAAATAGATCAAATCGTCAAAATCCAGGGCAAAGCACTTTCGCTGCTCGTAAAAATAGCGATAGAGGATCTTGTCTTTCAGGGTGGATGCGCTTTGGGTCAGCTCCAGAAGGTGATTCATATCGGAATCGATGAGGGTTTTGACATACCCTCTGCCGCCCTTGCGCCAGCCGATATGGTCGATGGCCTCCTGGATGGTGATATCCCGGCCTGTAATGCCCAGATCCTCAAAAACCGTGGAGAGCATGGCCTTCTTATCCTCCTCATCCATGATGAGAAAGGTTTTGGGATAGCCTACCACATGGCAGTCCTCCTTTAGCAGGGAAACGCAGAAGCCGTGGAAGGTGGTGATCCTGGCCAGGTCCTGGTCGGGCAGCTGCCGACGGATGCGCTTTTTCATCTCTGCTGCGGCCTTATTGGTGAAGGTCACGCAGAGAATATTGGCAGTGGAGATGCCCAGCATATCCACAAGATACATATACCGCGCCGTAAGCGTTTTGGTTTTTCCGGAGCCCGCACCGGCCACCACCCGGATATACCCTTCCGTAGTGGTCACAGCCTCTGCCTGGGCGGGATTGAGTTGAGAAAGATAGTCCATGGGTACCTCCAGGGAAATACGTTGCGTTCAGTATAAAACATATTATCGTAAATGTCCACTGTCTTTTCAGCAAAAACAAGGTTTTCTCAAAGAAGAACAAAAATTTTCAAAACCTCTTGCAATTCCCCTTTCCCGGTGCTATAATCGCCTCAATCCCACTTTGGAGGCAATTCCATGCTGAATCTGTTTGCAGCCAACTTTTATTACTACTATTACTTTTTTGAGGCAAAAAGGTAATAGAAATTTGTGCTGCAATTCTTTTGGGATGCGAAAATGAAGCCTTGCGCCGCACGAATTTCCGTGCGGCGCTTATTTTTTTGCAAGGAGCGGAAGGAAAAATGATTGCGATTTTGAAAAACGGAACCACCCAGGAGCAGAAGGAGCACCTGATCCGGTGGCTGAAAAACCAGAATTTGGATGTTCACGTATCCGAGGGCACCCAGGTGACCATTCTTGGTCTGGTGGGTGACACCAGCCGGGTGGACATGGAGCTGCTGCAAAGCCTGGACATGGTGGAATCCGTGAAGCGTGTCACGGAGCCCTTCAAGCAGGCCAACCGAAAGTTCCACCCCAACGACACCATTGTAGAGGCAGGCCCCGCCCGGATAGGCGGCGGATATTTTGCCATGATCGCCGGTCCCTGTTCGGTGGAATCCGAAGAGCAGATCGTAGGAATTGCAAAGGCCGTGAAGGAAAGCGGCGCTACCATCCTGCGGGGCGGTGCCTTTAAGCCCAGAACCTCTCCCTACGCCTTTCAGGGCATGGGCGCTGACGGGCTGCGCCTGCTGGAAATTGCGAAGCAGGAAACCGGGCTGCCCATCGTGACGGAAATCATGAATATCAATGCGCTGGATCTGTTTGAAAACGTAGATGTGATTCAGGTCGGCGCCCGGAATATGCAGAATTTCGACCTTCTGAAGGAGCTGGGCAAGACGAAGAAACCCATTCTCCTGAAAAGAGGCCTGGCCAACACCCTGCAAGAGCTGCTCATGAGCGCCGAATACATCATGAGCGAGGGCAATGAAAATGTGATTCTCTGTGAGCGCGGTATCCGGACCTTTGAAACCTACACCAGAAATACCATGGATCTGTCCGCCATTCCGGTGCTGCACGAGCTGAGCCATCTGCCTGTAATTGCAGACCCCAGCCATGCCACAGGCAAATCCAGACTGGTTTCTGCCATGTCCTGTGCCGCCGTGGCAGCGGGCGCGGATGGTCTGATGATCGAAGTCCACAATAATCCCGAAAAGGCTCTGTGTGACGGTGCGCAGTCCCTGACCCCTGCCCAGTTTGACGAGGTGGCCCGGAAGGTCCGCGCCATTCGGGAGGCCATGGTATGAAGGTTGGCATTTTGGGCTTAGGTCTGATTGGCGGCTCCATGGCCCGGGCTTATGCCGTGGCAGGTCACACGGTCTATGCTGCCGACCTGGACGAAAGCACCCTGTCCTTTGCCATGCTCTCCGGTGCGGTCCACGGACGGCTGGATGAGGAAACAATCCCGGCGTGTGAGCTGCTGCTGCTTGCCATCTACCCCGGCGGCAGCGCCAAATGGCTGGAGGACAACGGCCGCCTTGTGGATTCCGGTGCTCTGGTTCTGGACCTGTGCGGCATTAAGCAGGAGGTCTGCAAGCGCTGCTTCCCGGTGGCCCGGAAATACGGCTTTACCTTTGTAGGCGGTCACCCCATGGCAGGCTCCCATTTTTCCGGCTTCAAGTACAGCCGGGCAGATCTCTACAAGGGTGCGCCCATGGTTTTGGTGCCCCCCAGATTTGACGATATTGACCTTTTGCAGCGGGTAAAGGATGCCATGGCACCCTGCGGCTTTGGAATGTTCTCCGTTACCACTGCGGAGGAGCACGACAGGATGATTGCCTTTACCTCCCAGATGCCCCACGTGCTGAGCAACGCCTTTATCAAATCCCCCACAGCCCGGCAGCACAAGGGCTTCTCCGCCGGAAGCTACAAGGATCTGACCCGGGTGGCCTGGCTGAATGCACCCATGTGGAGCGAGCTGTTCCTGGAGAACCGGGACAATCTGCTATTCGAGCTGAACACCTATCTGGACAGCCTGACCGCCTATCGGGATGCTCTGGAAGCCAGGGACGGAGAACGCTTGACGGCCCTGCTGGAAGCGGGTAAAAAGGCGAAGGAGGAAGTGGACGGATGAGGAAACTATCGGTTGCAGCTTCCAAAAACTACGATATTTTGATTGGAAACGGCCTGCTGTCCCAGCTGGGCGGCTATGTGAAGGCGCTTGAAAAAATTCAAACCGTAGCTCTGGTCAGCGAGACAACGGTCTATCCCCTGTTCGGCCAAGCCGCTGAAAAAAGCCTGGCAGATGCCGGATTTCAGGTCAAAAGCTTTGTCTTCCCCGCCGGAGAGGCCAGCAAGTGTGCAGATAGCTATTTGAAGCTTCTGACCTTTCTGGCCCGGAACCACCTGACCCGCACCGATGCCATCGTTGCCCTGGGCGGCGGCGTGGTGGGAGACCTGGCAGGCTTTGCTGCAGCAACCTATCTGCGGGGCATTCGGTTTGTACAGGTGCCTACAACCCTGCTTGCGGCGGTGGATTCCTCCGTTGGCGGCAAGACCGCCATTGATCTGCCGGAGGGTAAGAATCTGGTGGGTGCCTTCTGGCAGCCCAGCCTGGTGCTCTGCGATACCGCCTGCCTGGATACCCTGCCGAAGGCCACCTTCCGGGACGGCTGTGCGGAGGTCATCAAGTATGGCATTCTCTTTGACCGGGATTTCTTTGACTATCTGTCGGGAACCGGAATGGAATTCGACCGAGAATACGTCATTGAACGCTGCGTTGCCATGAAGCGGGATGTGGTGGACCGGGACGAATTTGACGTCGGGGCCAGAAAGCTGCTGAATCTGGGTCACACCATTGGCCACAGCGTGGAGGCCAACAGCCGCTTCACCCTGTCTCACGGTCAAAGCGTAGCCATTGGCACAGCCATTGTGGCAAGAGCCGCTGCGGCAAAGGGAATCCTTTCCATGGAGGACTGTGGCCGCATTCTCAAAACCCTGCGTGCCTATGGTCTGCCGGTGGAAACGGGTGATGACCCCGAGATTCTGGCGGGGATCGCCCTTTCCGATAAAAAACGCAGCGGCGGCACCCTGGATATCATTGTCCCAGAAGCCATCGGCTCCTGCAAGGTGCTCCCTGTCCCGGTTTCGGATGTGCTTGCCTGGATTCAGGAAGGAATGTAAGGCTATGGATATTTCCATTACACCGGGGAAGCTCCACGGCACGGTTACTGCCATTCCCTCCAAATCCCAGGCCCACAGAATGCTGATCTGCGCCGCTTTTGCGGACAAAGAAACTATCCTGCACTGCCCGGAAAGCAACCGGGACATTGATGCAACCGCCCAATGCCTGAATGCTCTGGGTGCAGAGATCACCAGACTCCCGGACGGTTTTTCTGTAAAACCTGTTCAGGAAATTCCCGAATCTGCCGTTCTCCCCTGCCAGGACAGCGGCTCCACATTGCGGTTTCTGCTGCCGGTGGCCGGGGCGCTTGGCTGCGACGCCACTTTTTTGATGACCGGCAGGCTTCCCCAGCGGCCTCTGAGCCCCATGTGGGAGGAGCTGGAACGCATGGGCTGCACCCTGACCCGACCCACGGAGGACACCATCCGCTGCACCGGGCGGCTGCGCCCCGGTGTTTACCGTATCAGCGGCGGGATTTCCAGCCAGTTTATCACCGGCCTGTTTCTGGCCTGTGCCCTGATTCCCGGGGAAAGCCGCATTGCGGTTTTAGGAAAGCTGGAATCCGCCCCTTATGTGACCATGACGCAGCAGGCCATGGCGTTGTTCGGCAAACCTGCCGAAGGCTTCACCGTTTCCGGCGGCGGCTTCCGCAGCCCGGGAGAGCTGACCGTAGAGGGTGACTGGAGCAACGCTGCCTTCTTCCTGGCGGCAAAGGCTCTGGGCAGCAGCATCACCGTTCAAAACCTGAACCCGGATTCTCCCCAGGGGGACCGGGCCTGCGCCCGGCTTCTTCCGGCACTGGCCGCGGACAATCTGACCATCTGCGCTGCGGACATTCCAGACCTGGTGCCCATTCTGGCCGTGACTGCAGCGGCAAACCACGGAGCGGTCTTCACGGATATTCGGCGGCTGCGGCTAAAGGAATCAGACCGTGTGGAATCCGTCATTGCCATGCTGGAAGCGCTGGGCGGCAAAGCCTCCGCCACGGAGGATACCCTGACGGTTTGCGGTACCGGTCTGAAAGGCGGAACCGTGGACAGCCGGAACGACCATCGCATTGCCATGGCAGCGGCCATAGCGGCCACGGTGTGTCAAAAAGGCGTTACCATCCTGGGGGCACAGTGCGTAGAAAAATCCTACCCCGGATTTTTTGAAGAATTTCGAAAACTAGGAGGCAGCTATGAGCAGCACCTACGGTGAACATCTAAAGCTATCGATTTTCGGCCAGTCCCACGGCGCGGGCATTGGCATGGTTCTGGACGGTATTCCGGCAGGACTGGGCGTAGATCTGGCGGCATTGCGCGCCTTTCTGGCCCGCCGCGCTCCGGGACAGAATGCATACTCTACCCCCCGCAAGGAGGCAGACGCGCCGGAATTTCTCTCCGGGCTGGAGGAGGGCGCCACCTGTGGAGCCCCCATTGCAGCGGTGATCCGCAATACAAACACCCGCTCCGGGGACTATGCCAATCTGAAAGACTGCCCCCGGCCAGGCCACGCCGATTACACGGCACAAATCAAATACCATGGGCACCAGGACGCTGCCGGCGGCGGCCACTTCTCCGGGCGGTTGACGGCCCCCCTCTGCATTGCAGGCGGACTGTGCAAGCAGTGGCTGGAACGCAAGGGAATTGTCATCTCTGCCCACATTGCCATGATTGCAGACATCTGGGATACGCCCTATGACCCCGTCTCTCCGGCAACGGACCGGGTACTATCTCCCTTTCCAACGCTGGATGCAGGGAAAGGCGAACAAATGCAGGCGCGCATTGCCCAGGCAAAGGAAAATCTGGACAGCGTCGGCGGGATTGTAGAGTGCGCCGTCACAGGCCTCCCTGCCGGGCTTGGAGAGCCCATGTTCGGCGGTATGGAGGGTAGACTTGCCCAGATGCTCTATGGCATACCGGCTGTCAAGGGCGTGGAGTTTGGAGCGGGTTTTGGGGTGGCCTCTCTGCGGGGCAGCCAAAGCAACGACCCCTTCCGGGTGGAAGACGGGAAAATCGTCACCCAGACCAACAACTGCGGCGGAATTCTGGGGGGAATCACCGATGGAATGCCCCTGATATTCCGGGCTGCTTTTAAACCCACCCCCTCCATTGCACAGGCCCAGAAAAGCGTTCGTCTCTCCACACTGGAGGAATGCACCCTGGAGGTCAGAGGACGGCATGACCCTTGTATTGTGCCCCGGGCGGTCCCTGTGGTGGAGTCTGCCGCTGCCATTGTGCTGATGGACATGCTTTTGGCAGACGGTTTTTCAGAGATTAGGAGTTGAAAGATATGGATTTAACGGAACTGAGAGGCCAGATTGACGAAATTGATGACGAAATCATCAAGCTGTTCTGCCGCCGCATGGACGTTGCCGCCCAGGTAGCAGACTATAAAAAGGCAAACAATCTGCCCATTTTCATGCCCGCCCGGGAGCGGGAAAAGCTTCAGGACGTGGCGCAAAAGGCCGGCCCGGAAATGGCCGCCTACACGAGAACGCTGTATTCCATGCTCTTCGAGCTGAGCCGCAGCTATCAGGCCAAGCGCAACGGCGGCAACCGCGCCCTTTACGAGCGGGTCAGCAAGGCCATTGAGGAGACACCCAAGCTCTTCCCGCAGCAGGCCCAGGTAGCCTGCCAGGGCGTTGAAGGGGCCTACTCCCAGCTTGCCTGCGAAAAGATCATCAAAAATCCCATGATCCTCTATTTCAAGACCTTCGACGGGGTCTTCCAGGCCATCGAGCAGGGGCTGTGCAAGTATGGTATCCTGCCCATTGAGAATTCCACCGCTGGTTCAGTGACCAAGGTGTACGATTTGATGATCCAGCACAATTTCTACATCGTCCGCACCTTCCGGCTGAAGGTGGACCACAACCTGCTGGCTGCGCCGGGGGCAAAACTGGAGGATATTCGGGAAATCTATTCCCATGAACAGGCCATCAATCAGTGCGGCAGCTTCCTGCACGGGCTGAAAAATGTGAATGTGGTTGCCGTGGCCAATACCGCCGTGGCAGCGGAAATGGTAGCCTCCTCCGGCCGCAAGGATGTGGCGGCTATCAGCAGCCGGTCCTGCGCAGAGCTCTATGGTCTGCAAAATCTGGCCTCCTCCATTCAGGACAAGGGGAACAACCGCACCCGCTTCATCTGCATCAGCAAGGACCTGGAAATTTACCCAGGTTCGGACAAAACCAGCATCATGATGGTGCTGAACCACAAGCCCGGCGCACTGTACAAGGTTCTGGCAAGAATCTATGCTCTGGGAATTAATGTAACCAAGCTGGAATCCCGGCCCATTCCCGATCGGGAATTCGAATTCATGTTCTATTTTGACCTGGAGACCTCCATCTATTCCGAGGAGTTCGTGCAGCTGATCTGTGAGCTGGATGATTTCTGCGAGGAATTCAAATATCTGGGCAGCTTTACGGAGGTAGTCTGATGCAGTGCGGTTTGCTTGGCAGAAAGCTTGGCCACAGCTATTCTCCCCAAATTCACGCCATGCTTGGCTCCTACGGCTATGCGCTCTTTGAAAAAGAGCCGGAGGCGCTGGAGGATTTTCTGAAAAATGGCAATTTTACGGGACTGAACGTGACCATTCCCTATAAAAAAGATGTGATCCCCTTTTTGGACGAGCTGTCGGACCGTGCAAAGAGGCTGGGAGCCGTGAATACCATCGTCCGTAAGCCGGACGGAAGACTCATTGGGCACAATACGGATTATTTTGGCTTCGAGACCATGCTGGCAGACTCCGGGATTGACGTGCAGGGCAAGAAGGCCCTGGTTTGCGGCAGCGGCGGTGCCTCCAATACGGCTGTGGCTGTGCTGCGGGAGCATGGCGCCCATGTGGTGATCTTGTCCCGCTCCGGGCCGGATAATTATCAAAATCTGGAACGGCACACGGATGCCGCGCTGATCGTCAACGCCACCCCTGTGGGGATGTATCCCAACGTGGATGGCGCAGCCATAGAGGACCTGTCCCTTTTCCCAAAGCTGGAGGGTGTGCTGGACCTCATCTACAATCCCGCCCGGACAAAAATTTTGCTTGCGGCAGAAAAGCAGGGCCTGAAAACAGAGAACGGCCTGAAAATGCTGGTGGCCCAGGCCAAGGAAAGCGCCGAATGGTTCACCGGTGCAAAAATCGATGACGGTGTGATCGGCACCATCTACAGCTCTCTTTGGGCACAGATGGAGAATGTGATTCTCATCGGTATGCCCGGATGCGGCAAGACCACCGTGGGCACCATTCTCTCCGGGATACTTGGAAAGAAGTTTCTGGATGCCGACACGGAGCTGGAAGCCCGTGCCGGGCGGCCCATCACGGAAATCATCCCCCAGGATGGCGAGGCTGCCTTCCGGAAGCTGGAATCGGACGTTTTGAAGGACCTGGGCAAGCAGTCCGGCCTGGTGATTGCTACCGGCGGCGGCTGCGTGACGATTCCTGCCAATTATGAGGCCCTCCACCGCAACGGCACCATCGTCTGGCTGAAACGAGACCTGGATGCACTGCCGACGGACGGCCGTCCCCTGTCCCAAGTGGGGAAGCTGGAAGCCATGTATCAAAAGCGCGCACCGATGTATGCAGCATTCAGCGATTTTTCCGTGGAGAATACACGCTCCCCCGAAAAGACCGCTGAGGAAATCTGCCAAAGACTTTCAGAAGGGAGAACCGCACAATGAAGATTCTGGTTCTGAACGGACCGAATATCAATATGGTTGGAATTCGGGAGCCGGGAATTTACGGCAAGCAGACCTTCGCCGATCTGCTGCAGCTCCTTGACGATACGGCGAAGGAGCTGGGCGTGGAGTTTGAGCAGTTCCAGTCCAATCATGAGGGTGCTCTGGTGGATAAAATTCAGGAGAGCTACGGCAAGGTGGACGGCATCGTCATCAACCCCGCTGCCTACACCCACACCAGCGTTGCCATTCTGGATGCGCTGAAAGCCGTGTCCATTCCGGCAGTGGAGGTCCACATTTCCGATGTGGACGCCCGGGAGCCCTTCCGGCAAGTCTCCTATGCCGGGATGTATTGTGAGAAAACCGTCAAGGGGCAGGGCCTCCAAGGCTACGCCGTGGCCATGCGCTACCTTTGGGAGAAGTATCATCATTGACTTTTCCCCGGTAAGTGTGCTATTCTAGGAGCATACTTTGGAAAGACAAGGGTGAGTATATTGCAGACGATTTGCCTTTTGAATGATTCCTTCCCCCCGGTCATTGACGGCGTGGCCAATGCGGTTTTGAATTACGGGGAAAACCTTCATGCACTGGGGGACGATCCCATTGTCGTCACCCCGGAATATCCCGGCGCGGACGATGGAGGCTATCCCTTCCCTGTTCTGCGCTATCCTGCCCTGGATCTGCGCAGCATGACCGCCGGATATATGGCGGGCGTTCCCTTTGCGCCGGAGGTTATGCGGCAGCTGACCGAGCACAAGCCGGCGCTGCTGCACAGCCACTGTCCCATTGTCTCCACCATGCTGGGTCGGGAATTCCGGCAGGTACTGGATGTGCCCCTGGTCATGACCTATCACACCAAGTTCGATGTGGATATTGCGAATCTCATCCACTCCAAGGTGCTTCAGGAAAGCAGCAAGCGCGCCCTGGTTGAAAACATCAATGCCTGCGACGAGGTCTGGGCCGTCAGCCGTGGGGCTGCGGAAAATCTGCGGTCGCTGGGCTATGATGGCGAATGCGTCATTATGCAAAATGGCGTCGATCTGCCCCGGGGCAGGGTCAGCGAGGCACTGGTTCAAGAGGTCACTTCCGGCTTGGATTTGCCCGGAAACGTGCCTGTTTTTCTGTTCGTAGGCCGGATCATGTGGTATAAGGGCCTGCGCATTATTCTGGATGCCATGGCCGCACTGAAAGCCGGAGGAAAGGACTTCCGCATGGTCTTTGTCGGCGGCGGCGGAGACTTTGAGGCTGTAAAAAGCTACAGCGAGAGTCTGAATCTGCAGGACAAGTGCTTTTTCCCAGGCCCGGAGGCGGACCGGGAAAAGCTCCGGGCCTGGTATTGTCGGGCAAATCTTTTCCTGTTCCCCTCCACCTTCGATACCAACGGTCTGGTAGTCCGGGAGGCTGCGGCCTGCGGCCTGGGCGCTGTGCTGATTGGCGGCAGCTGTGCCGCCGAGGGCGTTACCGACGGACGCAACGGCCTGCTGATTGAGGAGAATGCCGAGAGCATGGCCGCCTGCCTGCAAAAGCTGGATATCCCTGCCATGACGGTCATCGGGCAGCACGCCCAGCAGGAGCTGTATATTTCCTGGGAAACGGCTGTGGACATTGCCCGGGCGCGGTATGAAGTGGTCATTGACCGCTACCGCAGCGGCGGCTATCCCACCCACCACCACGGACTTGACTCGGTCTTTAAAGTCAACGGCGAGCTGATGGAGGGCCTGTGCCGCCTGGAAGAGCGGCGGGACGCCCTGCACAAGAAATTTACGGACAAGGTCCATGAAATGAAGCATATTCTGTAAGCACTCCCAGAGAGGCTTCTACAAAACACAAAAGAAAGCGGCGAATCACAATGCGTACCATTTATGTCCCCGAAAACTATACGCCCGCTCTGGATGCCTATGACACCCAGCGGGCCATTGCCTACATCAAGCAGACCTTCCAGCAGGAATTCTCCAATGCGCTGAACTTGAAGCGCGTGTCCGCCCCCCTGTTCGTCACCGAGGATTCCGGCCTGAACGACAATCTGAACGGCTATGAGCGGCCTGTCAGCTTTGATATTCCCGCTGTAGGCAAGGATGCCCAGGTGGTGCACTCCCTGGCCAAGTGGAAGCGCCTGGCTCTGAAGCGATACCATTTCACCGTTGGCAACGGCCTGTACACCGATATGAACGCCATCCGCCGGGATGAAGAGCTGGACAATGTCCACTCCATCTATGTGGACCAGTGGGACTGGGAGAAGATCATCACCCGGGAGAATCGGAATCTGGATTACCTGAAGCTCATTGTAGAGGCCATTGTTCGGTCTATCTGCGACACCAATGACCGGCTCCATGTCCGCTTCCCGCAGCTTACCCTGCGCTTGAACCGGGAGGTCAGCTTTATCACGACTCAAGAGCTGGAGGACATGTACCCGGACCTGACCCCATCCCAGCGTGAAAACGCCTATGTTCGGGAGCACCCCACTGCCTGCATCATGCAGATTGGCGGGGCGCTGCGCTCCGGCAAGCCCCACGACGGCCGCGCCCCGGACTATGACGACTGGAGCCTGAACTGCGACATCTTCTTCTGGAACCCGGTCCTGAACCGGGCGCTGGAAATCTCCTCCATGGGTATCCGGGTGGATGCGGAAGCCCTGGACCGGCAGCTGACCATTGCAGGCTGCGACGACCGGCGGAAGCTCCCCTTCCACCAGATGCTCCTGCACAATGAACTTCCCCTGACCATTGGCGGCGGCATCGGCCAGTCCCGGCTTGCCATGCTGCTCATGGGCTGCGCCCACATTGGCGAGGTGCAGTCCAGCATTTGGGATCAGGAAACCATGGACACCTGTGAAAAAGCAGGCATTCCGCTGCTGTAAAAAAGCTACGAAAAGGGCGGCAAACTCTGCCGCCCTTTTTCCGCGATTTTTTGAAAGGAACCCAACTATGAAGCGATTCCGAAAGGTCTATTTGGAGATTTCCAACCGGTGCAACCTGCGCTGTGCCTTCTGTCCCGGGACCAAGCGCAAAAGCGGTGCCATGGATGCGCTCCACTTTGCGGCTGCCCTTCAAAAGCTGCGCCCCTATACGGACTATCTCTATTTTCATCTTATGGGAGAACCCCTGTGCCACCCAAATCTGGAGCAATACCTATCCTTAGCGGCAGAAGCGGGCTTCAAAGTCATCCTGACCACCAACGGCACATTGCTCTCTTCCCGGCAGGATATCCTTTTGAACGCCCCAGCCCTGCACAAAATCAATATCTCCCTCCACGCCTTTGAAGCCAACGATCTGGCTGTGCCCTTTGAAAGCTATCTTTCTGACTGCATTGCATTCGGGCAAGCGGCACAGAGCAAAAAAATCGTGGTATACAGGCTTTGGAACAACGGCGGCGCGGATGAACGGAACAGGGAGATTCTGGATGCGCTGCACCGGGGCTTCCCGGGTAATTGGCTTCCCGGCAGACGGGGCACCGCCCTGGGCGACCGGATTTTTCTGGAGCCGGGAGATAAATTCGACTGGCCGGACCTGTCCGCACCGGAGTATCCCGCCCCCTATTTCTGCTATGGCCTGCGGGACCAGCTGGGCATTCTTTGGGACGGCACTGTGGTGCCCTGCTGCCTGGACCACGAGGGGGACCTGGACCTTGGAAATCTCTTTGAGGAGGACCTGGATGCCATTCTGGCGTCCCCCAGGGCCAAAGCCATCTACGATGGCTTTTCTAAGAAACAAGCCGCCGAAGCCCTCTGCCGCCGCTGCGGCTATGCTGCAAGATTTCAATAGGCCAAAAGGCGCACTGCCCAGCAGCGGTTTCTTTCTTTTCTGCCGCTGGGCAGATATTTTTTCTTTAGATACATGATAAGAGGAATTTTTGAAGATTCCATAAAGATTTGA
>UQGU01000027.1 GCA_900540635.1 uncultured Eubacteriales bacterium | reverse complement strand
TCGTTGGCTGTTTTTCGCTTACGCTTAAACAATTCCATTAATTGTCCAAGGTGTTTTAGTTTGTCTTTACGTTATTCAATTTACAAGGTACAGCCGCTTTCATCAAGGTGTCTCGCAGAAAGCTTCATGATATTAACACTAAATGAAGAATTTGTCAAGCACTTTTTCGCTACTTTATCATTTTTCTTTTCCTTTCTGTCGGATGTGCATCTTATTTGCTATTTTTATCCTTTATTTTCCTTTTTTCACACATTGTCGGCAGGAAATACCATGCCGTTGCCGCGCACAGGGCCGCGAGCCAGCCATTTATGCGGAATCCTCCCAGAAAAAGGGCTGCGGCCAATGCAGCGGACCAGATGCGGTCCCCCGGGTGCTCCTGGGAGAGCAACTGCGTCATCATCAGGAAAAAGCCCAGCGCCAGTCCTACCGCAGCCAGACTTTCCAGCCGCCGGACGGAGCCCATCCCGGAAGCACTACGGCTCAAAAGCAAAAACGCATTCTCCCCGACCCAGCCGACACCCGCCGCCGTTAGACAAAAAGCAAGCGCCCACAGCCAGCCCTGCCGTCGCCTGCCCCCCGGCAGCAGAAGCGCCACCAGCAGCCATCCATCCGGAAGCCCAACTCCCGGCAGCAGATTTTCCGGCCGAATCTGGCGGAGACTACCCAGCATCACCGCCGCCAGCAGCCCCGCCTCCGCCAGGCCCAGCACGCCGGAAGCCGCCTGTACTGCCTCCGGCCCCTTGTGCGCCAGCCAAAGAGCAAGGCCCAGCAAAATCAGCCCGATCCACATTCCGTTCCCCGCGCCCTGCCAGCTTGCGCCCGCCCAGGTCAGCGCCTGGCACAGTACAAAAGCGTCAAACAGGGCCTGCACCGCCCGGAGCCATCTGGGTTCGCACGCATTCCCCCGCAGTCTTCGAAGAAGCGCCGCGGCTGCGCTGACGACCAGAACCCCCGGCCATCCGGCACCCGCTGCGGTCCGGGCGAGCCCCGCCAGTGCAGCTGCCGGGATTCCGTTCTTCTCCTCACTGCCCTTCAAAACGCAGCTTCTCCCCCTCTGCTGTCAGTTTTGGGAGCTGCAGCTCCCTCTTTTGCAGGCGATACAGCGGTGCATCCGGACCGTGAGTCTTCAAAAATGGACCGATTTCCGAAAGCTCCGCCGTGCCCTCCAATTTGTACACCCGGGTTCCCGGCCGCACATAGTCCGGCAGCTTTTCCATGCAATCCTCCGCTTCCCCTGTCAAAAGCACATAGTCCGCCGTATCCAAAAACAGGATTCCAGGCACTTCCGCCCGCAGCGCATCCACAGCCTTTTCCAGGCTGTCCCCCCAGCCCGCACTGCCCGTATCCGCAGACACCCGGTACTGCCCCGCCTGTTTCTCGATCAACAGCGTTTCCACAGGCAGCAGCTTTCCAACCTCTGTGCCCCGCTGAGGCAGCAGGAACAAAGCAAGCGCTGCCAGCCAAATCCATTTCTTCATACCTGCTTTCTCCTGTCTTCCGGATGCAGCAGCGGGTCTCGGAATTTGTCCGTGACCATGCGGTCCCGCAGCACATCGGCCCGACCCTTGTGGAAGGGTGCCAGATAGGGTACCTCCAGGCATTGCAGCCCCGCCAGATGGCCCACCAGGACGATAAATCCCGCCGTCAGGCCGAAGAGCCCCGCTACGGCGGCGATCAGTGCAAAGCCCAGCCGCCACAGCCGCAGGGCCTCTGCCAAGTCCCGATTGGGCAGCACAAAGCCGCAGACTCCCGCAATGCTCACCGCGATCAGCGCCGCCGGGGACACCAGCCCCGCGTCCACCGCCGCCGTGCCTACCACAATGCCGCCGATGGTGGAGACGGATTGACCAACGGCCTGGGGCAGGTGAATGCCGGACTCCTGCAGCAGCTCAAAGGCCAGCAGCAGGCTCACCACCTCTGCCGCCGTAGAAAAAGGCACATCCTTTTTGCTCTCAACGATGGCCCGCAGCAGGGGCAAGGGGATCATCTCCTGGTGAAACACCGCCAGGGCGATATATAGCCCCGGCAGCAGCAGCCCCAGAATCAGCGCCCCATAGCGCAAAATCCGCAGGAAGGAGGCGCTGAGGTAGTCCCGGCTCCAGTCCTCCGGGCTCTCCATCAGGTAGCCCAGGTCTGCCGGGGCCAGATAGCCCAGGGGCAAGCCGTCCACCAGCAGTCCCACCCGGCCCTCCAGGAGCCCGGCGCAGAACTTATCCGCCCGCTCCGTGTATTGAATCAGGGGAAAGGCCGTCTTCCGGGAACCGGTGACGTACTCCTCCACAGCGGAAGGGGCCAGGAAGCCGTCCACATCGATCTTTTCCAGGCGATGCTGCATCCGCTCCACCAGGCGAGGGTCCGTCAGGCCGTCAATGTAGGTCACGGTCACATTGGTCAGGCTCCTGCGGCCTACCTGGGTCTCCCAAAGCCGCAGAGCCGGGGTGCGCAGATGGCGACGGATGAGGCTGGTATTGGACCGAACCGTCTCCACGAAAGCATCCTTGGGCCCCTTGACGGTATTCTCCACCTCCGGGGCGGAGATGCCCCGCTTTTCCCCGGTTTTGACCTCAAAGGCAATGGCCCCGGCCCCGGGGAAGAGAATGACACAGAAACCGTTGACCAGCTTCCGGGCCACGGTGTCCAGGTCCTTGCAGGGGTCCGCCACGCTGTTATAGACGTTTCCCAGCAGTGCCTCTTCATAAAGGGCCGCCGGTGTACTCCCGGTCAGATTGTCCGTAATGGGGCGGATGACGTACTCCGAGGTATCGGCCCCGGAGGTCAGGCCGTCAATGGCATAGGCATAGAGGCTCACCCCATTGCAGCAAAGCCGCCGGACGATAAAGTCCGCCGCCCCCTCAAAAATCCCCGTGATAGTTTCATGGTTCACTTCCCCGGAATACATCCGCCTCACCTCCCGGGTAGGATTCCACAGATTTTTCACAGTATGCAAAAATGTACCAACACGCTCTTATTGTGAGCGATATATTTTGTATTTTTGTGGAAATTTCCATATGGCTATGATATAATATGGGTAAAATGTAATAAGTTTCTCAATATACACGCAAAGGAAATAAAAGCAAGCGTGCAGAAGTGTCTGCCAAATACGGATGATCGAAGGAGATTCTTATGATACTGGACAAAAAGAAGATGTCCGAAGAAGACATCAAATTGAACTACATAACGCCTGCCATCCAAAGCGGGTGGAAAAGCCATATCACAATGGAGACTAAAATAACAGACGGCCGCATCAATATCAGCGGCAATGTTGTTGCCCGCAGCAAGCCTAAGTTCGCTGATTACATACTTTATCTCAATGACGGGAAGCCCATCGCCGTAGTCGAAGCAAAAGATAATCATCACGCGGTATCTCACGGCTTGCAGCAGGCAATGACTTATGCTCAGATGATGGATCTCCCATTTGCATATTCCTCAAACGGAGATGCTTTTTATGAGCATGACTTTCTGACCGGGAAAGAGCAACAGATTTCCTTGGAGCAATTTCCGACACAAGAGATGCTTGTAGCGAGATATTACTCCGAGCTGCACAGCGGCAAGGGCATTTCTGATTTGGAAAAGAAAGTCATCTCTCAGCCGTACTATTCTTCTCAGAGCACGTACCCTCCTCGCTATTATCAAAGGAATGCGGTTAACCGGACTGTTGAAGCCATTGCCAGAGGGCAGCAGAGGCTGCTGCTTGTCATGGCAACAGGAACAGGAAAAACATATACCGCTTTTCAAATTGTGTACCGTCTGCTCCGTTCTGACATGAAAAAGAGGATTCTGTACCTGGCGGACAGGAACATTCTTGTTGACCAGAGCATTTTGCAGGACTTTGCTCCGCTTGAGAAAACCATTTACAAAGTGGATTTTTCTGACAAGGATTGTTTGAGCAAAATTGCATCCCATGAAGTGAACTTTGCTCTCTACCATCAAATGGTCGGGCAAAATGATGAGGAACACTTCAGGCAAATACCGTCAAAATACTTTGACCTCATAATTGTGGATGAGTGCCATCGCGGAAGTGCAAAAGAAGACAGCAACTGGCGAAAGGTTCTCGAATACTTTTCTTCCGCTACACAGATCGGCATGACCGCTACGCCAAAGGAAAGCGAAAAAGTTTCGAATATCGATTACTTTGGAGAGCCTGTTTATACTTACAGCCTAAAGCAAGGCATTGAAGACGGATTCCTTGCCCCGTTCAAAGTCATCAATATTACAACCAACATTGGCGACGGATGGAGACCGCATAAGGGACAGACCGACATATACGGCAATGTAATTGAGGATCGGATCTATAACAACAGGGATTACGACTACAATATCATTCTCCAAGACCGCATTGATGAGGTTGCAAGGGAGATCACGGAATATCTGAAAAGCACCGACAGAATGCAGAAAACCATCGTATTCTGTGCTTCTGAAGATCATGCTGAACGTATGAGAATTGCCCTTATCAACCAAAACGCCGACATGGTTCGGGAGAATCCGGATTACTGCGTAAGAATCACCGGCTCTGATATTTACGGGAAATCCAAGCTCGACTATTTTATCTCCGTATCCAGTCCTTATCCGGTTATTGCCACTACATCCGAACTGCTTTCCACCGGAGCAGACTGCAAAATGACAAAGCTGATCGTCCTGGACAAGACAGTTGAGAGTATGACAACCTTTAAACAGATTATCGGGCGAGGGACTCGTATCAGAGAAAAAGACGGCAAGACGCATTTCGTTGTTATGGACTTCAGGAATGTGACACGACTTTTTTCTGACCCCGACTGGGACGGTCCTATTGAGCAGAGCGAAGGTTTCCAGCATGGCGGCAGCAATCCAAAAGGCGACAGTCATGGAGACGGCAGGAAAGAGCCTTCCATTGAATCGCCTGTTGTCGATAAAGATGGATGCAAGGTAAAAATCATCAACAAAACCGTTTCCGTCTATGATGCAAGCGGCAAGCTGCTCCGTCAGGAAGATATCATCGATTACACAAGGACCAATATCCAGGGCGAGTATGCGTCCCTGTCCGATTTCATCCGCAAGTGGAACGCCTCCGACAAAAAGGAAGCCATAAATCAATCCTTCATGGCAATGGGTATTGACTTGAACGCACTGAAAATGGACCAGGGAATGTCCGATGTGGATGATTTTGATTTCATCTGCTATGTGGCATACGGCAGAAAACCGCTGACGAGGAAAGAGCGCGCAAACAACGTCAAAAAGAAGGACTTTTTCAGCAAGTATTCCGCTGACGCACAGGCTGTTCTTTCGATTCTCCTGGACAAGTATATGAATCAGGGCATCGGCGAAGTGGAGGACATCAAGGTTCTTTCTCTCGCGGATTTTGCAGAATTCGGAAAGCCCGCAAAGATTGTACGGCTGTTTGGCGGCAAGCCCCAGTACGAGGCAGCTATTAAGGAACTTGAAGCAAGCATTTATGAACTAGAGGTAAGTTAACATGGCAATGCAGTCAGGCTTTATAAAAAGAATCCGCGATATTATGCGCATGGACGCGGGTATCAACGGCGATGCGCAGAGAATCGAGCAGATGGTATGGATGCTTTTCTTAAAAGTATACGATGCCAAAGAGGATGATTGGGAACTAAACGAGGATAACTATCAGTCCATCATTCCCGAATATCTCCGCTGGAGAAATTGGGCAAAAGCAAACAGCAGCGGTCACGCTATGACTGGAGACAAGTTGCTGAACTTTGTCAATAACACCTTGTTCCCTGTGCTGAAAGGCAATGATGTAAAAGAGGGCGATACCATTCTCTATGAGGGAATCAAGGTCACACCCGATACCCCGATTAAAAAGGCAATCGTAAAATCGACCTTTGAGGACGCCAATAACTACATGAAAGACGGCGTCTATCTCCGTCAGGTCATCGATGTCATTGACGAAATTGAATTTGATGATGTCAAGGAGAGCCACGCTTTTGGCTTTGTATATGAAGAAATTCTGAGAGAATTACAGTCTGCTGGCTCCTCCGGTGAGTTCTACACGCCGAGAGCAGTCACCGAGTTCATGGCACTGATGATCAAGCCGAAGCTTGGTGAAAAGATGGCTGACTTTGCTTGCGGTACAGGCGGCTTCATCACTTCCTGGCTCGGGCAGTTATCCAAGCAGGTAACCGATACTTCTGCTCAAAAGCAGCTTGATGACAGCATTTACGGAATCGAGAAAAAGCCGTTCCCGTATCTGCTCTGCGTAACCAATATGCTGCTGCATGACATTGAGGTTCCGAACATCTATCACATGAACTCGTTGAAGCATAATCTGCTGGACTATACGGACGCGGATAAGTTCGACGTCATCCTGATGAACCCTCCCTATGGCGGACATGAGGACAAGTCCATTCAGGGATTCTTCCCCGATGATCTGGCAAGCTCTGAGACCGCCGATCTGTTCATGTCGGTGATCCTGTACCGTTTGAAGAAAAACGGCAGAGCTGCTGTTGTCGTGCCGGATGGTTTCCTGTTCGGCTTGGACAATGCAAAGGTGAACATCAAGAAAAAGCTCATTGGCGAATTCAATCTGCACACGGTTGTCAGACTGCCCAGTTCTGTATTCAGCCCCTATACTTCCATCACCACCAACCTGTTGTTCTTTGATAACACAAAGCCGACAACGGAAACATGGTTTTACAGAGTGGATATTCCGTCCGACAGAAAGCACTTTTCCAAAACAAAGCCGATGGAGCTGAAGCACTTCGATGATTGTATCGCTTGGTGGAACAACAGAGAGGTAATTCCCGACGGAGAATATTTCAAGTCACAGAAGTTTACCGCTGATTATCTGCTGAATGAACAGGGCTGCAATATCGACCTGTGCGGCTATCCCCATGAGGAAGAAGAAATCCTTGACCCAATGGACACTATCCGGGAATATCAGGAAAGACGGACTACCCTCAATGTGGAGATCGACAAGGTGCTTGCAGAGTTGGAAGCCCTATTGCCGGGAGGAGTGAGCGAATGACACCGGAACAGTTAAAAGCGAGTATTTTGCAGTATGCCATTCAGGGTAAGCTGGTGGAACAGAGAGCCGAAGAAGGTACCGGCGAGGAACTCTATCAGCAGATTCAGGCGGAAAAGCAACGGCTGATACAGGAAAAGAAAATCAAAAAGGGAAAACCGTTGGCGGAGATTTCCGAAGATGAAATTCCTTTTGATATTCCAGAGAATTGGAAGTGGTGCCGTTTAAGCTCATTGACTTACAATTGGGGACAAAAAACACCAGATAAAACATTTTGTTATATTGATGTTGGCTCAATAAACAATATCTCTCATACCTTAAATATTGAGAATACGGTAGTAGAAGCGAAAGATGCATCATCACGAGCAAAGAAAATTGTCCAAAAAGGCGATGTGATCTTTGCAACCATTAGACCGTATCTTAAAAACATCTGTATTATTGACAGAGATTTTCCGTATGAGCCAATCGTAAGTACCGCATTTGCAGTCATGCATTGCCCCAAGGGTCTGCTTAATAAGTACCTGTATTACTATTTACTGTCTCCCACTTTTATGCGTTTTGCCAATGCAAGCGATAAATCAAAGGGAGTTGCTTATCCTGCAATTGGAGAGAAAGACTTTTTTAATGGGCTTATTGCGCTCCCACCCCTTGCTGAACAAAAGCGCATTGTCGCCAAGATCGAGGAACTCCTTCCTCTGATTGGCCATTATGCTGTCGCCTATGAGAAGCTGGAGCAGTTTAACGCCAAGTTCCCGGAGGATATGAAGAAGTCCATTCTGCAATATGCCATTCAGGGTAAGCTCGTTGAGCAGCGCCCCGAAGAAGGCACCGCAGAGGAACTCTTTGCCCGGATTCTAGAGGAAAAACAGCGACTGATTGCTGAGAAGAAGATCAAGAAAGAAAAACCGCTGCCCGAAATCACCGAGGACGAAAAGCCTTTTGATATTCCAGAGAGTTGGAAGTGGTGCAGGCTATCCGACATCATCAATGTCCGTGATGGTACACACGATAGTCCGAAGTATGTTCCAGAGGGAATCCCGTTAGTCACAAGTAAAAATTTGAGCAACGGCATGATAGATTATGGCAATGTGAAATACATCACCCAAGAGGATGCAGATAAAATAAATGCAAGGTCTATGGTGGATGATGACGATATTCTTTTTGCCATGATTGGTTCAATAGGCAATCCTGTTTTAGTGAAAAAGGACAGAGAGTTCTGTATCAAAAACATGGCTTTGTTTAAGAAGTTCGCTGATACTGATATTTCTATGCAGTATATGTACTGGTTCTTCTTCTATGCTCAGTACAAGCTAAAAAAAGAAGCATCTGGTGGTGTGCAGGCGTTTATCTCCTTGTCCAGATTCAGAGAATATTTGGTTCCATTGCCCCCATATGAAGAACAAATCAGAATCGCTAACAAGATTGAACAGATACTGCCGTTGTGTGAACGGTTGAAATGAGGTGAATAAATATGAATGCAGATTGGGTAATGGTCATAATCACAGGGGTTTATGTTATAGCAACCATTTTCATCTGTTGGGCAAATATCAAGGCTGCCAATGCATCTAAAGAACAGTTGAGGGAGATGCAAAAGCAATTTGCAGAAACGAACAGACCTATTATCGAGCTTGAATTCCACTATAGCAGAAGAACATGGTATATCGCCCGTTTTGTAAACCGTGGAAACCTGAGTGCCCAGCATGTTAAAATCAATTTAGATCAGGAATTCATTGACAGTCTTCCGGAAGAGTCAATGAAAAAAGAATTAGAACGGATAAAAGGCAAAGAGTGCATTATAGGCACTGGACAGCATTATGACTTGTATATCGGCAGCAATAAACTTCGTGGAAATCCAAACATGAAACCGCTAACAGGAACAATAGAATATGAATCACAAGTCAAAACCTATCAAAGTGATCTATTTGTAGATCTGGAGCACTATATGACATTTTTCTCATCAACAACCGATGAGGAAGATTTGCTTAAATCTGTGAAAAGGATTGGTGATGAGCTCAAAGGCATAACGCAAATCCTAAGTGTCCAAAACACGAAGAAGGAAGATTCCGAATAAACATATCTTTTTCAAAAACAAAGAACTCTTGCCGTTGTGCGAAAGGTTGAAATGAGGCGAATATACAAAATATGTGGGCTAATATTGCTAATTTTGTCAGTAAAAACTGGATTGATATATTGCTGGTTATCGTAGGTGCATCAGCGTTTATCATTTATTGGGTTCAAGAACGCCGCAAGATTTCAGAAGCAGCATCGCTGATCGTCTTGCAGGTAGAAGAACTGCAAACAAGCATTGCAGAAGTAGGATCTTATATTTCAGAAGGCAAATTAAACGATGGTGCTTTCTATGAGTCTCAAATGCTTTTCAAATCAGATTATTGGGACAAGCACAAGCATTACTTCGTAAGAAAAATGGATTCATTCAGCTTCAGAATGTTTGATGAATTCTATAATTGTGCATCAGAAATTCTTGAGCAGCAACAGTTGATGAAGAACCTGCAAAAGAATTCTCTGTTCTTAACACAGCAGATGCTAATGCAGTCCGAAACGAACTACATTTTGCAGATACTGGCAATGTGTGCGCAGAATCCTGTGGATGTACCGACTCTCCTCAAGACAATAGAAGGAAGTCTCCCAGCTGATGCTTCTGATGAGCAAAAAACTGCTTTTGAGAATCTAATGAAACGAATGACTGCGTCAAATCAGAATATAGACCCAAATACATTTTGGAATACTTATAATCAGAGCAAAGCCAATCTTCATTCGGTAATCAATCAAAATGCGCTTACACATTACATTCCCGTCCAAATTCGGATTACTCTCGAAAACGCATTGAAGAAGTACAATGCTATACAAGTTATAGGTTGTGAGGGTTACAGAAAACTGAAGAAAATTGCAAACAGAAAATTTTAATCATACAAAAACTGTCTAAAATGTTCGCTGTTGTGTCAATGGCTGAAATGAGGAGATTTGCTTGATAGACCGAATTGTACATGAGATTCGTATGGCTTTGTCCCATGAACTGTATTTGTCAGCATTAGCACTTGCGCTGACTTTACCTGACACCTGTGGAAAAGCTGAATATCCCAACGAGGATTACAACGGCGTGCGCTATAAAAACTGGTGCAGCCAATATGTTATTACAGATAGATGTGATTCTCCATACGGATATGATATGCCCTATCTGAACGAGGAAATTATTTATAGTTTGCGTAATTGCCTGCTTCACCAAAGCACACCAAATGTAGAGCAATCAAGAATTCACGAATCTCGGTGCAAGGTTGATAAATTCGTGCTTGTTATAACCGGAGCAGATGATACCAACGGTGATCTGAGCATGGTCGCCTTTGGCAGGGATAAGCACATAGTACATCGGGAATTGAAAATTGATATCTCCCACTTATGCTGCATTCTTTGCACAGCAGCAGAGAAATATTACAAGAACAGCAAAGCAAAGTTCGATTTTATAAAGTATTCCATTGAAGACGACAGAGCCCCTATCTTTTTGTAAGACGCAACCACTAATCAACTTCAGGGCGTCCGAATGAAAAATTCACTCTTTGTATCCTCAATGGCACACGTTTAACGCTTTATAATCCCCAACCATTCAAAAAGCGAGGACGCAGAACACCCGCGTCCTCGTTTTATACTGTCGAACGACACTTACAGAAATTCCCGCATCACCCGCATATAATCCCGTTTTCCGTTGAACACCGCCATGACGTACACGGCATTCTTCTCTTTTTCATACAGATAGAACAACAAATAGTCCCCATGAACTAAGAAGCGATAGCCGCTGCTTTTCAGCACACGATCTCTGGGGACGGCGCCGGATTCCGGGAACTGCTCCAGGCGCGCTGTCTCCTGCTGCAGCTCCCGGACAAAACGGACGGCAAGAGCTTTATCCTTGGAAATCTCCGCAAGGCTGCGGGCAATATCCAGTAGATCCGACTTGGCCGTGTCCGTAAAGATCACTTTGCAGCTCATACGTCCAAGTTCTCCAATTCATCCAGGATATCCGCAAATGCATTCTCGGCGCTCTGTACCCTGCCGAGCTTGATATCGTCCATGGCCTGGGCCAGGTGGGAATAGACCTGGAGCTTCGCTTCCAGAGCATCAATATAGCGCAGCTGGTGCTGAAAATCCTCATGGCTGAGAAGCACCGTATCTTCCCTTCCGTTGACGGTGATGGCCACGGGATTCTGCCGGGTGAGGGCGGAAATCTGGGCATAGTTCGTGCGAATGTCCTTGGAGGGGCGAATAGAAATGTTCGGTTTCATGAAAATACCTCCTCGTTTTGGTAGTCATATTATATCCTAATCTTGCCACCTTGTCAACGTTGGCACGCAAAAAGCCCGCCTGCAAATCGTGCAGACGGGCTTCTCTATCAAATTTTTCACTGTGCGCTGGGCACGACCTCCGGGCCGATGGGGCAATCGTAACCGGCGGCGGCGGTTTCCCGGAACTCCTGCCGGGCGGCTTTTACCAGCTCCGGCTTTTCCATCAGGTCCATGGCGGCACCGGCCAGGACTTTAGCGGCGTACAGCAGGCCCTTGTGGGCCATGCCGGTCTTGCCGGCGGCAACCACCTGCCAGCTGTGGCCGGGGACCTGGGAAGGCCAGGTGGCCGTATTGAACTGGGCGGTGGGGGTCAGCCAGCTGACGTCGCCCACATCCGTAGAGCCGGGGCTATAGGAATAGGCAGGGTAATAGGGCACCACAAAGTCGTTGATGGCCTTATTTCCATGGTCGGACAGCTGAATGATCTGCTTTTTGAGCACGGGGTTGGTCTCCGTGCTGTGGCCGGGCAGGCCATCGTGGGGGTAGGTCTCGCGAAGCTTGGCCGCGAAGTCCCACTCCTGCTGGGTATACTCCGGCAGAGGGGCTTCCACCAGATTGTCATAGAGCAGCTGCTCCAGGACGGTATTGGACAGGGTATCGGCTGTGCCGTCCAGCTGGTGCCAGGTGACGGTGGTGCCGGTCATGAGGGCCGCGCCCTTGGCGATGTCATTGACCCGGGCCAGCAGGGCCTTGGCCTTGCGGACGGTCTCCGCCCGGACCATATAGATGAGCTTCGCCGTGGGCTGCACTACATTGGGGGAAATGCCCCCGGCATCGGCGATGGAATAGTGGATAGAGCTCTTGGGCTCCATATGCTCCCGCAGGAACTGAACGCCTATATTCATCAGCTCCGCGCCGTCCAGGGCGGAACGGCCCTCCCAGGGGTTGCCTGCGGCGTGGGCAGCGGTGCCCGCGAACTCATAGACCATCTGCAGGCAGGCGGCATTGGAGCCGGTGGTGACCTCATTGGTGTAGCCGGGGTGCCAGGTGATGGCGGCATCCAGGTCCTGGAACAGACCGTCTCTGGCCATAAAGGTCTTGCCGGCGCAGCCCTCCTCGCCGGGGCAGCCATAGAAGACGACCGTACCGTGGAGCTTTCCGGCTGCGATTTGGTCTTTGATGGCAATGGCCGCACTGAGGCTGGCCGCGCCCAGCAGATTGTGGCCGCAGCCCTGGCCGCTGCCGCCCTCGCAGAGGGGCTGCTTTTCGGTCACACCGGGGGCCTGGGACAGGCCGGACAGGGCGTCATATTCCGCCAGAATGCCGATTTTCGGGCTGCCGGAGCCGTAGGTTCCGGAAAAGGCCGTAGGAATACCGCAGAGGTTCTCTTCCACCTGGAAGCCCTCCTGCTTCAGCAGGGCCACATAGGCGGCAGTGGACTTGATTTCCAGCATGGACAGCTCGGCATATTCCCATATCTTGTCACTGAGGGTGAGAATTTCCTCTTTTTTCGCTTCAACGGTCTGATAAAGCTCCTGCTTGCTCATATTACAGCACCTTCTTCAGGAAGTCCTGGAGCCGGGGATGAGTGGGATTGTTGAAAATCTGCTCCGGGGCACTCTGCTCCAAAATATTGCCCTCGGCCATAAACAGCACCCGATCGGAAACCTCCCGGGCAAAGCGCATCTCGTGGGTAACGATGACGCTGGTCATGCCCGTATCCACCAGGCCCTTGATGACATCCAGCACCTCGCCCACCATCTCGGGGTCAAGGGCGGAGGTGGGCTCATCGAAGAGCATTACGTCCGGCTCCATAGCCAGCGCCCGGACAATGGCAAGCCGCTGCTTCTGGCCGCCGGAGAGGTTGCCGGGCATTTCATCGTACTTGTCCAGCAGGCCGACCCGGGAGAGCAGGTCCTTTGCCATCTGGCTGGCCTCGGCCTCGCTCTTGCCCTTGAGCATCTTGGGGGCCAGGGTGATATTCTGGGCCACCGTCAGGTGGGGGAACACATTGAAGTGCTGGAACACCATGCCCATCTTCTGCCGGTGAAGATCGATGTTCACTTTGGCAGGCTTGGGGAGCTTTCCCTCCTTGATGAGCTGCTTTTCCTCCTTGGTCAGGTTGCCGGTGATCTCGTCGCCCTCGAAGTAGATTTTGCCGCTCTCAGGCTTTTCCAGCAGGTTCAGGCACCGCAAAAAGGTGCTCTTGCCGCCGCCGGAAGGGCCGATGATGGAGACCACCTCGCCCTTTTCAATGGTCTGGTTCACGCCCTTGAGGACGTGCAGCTCGCCATAGCTCTTATGCAAATCAACGGTTTTGATCATTTCCATAATTAAACAGTTCCTTCCTTTTTCGCCTTGTGGCTGCGGTAGCTGTTGGGATTCGCCATCTTCTTGCCGAAGCGGTCCACGATCTTGCTCAGAGGATAGGTCACGCACAGGTAGATAATGGCAACGATGGTCAGAGGCTCCAGGGTCAGATAGGACACGCCCTTGACCACCAGGTAAGAGGTCATGATATCGCCCAGGAAGAAGGTAGAGGCCAGAGAGGTCTCCTTCAGCATCATGATGAACTCATTGCCCAGCGCCGGCAGAATATTGCGCACGGCCTGGGGCAGGATGATCTTCACCATGGTCTGGCCCTCGCTGAGGCCCAGAGAACGGGCGGCCTCGGTCTGGCCCTTGTCCACGGCCTGAATGCCGGAACGGATGACCTCGGACACATAGGCAGAGGAATTGATACACAGAGAGATGGAAACCCACATGAACTGGCTGAGCTTCATGAATTTGAAGATGTTGGGCAGCACGAAATAGAACACATACAGCTGCAGCAGAATGGGGGTGCCCCGCAGGACCTCTACATAGACGGAGGCGACGAAGCGGAGGATCTTGGACTTGGACATCTTCAGCATGGCAACCAGGGTGCCCAGAACGGTGCCCAGGGCCACGGAGATAAAGGTCAGAATCAGGGTGTTTTTCAGGCCGGTGAACAGGAAGAGCTTCCAATACTGGCTCCAAATCTTTGCCATATTCGGCAGAAACAGGCTAAAATCCATCTTTCTAAATTCCTTTCAAATCATTATAGCATCATTCGTGCATTTTTCAAGAGCAGGGGGTGCTCGCAGGATGCTTCTCTTTTCAGCGCGGCGGCGCTGCGTTCAAAAGGAAAGCATCCGTTTTATGGGATTCTTTCCGGACATACCGTTGCGAACCAGTGGCTTTGGCCACCGGTTCGCAACGGTTTTTCGTTTCCGTAATTAGTTGGCAACGTTGCCGTTGTCGTCGTAGGAGACCTCAATGCCGGAGATGGCCTTGGCCTCTTCATACCAGGTGTTCCACTGGTCCTTGGAGGAAGCCAGCGCGGCGTTGACAGCCTCGGTCAGCGCATCGTTGCCCTTCTGGAGCAGGACCACGTTGCCGGTGTACTTCTCGTCAACCGCGAACTTGAAGCCGGACATGGCAATGTCGGGGTTGTTGGCGATGATGGCTTCGCCATTGCCCTTGGCCACTGCGATGCAGTCAAAGTCGCCGTTCTTCAGCTGCAGCACGCCGGTGCCCAGGTCGGTGAAGAGGGTCAGCTCGCTGTCGGGCAGCTGCTCGGTGGCCAGGGACTGCTGCAGAGAGGCGTTCTGTGCGCCGATCTTGGCGCCCTTCAGGCCGTCGGCAGTGGCGAACTTGTCGCCGTTGGAGGCCAGGGTGATCAGGACCTGCTCGTCTTCGTTGTCACCGGCGTGGTAGTAGTTGGAGATGTTGTAGTTCTGGGTCCGCTCTTCGGTCCAGCTGAAACCGGAGATGGTCATATCCACGGTCCCGGCGTAAACGGCGGTCTGGCAGGCGTCGAAGCTCATGGGCATGATCTGCAGCTCCAGGCCCAGGCTCTCGGCAATGTACTTTGCCAGAGTCACATCGAAGCCGACGTACATATCCTGGCCCTGCTTGGTGGGGTCGGTGAACTCCATGGGGGCGAAGTCGGGAGAGGTGGCGACGGTCAGGACGCCGGGAGTAACGGTCTTGATCTCGGCCGCTGCGGCGGTTTCCTCTGCGGCGGTGGTGTCGGCAGCGGCTGCGGTGGTGGAAGTGGAGGTGGTGCTGCCGCAGCCAACCAGCATAGCGGCCAGCATCAGTGCGGCGAGGATAAAGCTAACGGTCTTTTTCATTTTCATTGACTCCTTTTCTCCGGGGGTTGATTGATGGCTGTATTATAGCGCGAATATTATGCAATTTCAATTGATAAAACATACAAATCGGAATTCTTTTTGCAGCGTATCTTATGTATGTTTTGTATATCTCATTCATTTTTTTCTTGCATATTTGCATAATTATATGTTTTATTCATAATTTTCCGTATATCTGCATATTTCAGCATTCCGTATACAGCGTATATTATTCATATAACTATGCATATTTGCATAGAAAGGGCCGCACAAAAAGGCGAGGCCTCCGGAGAGGTCTCGCTTGATTCACTCTGTTGATAACTTTGGGTTATCATAAAAAGAAGATCAGGACAGCAGCAGCTTGTCGTCGGCCTCGTCGGAGCCGGAGGCCTTGCTGAAAAGCTCCAGCAGCTGCTCAACGGTCAGGTGCCTCTTCTCCTCGCCGGAAACGTCCACGGCCACGTGGCCCTCATACATCATGATCAGGCGGTTGCCATAGGTAATGGCGTCGCGCATATTGTGGGTGATCATCATGGTGGTCAGGCGGTTCTTCTCCACAATGCGCTGCGTAGCCTCCAGAACCTTGGCGGCGGTTTTGGGGTCCAGGGCGGCGGTGTGCTCATCCAGCAGCAGCAGCTCCGGCTTTTGCAGGGTGGCCATCAGCAGCGTCAGAGCCTGGCGCTGGCCGCCGGACAGCAGGCCCACTTTGGCGGTCATCCGGTTTTCCAGTCCCAAGTCCAGGATTTTCAGCTGCTCGATATAGCGCTCCCGGTCCGCCTGGGTAATGCCCGGGTGCAGGGTGCGGCGCTTGCCCCGACGGTCTGCCAGAGCCAGATTTTCCTCGATCTGCATGGTGGCAGCCGTGCCCATCATAGGGTCTTGGAACACCCGGCCCAGGTAGGCCGCCCGCTTGAATTCCGGCAGGCGGGTGATGTCCCGGCCGTCGAGAATGATGGAGCCCGTATCCACCTGGATGGTGCCCGCCACGGCGTTCAGCATGGTGGATTTGCCCGCGCCGTTGCCGCCGATGACGGTGACAAAATCCCCGTCGTTCAGGGTCAGGTTCAGGCCGTTCAGGGCCGTTTTTGCATTCACCGTGCCGGGGTTAAAGGTCTTGCTGACGTTTTTGATCTCAAGCATTCCGGGCGCCTCCCTTCTCTTTCTTCACATGGATACTGTTCTTCCAATAGGGAATGGACAGGAACAGGGCCACAATGGCCGCGGTAAAGAGCTTCAAATCGTTGGTATTCAGGCCCAATTGCAGGACGATTTGCAGCACCAGATAGTAGATCACCGCGCCCACCACCACGGAGCAGAGCTTCAGAGCAAAATTCCGGAAGATCTTATCCAGCAGCACCTCGCCGATGATGACGGCGGCCAGACCGATGACGATGGCGCCCCGGCCCATATTCACATCCACCGCACCCTGGTACTGGGCCAGCAGCGCGCCGGACAGGGCCACCAGGCCATTGGAGAGCATCAGGCCCACGGTGACGGTGACCCGGGTGTCAATGCCCTGGGCGCTGGCCATGCGGCGGTTGGCGCCGGTGGCCCGCAGACCGGAGCCATACTCCGTGCCGAAGAACCAATAGAGAATGCCAATGAGCACCGCCAATGTGACGACTGCGGGAATCAGGGGATTGCGCGCAGACAGCTCCTTCACAAACCGCTGGGATACCACCAGATTGTACTTGTCCACGGAAATGGGCTGGTTGGACTTGCTGCCCATGATCCGCAGGTTCACGGAGTACAGGGCCAGCTGGGTCAGAATGCCCGCCAGAATGGCCGGAATGCCGCAGCGGGTGTGCAGCAGGCCCGTAACCATGCCCGCCAGCATGCCCACCAGGAACGCACACAGCAGGGCGATCCAGGGGTTGCAGCCGGAACGCATGAGCATAATGCACACCGCGCCGCCGGTGGCCAGGCTGCCGTCTACGGTCAGGTCCGCCACATCCAGAATGCGATAGGTAATGTACACGCCAATGGCCATAATGCCCCAGAGCATTCCCTGGGCAATGGCGCCGGGCGCGGCATTCAAAAGGGAGGAGAAAAACATAGGCTTGTTACCTCAAATCTTTCTAAAAATTGCAACACAGGGGCAGGGCGAAAGGGCCCTGTCCCTGTATTCTATTCCATTGTATCAGCCCTCGATGGCTGCGTAGTCATCGGGAACGGTGACGCCCAGAGTCTCGCAGTTGGCTGCGTTGTACTTCTTGGTGACCTGAGGTGCGTACTCCACAGGCATTGTGGAAATGTCAGCCTCGCCGGTCAGGATCTTGACGGCCATCTTGCCGGTGGCATAGCCCAGATCATAGTAGCTGATGGACAGGGTCGCCACGCCGCAGCCCTGGCAGATGCCCTCTTCGCCGGCAATGACGGGAACGCCCGCAGGCAGAACCACATTGGCAATGGCCTCGGTGTTGGAGGCGGCGGTGTTATCGGTGGGGATGTAGATCACGTCGCTGGAATCGCAGGCCTTCTGGGTCACGGAGGCAACGTCGTTGGTATCGGTGAAGGCGTACTCCTCACAGGTCAGACCCGCCTGCTCCAGATAGCCCCGAATCATATCCACCTGGTACTTGCTGTTGGACTCGGCGGAGCAGTACAGCAGGCCCACGGTCTTGGCATCGGGGAACAGCTCCTGGAGCATAGCCGCCTGCTGATCCAGAGGAGCCAGGTCGGAGGTGCCGGAGATATTGCCGCCCACAGTGCCGGTCCAGTTGTCAATTTCCAGGGCGGAGGCGTAGTCCGTCACGGCGGTGCCCAGAACGGGGATATCGGCAGTGGCAGAAGCAGCGGCCTGCAGGGGGGCAGTGGCGTTGGCCAGGATCAGGTCCACCTGGGAGGCCACCAGGCCATTGACGATGGTGGCGCAGTTGACGCTCTCGCCGGAGGCGTTCTGCTCATTGAAGGAGACGGCATCGCCCAGCGCTTCCGTCAGGGCATCCTTGAAGCCCTGGGTAGCGGCGTCCAGTGCAGGGTGCTGCACCAGCTGGCAGATACCGACGGTATAGGTCTTGCCGGATTCGGTCTCGGCGGAAGCCTCGGAGGCTTCGGTCTCGGCTGCGGCTGTGGTCTCAGCGGCAGCGGCGGTGGTGGCAGCGGGCGCAGTACCCGTGCAGGCCGCCATGGATACCAGCAGCAGGGCTGCCAGCACAAGCGCAAGTGCTTTTTTCATTTTCATTTTCTTCCCTTCGTGCTTTCTCTACGAACTTTTGTGCTCCACCGGTGGAGCACTTCTCGACTACTATACACCCGCTTTTCCAAATTGTCAACGAGAAAAATAAATTATTTTCGAAGAAATCGTATATTTCTCAGGCAAAACCTGAATTATTCCCTTTCAAAATGAATATATGCATTTTCCTATTCATTTTTCGGCTCCGGGGCGGAATTTTTTCATTTTCCCCGCTTCCGGCAAATTCGGCGCTGGAAACGTGGTATGCTGGCGGCAGTACAAACGCATGGAGGGATGGAATATGCGCAGAAAGATCTGTATTCTGGTTTTGAGCTTGCTGCTGTCCGCGCTTCCCCTGGGGGCCGGTGCGGAAAACGCTCTGGTTTTGGAAGGCGGCACAAAGGACCTGCTCTTTGCCGCCGACGGCAGCACACCCATGGACCATCTGTTCGGCAGCTACCTTGCCATCAGCCCCGGGGAAAATCCGGAAGAGACCGTGATCCTCCGCCCCCCGGCGGAAATGCGGCTGGTGCTGCAATGCCTGGACGTAACCCCGGCGCTCTCCGGCATCCGCCTGACCGTTCAGGGGGAGACGCTTCTCTATGACGGTCCCCTTGCCGGTCTGGCGGACCTGGGCCTGTTTTCTCCGGAGGAGACCCAATTGCAGCTGCGCCTGGCGATTCCGGAGGACCTGAGCCTTCAGGGCCGGAGAGACTGGCCAAAGCTGCGCTGGTGCCTGACCGCCCAGAGCCCCCAGTCCCCCAAAACCGGGGACAATATCCGCCTCCCCGCCGCCGTCTTCACCGGCGCGCTGACAGGCCTGCTGCTGGCCCTGCCTTGGGGCCGCAGATTCCGCCGGGTGCAAAAGCCCTAGGCGCAGGCCGGAAGGGCTCTGACTGAAGCCCTGTCGGGACTTTCGGCTGGGTATCCCTCCGGGGGCCCCTTTCTTGTCCCGCCAAGAAAGGGGGAAAGAACGCGGCTTAAGGGAGGCGCTGTCGGCAAAGCCGCCCTCCCTTAAGAATCCTTTCCGGCCTCAGAAGAAACAAAGTCTGTGCTAGGGCACTTCCGGCGCGGAAAATGCGCCTATCTGAGCACTTAGAGACGGCGTGATCTGACGCACCCATTGGGTTGGACTTCTCCAAGGCGCATTTCGTGAGAACGCTGAAAAATCTACAAAAGGCGATTGCTCCCGGCAATCGTTCCAAAAGCCGAAGTGGTCCACTATTCCGCGCCAGTGCGCACACTGGCATGGAATGAGTTGTTCATGGGGATGCTTCCGTAGAAAGTGCCGAAACCCTGCTTCTCTAGACCAAGTGCGGGCCGGAAGAATTCTTAAGGAGGGCGGATTGGTTTGCGGGAGCAAACCTTTCAGCGCCTCCTTAAGCCGCATTCTTGCGGAGCTTCTTGGCGGGACAAGAAGCTCCCCGCCGGAGGCACCCAGCCGAAAGCTTTGACAGGGCTTTCAATAAAGCGAAACGAAACCGGCCGATGTACCGCAATCGGCCCCTACAGAAATACAGGAGGACAACATATGGAAAGCTACAAAAGAGAATTTATTGAATTTCTGGAAAAGGCCGGTGTGCTGAGATTCGGTGATTTCACCGCCAAATCCGGCCGGAAGATCCCCTATTTCATCAATGCCGGGGATATCAAGACCGGCACGCAGATCGCCACCCTGGGCGAATTCTACGCCCGGGCCTACCTGGACAAGCTGGGCGATAAGAAGGCCGTCCTCTACGGCCCCGCCTACAAGGGCATCTCCATCGCCGTGTCCGCCGCCGTAGCTCTGAGCAAGCAGGGGCTGGATGTGCCCTTCTTCTTCAACCGGAAGGAAATCAAGGACCACGGCGAGGGCGGCGTGTTCGTGGGCTATGTGCCCCAGGCCGGGGAAGAGGTGGTCATCACCGAGGATGTGATCACCGCCGGCACCGCCATCCGAGAGAGCATGGCCATTCTCAGCCGCCTGGAGGGCGTGAAGGTCGCCGCCACCTTTATCATGGTGGACCGCAAGGAGCGGGGCAAGGGCGAGAAGCTGGCCATGGAAGAGGTGGAAGAAGAATTCGGCTTCCCTGTCTACGCCGTGGTGGATGTGTACGATATCATCGAATATCTGGAAGAAAAGCCGGAAATGGCTGAGAATGTAGCCCGGATCAAGGCCTATCTGGCCGTCAACGGAGGCAAGGCATGAAGAGTCTCAACAGCATCCTGGACCTTTCCGTAGAGGAGCTGGACGAGCTCATCGCCACCGCCAAGGACATTGCAGCCCACCCGGAAAAATATCGGGACAGCTGCAAATACAAAAAGCTGGCAACCCTTTTCTATGAGCCCTCCACCCGTACCCGATTGAGCTTTGAGGCCGCCATGCTGGAGCTGGGCGGCAGCGTGCTGGGCTTCTCCTCTGCCAACTCCTCCTCCGCCGCCAAGGGCGAGAGCATGGCAGACACCGCAAAGATTCTTTCCTGCTACGCCGACATCATGGCCATTCGCCACCCCAAGGACGGCGCGCCCTTCGTCGCCTCCCGGAATGCCTCCGTACCCGTCATCAACGCCGGAGACGGGATGCACAACCATCCCACCCAGACCTTGGCAGACCTTCTGACCATTTCCCGGGAAATGGGACGGCTGAACGGTCTGACCATTGGCCTGTGCGGCGACCTGAAATACGGCCGCACCGTCCATTCCCTCATTGAGGCCATGTGCCGCTATGAAAACATCCGGTTCGTGCTCATCTCTCCGGAGGAATTAAAGCTTCCCGGCTATGTGAAGTACGATGTGCTGGAAAAGAGCGGCTTCCCCTACGAGGAGGTCACCTCTCTGGAGGAGGCCATGCCCAAGCTGGATGTGCTCTACATGACCCGCATCCAGCGGGAGCGGTTCTCAGACCAAGCCGTCTATGAGCGCCTGAAGGACAGCTACATCCTGGACACCGAAAAAATGAAGCTGGCCAAGGAAAAGATGTGCGTGCTGCACCCCCTGCCCCGGGTCAACGAGATCAGCGTGGCCGTGGACGACGACCCCAGAGCCGCCTACTTCCGCCAGGCTCTCAACGGCAAATACATGCGCATGGCCCTGATTCTCAAGCTCCTGAAGCAGGCCCAGGAAAATCCCGCCCGGGAGCCCATCCGTGGGGAGCTGCGCTACGACCTGGTCTGCCGCAACCCCCGGTGCATCTCCGCCACCGAGCAGGAGCTGCCCCAGATCTTCCGCCTGACGGACAAGGCCGCAGGTATCCACCGCTGCATCTACTGCGAGCATATTGCGGAGTAATCGGAAAACATCAGGAAAATGCCCCGAAATGGACTTTCGTGCCATTTCGGGGCAAGCTTTATTCTGTCAGGTTATTTGGCATTCGCCACTTTGTCGATCAGGTCGGAACCGATCTTGTCTGCAAAATCATTCCATACAGGCTTGACAGTGGCCTGGACCTCTGCCAGGGCGTCCTCGCTCAGCCGGGTAACGGTGACACCGGCAGCTTCCATCTTCTCAATAACGCTCTCTTCCTCCTCCGTGGTCTTCTCACGCTCCCACTGGGCTGCCTCCTGGCAGGTTTCCCGCAGCAGCGTCTGAATAGCGGCCGGTAGCTTGTCAAAATACTTTGCGCTGACCAGGATGGGGTTGCAGGCGTAGATGTGATTGTCAATGGTCAGGTGCTTGGCAGCCTCATACCAGCTGTTGGAATAGATCGTAAAAATGGGGCTCTCACTGCCGTCCACAGTGCCGTTCTGCAGCGCCGTAAAGACCTCGCTCATATCCATAGCCGTAGGAATGGCTCCCAGCTTTTCGTAGAGGCCCAGGTAGATCTTGCTTTCCGGGCAGCGGAACTTCAGTCCGGAGTAGTCTGCCAGAGCGGCAACGTCCTTCTTGGTGTTGATAGACTGCCGGAAGCCGCCCTCAAAGCTTGCCAGAACGTAATAGCCCTCCTGCTGCTCTGCAGCGGAGAATATCTCACGGCCGATCTCGCCATCCAGAACAGCATAGGCCTGCTCCTTGCTGGTGAAGATATAGGGCAGGTCCAGAACGCCCACCTGGGGAACAGCGGCACTCATTGTTGCGGGGGAGTTGAAGCTCAGCTCGATGGTGCCCATCTTCAGGCCGTCCAGCATATCTGCCTGGCTTCCCAGGGTATTGGATTCATAAACCTCAATGGTCACCTTGCCGTTTGTCTTTTCCTTCACGGTGTCTGCCCAATGCTGGCAGCCCTGGAAAGCCACGGAGGAGCTGGCCTGGTTGGTGCCAAAGCGCAGAGTAATGGGTTCCATGGCAGCCAGAACAGCATCCAGATCGTTTTCATCCGCCCCCGCCGCGGCAGGTGTGCTCTGCTTGCTTCCGCAGGCACCCAGCGTCAGGATCATTGCAGCAATCAAAAGCAGGGCGGTAAAGGCACTCAGTTTTTTCATAATTCTATCTCCTTTTCAGATTGCACCCATAACCGTGGGCAGCCAAAGTGTTATAGCAGGAATATAGGTAATGAGCAGCAGCGCTACCAGAAGCGCAAGCATATAGGGTACGATGTTCTTGCAGATGGTTCCAAAGGGAAGCTTGGAAATGGACTGCACCACGAACAGGCTGACGCCTACCGGCGGGGTAATACATCCGATTGCCAGGTTCACAACCATGATGATGCCCAACAGAATCGGATCGACGCCCATGGAGGTCAGCAGAGGCACGAGGATGGGTGCCAGAATGATCACCGCAGAGGAAGCATTCAGGAAAGTACCTACGATCAGCAGCAGCACATTGACCAGCAGCAGCATAATATACTTATTGTTGGTAATGGCAGTAAAGAAGGTCGTTACCATTTCGGGGACACGGTAGGCCGTGATCATCCAGCTGAACAGGCCTGCAGCATTCATAACAAACATGACAACCGCAGTAGACTTCACAGCATCAAACAGAATAGCAGGCAGGTCCTTCAGCTTCAACTCCTTGTAAACGAAGCAGCTGACAATCAATGCATACACGCAGGATGCTGCCGCAGCCTCCGTAGCTGTGAAAATACCGCCGTAAATGCCGCCAATAATGATAACAGGGGTCAGCAATCCCCACAGGCTATCCAGGAAGGTCTTGCCGATTTCCTTCAGGGAGCAGCGAGGTGCGATGGGATAGTGATGCTTGATGGCCTGGTGGCGCAGAACCACAGCCACACACAGGCCCATCAGAATGCCCGGAACAAAACCGGCAATAAACAGAGAACCCACAGACACGCTGGCTGCCACGGCATACAGCACCATACTAACGCTGGGAGGAATGACAATGCCCGTTGTAGACGCGGCCGCAACCACACTGGCAGAGAACTCAGGATCATAACCCTGCTCCTTCATTTCCGGAATCAGCGTACCACCCACCGCAGCGGCCGTGGCGCTGGAGGAACCGGAAATAGCTGCAAAGAACATGGAGGTCAGTGTTGCCACATGGCCCAGTCCGCCGGGAGCCCAGCCAATCACAGAGTTGGAAAAACGGACCAGCCGCTTAGAAATACCGCCGGCCGTCATGATGGAGCCTGCCAGCATGAAGAAGGGAACCGCCATCATAGAAACAGAGCAGTTTGCCACAAACATCCGCTGTGCAACCAGTGCCGCGGGAAGATTGCCGGTGGCAATGATTGCCGCCAATGTGCCAAGCCCCAGGGACACCGCAATGGGCAGGCCAATGACGAGGCCAACGATCAGAACGATAAACAGAACAGCTACAACCATTACTTTGTCTCCTCTCCCTTCCGAAATGCTACCAGATCCCGGAGCAGCTGCTCCAGCTGGAACAGCACCATAAATGCACCTGAAATCGGCATGATCAAATAGACCAGCCACATTGGCAGGCTCAGTGCCGGAGAAACCGAGGTGGCACCCGCCTGCATCAGAACAATACCGCCATAGACCACCACGCCATACAGCACCAGGCAGCACACATCCAGGACGGCGGCATGGACCTTCTTGGCAGTTCCCTTCAAAGCATTGCCCAGAAGTTCTACACAGGAATGCCCACCTGTGCGAACCAGAATCGCGCAGCCCAGCATCGTTCCCCAAACGAAGCTGTACTTTGCAGCTTCATCTGTCCAGGCCAGTGGGCTCTTGAAGATGAATCGCATCAGAATTTGAAGACTTGCTGTAAAAAGCATGATCACATACATGGCAATTGCCACATACTTGGAGCCATTCCACAGCACATCATTGCACTTTTTGAGAAAACGCATAAGCACTCCTCCCAAATCAGATCATATCTTTCAGCACATCCCACAGATTGGCTTTGCATTCAAAGCCAATGCCGGGAACATCCGGCAGGGCGACATAGCCGTTCTCCACAGGAATATTATCCGCAAACCCTCCGAAAGGCTGGAAAACGCCGGGATAATTCTCATTGCCGCCAAGCCAAAGGCCTGCCGCAATATTGGCGCAGAACTGATGGCCACCGTGGGGAACGCAGCGTCTGGAACTCCAGCCCATATCCTTCAGATAGTCCAGGACCTTCATATATTCCACAAGGCCATAGCTCAGAGGGCAATCCATCTGGATATAATCCCGGTCCGCCCGCATACCGCCGTGGCGAATCAGATTCTTGATGTCCTCCAAGGAGAAGAGATTCTCGCCGGTTGCAATGGGTGCATGGTACTTCTCGCTGATCACCGCCAGGCCCTCATAGTCTAGGGGATCTACCGGCTCTTCATACCACCGCAGGCCGTAGGGAGCCATGGCGTGGGCGTAGGCCAGTGCCTCTTCCACATCCATGCGGCCGTTGGCATCTACCATCAGACGGGAGCCGTCATTGTCAACAACCTTCAGCGCCACCTCAATACGGTGCATATCCGTTTTCAGGTCCGCCCCGCCGATTTTCATTTTCACATCCCGGAAGCCCATGTCAATGTAGGACTGCAGCTCATCGTGAAGCCGGTTGTCGCCGTCCTCTGCGTAGTAATAGCCGCCCGCGCCATAGGTGTAGATCTTCTTGTCATATTTCCCACCATTATAGCGCTCGCCCAGCAATACGTACAGGGGTTTTCCCTCAATTTTTGCCACAGTATCCCACACGGCCATATCCAGCGCTCCGATGGCGTGGGCACGGTCGCCGTGGCCGCCGGGCTTTTCATTGGACTTCAAAATCCTGTTGATCTTAAAGGGGTCAAGATTGGTCCCGTCATCCGTCAGGATATCTTCGGGCTTCGCATTCATGATTTTGGGGATCATACGTTCTCTGAGAATGCTGCTGCAGGCGTAGCGTCCGATGGAATTGAAGCCGTAACCGACTACGGGCTTTCCGTCCCGGATCACATCGGTCTCAATGGCCACCGCACTTCCGGTCATTGCCGAGAAATTGATGTAGGCATTCGCAATATTGCTGCCAAATGGAACACTCTTCTCGACGATACGTACAATTTTCATGTTTATTTCTCCTTCTTTCCGTGTTTTTTTGAGCTGCCCCTAGTGTAATACATGACAGCGCCAAAAATCCAATATGGAAAAATTATGGTTCGATAAGGAAAATCGAACAACACATCTGTTGCAGCAGCCCTCAAAATATGCTATATTGACCAAAGATCAGACGAAAGGAGCATCTTCTCATGGAATTGCGGCAGCTGAATTACTTTATTGCCATCAGCGATGCCAAGAGCTTTACGCGGGCTGCGGAAAAGCTGTATGTATCCCAGCCTGCCCTGACCGGGCAAATCAACGCCCTGGAAAATGAGCTTGGAATGAAGCTGTTTGACCGGACGAACAAATTTGTGCAGCTCACTCCTGCCGGAGAGGTCTTTTACAAGCACGCGACGCAGGTGCTTTCCGAGGTTGAAAACACCCTCAGCCACGTGCAGACCATACGGCAAAACGAGCAGGGTACGCTCTGCTTCGCCGTTCACCCAATTTTCTCCGGAGCCCCCTTTCTGGCGATCCACAGAGCAGTCCAGGCGCGTTTTCCAAACCAGCGGCTGCTGTTTGACATTTCCGACCCACGGGGTATTGACTCCGGCCAGAACCGGCGGCGCAATTGCTTTCAGGTCCTTCCGGAGCTGGCTGACCCCTCTGCAAGCGGCCAGGTACTGGCCGAAAGTCCCTTCGTACTTGCCGCAATGGACAGCTCCACGCTCTCCGATCCGGATAAGATGTACCTTTTACCCGGGAGCAGCCGTCTGTGGAGCAAACTGACAGAGCTTTTGCCGGACGATGCCCCTATATCCACGTTTTTCTCCTTGGACAACGCGCTGCAATACCTGGCACTGTCTGATGCGGCAGCGCTTTTGCCCCGCGCAATAGTTCCCGCAAATACCGTGTACAGAGAGCTTTCCGGTGCCCCACGGCTGGGCATCCTGCTTAAAAGCTCAGATGAACAAATGCAAAAAGCACTCGCAGCTGTCCTGCGCAAGGCGCTGCTCGATCAAGGATGGGAGTGAACAGCCCTATGAGATTTACCATTTACGCTGTTGGCAGCAACGACGTGCTGACGGCAGAAATCAAAAACGCCATGGACGAGGTCCTGTGTCAGTCCATGGTGCTGACCCCCTGCCTCATTGGACAGCTGTCAGCCCACAGGGATGGGCAGCTGTATGTCTGCAACAGGTCTCTGGCAGAGGAGGTATCTGCCCAGGTCCCCGGAGCCGCAGTAGCCGTTCTGAACCTGATGCCTACATCCAGCTTTTATCTGCGTATCCGTGAAATTCCGGCAGGCTCCCGCATCTTTATTTTTAACAACCGCCGCCCCTACTGCGCCACCCTGGAGAATCTGTGTCGGCAAACCGGCTTGACAGAGTATGAGTATATTCCCCTGGTTTCTGAGGAAATGTCAGTAGAGGAAATCAACACTGCTCTTGAAAATGCCGAATATATCATCGGTGTCCGGGACGTGCTGGAAGCCGAGCTGAAAAGTGGGAAATACCGCATCCGGGAGCATACTGTTGTCATCGGTGCACAGCGGGTAGCCTCCGTTGTCACAACGGATTCCATTGTCTCCCAGCTGAACCAGCTTCTGCTGCTGGATTGCGAAAGCCAGTTCTGCCAGCTTCTGGATTCCTTACAGACACTCAGCGATACCAATATGCTCCACGAATACTATGCCGGCGTGACCCGGACGCTTCAGAATATGCAGTCTGCGCTGAACGGCCTGGACAAGGATACCGCCATCGCAAAAAGTACACTCCTTGTGAAGGCCGCAATGAATCAGCTGAAATAAGTCGAAACGTTCTCCGGGTATTCCGCCTCCAGGCGAGCAGCTTTTGCTTTGGCAAGCCCTTAATGCAGCAAAGGTATGATGCCATCGCTGCTGCATACTCCCTGCACCATTTAACCGATCAGCAAATTGTTAAGCGGGATATATCGTTGCGTTTCCGCACGATATATCCCGCTTTTTGCTTGCAATTTTCAGAAACCTGTGCTATGCTGTCGATGGTGCTACCAGTAGTACCCCGGTAGGCGGTTCCCCCGTTTTTCTTTCGGGGGTGAATACATATCTTTGCCCCCTTTACAGAAGGGGGCGGTGCGTCGCGCAGCGAATCTAATAAACGATTGCCGGTGGCAATCGCACCTCTATTTATGGCGGTCATGGGTATCTCATGGAGCGAATTGTTTCAATTCTGCATGGTGCTTATTTCAGTCATTGCTCTGGTCCTCCAGAACAACAATAAAGAGAAGTAGCCGCCCAACTTTCCCCAAAGTATCGGCTACTCCTCTGTAGCTATGTGGGGGAGCCGACCTACTGGCAGCACCCTTTGTGTCTTTACGATACCCCAATTTGCCCGATTTGTCAATTGTCTCCCGCCTGTACGGCGGGATTTTTCATTGGGCAGGCAAGGTCCTTTTATTCCCGCGCCGCCGCCGCCTCTTTTGTGCGGCGCTTCATGCAGACAAAATAGGCGGGGAGCAGGAAGCAGTCCGCCAGAACCCAGGCGGCGGGGCTGGCGTAGCAGACGGCGGTGAAGCCGAAGACGGACACCAGGGCCGCCACAGCGCCCCGGGCGATCATCTCGGACACACCGGCAATGACGGCCAGATTGGAATAGCCCAGGCCCTGGATGGTGAAGCGGAACAGGTTCACCCCCAGCAAGGGGATATAGAACGCCGCATTGGTCACCAGCAGCTGCCGGGCCAGGGGCAGGATCTGGGCCGAGGAGGCCACATCCTTGGAGTCCAGGAACAATGCCGTCATCTGGGCGCCCAGGAAATACATGACGACCAGGGCCGCCAGGGAATAGGCAACGCCCAGAATGCAGCAGTCCTTCACCCCGTGGTGCACCCGGTCCAGCTTTCCGGCGCCCAGGTTCTGCCCGGCGTAGGTGGCCGCCATGGTGCCCATGGCGTCATAGGGCGTGGCAAACAGATTCGTCACCTTGCCGGAGGCCGCCACGGCGGCCATGGACACGGCGCCCAGACCGTTGACCGCCGTTTGCAGCAGAATGGAGCCGATGGCGGTAATGGAGTATTGCAGCCCCATGGGCAGGCCCATGATCAGCAGCCGCCGGACGCAGTGGCCCCGCCAGAGAAGATTTTCCTTTTTCAGATGCAGAATGGGGAACTTCCTGTCCATATACAGCAGGCACAGCAGCCCGGAGATCAGCTGGCTGATGAGCGTTGCCCAGCCCGCACCGGCCACGCCCATTTGCAGGGTCACCACGCACACAATGTCCAGAGCCACATTCAGCAGGCTGGAAAACACCAAAAACATCAGCGGCGTCCGGCTGTCCCCCAGGGAGCGGAGGATGCCGGAGAGCAGATTGTAGAGCATGGTGGCAGGAATGCCCAGGAAGATCAGGAAAATATAGTCATAGGCATAGGAGAAGGTGCTCTCCGGGGTATTCATGGCGGTGAGGATCGCACGGCAGCCGATGGTGGTGACCGCCGTGACAATCAGCGCAATGATGCCGCCCAGCCAGATCATATTGCCCACGAAATTGCGCAGGCCGTCGAAGTCCTTCTCGCCGAATTTCTGAGCCACGGGAATGGCAAACCCGGCACAGACGCCGTTGCACAAGCCCAGCACCAGGAAATTGATGGAGCCCGTGGAGCCAACCCCCGCCAGGGCCTCCATGCCCAGGAAATTGCCCACAACCACCGTATCCACCATGGCATAGAACTGCTGAAACAGCAGCCCCAGCAGCAGCGGCAGAATAAACGACAGCAGTATGGGCATGGGCGCGCCCACAGTCATGTCTCTTGTCCGATCCTTCGGCATATGTTTTCCTCCCCAAAAATGCTTTATCAGGCGCAAATCGTACCACCATTTTTTCCTGCTGTCAATCCGGGAAAAATCAATAAAAATACGTGAAAAAACCGGGTTTTCCTTGTGAAATAATTGCTTAAAAAGCCTTCTCTCCAGGCAATGGCGTCAACCTAAAAATTCTATCGCAGGGGGCTGTTAGAAAACGCTCTGTCATTGCGAACCAGCGCGCACGCTGGTGTGG
>UQGU01000026.1 GCA_900540635.1 uncultured Eubacteriales bacterium | reverse complement strand
TTTCATAAAGATTCCCGAAAACAGAATATGAACAATACACCGTAACCGTGGAGCAATACCGACTTACCCATCTGCGCATGGTTTCAAACGCCACGCCACACCGCGCTGCTGCTTCTGTGTAGCTAATCTTCCCCTCTGCACAGTCTCTCACAATATATATTTTTTCTCCTGTTATTTTTCGTTGCTGTGGCACGAAAACACCCCCATAAGAAACAGTTTTGTCTTTCACTGTCTCTTATGGGGGTAGCATATCAGGAAAAGTCACGCCTTTGCTTTTTACCGTTTCAGCAGCTTCTTTGCCGTCCGGATAACCTGGGTTGGGATGGACAGCCGGATGGCCTCTTTCATGGGCAGCTTGCGAAGATACCGTTTGCCAACCTGCTCCAGGGGCAGCGTATCCAGCGCACTGAGCACCTCTTCCCGCTGCTGCGGCTTTGCGGGAGAACGAATCATAGCCTTGTTGGCCGTCAGAGCCTGATCTACGGTAACGGATCTTGTCTGCAAGGGCAGGGCATCAAAGGCGCGCTGCCCCTTTTCGGAATGGACAAAGACCAGGGAGAGCCCCGTGTCATCGTCCAGGTCCGGGCACACCACGTCGCAGCCCCAGAAATCCCCCAGGGTCAGATCACTTCTGCGGTGCAGCTTTCTGGAGGGACACCTATAGCAGCTGGGCCGCAGGCAGAGATCCTGCAAAAACAGCTGCAAATAGGTATCGAAATACAGCTTTTTCGCGTATTGTTTTCCATTTTCAAAGGTCAGCGCCATGGAAAAGCTCTTCCAGCCCTGGCGCTTATCCCGGAAGGATACCCGGGTAACTCGGGAACCATAGCGGCGCTGCTGGCAGTCCAGGTATTTTTGCCAGAGCTTTTCCGAGGGAACGCCATGGCAGATCACATCCGCCGTTACGAGATTTTCATAGTCCCGGCCCAGAAAATGCAGCAATCCCTCAATCTGGCAGGGCGTGCCTGTGAACAGCACGGCCCGACCGGCCTCCAGTGCCTCTTCCGCCTGCCGGAAGCAATTTCCCATATGGCTTTGCAGGTATTTGCTGCCCTGAAGCCTTGGCAGATCCCCTTCACTGTCGATTGCCATGTGAACAGCGGCCTTGCCGTCCTCTGCCATAGCAGCACCAAAGACCAGCCCGCCCTGGGCAAGGGTTTGCCTGGCCAACTGGGCGAAAATGCCGCCGGAGGAGCTCACCGCCCGGTCCTTATCTGGCCCGTAGGCGGCAAAGGCCTTCGGCTCCCCTGCCGGTTCCGCCTGAGCGTGCGAGACGGGGCAGACCTTTTCACACAGGCCGCAGGAGATACATTGCTCGGAATCTGCCTTGGGGTAATCAAATCCTTCTGCATCCTGCACCATGGTGATGCAGCTTTTAGGGCAAACCTGGACGCAGGCGGCACAGCCGCAGCAGTCTTCTTTCCGTGTCACATTAACCACGGGACATCCTCCTCATTTTTTGCAGTGGCTTCTGCGCCAGAGCCTTTTCCTCCCGGTTCATGCCCAACAGCCACATACTGGCGCTGTAAACCAAGGTATACAGCGCAATTCCCGCAAGGAACTGCCAAATATTCCCGAAATGCCAGCATTTCAAAATCCAAACGCCCAGGACGGCGGGGATAAGCATCCCCCGGGAAAGAAGCGCAATGCTTTTCCAGAAGCCCACAATATTCAGGTGCAGCCTGCGGGCGTAAAATACATTCATAATCAGTCCGTTGCCGATGACCAGGCTGATGGTTGTTCCCAAGGCAGCACCCGGAGGGCCAAACCGCCGGGCAAGGGGGATGCTGACCAGCACATTCAGCAGCGCCATAACGGAATAGATAACGGAGCGGAAACGGTGCTGATTCATAGCCCGCTGAATCTCAATACCCAGGTTCTGAATCAGAGGCACCAGGGCAGGCAGAATCAGCAGCAGCGCCACGGGATAGGCCTGGGCATAGCTCTCGGTGGCATAGATATTCGTAATGAAGTACCGGCCGAAGACCACAAAGCCCGAGGCAATGAGCATCAGAATCAAATATTGCACCCGCCCAACCCGAAGGAAGAGCTCGGAAAACCGCCCTGCCTTATCCGGGTCACTGTCCGCTGCAATGCGATGAACTCTGGGCGCAAAAACGGCGGAAATCGCCGTGGAGAAGCTAATGAACAGAGAATTGATCTGGGAGCCCACACCATAGACGGCCACAGCCTCCGTGCCGGATACCTGGCCAAGAATGAACTTGTCCACGGACCAATTGATTTGATTGATGACCATATTCAAAAACAGGAAAAAGCTGAACCCGGCAATTTCCCGCAAACAGGCGAAATCAAACCCATCAAGCCGGAACCGGACGTCCAGCTTCTTGACGCAGTACCAGGCGCTTACCGCCAGTTTTGCAACGGTCAGTATGGTGGTAACGCAGACAACTGCAATTGAGCCAAAGCCCATAAGCAGCAGCGGCAGGCACAGCAGCGGGTTGAAAATCACGCTGGCCAGGGTCACAAGCTGCTGAAAAAGAAACTTTTCATGGGCGGTAACCATGGATTCCAAAAGCCCTGCCGGAAACGTCAGGGCGATGTTGACAACCAGAATGGCCATGAGCACCTTCGCCGTATTCAGCTCTGAGGCTGTCAGCTTGCTGCCAAAGAGCGTCCTTGGAAATTGCAGCAGCACCATACCGCAGACAAATGCCGCAAGGGACATCAGCAGAAAGACCGAAAGAAACATCCCGTTAAGCCGCGCGATGCCCACTGTGTCATTCTTTGCCTTGCGCTGGGAATAAAAGCGCAGATAGGCCCCTGTAAAGCCAAGGCTGAACAGACTGAGATAGCTGACCACGCTGCCGACCAAGGTATATAGGCCGTATTCGCTCTGCCCCAGCAGGCGGATCATCAAGGGGGTATACAGCAGCTGAACGGCCATATTCAGTCCCGTAGACACATAGGACAGCACGGCCCCCAGCTTCAGCTGATTGGAAGGTTGGTTCAAAAGGCGTTCCTCATTTCTTTCGAAGGTTTTCGGTCAAATACGCCAGAGACTCCGTTCTGCGGCGGCTCAGGGTCGCGTCTGCCTGGGTGAAGTCGATTTCCGGGAAGGCGTGCAGCAGGCTCAGGGCTTCGGTTGTAAAGAGCTGCCCCAGCAGTGCATATTCCGTCAGAAAATCCGTCAGGCGGCTGCCCATGGTCGTGCTGCCGTCCGGTGCAAACCTGGGAAGCACCGCGAAGGGACGGTGGTAGATCAGGCTGAATACCGCAGCATGGAAGGAATCCGTAATCACCATGGAGGCATTGCGAATCAGGCCAACGAACTCTGCAGGACCGCCGGAGAGCATTTGCTCGTCTCCAAAGGAAAGATCCTCCTGCCGGAAACCCGCCAGATGCGGCAGGGTCACCAATGGCAGCCCCAGATTTCTGGCCGCTGCCCGGGCTGCGTCTCTGGTCAGCTGCCCCGCCCCCAAAAGATAGCACAGCACATAGGGCCCCTCTTTCGGCGCACGCATCTCCCTGTCCCACCGCTCCTGCGTCAGCAGCAGCACCGGATCAGCTACAACCGCCGCTTCCCTGCCGCTTACCCTTCTCAGGTCCTCCACGCTGCTTTTCTCCCGCAGGGAAAGACCGTCCAGCCGGGCCGCGTTTTTTCCCAGCTTTTTCAGGAACTTTGGATTCAGGTTCTTGCTTGGCATACTGGGCGCATAGGAGAATTTCTGCACCGTCTCCGGTACAAAGCCCAGGGACATGGCATCCAGTGCGCAGTAATAGTAGCCCGTGCCGAATTCATTCCATATCTGGTCGCCGCCGCAGACGAAGCAGTCATATTGGGAAAGGGCGTCTTGAATGGTTTCCGGGGTAAACAGGCTGCTGTTGTGAGGCGTTTCCAAGGCAAAATTGTCATAATCCAGCTGCCGTACAGCCAGTTCCTTTTTCAAATCTTCGGGGATTTCCGGAAAAACCGGCGCAGGACCGCCGCGCAGCTTTTCCGCGCCGAGGTAAGCAATATTTTTCAAGACACGCTCCGGGAAGCTCTTTTTCATCCAGCTTCCGCTGTAGACAAAGGGCAGCTGCTCTGCGGACCATCCGGGAACATTCTCAATGGCCCGGACCAGGGCTCTCGCCTGGAGCTGGCCGCCGGGATTGCGGTTTTCATAGTAAAGCGTCAGAATTCCAGCCTTCATGGCAGTTCCTCTTTTCCGGAAGCATAATTTCCGCATTTATTGTACCATAAAGCAGCCATCGATGCAACCCCGGAACACTCTTGCGAAACAGCGTGGCGTATGATATGATAAGGAAAATGACGAAAGACAAAGAGGGATTCACCGTGAAAAAAGCCATTTTATTCGATTTGGACGGAACGCTTACCGATTCCGGCGAGGGCATTATCAACTGCGCCCAGTATGCCTTCCAGCAGATGGGCTATCCCGTACCGCCCCGGGAGGAGATGGGCGTTTTTGTAGGCCCGCCCCTGTGGGATACCTTCGAAAAATTCGGCATTCCGAAGGAGCAGACGGATGAGGCCGTCCGGATTTTCCGCAGCCGGTACGTGCCCATCGGGAAATTCGAAAACACCCCCTACCCCGGTATCCGGGAGCTTCTGGAGCGCCTGAAGGAAATGGGTTTTCTTCTCTATGTGGCCACCTCGAAACCGGAGACTACGGCCGCAGAGATTCTGGAACACTTCGACCTGGCAAGATACTTCGATCGAATTTGCGGTGCAGACCTGGAAAAGAAGCGGAACAGCAAGGATGCCGTCATCGAATACCTTCTGGGCCTTGCGGGCAGCGATGCCGACATGACCATGGTTGGCGACACAGAGTATGACGTTCTCGGCGCTGCAGCCCATGGCATCCCCACCATTGGCGTCAGCTGGGGCTATGGCGATGTGGCTGCCATGCGTGCAGCCGGTGCAAAAGCCATTGCGGATACAATGCAGGCGCTGGAAGCTTATCTGACAGAAGGCAAATAAAAAAGAGGGCTGCTAACGCTCCCTGCTGGTAAGACAGTAAACACAAATTTCTTGGAACAGGCATGATTTCGGTCATGCCTGTTCCGCTTTTAGCAGTTCCTCCACGGGGTATAACCCACGAAGTCATTAATATGCACCCCCTGTCTGTGTTCGGCACTGGACTTATCTGGCGCTTCCACTGCCAGATAAGTCCAAGATTTTGACATTGGGCAACCCATAGGCGAACGGATTTTTCACTACAATGTTACATTTGCTTCCATCAAGCGACAATTCAATTCATACAGTGCTGTGCGATTTGAATCCCATTTCAGTTTATTGTTTGTTTCTTCATAGGTCAGCCAAACGCACTCGGTATGTTCGTGAGAAAGTTCAATATCTTTTCGGCACTCGAAACCGAAAGTGTATTCAGGAATGACATAGATATCCTTTCCCCAATGCCGGCGGTGCTTTTCCGATATAACTGTAGCAGGAATATATGCCAAACTCTTAAGTTCCACCCACTTGCCAGAGCACACTCCACCTTCTTCAAAGGTTTCTCTTTTTGCCGCTTCAAATGGCGTTTCGTTATCCTCACCGCCCCCGGCAATAAACTGCCATTGGTCGTGATCTGCGCGATGGAATACACAATAATATGGACAACAATTGATGATACGGTATGGTATGGAAAGAATTTGAAATGGCGCTCTCATGATATTTCTCCTCAGCACGAATTTTTTTGAGATAGCAAAACAGACGAACGCCGTCAATGGTCAAGATGAACAGCTGCGCCGCCATTGACTTCCGTCCGTCTGTTTCGCTTTTTGGCAGGCAAGGCGGCGGTTGCCGCCGATTTCCATTTGGAAAATGGCGCTTGCTATCATGGGAAACGGAGAATAGCAAGCACAGCAAGTGTATGTACACTTACGAAATCCGGCGTGGCACGACCGGGATTTCCTTGCAGAATAGCAAGCAATGCACGGCGGTACCCACTTGTGCAAAAACTTGTTGGGGCGCGGGTCGCCAGTGGCGACCTCAAAATGCAATGCATTTTGAAGCGCTTGACCGAGCCGACAGGCGAGACCATCCCAAACCCTTTAACAATTTCAGAGAAATTGGCTGCGCACCGTTGGCGCTGTTCCTCGTAAAAATCGTAATAAGACAGTCACGACTTTTGCGGTTCTCCCTGTTTGGAGATTTTCTCGCCATCGGCAGTTGGAAAAGTCCCCTCCATAGCCATGGTGCGAAGATAGGCACTAAGATTATCCTTGCCGGACTCCATCATTCGCTGCTTGATGGTAGCAAGCTCTTTTTCGTCTACAAAGAATTTGACCTGTATCGGTCGCCTGCGATTCTTGTTGTCTGGCATAAATGCTATCCTATCCCTGTTAATTTATCTCTTGTCCGTAGTGAAAAGCTTTACAGTGTCTGCTGGATACTTCAATTCGGTCTTGAAGAATTCCGGATACATTTTAATGTCCTCATCGAGCGAAGCCCACACCAAGTGTTCTTTGCTGTTATCTTCCATAAAGCTTTCGCTGATCGGCGCAAAAGCGTCAGGCACTTTCATATAGAAGAAAAGCGAAATCTCATAAATCAGCTTGTTCCGATTGGAAGGCACGTCGCCATAGAAGTAGTTTTCATGCACAAAGCCAAGGCGGTCAATTTCCATCTGAACACCTGTTTCCTCCAACACTTCACGGACGACAGCCTCTTCTGCTGTTTCACCGAATTTTACCCTGCCGCCAACGGAGTAGAGATAGTCTCTGTCATTACCAACCATCAAAATTTTTCCTTTTTTCATGATGATTGCGCCGACACGAATATTCAAAATCCCATCGTCACAGGCTACGCACATATCTTTGTTCATTGTTCTTTCACCTTATCACCGTTTTGCTATTTCAAGGCATGCTTCCACGCGCTGCCTTCTTGATAGTAGAAGAACTCGCTCAGATTTTCTTCTATGAAAACCCAGAGCATATCACGCATATTCAAAGACAACTTGAGATTTGGTAGATTGGCAATATCTTCCCACCAAACCCGACCTTCGGAGCTGGAATGTAATTCCCCATCAAAACAAGTTGTCTTATAAAGCAGCACAACAAACCTGCACTGATTTTCACACCAGTCTTTGATACCGCAGAGCTGGGGAGAACGGATATGCAGTCCAGTTTCCTCCTGCACCTCACGAATCACGGCATCCGTAAAGGATTCTCCCGGCTCTATATGACCTCCGGGGAAGGTGATGCCCGGCCAGTCCCGCTTTTTCCGATCGATCACGACAACTCGGCTGCCATCACAGATCATGCACATATTTGTAAATTCAACCGTTTCAAACATCACATTAACCTTTCATAAATCCGCAGCAACCGATTTCGGAAAATTCATAGAACCCCATCGACTTGTAAAAAGCAATGGTTTTCGGCGTGTTGTCTGTTGCTAACTGAATCTGGCGAACATGGCTGTATCGGCTCAGAATGGCTTGTAAGAGTGCAGAGCCGATACCTTTTCGCTGATGCTCCGGAAACACCAATATGTCTTGCACAAACACGATGGTATGACCATCGCCCACAGTGCGAATGATACCAAGAAGCTGATCACCCTCATAAGCGGCAAGGGTCAGCATAGAGCTTTCAAAGCCTTTACGCAGTACCTCCGGCTGATCGGTGTAGGCCGTCCAGCCAACACTCGTGTATAAGCGCAGAATCTCTGATTCGTTGTAAGTTTTATATTCTCTGATTTCCATATTAAGTAACCTCCATTCGAATTTTACGGAAACTGTTACTTGTCTCTGCGCAATCTCATGGTCTGTCCTCCTCGCTGTTGAATGCAAATACCAGAGTAATTATACCACCAAGACACAAGCTTTTCCACCCTTTTCGTTATCCTTGCTTTACAGTGCAAAAAACAGGTGATTCTCAACCCTTAGATGTAAAAACAGGCGGCATCCAACCGAAGTTGAATGTCGCCTGTTTTGTCCAATCCTGTCTGACAGATGCCGATTTCGTAATTTTCTCAAATTACTGTCTTATCGGCACACGCCGAAGCATCCTTGGCTTTGTGGATGCTTAGCAGCCTTTTGATTCGTTACGCGCTGAGGCTCGTCCGCAGAAGCGTAAGCGCCTCCGGACCGGTGATCCCCATGACGGCTTCCAATTCTCCGGCAAGGATTTTCTCCGTGTCATGGAGGAAGTTTTCGTCACACATATGCAGCCGTCGCCCGGCTGCTTTCTGGGCAGACCGGTGGGCATAGATGGAATACACCGTTTGCAGCAGCGTTTCCCGGGTTCCGGAGCCGGTGAGCTCCCGGTAGGACTGTTTGCGCTTATTCTCATCCTGAATCCAGGAAACCGTGTGGACCTTCGGTGATGCAAGGAGCGTTTCCCACGCTTCCTTCGAGATGAGCCCGGACACTTTGGACATGGCAGCCTCATTCTGCATGGGCACCATATATTGGCTGCCCTGCTTTCCAACCGGCTCCAAAACCAGATATTGCTGACTGACTCTGTTCACCATTCGCTCCTGCACTTCTTTGACCCGGCACACGCCATGAATCCCATAAACCACAAGCTCACCCAACTGAAACACGGGAAAAAACCTCCTCTTGACAAAATATCTTAGTAGTGATATGATATCAAATTTTGGTTCGGAAAGCAAATGGTGATTTTGCCAAATTTTCAGAGATTTCTTCTACACTATTCACAATTTTTCCGTAAAAGCGTCATTTTCTCCTCTTTTTGAGGCATTTTTTAGAATTGCAGCTCTATGCCATAATGGCGCAGCCAGAAGTCAATTTGCAGGAAATATCCGATCTTTTGAGGCCGTGCCATAAGCTGCCCATACCAGGGCCAGGGGCTTTGGCTATCCAGGACCATTTTGAGCGCTTCCCTGTCCACAAGGGCGAATAGCGGAGAATCCGCAGAAAGCACAGCCTGCATTTTTTCTTCCAGCAATGTCTCATAGCGAGGATTGAAGGTTTTCGGATAGGGGCTCTTTTTCCTGTGGGCCACCGCCTCCGGGAGCAGGTCCCCGCAGGCATAGCGCAGCAGGCCCTTCTCTTCCCCCTGATAGTCCTTGTATTCCCAGGGCACGCCATAGAGATATTCCGCAATGCGGTAATCGCAGAAGGGCACCCGTACCTCCAAGCCGCTGAACATGCTCATCCGGTCCTTCCGGTCCAGAAGGGTCTGCATAAACCAGCGAAAATTCAGGTTTACCATTTCCTTCATGCGCCGCTCCCGGGGGCTGCATCCCGGCAGAATGTCACTTTCCCGGCAGGTTTTCAGGTAGGCCTCCATGACGTAGGCTTCCCCGTCCAGCTTGGCGCGAAGGTCCGGGTGCAGCAGATTGCAGCGGTCAATAGTATTCTGCGCCCAGGGAAACCCCGCTCTGTCCCGAACTTCCGGGTCGCGATACCAGGGATAACCGCCGAAAATCTCATCGGCGCACTCCCCGGACAGCGCCACTTTTACGTATTTCCGAATCTCCCTGCAAAATGCCAGAAGAGAAAAGTCCACATCCGCCATTCCCGGCAGGTCTCTGGCAACGGTGGCCTCCTCCAGGCTGGAGACCAGCGTCTCCGGCGGCAATTCCGTCAGATGATGGTCAGAATGCAGAAATTCCTCCATTAGGCCGATAAAATCGCTGTCCGAAGTCGGCTGGAACTTCCCCGCCCGGAAATACTTGTCGTTCTCCGGATATCCAACGGAAAAGGTCATCAATTGCCGTCCGGCCTGCTCCATTTTTTCTGCGCAGACCGCACTGATGAGGCTGGAATCCAGGCCGCCGGACAGGAAGGTCCCAATGGGCACATCGGAGACCATCTGCCGCGTAATAGCATCCAGCACCAGCGCCCGGGTGTGCTCCGCCGTCTGGCGGAAATTCTCCCGGTGCTCCCGGTCTTTCAAAGACCAGTACCTGTGTACTGCCAGAGTGCCCCCTTCGAAGGTTGCCCAGCAGCCCGGTTCCAGCTCCCGAATCCCGCGGAAGACGCCGCTGCCCGGCTGCCGCCCCGGCCCAAGCAGCAAAATCTGAGCTGCTCCCTCTGCATCCAGCGCGGCCCTCTGGGAAGGATGGACCAGAATGGTCTTGATTTCCGAGGCAAATAGCAGTCCTTCCCCGCTGAGGCTGTAAAACAGCGGCTTCACGCCGATACGGTCCCGGGCAAGGAACATCCGCCTTTTTCTGCTCTCCCAGATGCCGAAGGCAAAAATGCCATTCATTTTCAGAAGGCTCTCCGGCCCCCATTGGGCATAGCTGTGCAGCACAACCTCTGTGTCCGAATGCGTGGCAAAGGCATGGCCCAATTTTTCCAGCTTTTTTCGCAGCTGCTCCGTATTGTAGAGCTCCCCATTGTAGGTAATGCAGTAGTGTTCCCCGCCCCAGAGCAGCTCCATAGGCTGAGCGCCGCCTGTGGGGTCGATGATGGCAAGACGGGTGTGCAGCAGCGTACAGTCCGCATTTCTGAAAATGCCCCGGCCGTCCGGGCCACGGCGGGCCATGGTTTGCAGCATGGCATGCATGCAGGTTTCCTCAATCGGCAGTCCGACACAGCCGGATATGGCACACATAGAATCACACTCCCCGGAAACATTCTATGCCCCTTTGCCCGAAAGGTGCATGATTTGCGCCGGAGCGCAAATACTAGCGGCGAGGTGATCGCATATGAAAACCAGTCAGGAAATCCTGTCCTCGGTCCTCAAAACCACCCAGATGGGCCAGGTGGGCATCCGCAGCGTCCTGGATACCACTCTGAACCCCGAGCTGCGGCAGGCGCTGGTGCAGCAGCTGAAGGAATATGACGGAATCGAAACGGAAGCCCACAATATCGCATCCCAGCGGGGCTGGGAGCTGAAGGAGCTGGACAGCGCCGTGCGGATGATGTCCAACATGGTGTGCCGCATGAAGCTCACAGGTGCGGACGCCACATCGAAAATTTCAGAGATGATGATCCAGGGCAATACCAAGGGGCTGGTAAAAGGCCTGCGGAATCTGCACCGCTCTGACCGGAAGGACAGCCGGGTGGACACCCTTTCCCAGAAGCTCATCGATACAGAAACCAACAATATCCGCCAGATGCGGCCCTTTCTGTAAGCTGACCCGGCAGCGAATTCGCTGCCGGGTCGTTTTTTGGCGGGGAACCTTTTTCTTACGGATCGCATATACTGTACGAGAAACATGCAAGGAGGGAAAATCATGTCATCGAACGGTTACATAACAGCCCGCGCCTATATGAGCTACGCGCAGATTCCCTTGGAGGATGTGGCAGTGGCGGTCATTGCCCAGGACGGTACAGCCATTGCCATGCGCCTGACGAACCGAAGCGGCCTGACCGAGCCTATCTCCATCCCAACCCCAGACCGGGAAGAGAGTGAACGGCCGGAGGGCAACGGGCAGCAGCCCTTTACGGACGTGACGGTCTATGCATTCAAAACGGATTTTGAGCAAATCGCAGCCCGAAATGTCCAGATCTTCCCGGGAATTACCACCGTACAGGACCTGGAAATGGTGCCCCTGTCAGAGCTTCCGGACCGTTGGGATGAAAAAATACTGTTTAATACTCCGCCACAGAATCTGTAAGGAGGGTCTATGCCGACTGTCATTCCCTATGTACCCCAGCGGATCACGGTTCATCTGGGCGCGCCCAGCGCCAGTGCCGACAATGTGACCGTAAGCTTCTCGGACTATGTGAAAAATGTTGCCTCCAGTGAGATTTATCCCACCTGGGAGGAAAGCGCCTTGCGGGCCAATATCCTGGCCATTGTTTCCTTTGCGCTAAACCGGGTATATACAGAGTTCTACCGCAGCCGAGGCTATGATTTTGATATCACCAGCTCCACCGCCTATGACCAGTTCTTTGTCCGGGGGCGCAGCTTTTTTTCCAACGTTTCCCGGCTGGTGGATGAGCTTTTCAATTCCTATCTGCGCCGCCCGGGCTTTGTAGAACCGCTGGCCGCAAAATTTTGCAACGGCACCACCGTCACCTGCGAAGGCCTGAGCCAGTGGGGCAGCCAGGCCCTTGCCCAGCAGGGCTACAACTCCACCCAGATTCTGCGCAGCTACTATGGGGACGTGGAAATCGTGGCCAATGCCCCGGTGCAGGACTATGTGTCCTCCTACCCCGGGACGCCTCTGCGAAGAGGCAGCGTAGGCCCCAATGTGGTGGTCATCCAAACAGAGCTGAACCGAATATCCCAGAACTACCCGGCCATTCCGAAGGTTTCTGCCGTGGACGGCATTTTCGGCGCCGCCACAGAGAATTCCATCACAGCCTTCCAGGAAATATTCAATTTGAACCCCGATGGTGTGGTTGGTCCTGCCACATGGTATGCGCTGGTGCGGCTGTATACAGCCGTGACCTCCCTTTCCGAGCTGCGCAGCCAGGGGCAGCGGTTTTACACCATCGCCTGGAACAAAGGTCGACCCCTTGTTCCGGGCGACCGGGGCATTCAGGTCGAACACCTCCAATACATGCTGCGGGTGCTCGCCGCCTATATTTCTCAGATTCCCAGCGTTGCGGTGGACGGTATTTATGGCAGCGCCTCCCGCAGCGCCGTACTGGCGGCCCAGGGCTATTTCGGTCTGCCTCAAACCGGAACCGTAGACCTGACCACCTGGGATGAAATTTACGACCAGTTTACTGGCATTGAAAACGCCAGCTTCCGGGATTTGGAGCGCTTCCCCTATACCAGCGCCGTGATCGGCAATACCCTGCCCCGGAACCGGTATGCCCGGTCCTCCACCATGACCCAATTCCCGGGATATGATCTCGCCATCGGCGGTCAAGACCCTGTCAGACAGGAGGTAGTGCGATGAAACCCACAGAATCCCTTTTGGGGCAGCCGATCCGCAGCCTGCAAACCATGCTCCGCGTTTTGGCAGAAAATAATGACGAATACAAGGCCCTGATTCCGGACGGAATCTATGGACCGGATACCATGGCCGCCGTGCGGGTTTTTCAGCGCCGCAACCGTCTGCCGGTTACGGGGGTTACGGACCTGGAAACCTGGAATCGGATTGTGGAGGAATATGCCCTCGCCCTGGTGGAGATCGTGCAGCCACAGGTTCTAAGCGTTCTGCTGAACCCGGGACAATGCATCGGCTTCGGGGAGAAAAACGCGGCGGTACATCTGGCACAGGTCATTCTGGCCGTACTTTCCGAAAACTATCACTGCGTGGATGCTCCGCCGGTCACCGGCGTTCTGGATGGACCGACACAAGACGCTCTGTCCGCATTTCAGCAGCTCTCCGGCCTGCCGATCACCGGAAGGCTGGACCGCCACACCTGGAAACACCTGGCGCTTCAATTCCCCATGGCCTCCAATCTGCCCGTCAACGAATGCACCCGGAAATAAAAAAGAAGACGGCTGCCGGGAAAGCGAGGCCAGGATGCTTCGGTTACAAACCAAACACATCTTGGCAGCCTTTCCGGGCAGCCGCCGGTATTCATTCTCGTCCTCCGGGGACAATGTGTCACAAGCGCCGCCGTCGGCTTATCCGCAGATATTTCCGCGGCATCGGCAGGCTTCACCATCTCCGTTTTCTGTAGCCTTAGTATACCATACGGACTGCGGAGAAAGGTGAAGAATCCTTGAACGTTTGGGAAACGAATTATGCCGGATAGTTGTTGCTGAGCACCAGCAGTACCGGGACCGCCAGAGTAAACACACTGACAGCCCATGCATACAGCGCCTTTTTGGACAGGAACATCATTGCAAGGCATCCGCCGGTTAAGACAAGCGGGCCAACGACCGCCGTATACCGGGAGATGTGGTAGGTAAACTCGCCGCTGGATTGCAGCAGCAGGCCTACGGAAAGAGGCAGATTCACCGTATTATAGGCAGCAAGCCGCAGGGAAAAATAGATCACCGGGGCCGCCAGAACCACCTTGCGCAGGCGATAGCACCAGGTGACAATGATTCCGACAATATGCTTGAACTGATCATAGGCACTGCGCTGCCCGGCGCTTTGCGGAACTTGTGCGTTCTTTTTCATTGGTTTCCTCCTAAATCGGGTTTGGGCTTGGTATTTTCGGCGTAGAGGATCGCAAGGCCCTTGATGATCAGATCACGGTCATAGTGCATGGGTGTCTTGCACAGGGGAACAACATATTGTGCCATTCGGCCCGTGGCGATAACAGCAACCTTATCCCCCAGTTCCTCTTCCATCCGCGCGACCATGCCATCCAGCATGGCAGCAGCACCGTTGAGAATGCCACTGCGCATACATTCAACCGTATTTCGCCCGATGGTACGCTTGGGCTGGTCCAGCTGCAGACCCGGCAGCAGGGCTGCCCGCTCTGTCAGGGCCTCCATGGAAATGCGCACGCCGGGGCTGATGCTGCCACCAATCAGGGCACCGTTCCGGTCCAGGACCATCATGGTGGTGGCGGTACCCATCCCGACCACAATAAGCGGGGGCTTCTGAAGGCGCTGAGCAGCAACGCATCCAACCACCAGATCAGAACCGGTTTGCGCCGGGTTATCGATACGGATATTCAAGCCGGTTTTGATCCCGGGACCGACCACAAGGATAGGCTTGCCAAACAGCTTTTTCAGGCCTGTTTTCATCTGATTCAGAACCTGGGGCACCACAGAGGCGATGATCGCCCCATCAATATCGGAGGCGGAAACGTTGTTGATGGTCAGCAGCATCTTCAGGTCGATGGCGTATTCGTCGGAGGTTTTTGTAGTATCGGTGCGCAGTCTGGCTTGAAAGACAATGTCCTTTCCTCGGACGGCGCCCACTGTAATATTGGTATTGCCAATATGCACTGCAAGGATCATGTCTGTCCCCCCAAATCTTTCAGGCCCAGCAGACGGCTGGCAATCACGGCCCCGTTTTCAATCTCGATCAGCCCTGCGCTTCCGGCAAAGCCTGCCGCCCCGGGATTCATGACCAGAAGGCCGTCCTCCTCCCGGTGAAGATACGGAATGTGCGTATGCCCATACAGGGCGACCTGCGCACCCTCGGCCCGAGCGTCCCGTAAGAGCTGGGACAGCGTTTGCTTCACATGGTGCTGATGGCCGTGGGTCAGGTAAAACCGCACGCCGCCGATGGTAGGTACAAGAATTTTCGGAAGGAAGGGATCGCAGGAATACTCGTCGCAGTTTCCCGGGACCTGGTAGAACGCCGCGCCGGAGGCCAGCTGCCGCAATTCATAGCCATCGGGATAGTAGTCCCCCAGGTGGATCACGCAGTCTGGCCGGAACACTTCTATGCAGCGTTCCATAAAATCCATATAACGGTGAGAATCGGATAAAATCAATAAACGCATTTTTCCATCCTTACAGGAAGTTCTTTTCTTCCCTATTTTTAATCAAATTTTATTATAACATACTCGGCAAAAGATTGCTACTGAAAAAATAGTTTTCCCCGTGCGGAAAAATCTCCGGCTTGCTGCATAAAATAAACAGAAAGGCAGTTCATCCCGGAAAAGGAGGCAAAAACGTGGAAAATACGGATTTCACACCGGAAAAACTGGAACAGGCTAGACTATTGGCGGACACCCCCGCAGGGCGGCAGCTGAAGGCCCTCCTGCAGCAAAACAATGCCCAGGGGCTTCGGCAGGCCATGGATCAGGCAGCCAAAGGTGACTATGCATCCGCCAAGCAAACCATTGAAGCCTTTCTCGCGACACCGGAGGCGGCAGCGCTTTTGCGGCAGCTGCGAAATGAGCCATGAGCGGCATGGAGGATCAGCTGGGAGCCATTCTGGGCGACCCGGAGATGATGCAGAAAATTCAGGCACTGGCGCAATCCATGGGCCAGTCCCAGTCCACCGGGCAGCCGGAGAAACCGGAGCGCGCGGTGCAGCCGTCTCCGGCCGGACCGGGACCGGGAGATTTGGAGATGCTCAAAGCCTTTACGGGCTTTGCCAGGGGCGCGGAAATTGACCAGAACCAGCGCGCGCTTCTGAAAGCGCTCTCCCCCTATGTCAGCCGGGAGAAAATTGCCAAGCTGGAGAAGGCCATGCGTTCGGCCAAGCTGGCCCAACAAACCTCCGGGCTGCTGGAATCCGGCGTACTGAAAAACCTGACTGGGGGCTAGGCCATGTACAACCGCTATATTCCTACGGAAGACGGCTCCTTCCGCCGCCAAAGTCTGCCGGACGGTCCGCAGCCGCCATCGCAGTCACCTGCACCGCCTTCACCCAGCCCTCCGCGCAAGCCTGCAGAGGGTGCGGGCACTTTTCTAGATAGTCTGTTGCCCCGGGGTCTGGATACGGAGGATCTGATCGTAGTGCTTTTGCTGCTTTTGATGTCCGAAAACTGCACAGATACCCCAAACACAGCATTGATCACCATGCTGATTTACTTATTTCTCTAGTCCGTCGGCTCCCTGTTTCAATGGGGAGCCGCTTTTTATCAGCAGCTCCTTTTCTTCCCTTGGCAGCTGCTTGACGGCATATTCCCGGCGCAGGGCGGTGCCGTGGTCCGGGCAGATTTCCCGGTAGCACAGCGTCAGAGGTCCCCTTCCCCGGGTATATTTTGCACCCTTCCCGCTGCGGTGCATAGCTAGGCGCTTGTCCGCATCCCGGGCAATTCCGGTATAGAGCGTCCCGTCGCCGCAGCGCAGAATATAGAGCTCCCATTCATTTTCCATGGCGGCCCAGCTTTTGAAACACAGGCTTATCCAGGACCTTGTCCAGCAGGAAGAAGGTCACGTTGCCAAGGATGAGCAGCACAATGAGCATAACTGTCCCAAGCTCCCGGAATTCCTCATTCAATGCCGGAAGCCCCAGAACAAACAGGAGTACCGCATAGAGCACACAGATGCTGGCATTGAAATACAGCCCCTTCCATAGGGCGCGCAGCCGGGACCTGTCCAGGCGCTGTTTTAGAATCGGATAATAGCCCAGCGCCAGCAGCACCCCTGCCGCCTCCCGGTCCGGGCACAGGAGCAGGGACAGAATGGCCACAGCAAAAAACCAGGCCCAGGCTATGCGCCTGCCGCAGATATTCAGGATCACCTGCAGCAGCAGCGCGCAGAGCATGGGGCTGACATAGGTGTTGACAGGGATCAGGCCGCCAAGACACATGATGCAAACGGCTGCCGCCGCCAGCACACCCCCAAGGGCCATATTTTTTGCGGAAGAATTTGTATTGTGCAAAACGATTTCACCCTTTCGTTTGATAGGCCTATTATAGAGAAAACCACAGGCAAACGCAATGGCTTTCCATTGACATTTTGCCTTTTTTGCGATATATTGATAAAAAGAAAACCGGAAATGGAAGGTGTGTGTCATGGATATTACCGTTGGAATGACCGGCGAGGCAACCGCGCTGGTGGAAAAAGAGGACACGGCTCAGGCCGTTGGCTCCGGGAGCCTTCTGGTCTATGCAACGCCCTGCATGGCGGCTCTGATGGAGGGCGCTGCCTGCGAGGCAATCGAGCAGGCCCTCCCCCAGGGGCAGACCAGCGTTGGGACTGCGCTGAATCTGGAGCATATCAGTGCAACCCCCGTCGGCCTGGAGGTCCGCGCCCGGGCAGAGGTCACCGCTGTAGAGGGAAAGAAAATCACCTTTGCCATCACCGTCTCCGACGAGGCTGGGGAAATCGGCAGAGCCACCCATACGCGGGTGCTGGTAAACATTGAAAAATTCCTGGAAAAAACCTATCAAAAGCTATAAGGAGGAATTACCATGGAAGATTACGGTGCAATGATTCGCAATACCTTTGAGTTGGGCAGCGTCCGGGACGCAGAGGCCCTGTTCGATGCCTGCGTGGAGAATGCCTTCCCCACCTCACACTTCCGGCGGCTGGAGCTGATCCGGTTTGTGAAAGACGAGCAATATCTGGAGGGCCGCAGCTGGAACCATGTGTTTGACATCCGGAAGGACAAGCTGAACGGTTCCGATGTCTGGAAGGTCCACTGCCACCGGGTCACCATGGGCGAGACCCCGGACAAGACCGTGTGCCTGGACTATATGACTCTGGGCTTCGTGGCCTACCTGTACCCCACGGAAAAGTGATCTGACAAGCAAAGATGCCGCTGCGAACCGGCTTGGAACCGGTCCGCAGCGGCGTTTTTTATTGGTGCGGTATTGTCCTTACTTCTTATCCGCCAGGATCAGCTTTTTGACGGCTTCGATGCCGACACGGATGGCACCGGAGGTATCTTCCGTCATGGGCATAAACATTCCGGCCTTTTCCCGCTCCTGGTTCCACACGGCATGGAAGCAGCTGCCGCAGCGGACGCCCCTGGCGGCTGCAACGACGAACAGGGCCGCAGACTCCATCTCGCTGGCCTTGACGCCCAGGCGCTTCCAGCTCTCCCACTTTTGCAGCAGGTCATAGGAAACAGGGCTCTTCTCCGGGCTGTGCTGGCCATAAAAAGCATCCTTGCACTGGACCACACCCACGTGCGTCCGGAAGCCCAGTTCCCGGCTGGCATCCCGCAGGGCCAGGGTCACATCAAAATCCGGGACACTGGGGTACTCAATGGGGGCATATTCCAGAGAGGTGTGCTCATAGCGGATGGCGCCGCTGGCTACCACAATATCGCCGGGGCAGACATCCAGATCAATGCCGCCGCAGGTGCCGATGCGGATGAAGGTATCCGCGCCGATATTGGCCAGCTCCTCCATGGCGATGGCCGCGGAAGGGCCGCCGATGCCGGTGGAGCAGACAGAAACCTTCTCCCCAAGGATGGTTCCGGTATAGATATTGTACTCCCGGTTCATGCCGATATGGACAGGGTTCTCAAAATGGGCGGCAATGGCCTCACACCGTCCCGGGTCACCGGGCAGGAATACATAGCGGCCCACATCGCCCTCGGTGCAGTGAATATGATACTGCTTTTCTGTTTTCTGCATGGTGCTTCTCCTTTACAAAATAGTTTGAAAATTATACCATATTTTTGTGGAAAATGCAATAATTTTTGCATTTTATACCAGCTTAAAATCTCGAGTTATTTACTCACTTTTTTGCCGTCTTTCCACTCCTCAAAGTAGTTTTCCTTGGCACCGTTTGCGTTCGTTGTAAAGCCACTCTTGTAACAGATTCCGTCGGGGTACGTGTATTCCTCATGGAATTCATAGGTTGTACCGTCAGCCTTGGTTTTCGTTATTTGATTCATCTTATAGCCCTTTAAAATGTCTTCATAGTCTTGTAAATACTCCACGAAATTGGTTCTCGTTGTGCTGCCGTCAGCGTTCCACATGGTATTAGCTTCTTGAAACCAGATAAGCGCTTCCTTTTCATCGTAGTGCTTTATGTTCCAGGTCTCTTCGGTGCCGTCGTCATTTCGTATAGTGCTTTCTACGACTTTGCTTCCGTCTTGCTCGGTGAAATAGGAAATCAATTCGGAGGTTGTTCCATCAGCCCAATCTTTCGAGGTGACTCTCACCTTGTAACCCTTTGAACAGCCGTCGTAATCTTGGAAATACTCTGTGGAATTGGTAGATGTGATGCTGCCGTCATCGTTCCAAACGAAAGAATCATCGAAAACTCGGATGAGATCTCCGTTTCCATCGTACAGATTCATGAGATCACGAAAGGAAATCATGTTTATATTCCGGTCCTCAACCTGGTGCGTATTGTATGGTTTTCGGTCGTCTATCCAATTTTCGGTGAAATACTCCGGGTTTATATCTTCGTTCTGGGTCTCATTGCTTCCGCAAACGCTGACGATGTTTCCGTATGCATCCTGTTGTATAATCATATCTGCGTTCCGCGGTGCATTTGAAGCATCCCCATCGGCATAGACCAGCTCCCAGTTGGATTCCAGATGGCCGTCTTCATCCGTGATAGTTCCTGTCTGCGTGAAAGTTCCATCGTCATTGACAACGCGGGTGCCTTTGACGGTATAGCGTTCGCTGTAGCGCCGCTCATAGGTTCCTTCGACGAAGCTGTCATCGTCGCTCCGGAAGACATTGTCAACGATTTCCTCTATATTGTCGTGCGTACTTGTTTCTTTGAGATGATAGGTTTCGTCCTTACTTGATTTTTGCTCTTGACCGTTTTCACCCATGGTCTCTGCGGTGGCTTCCGTCTGCTGGGATTCTACCGGCGGCTCGGAGGAAGGGAAATCTTGCCTTGTGCAGGCAGAAATGCCCAGGAGCAGCACACAGCAAAGCAGAGCGCACATTTCAAGACAAAAATAGCGTTTCATTTGCGCTTCCTCTTTTCTTCCTGAGTTTGTTGGAACGTTTCGTTAAAATAAGCTGATCTGGCTGGTGTCCGGCAGGCTTCCGAAGGCGCCTGCGTCCTTGAGCATCTGAATGTGGGTCTTGGAGACCTTGGGACAGGCGGCGGCGACCTCTTCGATGGAGAGGAAGGTCTTCCCCTCCCGGCCCCGCATCAGGTCCCAGGCGGCGTTTTCGCCCAGGCCGGAGATTGCCACGAAGGGCGGCAGGATCTTCCCGTCCTCCACCAGGAACTTGGTGGCATGGCTCTTATAGATATCAATGGGCAAAAATTCGAAGCCCCGGAGGTAGTATTCGTAGACGACCTCCATGGTGGTGAGCAGGTCCTCGTCCTTATCGGAGGCGTTTTCATTGGTCTCAATGGCATCCATGTTGGCCATAATGGCCTCCATGCCCTGGGTCATGAGCACCGCATCAAAGCCGCCTTTCTGGCTTCGTCTGTAAAAATAGGCTGCATAAAAAGCCAGCGGATGGTAGACCTTGAACCAGGCAATGCGGAAGGCCATCATAACATAGGCCACGGCATGGGCCTTGGGGAACAGATATTTGATTTTCTTGCAGGAGCCGATGTACCAATCCGGCACGCCTGCATCGATCATCTCCTGCTCGGCCCCTTCGGGCAGGCCTCTGCCCTTTCGGACGGCCTCCATGATCTTAAAGGAACGCTTTTCAGGCATTCCGCAGGAGATCAGATACAGCATAATGTCGTCACGGCAGCCGATGGCCTGGTCAACCGTGGCGGTTTTAGAGGTGATCAGATCCTTGGCGTTGCCCAGCCAAACGTCTGTGCCGTGGGAGAAACCTGACAGGCGGAGCAGGGTATCAAACCGCTCCGGCATGGTATCCATGAGCATGCCTCTTGTAAACTTGGTGTTAAACTCCGGGATGGCCACGGCTCCGGTAGGGCCTAGAATTTTGTCATTTTCATAGCCCAGGACCTTGGAGGAGGTAAAAATAGACATGGTATTCTTATCGTCCAGCGGAATGGTTTTGGCATCCACGCCGGTCATATCCTCCATCATACGAATCATGGTGGGGTCATCATGGCCCAGCATATCCAGCTTCAGAAGGTTTTCCTCCATGGAATGGTATTCAAAGTGGGTGGTGATCTGGTCGGCATTGGGGTCATCCGCCGGGTGCTGTACCGGGCAGAAATCCCAGATTTCATTCTCCTGGGGGATAACCACCAGGCCGCCGGGGTGCTGGCCGGTGGTCCGGCGCACGCCTACGCAGCCTGCGGCCAGGCGGGCCTCCTCGGCCCGGTTGGCAGTCTTGCCACGCTCGGCCAGATATTTTTTCACATAGCCAAAGGCGGTCTTTTCCGCCACCGTGCCAATGGTTCCGGCCCGGAACACATGGGACTTTCCGAACATCTCCACGCAGTAGGCATGGGCCTTGGACTGGTATTCGCCGGAGAAGTTCAGGTCGATATCGGGCACCTTGTCGCCGCCAAAGCCCAGGAAGGTCTCAAAGGGGATGTTGAAGCCGTCCTTTTCGAACTTGCTGCCGCATTTTGGGCAGACGGCATCCGGCAGGTCCGCACCGCAGCCATAGCCCTTGGGTACATCGAAGGTGGTGTACTTGCACTCCGGGTTCGGGCAGCGATAGTGCGGCGGGAAGGAATTCACCTCCGTAATGCCGGACATATAGGCAACGATGGAGGAGCCAACAGAGCCTCGGGAGCCCACCAGATAGCCATGCTCCAAGGAGTTCTGCACCAGCTTCTGGGCGGACATATAAATCACATCATAGTGGCAGGAGATAATATCGTGCAGCTCTGTCTCCACGCGCTTGGTGATGAGCTCCGGGGGATTCTCGCCGTAGAGCCTGTGGAGCTTGCCATAAACCAGGGCCTTCAGGTCCTCTACAGAGTTCTCGATTTTGGGCGCAAACAGATTGTGGGGCACAGGCCGCAGAGTCTCGCACATATCGGCAATGAGATTGGGGTTTGTGACCACCACCTCATAGGCCTTTTCCTCCCCTAAGTAGCTGAATTCCTCCAACATATTGTCGGTGGTGCGGAAATAAAGGGGGTTTTCCTTATCCGCATCGTCAAAGCCCTTGGTAGCCAGCAGGATATGACGGAAGATCTCGTCCTCGGGGTTCAGGAAATGGACATCTCCCGTGGCAACAACCATCTTCCCCAGGGCCTCGCCCAGGCGAACCACGGTACGGTTGTATTCCCGCAGCTGCTCCACATCCTTGGCGATTCCCTTGGAGAGCATAAACATATTGTTTGCCAGGGGCTGAATTTCCAGATAGTCATAGAACGAGGCAATGCGCAAGAGCTCGTCCTCGCTCTTGCCGTCCAGAATGGCCTGGAACAGCTCGCCCGCCTCACAGGCAGAGCCGATAATCAGGCCCTCCCGCAGCTCCAGCAGCTCGGATTTCGGGATGCGGGGCACCCGCTTGAAATATTTCAGATTGGAATCGGAAATCAGGTGATACAGGTTGCGAAGGCCAATCTGATTCTTGGCCAGAATGATGATATGCCTCGCGTGCCGGTCCGTGATGCGGCCCTTGGCCCGCAAGGTCGTCATACGGCCGTTGATCTCCTGGAGGGTATGGATGTCCAGCTCCTCTTCCATCCGGGCCATGAGCCGGTGCATGATGAGGCCGCAGGTAACGGCATCGTCCGCAGCCCGGTGGTGATTGAAGTCCGGCAGGCTCAGGGCATTGGACACGATATCCAGCTTGAATTTGTTCAGCTGGGGCAGCATATTCTGGGAGAGGATCAGGGTATCCGCTGCCGTATAGGTATAAGGCAGCCCCTGTCGGGCGCACGCGGCCCGGATAAAGCCGGTGTCAAAATCAGAATTGTGGGCAACCAGAACTCTTCCGTTCACAAATTTCAGGAATTCCGGCAGGACCTCTTCGATTTTCGGTGCACCCTTCAGCATCTCATCCGTAATACCGGTGAGCTCCACGATCTTCTTTTCCAGGGGACGCTGGGGGTCTACAAAGGTCTGGAACCGGTCCAGCTCCTCGCCGTTCTTCATGACAACGGCGCCGATCTCTATGATCCGGTCATTTGCAGAGCTCAGGCCCGTGGTTTCCAGGTCGAAGGCCACATACTCGTCGCCAAAGCCAATATCCTGCTCTCCGTGGACCACAATACGGTCATCCACATCATTAACATAGTACCCTTCTACACCGTAGAGGATCTTGATGTTCTCGTCGGTTCCGGCAACCTTTGCCTTGGCGGCGGCCTTCATGGCATCCGGGAAGGACTGTGCCACGCCGTGGTCCGTAATGGCAATGGCCTTGTGGCCCCAGGCCGCAGCCTGCTTGACGGCGGCTGCGGTATCGGTCAAAGCATCCATATTACTCATGGTGGTGTGCAGATGGAGCTCTACCCGCTTGCCGTTGGGAGACGTATCCTTCCGCTTGGGCAGAACGCCGGGCATCATGGCATAGGGCTTGAGGACCATATCGTTTTCAAACCGGTCCTCGATCAGCTTGCCCTGAACCCGAAGGACGCTGCCGAGCTGCACATTATCCAGAATGGGCTTGGCCTCCTTGGCCTCCAGGAAGCGGGTGACACGGATGGAATTGGTGTTGTCCGTCATGTCGAACTTCACTACCCAGGCATTGCGCTTGGTCAGCTCCTTGTGCTCAATGGCAAAAACCTTGCCTTCCACAATGATGGTGCCCATATCCAGATTCAGGTCCTTCATGGGAACTGCCGTACCGCGGAAGGGCTTTCCGTAGAAAGTATCGCTGTCCTGGGGCTTCCGCTCCTCCTTCTGCGCCTGTTTTGCACTGGCTGTGGGGGCTGCGCTCAGGGCCTCCTCCCGGAGCTTTTCCATGACCCTGGACAATTCCGCTCCGGTCAGGTCGTGGTTGGCCTCCACGGAAATGGTGACTTCCGCAGCAAACCGCTCCTGCAGCGTCTTGACAACAGCCGGAATCTGGGCCTCTACCCCAGCTTTGCCGTTGGCAACCAGGCAGACTGTCAGGTGTCCTCCATCCCACGCCCACTTTGCCCCGGCCAGGGAGGCCCGGGTCATGGGGTCGAGGTCAACGAACAAATCCCGCAGCTCCTCGGGCTCGATTTTGGAAAGCTCTGTGGCCGGGTGAGTCAAGGTAATTTCCAGATTCCGCAGACCGTACAGGGAGAGAATGTCTTTCTCCGCCTGCCGGGTCAGTCGCCGGGGTACGTAGGTATCCGTGTGGGCGGCCACCTCTACGCTGCGGTTTTCCGCCCGGATATCCACTGCCACAAGGGCCGCCTGAGAAAGGGCCTTGCGGATCTCCTCAGGCGGCTCGTAGTCCGGGAACATATTCAGTAAGTAAACCGTATCACTCATAGCTGTTCAATACGGCGCAGCAGCTCCGGCAGAAGCTCGTCATAGGGAAGCTTTGCCACCTGCTGGCCCTTTTCAAAAATCATGCCCCAGCCGTCGCCTCCGGCAATGCCGATGTCGGCCTCCCGGGCCTCTCCGGGGCCATTGACCACGCAGCCCATAACGGCCACGGTAATGGGCTTCTGGCAGTCCTTCAAAGCAGCATCCACCTGGTTCACAAGGCCGATGAGGTCGATCCTGGTCCGGCCGCAGGTGGGACAGGAAATAATGTCCACACCGTCACGGCGCAGACCTGCCGCTTTCAGGATATCCTTGGCGGCGTAGACCTCCTCCACGGGGTCGTCCGTCAGGCTCACCCGCAGGGTATCGCCAATGCCGTCCAGGAGCAGCGCACCAATGCCCATTGCGGACTTGATAAGGCCCTGCCGCACGGGGCCGGTCTCCGTAACGCCGATGTGCAGCGGATAGTCGCACTTGCTGCGGAACAGGCGGGCTGCAGCCACCATAGTAGGCACATGGGAGGACTTCATAGAGACGCAGGTATCATAAAAACCGTACTTTTCCAGCAGCTCCAGATGGCCAAAGGCGCTTTCCACCAGGGCCTGGGCTGTGGGATGGCCATACTTTTCCAGCAGCTCCTTTTCCAGGCTGCCGCCGTTCACGCCAATGCGGATGGGAATGTGCTTGTCTTTGCACACATCCACCACAGCCTTTACCCGATCCTCCCCGCCGATATTGCCGGGATTGATGCGAATCTTGCTGGCGCCGCCTTCAGCAGCGGCAATGGCAAGACGGTAGTCAAAATGGATATCCGCAACCAGGGGCAGCACGCTTTCCTTGCAGATCTCCGCAAAGCCCCGGGCTGCTTCCATATTGGGCACAGCCAAACGGGCAACCTGGCACCCGGCGGCAGCCAGGGAGCGAATCTGCGCCAGAGACCCCTCTACATCGGTGGTTTTGGTATTCAGCATGGACTGGATTACCACATCCGCACCACCGCCGATGGGTACATTGCCAACTTTTATCTGTCTGGTCATTTCTTTTTACCCCTTTATTGCAAAAATAATGTCCTTGAACATAATGAGGGCCATGAGTATCAGCAGAAGGATCATGCCGATGCCATGGATATAGCCTTCGATTTTCGGATTGAGCTTCTTATGGGTAACCGCTTCAATGGCAGTGGTCAGCAGCACGCCCACCAGCCGTCCGCCGTCCAGTGCGGGAATGGGCAGCAGATTCATAACGGCCAGATTGATGGCAATGAAGCCGCCGAAATACAATAGATTCAAAAATGCATAGTACCGGCTCCCGGAATTGTCCGCAACCTGGGCCATCTGAGTCACAATGCCCACAGGGCCGGACACATCCTCCACCCCCGCCTTGCCCGTGAAGAGCATTTGCAGAGACAGCCGGACCATGCGCACCGTATCCCGGGTGGTTGCCCAGGTGTAGCGCATGGTTTGACCGAAGCTGGCCTCCACCAGCGTAAAGCTGAAGCCGAAGCGCTGAGAAACGGTGCCGTCTTCATTCTCGAAATCCTGCTTTGCCATATTCAGGTCATTCAGCACAACCTTCTCCCCGTTCCGTTCCAGAACAAGGTCGTGAACATCCCCGGGATTCAGGGACAGGATCAGAGAAAAGTCGCTGTAGACGTAGATTTTCTCTCCGTCCAGGGAAACGATCCGGTCCCCCGGCTGGATGCTCTCAGCAAAGCTGCATCTGGGGTCAACCTCGCTGACGGTGGGCAGAATAAACTGCTTATCCGGCGCAAAGAAGCAGGCCAGCAGCACAACGCCGGTGAGGAAATTCATGGCGGCACCGGCAGCAAGGATGATCACCCGCTTCCACCAGGCAGCATTGGGAAATGCATGAGGGTTGTCGCTGGCCTCGTCCTCCCCTTCCATGGCACAGAAGCCGCCGATGGGGATGCACCGGATGGAATAGAGGGTCTGGCCAACCTGCTTTTTGAAAATCGCAGGCCCCATAAACAGGGAGAATTCATTGACCTGAACACCAAATGCCTTGGCGGCGATGAAATGGCCAAGCTCATGAATAAAGATGAGAAAGCTGAACAGAAGAATTGCGAAAATATAACTCATAGAAAGCCTCAAACATTGTTTTTCACGGAAAGTCTGGCAAGGCGGTCTGTTTCCAGAATGTCCTCCAGCGTCGGGCTGGCCTGGAACGGGATCTCGTCAACCGCCTTCCGAACCAGTCGATAGATATCATAAAAGCCGATTTCATCCCGCAGGAACATGGCAACGGCCTCTTCGTTGGCACCGTTCATGGCGGCACAGCTGTTGCCGCCCTTCCTGGCGCATTCTCTCGCCAGAGCCAGACAGGGAAAAGCCTCTAAATCAGGCTCAACAAAGGTCAGTGCGCTGCAAGCCGTCAGATCCAGCCGGTCCACCGGGCTGGGGAGCCTCTCCGGGTAGGTCATGGCCAGCTGAATGGGCAGGCGCATATCCGGCGTGCCCAGCTGGGCCATGATGGCTCCATCGTTGAATTCCACCAGACTGTGCACGATGCTCTGGCGATGAATCAGCACATCCACCTTTTCCAGCGGCAGATCATACAGCCGCATGGCCTCAATGACCTCCAGGCCCTTGTTCATAAGGGTTGCGCAGTCGACGGTGATTTTTGGCCCCATTTTCCAATTGGGGTGCTTCAAGGCGTCTGCCTTGGTCACATGGGCCAGAGCTTCCCTGTCCATGCCGAAGAAGGGACCACCGGAGCAGGTAAGCAGCAGGCGGCGAACCTCTTTCCGGTCCGCGCAGCCCATAAGGCACTGAAAAATCGCGGAGTGCTCGGAATCAACGGGGACGATCTCCGCCCCGCAGCGCTTCGCCTCGGCCATGACCAGCTCACCGGCACAGACCAGCGTCTCCTTGTTGGCAAGGCCAATACGTTTCTTCGCGCGAATGGCCGCAAGGGTGGGTTTCAGGCCCAGCATCCCCACAACGGCGGTGATGACGCAGTCCACGCCTTCCAGCGTCGCGGCGGCAATGAGGCCTTCTTCCCCCCAGAGCACCCGGGTGGGCAGATTGGATATGGCCTGCCGCAGCTGGGCTGCCCCCGCTTCCGTAGCCACCACGGCCAGCTCCGGGCGGAACTCCCGGCACTGCTCGGCCAGGCGCTGGATGCTGGTACCGGCAGTCAGTGCACCCACGCGAATCTGAGGGTATTTTCTGACAACGTCCAGGCTCTGCCGCCCGATGGAACCGGTAGAGCCCAAAATACTGATGCAATTTACCATATGCTTACACCGCCAAAGGTAGAATCAGAAGCAGCGCTTCCACAAGAGGTGCAATAAGAACCAGGGAATCGAACCGGTCCAGAAAGCCGCCGTGGCCGGGGAGCATATTGCCATAGTCCTTGATGCCGGTCTGCCGCTTGACCACGGAGAAACACAGATCGCCCATGACCCCAACGCCGGAGCCCAGGAGTGCATAGAGAATGGCTGCACCATAGTTTACCCGGAATTTCAGGGCCAGATCCAGGATCAGGGCATAAATGAGAACACCTGCCAAGGCAAAGACACCGCCGCCTAAAACACCCTCGATGGTCTTATTTGGGCTGACCACCGGAGCAAGCTTGTGCCGCCCAAGCCGCAGCCCGGTAAAATAGGCCCCGGCATCGGAGAGAAAGGCGATGGTAAATGGCAGCAGAATAAAATAGCGGCCATTTTCGCCGCCCAAAATGCGAATAAGGGAGCTCAGCAGCAGCGGAATCAGATAGCCTCCCAATGTACACAATCCAATGGATTCAATACTCACCTTCACGTGATCCATCATGATCTCGGAAAACAGAAGCATAAAGAAGATGACGGAGCCGATCATCAAGTAGGCCTGCAAGCCGCCATAGTAGCTCCAGATGGACATGGCAAAGGCCATAACTGCGCTGTAAACCACCAGGCGGATGCGGCGGATGAGGCCCGTCCGGTAGAGAAATTCATACGCCCCAACCGCCATCAGCGCACCGAACACCAGCGCCGCCACAATTTCCGGGGCAACCAAAAGGATGATCAGCAGCAAAGGGATGGCAATTGCTGCTGTGATAATTCGAGTTTTCATAGGTCAAACGCCTCCAAAACGGCGGTTCCGCCGGTGATATTCCGCAATGGCCTTATCCAGGTCCTCCGGGCCAAAATCGGGCCACAGCACATCCATGAAGACGTATTCGGAGTAAGCAGACTGCCAGAGCAGGAAATTGCTGGTGCGCATTTCCCCGGAAGGCCGGATGATGAGCTCCGGGTCAGGAACTCCGGCAGAATAGAGATAATTTTCAAACAGGCCTTCCGTCAGCTCCTCCGGGCGGCGCTTTCCGGCAGCCACCTCCTGGGCGAAGGCCTGGGCAGCCCGGACGATCTCGTCCCGTCCGCCGTAGTTCAGGCAGAAATTGACCTGAACGTCATAGGCAACCGAACGGTTTTCCGCGTCATGGCACAGCTTTTGCAGCTGAGGAGACAACCGGCTCAGGTCGCCGAAGAAGCGGAAACGGACACGGTTTTTCTCCATGTCCAGCAGGGCTTCTTCCAGATATTTCCGAAGCAGCAGCATAATGCCGCCTACTTCCTCCTGGGAGCGTTTCCAGTTTTCCGTGGAAAAGGCGTATACCGTCAGATACTCCACACCCAGGCTGCGGCAGTAATTGGCGATACGCCGAAAGGCCTCCGCTCCGGCGCTGTGTCCGGCGGTACGGGGCAGACCGCGTTTTTTTGCCCAGCGTCCATTCCCGTCCATAATAATGGCAATGTGCCTGGGCGGTGCCGGGAGATTCTCATTTTCAAGCGCCATGGAAGCACCTCTTTCTCAAAGTATTCGGGAAGGCTCCCCTTCCGGGGAGCCCCAAAAAATCAGATGGACATCAGTTCCTTGTCCTTGGCGGCCAGGGCTGCATCAACCTTCTTGATATACTTATCCAGCATATCCTGCAGGTCCTTCTCGGCCTTCTTCTGGTCGTCCTCGGTGATCTCGTTGTTCTTTTTCAGCTTCTTGACGTAGTCCATGCCGTCCCGGCGGATGTTTCGCATAGCGACCTTGGCATCCTCGGCGTACTTCTTGACCTGCTTGGACAGCTCTTTTCTGCGCTCCTCCGTCAGCTGGGGGAAGATCAGTCGGATGACCCGGCCGTCGTTCTGGGGGTTGATGCCCAGATCGGACATCTGGATGGCCTTCTGGATCTCCTTCAGCAGCTTGGTATCCCAGGGAGTGATCACCAGGGTGCGGGCGTCGGGAGAGGAAATGGTGGCAACGCCGTTCAGAGGCGTTTCGCTGCCATAATACTCAACGGAAATGCGGTCCAGGACCTTGGCATTGGCGCGGCCTGCGCGGACTGCGTCGAAGTCCTCTCCCAGGTGCTCCAGGGTACGGTCCATTTTTCTGGAAAATTCAGTAAAATCTACGCTCATTTGTTGTCCTCCTTCACGATGGTTCCGATCTTCTCTCCGCTTACGACGCGGAGAATGTTGTTGGGGTCGGCCAGGGCAAAACAAACCAGCGTCATGTGGTTGTCCATGGCCAGGGTCATTGCGGTGGTATCCGTAGCCTTCAGGTGACGGGCCAGAACCTCATCATAGGTCAGCTCGTCGAACTTGACGGCAGTGGGATCAACATTGGGGTCGGCAGAGTAAATGCCGTCCACATTCTTTGCCATCAAAATGGCATGGGCCTCAATTTCCACACCCCGGAGCACAGCGCCGGTATCGGTGGAGAAATAGGGGTTGCCGGTTCCTGCCGCAAAAATAACCACTTTTCCCTCGTTCAGGTAGCGGTCCGCGGTATCCCGGGTGAAATACTCGGCAAACTTGTTCATTTCCACGGCGCTGAGCACCCGGGCAGGTACACCGTGCTGCTCCAGAGCATCGGCCATAGCGATGGAATTCATAACGGTTGCCAGCATCCCCATGGCATCGCCGTGGGAGCGCTGCATCTTATCCGCGCCGTCCTTCACGCCGCGCCAGAAGTTGCCGCCGCCGATGACAAGGCCAATCTGAACACCCAGCTCGTGGCACTGCTTGATGGCTTCGCACACGGGGTGAATCACGCTATAATCCAGCCCCCGGTGCTGCTCTCCGGCAAGGGCCTCACCGCTGAGCTTCAGCAGGATACGCTTGTATTTGATTTGAGACAAATCTGATCACTCCTTCTCTTGCATCCGTGCCGGGGACACAGCCCCGCAGGTTATCGACTCTATTTTAGCGTACAAATAGCAAATTGACAACCACTTTTTTATGAATTCTTTTGTTTTTCGGAATTGGGCCTGAAAAGCCGCCTGTTTACCCGGGAAAACAAAAATATTTTGTTGCAATTCCAGGGCAAATCGGTTATAATACCCCATTATACAAAAGCAATGCTTAGAGAGGAAGTTTTCAATATGGCTGAGATCACGGAAAGCAAAAATTTCATTCATGCCTTTATTGAGGAGGATATTGCTCCCGGCGGGCAGTTCGCCGGAAAAACCGTGCACACCCGTTTCCCGCCGGAGCCCAACGGCTATCTGCACATCGGCCACTGCAAGG
>UQGU01000025.1 GCA_900540635.1 uncultured Eubacteriales bacterium | reverse complement strand
TAACAGCCCCGCCCGCCGATAGGCGGGTCGGATGAGGGTGGTGCTCCGCGCAGCGAATCAGAATAAACGATTGCCAGTGGCAATCGCACCATAATTCGTGCGGGATGCAGAACTGATACAGAAAGCCTACGCAGTTAAGCGCCTGAAACAGGACTTTTCTGCTGGGGCAGCACCGCATTTTACCCTGTACCGCCCCTCATCAGTCAGGACTGCGCCCTGCCAGCTTCCCCCAGGGGAAGCCTTTTTCTAATAGTACTTTTCCATTTCCTCCCTCGCCCTTCTGACTTCCTCTTCCAGCTCCCGGGCAGAGACCCGGAGGACACCGGAGCCCAGGGCGGAGAGCTGGACGAGGCCGTCGGAGCTGGCCACGCTGACCCGGTAATTGCCGCCCAGGTCCCGGGCAAGGGCCTGGATATAGGCATCCGCCGTTTCGCCCTCCCGGGTGAAGACTACCTGGATGGTTGCATCCCGGTATTTCTCGCTGCCGGGCTGCCGGTAGCTGTCGAATACCAGAATGACCCGGGTTTTTGTAAAGCCTGCGTAGCTGGTCAGAGCATCCGTCAGGCGCCGCCGGGCGGCGGACAGGTCTGTTTTGGCCGTTTCTGCCAGGCTTTCCCAGGCGAAAATCACATTGTAGCCGTCTACGATCAGACACTTCTCTTTTGGCACGCTGATGGTCACTTCCGCTGTGGCCGGGGCTTTGGGGGCGGTGTACTGTCGGCGGCGGATAGGGCCGAACTCCCGCTCCATGATTTGCTCCAGCTCCCGGTCGTCAATGGCCGGGAGAATGCGCATCTGGGGTTTTTCCTCTTTCAGGCCGCTTTCCAGATGCATGAATTCCTTTACCCGGTCCCATTTCACGGTGTGCCCTGCTCCGTGGCTGCAAAATACGGAGTCCGGGGTGTTTTCCAGGTCTGCCTCCGGGTCGTAGGCCGCTGCCTCGATGACCTGCCTGGCATTGTGGCAGGGCTCATAGCCCCGCAGGGACAGGCTCAACCGGCCCAGGCCCTGGGTGTAGGCGGAGAGCTGGGAGGCATAGTCCCGGATTTCTCCGGCGGGGACCCGGCCCTCCAGGATGGCCGTCCCGTCCTGGCTCTCCGGAGCCTCGGGGGCGCCGCCCATGGCGCGGATATCCGTAATGGCCCGGCCGATCTGGGCCTGGGGCAGCTCCAGGTGAAAGTCGTACCAGGGCTCTAAAAGCACGCTCTTTGCCTGCATCAGCCCCTGCCGGACGGCCCGATAGGTGGCCTGCCGGAAGTCGCCGCCCTCGGTGTGCTTCAAGTGGGCCTTGCCGATGAGCAGGGTGATTTTCATATCCGTAATGGGGGCTCCGATGAGCACACCCCGGTGCTGCTTTTCCGCCAGATGGGTCAGAATCAGGCTTTGGTAGCCTGCATCCAGCACATCCTGGGGGCATTGCGTATCAAACACCAGCCCGCTGCCCGGCGCTCCGGGCTCTAAGAGCAAATGCACCTCGGCATAGTGCCGCAGGGGTTCAAAGTGGCCCACGCCCTCCACGGTATCGGAAATGGTCTCTTTATAGAATATCTTCGGGTCGTCCAGGGTGATGTCCAGATCAAAGCGCTGCTTGACCAGGCTCTGGAACACCTCCAGCTGGACCTGCCCCATGATCTGCACCCCGATTTGCCTGCCGTCCCAGGCGATGTGCAGCTGGGGGTCCTCCTCTTCCAGCTGCCGCAGCTTGGGCAGCACCAGGGACGGGTCCGCTTTGGGCGGCAGCTTGGCCCGGTAGGTCATAACGGGCTCCAATTCCGGGCGGAAAATCTCTGCCTCAGTTCCCAGGCCTTGCCCTGCCCAGGTAGCGGTGAGACCGGTTACGGCGAAGGCCGTCCCGGCCTCCACCCGGTCCGGGGTTTCGAACTTTTCCCCGGAGTACAGCCGCAGCTGGGCCGCCTTTTCCGTCAGGGTCTCTCCCTGCCGGTTTTCATAGCGGACAGGCTCCCGAACGGACAGGCTGCCGCCGGTGAGCTTCATCCAGGTCAGCCGGTTTCCCTGGGGATCCCGGGTGATTTTGTAGACCCGGGCAGAGAAGGCATCTCCATAGGTGTTTTCCGGGGCATAGGTGTCCAATCCGGCCAGAAGCGCGTCAATTCCCTCATTTTTCAGCGCCGCACCAAAGTACACGGGGAACAGGCGGCACTGGGCGATCAGCTGCCGCAGATTTTCATCGGTAACGGCCCCGCCTTCCAGGAAGCTCTCCAGCAGGGCCTCGTCGCACATGGCCGCAGCTTCCCGAATGGCTTCCGCACTGCCGGTAAAATCCACGCAGCTCTCGCTGAGCTCCTTTTGCAGCTGGGCGAGCAGCTTGTCCCGGTCCGCCCCGGGCAGGTCCATTTTATTGATAAAGAGAAATACGGGCACTTGGTGCTTGCGCAGCAGCTGCCACAGGGTTCTGGTGTGGGCCTGAACCCCATCCGTGCCGCTGATAACCAGCACAGCGCAGTCCAGCGCCGGCAGCACCCGTTCCGTTTCCGCGGCAAAGTCCACGTGGCCCGGGGTGTCGATCAGGGTCACCGCCCGGTGGGCCGTTCGGAGCCGGGCCTGCTTGGAGAAAATGGTAATGCCCCGCTGCCGTTCCAGCTGGAAGCTGTCCAGCAGCGCATCCCCATGGTCAACCCGTCCCAGCACCCGCCGGGCCCCGGCGGCATAGAGCAGGCCCTCGGAAAGGGTGGTCTTTCCCGCATCCACATGGGCCAGCAGTCCGATGCACAGGGGCTTTCTGAAATTTGTCTGTGCCTGCACCGTGGGAGACCTCCTTTTCCAAATGATTGTTCTTATTGTACCATAAAGAAGTGCCGCCGTCGAGAAATTTCTTTGTAAAACCGCCCTCCTGCGGTGGGGCAGGAGGGCGGCTGGAAATGCATTTTACAGGTCGGCGTACAGATCTTCTCCGTACACGCCCTGGGCGATGAGCTGGGCGAAGCTTTCGGTGACGGCGGCCTTGTCGGCGGCGTAGGTCACGCCGAACCATTTATCGTGGGTGGGCAGGACCTGGACCGTGACCTCCTTGCGCTGGAGCAGCTGGCCGATGAGGATGGGCAGCAGGTACTCCGCTTTCAGAGGATTGGCCGGAACGTCCGTTTCGAAGAAGGTCTTGAAGTTCCGTTCCAGGGTCTCCAGGAAGGCGGGGGACAGGCCCCACATATTCATGGATACATAGCCATCGGGATCCAGCGCCTTGCCGTCGGCTTCTGCGCCATTGGCAGTGGGGCGGATATTCTTGGTCTCTACAACGTCCGACAGGAAGCCCTTCCCGTCCACCTGGCAGATGCCCCGGGTGACGGCGCCGTTGTCGGACAGGGTGTTTTTCAGGATGAAGCCCGCCATGCAGAAGGCATTTTCCGGGTGATCGGTGCACAGATAGTCGTGGATCTCCCGGTAGATGCTCTTGCCGTAATAGTCGTCGGCGTTGATGACGGCAAAGGGACCGTCGATATGTTCCTTTGCGGCCAGAACGGCCTGACCGGTGCCCCAGGGCTTGCTGCGGCCCTCGGGAAGAGAACCGGGGATCTCCGTCAGAGACTGGAAGCAGTAGGCTACCTCTACACCGGCCTTGGCACACACGGCCTCGATGCGGTTGCCGATGACTTCCCGGAAGTCCTTTTCGATGTCCCGGCGGATAATGAATACGATCTTTTGAAAGCCTGCGGCGATGGCATCATGGATGGAGTAATCCATAATAATATGGCCGGACTTATCCACAGCGGCAAGCTGCTTGATTCCGGCGCCGTAGCGGCTGCCGATGCCGGCGGCCATGATCACAAGGGTAGTCTTTTTCAAAAATACATCCTCCTGTCTTTCTTTTCGAAGACACTGCCTATACCATATCATAATTTTCCGTTTAATGCAACGGATTTTCAGAAATATCCTGCTCTTTGCGGGGCGACCCGCCGGATTGGATGCGATCCATGACGTACAGCGACAGCAGCAGGTATAGCCGCTGGCCGGGATCGTCCAGGCTCAGGTTCACCAGGCTCTCGATCTTTTTCAGCCGGTACAGAAGGGTCGTGCGGTGGATGATCAGGGCCTGGGAGGTTTTGGGAATGTCCCGTTCGCAGAGCAGGTATTCCCGCAATGTCTCAAAATAGGGGGTGCCGTGCTCCCGGTCATAGTCCCGCAGAGCGTAGAGCGCCGGGGAGAGGGTCTGCTCCAGGGTCAGCTCCGCGTGGAAATTCTCCAGGATGTGGGTCAGGGCGCACTGGGAGAACAGCCAGATCCACCGGTCCCCCCGCTGGCGAAAGCAGGCATCCAGGGCAATTTGAGCCTGGGTAAAGGCCACATGGAGGCTCTGGATTCCCTGAATCGGTGAGGAAATCCCGGCATAGAGCAGGTAATCCCGGCACAGGGGGGCCAGGGTATGCCGCAGCATGGTATAGGGAATGGCCAGGCGGCGCATATTGAGGATCACATACTGCCTGTGATTTTCCAGCAGCACATAGCTGTTTGGGAAATACCGGAACAGATCGCTGTGCAGGGAGTGCTCCTGGATGGTGGAGACGGCGTTTTCCTGGTTGGCGATATTCAGGCACACATAGGGGTCCCCGCTCTCCCAGCCCAGCTGATCCAGCAGCCGCCGCAGCTGACCGCTGTCCGGCTGACGGTTCCGCAGCAGATCGGAGATCACATCGTCCATGCTGCGAAAGCCCGTGTTCAGCCCTCCGGCGCGGTAGTGCAGGCAGCTCATGGCCCGCTGGGCCAAAACCTCCGCCAGGCGATAGTCCGAGGGGCGGAAGGGATGGTTGGTCTCCATGACCAGCAGCCGCCCCCGGTAGACAGCGCCGTCCCAAAGGTTTACATAAATACAGTCTGCGGTTTTGCTGGAGCTGTGCCAGAGCTGCACATCGTGGGTGGTGTAGGTTTCCAGGTAGTCGCTGTCAAATTGCAGATCGTCCACAATGACCCGGGGCAGGAAGCCCCGCTGAGAGGTCATGGTGTATTCCGGGGTGAGTATGTCGTCCACCTGGGAGGACTGGGCCAGCATCATAAACCAGTCGTCGTGGATGTACACCGGGTTGTCCAGAAGCTCTGCCCCGGACTCGCACAGCTGCTGCAGCGTCACGCCCTGGAAGACCAGCTCATCCAAGAGCTGCTCCTGCTCCCGGCACCGGGAGAACAGGGCCATGGCCCGGTCCAGCACCTGCGCATCCGTCAGGCCGGGCACGGTGATATGGTCCGCGGCCCCGGGGATGGGGGCCTGGCAGATGCTGGCATAGGTATCCCCCGGGAAATCGGCAGCGTCCTCCTCCCGGACCAGGTAGAGAATGTTTTCGCTCATGGGCGGACTGCTGCGGAAAATGCGGACATCCAGATAGGATTTTCCGCTGCCGGAATCGTGGACCGTGCCCTCCGGAAACACCTGGGCCACCATGGCAAGATTGGGGTTCATATGGGCGAGGGTATACTTCTCCATGGATAACCCGCTCCTTTCGTTTTGCATAAGGAAATTATATCCTCAGAATTGCGGAAAGTAAAGAGAGAAAAATCAAAAAATGTGGAAAATTGTGAATTCTTTTTTGCGCGAATTGACAAAACTAAAAGGATTTGTTAGGATGCTTATAGAAGCAATCCACAAAAAAGGGGGGCTTTCGCCCAACGCAAAAATGTGGATATCTCTTCGCAGATTTGAATCATTTGGAGGATACAGATATGCTTACCGCAAAAGAGAATATGCGCGAAGCCATTCGGGGCGGCAATCCCGATCGGTTTGTAAACCAGTTTGAAGGCATTTCCCTGCTGATGCACCCCTACATGATGACCCAGCCCCTGCTGAAGCGCGGCATGGAGAACGTGGTCAATGGCTGGGGTGTGACCAACTCCTTCCCGGAAAATGTACCCGGCGCATTCCCTGTACATACCCCCGACAAGATCGTCGTGAAGGACATCGAGCAGTGGCAGGACTATGTCCATGCTCCCAGCCTGAAATTCTCCGATGAGCTGTGGAACATCTGCAAGGATATGTACGCCGCCGTGGACGGCACCAAGGCCTACAAGGCAGCCTTCGTGGCTCCCGGCCTGTTCGAGCAGTGCCACCACCTGTGCTCCATGCAGGAAGCTCTGATGAACTACATGGAGTACCCCGATGAGATGCACGACCTCATCAAGTACCTGACCGACTGGGAGCTGGAGCTGGCCGAGGGCATCTGCTCCAACCTGCATCCCGATGCCATTTTCCATCACGATGACTGGGGCAGTGAGCTGAACTCCTTCCTGCGTCCCTCCATTTTCGAGGACTTCTTCCTGGAGCCCTACCAGAAGATCTACGGCTACTACCATAGCCACGGCGTGGAATTCATCTTCCACCACTCCGATTCCTACTGCGCAAACATCCTGCCCATCATGATCGATATGGGCATTGATGTGTGGCAGGGCTGCATGCACTCCAACAATGTGCCCGAGTGCATCGAAAAGTACGGCGACAAGATCGCCTTCATGGGCGAGATCGACAACAAGCAGGTGGACTTTGAGGGCTGGACCCAGGCCGACTGCGAGAAGGCCGCCGTCCACGCCATGGAGACCTGCGGCATGAAGCACTTCATCCCCTGCATCACCCAGGGAGGCCCCGGCTCTCTGTACCAGGGCACCTACAAGGGCCTGTGGGACGCCATTGACGACTACAACTGCAAGCACTTCGGCTTCACCAAGGAGCAGCTGGAGGCCCAGCGTCTGCCCATGTCCATTATGTTCTAAGGAGGAACGAGACAATGATCATTATCGGTGAAAAAATCAACGGCTCCATTCCCGTGGTGGCCAAGGCCATTGCCGAGCGGGATGCGGAATTCATTAAGGCCCGTGCCATCGCCCAGGCCAATGCCGGTGCAACCTTTATCGACTGCTGCGCCTCCGTTCCCGAGGCCCAGGAGGTGGAGACCCTGCACTGGATGATCGACTGCATCCAGTCCGTCACCGACCTGCCCATCGCCGTGGACAGCCCCAGCGCAGACGTGCTGCGGGAAGCCTATAAGTTCTGCAACAAGCCCGGCCTCATCAATTCCGTCTCCGGCGAGGGGGACAAGATCGACAAGATCTTCCCCATCCTGGCGGAGAACAAGGGCTGGCAGGTCATCGCCCTGCTGTCCGACGACACCGGCATTCCCAAGAACGCTGCAGACCGGCTGCGGGTCTTTGACAAGATCATGGCCAAGGCCAAGGAGTACGGCATCGCCCCCAACCGGATCCACATCGATCCGCTGGTAGAGATGCTCTGCACCTCCGAGAACGGCATTGAGACCAACATCGAGGTCATTTCCACCGTCCGTGAGAAGTATCCCACCATTCACATCACCGCCGCCGTTTCCAACATCTCCTTCAACCTGCCCGTCCGGAAGATGGTCAACCTGGGCTTCACCGTCCTGGCCATGAACGCCGGTCTGGACAGCGCCATCCTGGACCCCACCAACCGGGACATGATGGGCGTGATCTACGCCACCGAGGCTCTGCTGGGTCTGGATGACTACTGCATGGAGTACATCGGCGCTTACCGTGACGGCCTGTTCGGACCGGTCAAGCAGTAAAAAATGTACGGATGGAAGCCCCGGCGGCAATCGGGGCTTCCTGAAATAAACAAATTAACCTACAAAAGGGGAGTATTATTATGAGTCTCGAAAATGTACATGATCTGGTCGTTCGCGGCAAGGCAAAGCTGGTTCCCGCTGCTGTGCAGGAAACCCTGGACGAGGGCGTTGAGGCCTCCAAGATTCTGGATACCATGATCTCCGCCATGGACGTGGTTGGCGAAAACTTCAAGAACGGCACCATCTTCGTGCCCGAAATGCTGATCGCCGCCAAGGCTATGAAGAAGGGCGTTGAGGTCCTGAAGCCCCATCTGGCTTCCGGCGCTGCCGGCGCTCTGGGCAAGGTCATCATCGGCACCGTGGCCGGCGACCTGCACGACATCGGCAAGAACCTGGTGGCTATGATGATCGAGTCCGCCGGTTTCGAAGTCATCGACCTGGGCGTTGACGTGCCCGTTGAGAAGTTCCTGTCCGCTTACGAGGAGAACCCCGGCACCAAGATCGTTGCCTGCTCCGCTCTGCTGACCACCACCATGCCTGCTCTGCAGGAGACCGTTACCGCTCTGAACGCCGCTCCCTGGCGCAAGGACGTGAAGGTCATGGTCGGCGGTGCACCCATCACCCAGGAGTTTGCCGATAAGATTGGCGCCGACGCCTACACCCCCGACGCAGCTTCCGCCGCCAAGAAGGCCAAGGAACTGGTCGCCTAAGTTTATGAACCCTATGAAGCAGTATCGCGTCACGTTTTTGCCTGCCGGGATCACCGTCCCGGTGGAAGAGGGGACCACGCTGCTTCAGGCAGAAATTCAGGCAGGCCTGAAGCCCTACGCACCCTGCGGCGGCAACGGGACCTGCGGGAAATGCAAAGTCACAGTACAGGCCGGGGCAGAAGTCCTGGCCTGTCAGACTATTGTGGGGTCTGACTGTACCGTGACCCTTCCCCAGGCCTCCGCCGCCCGAATTCTGACCCAGAGTCAGAGCGTCCAGACGACTCCGGATGGGGCCGACGAATACACGCTTGCCATCGATATCGGCACCACCACCGTGGTTGCCTATCTGCTGTCCGGGAAAACCGGAGCCCTGCTCTCCCAGGCCAGCACCCTGAACCCCCAGGGCCAGTACGGCGCGGATGTGATTTCCCGCATTCAATATGTGCTGGACGGGGGCGGGAAGGAAATGCAGCAGTGCATTCTGGCCGCTCTGGACAGTCTGACCCGGCAGGCGGCCCAAAAAGCCGCCATTGCGCCGGAGAAAATCACCTGCACAGCCATCGTTGGCAACACGGCCATGCACCATCTGCTGCTGGGCATCGACCCCCGGCCGCTGATTACGCCGCCTTATATGCCGAGGGAGCGTTCCGCACGCACAATGGACGCTGCCGGATGGCTGCCGATTTCCGGGAAAATACGGATCTTGCCCAATATTGCGGGCTTCGTAGGCGGCGATACCGTAGGCTGTCTGGTAGCCTCCCGATTTGACCGCCGGGAGAAGCTGACGCTGCTCATCGATATCGGCACCAATGGCGAGATGGTGCTGGGCAATCGTAAGCGAGCCGTCGCCTGTTCCACCGCCGCGGGGCCTGCCTTTGAGGGTGCGAAAATCTCCTGCGGTATGCGGGGGGCGGAGGGAGCCGTGGACCATGTATTTTTGAAGAACGGCACAGTCTCTTATCACGTCATTGGGGACAAGTCTCCCGTAGGCCTCTGCGGTTCAGGATTGCTGGATCTGATTGCGGTACTGCTGGAAAATGGCGAAATTGACGAGATGGGCCATCTGGAGCACGGAGACTATACCCTCTGCGAAAATGTGGTGCTGACCCAGAAGGACGTCCGGGAGGTGCAGCTGGCAAAGGCTGCCATCCGGGCCGGGATCGAGCTCATGGCAAAGCACCTGAATGTGGAAATCGAGGCGATTTCCCAGGTGCTCCTGGCCGGTGCCTTCGGCAACTATTTAGACCCCGCCTCTGCCTGCCGCATCGGCATGATTCCGCCCCGGCTGGTGGAGAAAATCCAGCCCATCGGCAATGCCGCCGGAGAGGGCGCCAAGCTGTGCAGCCTGAGCAAAGCGGAATTTGCCTATGCCGCTAAGCTGGCTGAGGAAACGGAATTCCTGGAACTGGCAGCCCTGCCGGAATTCCAGGACTGTTATGTAGACTGTTTGACCTTTGAGGAGGATGACCTATGACCATTGAAGAGTGGGTAGCCTATGCCAAGGAGCTGGGCTTTTCCGAAGCGGCCCCCGTGGTCCCCGCAGACCTGAAGCCAAACGCCGAGGTCCGGGCCATGTGCGCTGCCGATAAGTGCCATGTCTATGGCAAGAACTGGACCTGCCCCCCGGAGTGCGGCAGTCTGGAGGAATGCGCCGCCCGCATCGGCGCCAAGACCAGGGGCATTCTGGTCCAGTCCGTTGCCCAACTGGAGGACTCCTTCGACATTGAGGGCATGATGGAGGCGGAGCAGGACCACACCGCCCGGTTCCACACCCTGGCTGACAGGGCCCATGCCGAGGAAAAGAGCGCCCTATGCCTGGGCACCGGCGGCTGCCGCATCTGCGGAAAGTGCGCCTATCCGGAGAAGTGCCGCTTTCCGGAGCGGGCCTGCTCTTCTATGGAGGGCTACGGTCTGCTGGTAAACGACGCCTGTGCCGCTGCCGGCGTCCCCTACTACCACGGCCCCAACACCCTTGCCTATACGGCCTGCATCCTGTTTGACTGATATCCTATGCAAAAATGCGCGTCTCGGTCGAGGCGCGCGTTTTTGCAGGGCTGGAGAGGGGGTTTCAATCCGCATCCTGCCGAAGAAACAGGCGGAGGAGCCTATGTAAATTTCAAAAAAATCTCTTGACAAACCGGCCGCACTGTGCTACTATAATGACGTAAATGATAATCACTCGCAAATAAAAGACAGAAGGAGGACATCGCTTGGAAACGACCAAACAGTTTCGCAAACGGAATGCCATCCTGGCCTGCCTTCGGGGGACAACGTGCCACCCCAGCGCCGAGAAGCTCTACCAGATGCTCCGGCAGGAGCACCCGGATATCTCCCTGGCAACGGTCTACCGGAATCTGGCGCTCTTCAAGAGCCAGGGAATCATCGCCAGCGTGGCAACGGTGGGCGGCGTGGAGCGCTTCGATGGCAACATCGAGCCCCATGTGCATTTCATTTGCAGCGGATGCGGCGCGGTACTGGATGTGACCCAGGTGGACCAGCCGGATTACAGCAGCTACGCCAGGTTTCTCGGCTGCCGCATCGATCAAACCCAGTTGACTTTCACGGGATTCTGCCGGGAGTGCCTGAACACCCCGGAGGAAACCCCGAAAGTAATAAATTAAAGCATTGCGTAACAAACAACAAATAAAAATTAAACGGAGGATATTGTTATGAAGAAATTTGTCTGCCCTGTTTGCGGTTATGTTCTGGAAGCTGAAACCATGCCTGAGGGCTTCGTCTGCCCCGTCTGCAAGGTCCCCGGTTCTAAGTTCAAGGTCATGGAAGAGGGCAAGCTGGCTGCCGAGCATGAGCTGGGCATCTACGAGAAGACCGTTGCCAACAACCCCGACATTTCCGCCGAGGACAAGGCATATATCCTGGAGCAGCTGAAGGCCAACTTCACCGGCGAGTGCAGCGAGGTCGGTATGTACCTGTGCATGGCCCGCGTTGCCCATCGGGAAGGCTATCCCGAGATCGGCCTGTACTGGGAGAAGGCTGCCTACGAAGAGGCTGAGCACGCTGCCAAGTTCGCCGAGATGCTGGGTTCTACCCTGGAGCCCAACATGACCGCCTCCACCAAGAAGAACCTGGCATGGCGGGTTGACTGCGAGTTCGGCGCTACCCAGGGCAAGTTCGACCTGGCCGCCTGCGCCAAGCGCAACGGCCTGGATGCCATCCACGACACCGTCCATGAAATGGCCAAGGACGAGGCCCGTCACGGCAAGGCTCTGAAGGGCCTGCTGGAGCGGTACTTCAAGTAAGAGGAGACCTCTCTATGAAGTACGAGTGCCCCTGCGGCTATGTCTATGACCCCGCCGAAGGCGACCCCGAAAACGGAGTAGCCCCCGGCACCGCCTGGGAAGACGTGCCCGAAGATTGGGTATGCCCCACCTGCGGCCTTGGCAAGGATGCCTTTTATCCTGCGGAGTAAATAGGTCAATGAGAGGAGAGGGAGAAATCCTTCTCCTCTTTTTTCGTCCAATCGTGGAAAGTCTGGTGGAAAATCATATATGAAACAGAAAAAATGAAAGGAATATGATTGGCTCAGGGCTATACCCTAATGAAATAGATAGAAAGGGAGCGGGGCACACGCCCCGCTCTTTAAACATCAATAGAATCTTCCGCTTTGGTTAGGAGTGCCGCCTTTTTGCGCAGCCATTTGGTTAATTTCCTCCAAAGTGTATTCCGTTCCAACCTTGTCAGCAAAATCAGCATTGTTTCCTGCGTCATAAACACGCAGATAAATAACGCCATTCTTTTTACCGGACAACCTTTTGAGCAATCCAGTAGTAGTCAGCATGGTGTTGTTGTAGCCGGTCACATCGGGGACAGGAGAACTCAAAACACCCTTGCACTGTTCGCACTGGAACAAATAGAGATTGCCTTCCAATTTCATCTGCATCTTTTGATCAAGCGCCCAATGGGGGGTGTTAGAGCCGCAGAAGGGGCATATCTTTACGCTACGATCAATAAAACCCTGCGGAATGCTTCCTGCAAAACCTTCCATTCTTTTGAATGCCATTTTGATTTCCCCCTAATACCTTTAGAATCCCACGATTGCGGAAATGATGAAATACAGAATAGCACCGCCGATAGCGGTAAAAATGCTAATGGCAATATAATTGATGCCAAATTCCTTTGCCCGTTGAACATTTGCCTTTGCGGCAACAGTAGCAGTTTTGACAACGGGGAAGCCATTTTCGATAGTGACAGTTGCGGCAAAGTCGTTTCTAATCATTGCACCATAGCTATTCTGGGAATCAACATAACCCGAAACTTGATAGCCTTTTGTTTCGTCACCAACGATAGAAATCAAATCAACAGGGAACTGTGCAGACGCAGGGCTTTTGAGCTGATTGCAAATGGCGGGCTTGACAACAGTCATAATCTCTTGGTTAGTCATAATCATTCTCCTTCATTTTCTATTCTTTCTGTGATGAATTTACAGCGCAGTGCATAGCAATTATAAGCCAAGCAGCTGCTTTTTCTTTGCGTCAAACTCCTCCTGGGTAATGACACCGGTGTCCAGAAGCTCCTTGTAGGTTTTGAGCTCTTCTGCGGTGCCGAGGGCCGTGGCGGCTTTGTGGGGGGCAGCCTGCGCGGGAGCGGCCTGTTCGACGTCAGGGAAAACAATGCTGTTCATCTTTTCCTGCAGCAGAATGGGCGGGATAATGGGCAGGAAGATTTCCAGAATCAGGCACAGCATAGATAGATCCGAGCTGATGCCTGCTGCCGCAGCCATTTTATCCACGCGCTGTGCTGTCTTGTAGGTCCAGTAGATGAGGTAGAAGGGCACAAAGAGGCACAGCAGCAGCTTGTTCGTCGGGTTCCGGGGCTCCTCATCCTCTACAGCATTGGTGTATCTTGTCATTCTGTAAACCCAGATGTAATGCCAGATACCAAAGGTAAACAGCAGAAGCAGGATGTGCTTGACAAGGTCACAATAGGCTTCACTGACGGCCGGGGCTGCGCCAGTGGCATAGGCCTTTTTTTCACCATTGATACTTGTGCGCGCCGCTTCGAATTTTGGAAGATTTTCGAACTTTGGAAGATTCTCGGGATAGGCAATCCAAAGAGAACACAGAGTGAAGGCGATAACATCCAAAAGGAAATATAAAAAAACATAAAAGATATATGGGATATATGAATCATGAGAGGGAAAGATGAGGGCCAATACAAGGAACACAGCCGGAAGAAACCAGAGCTTATTTAGATTTTCCTTGTACTGCTGCAGCTTTGATGTGAAATTGGCCGTGGCGAGGCACATGATATAAAAAGATGTCACGACCCTCAAAAAAGCTCCGAGAATTCGGAAAATATCCAACGAACCGCCCCATGTGGTGTAGCGGTCATAACCGAAGCCCTGAATGAAGGATACCAATTGCAGTACCGTCAGCAGCGCGAAGGAAGCAATCATAGAGGCATTCCTTTTTTTCATGAAAAATACGGCGGCAAGCGCGGCATACGCCAGAACCCACAATAAAGCAAGGACCGAAAACTTGGCAAAAACATTGTTGAGCTGCAATAACGCGCGAAATGAAAACACGCCGCCCACAATCAGCGCAAGGGCTGCTGTTTTTTTCTTTTCTTCCACAATGAAACTCTCCTTTTCTTTTTCCGAGTGATAAGAAGAGCATACACCCAAACCGACCCAAAAACAATTAACTGGCTGCATAGTATCGACAAATTTTTTTGATTTATGTAAGCTTAAAAAGAGGAGCACTCGAAAAGCGTGCCGCAAGGACAGAACGTTTTCTGGCAGTCCCTTTTTCACCCTTTTCGGTATAGGAAAAGGAGCGGGGCTCATGCCCCGCTCCGAAATGTGTTGTGTTATTTGCGCAATGCCTGATTGATTTCCGCGATGTCGCTGTCGGAGAGTGGAATATGGGTTTCGGAATCCATAAAAATCGGTTCGCCGCTATAGTAATTGTCCGGAAAGCATCCGCCTTCCGCAGCGATGTAAATGGCCTGCTCTTTTTCGCTCTTTTCCAGCCAGCTTTCATCCACACTGTATCGGTCGTAGACCGCGCCGGTATCATAGTCGATCGCCATAGTAACGGAATCGTAGAGTATGCCGTCCACAAAGCTGTCGCAGTTTGCTTTCACCATAAAAAAGTGCAGCGGCTGATTTTCTTTGCCCCAACCGTCCAATTTCAGTTCAAATGCGTATGTTACAGCAAAGGGCTGGGCCTGCTGGGCGGATGCTTTTTCAAATTCTGCTGCTCTTGCCAAGTATGCGTCGCTTTGTATATAGGCGCTCAAATGGGCAATCAAAAAATCCTTGGCAGAGATTTCTTCCCCGTCGACAACGATATTGGCGGGCGGCTCACTGCTTATGGAAGCGTCCTTCTCCCCGCCGCGAACCGCAAGGCTCGGGCACAGTACCGCCGCCGCCAGCACCAGCGCGCATCCGGCCGTGATCAGCGCCTTTTTTCGCCACAGACGCGGGGGCTTTATCGCTCGCCGCTCGATCTGGCTTTGGGCGCAGCGGGGGCAAAAGGAGGCGTCCTCCGGCAGGTCTGTGCCGCAGTTTTTGCATTGCTTACTCAATTTTGCTCTCTCCTTAAAGTGCTTCCATCAGATAAAGCGCACTTTTGTATCGCTTTTCCGGGTTCACCATGGTGCATTTCTGCACAATGCGGCCCAGGCGGCCGCTTGCCAGTTCTCTTGACGGATGCTTTCCCGTGAGCATGATGTTCAGCAGCACCCCAAGAGAATAGATATCCGCCCGCTCGTCGGTCTGGGTAATGCCGTATTGCTCCGGCGCGGCATAGCCCGTGGTGCCCAGAATCTGGGTGTCGCGGTTTGTCTCGCTTTTGAAAATGCGGGAAGCGTCAAAATCGATGAGCACCGCTTCCCTGCCGCGTACGATCACGTTTTCCGGCTTGATGTCCCGGTGCACCGCCCCCAATTTGTGCAGCACCCACAGGGCGCTGCAGAGCTGCAAGGCAATTTTCCGGGCCTCGGCGGGGGAGAACAGCGCGCCCTCCAGAAGATAGGCCAGGGAATCTCCCTGTATGTATTCCTCCAGCACTGCCACCATGCCGTCCTGCTCTGCCGCCTCCATGATCTGCGGCAGATTCGGGCAGGAGATCCCCAGAAGCTTCCGATAGACCTCCCCGTTCCCACGATAATGGCGAAAAATAAACCGTGTCCCGTTCTGCCTGTTTTGCAGAAGCGAAACACAGCCGCGCTCGCTGCTTTTGAGTGTTCTTACGGTTTCGTAGTCCTGCTCAATGCTTGATAACAAAAAGGAATAAATCGCCCTCACCTTCCCGCCTGTGCTGCGCACATAGTGAATTTTCTTTGCAGAATTTACAGTAATTATACAAAGAAAATGTGCACTTGTAAAGGCGGGGAGAAGGTGAAAAAACAATACTATGCAGCGCGCATATTGATTTTGACTTGAAAGGCGATATAATGAAGAAAAAACGAGAGCAGGGGCGGCCAAATATGAAAAACACGGATAATCTGCAGCAGGAGCTGATGGAAGCTCCCACTCTGGACCAGTTTCTATCCGAAAATCAGGATAACTTTACGCGGGAGAGTGTGTGTGAGCTGCTGGAAAAGCTTATGAAGAAGCGGAAGATGTCCAAAGCGGTGCTGGCCCGCCTGTCCGGGATGAGCGAGGTCTATCTGCACCAGGTCTTCTCCGGGCGGCGCAATCCCTCCCGCAGCCGATTGCTGTGCCTGTGCTTTGGCCTTGGCGCCACATTGGAGGAGAGCCAGGAGCTTTTGAAGCAGTGCGGCTACGCCCGGCTCTACCCCAAGAACAGGCGGGACGCCATCATCCTCTACGGAATTGCAAATGGGATGGACCTGTTCGCGGTGAACGACAAACTGTTTGTGGAAAATGAGGAGACCCTGTATTAGACATGGGGCGAGGCGTTTTCCAGAATAGAGAATGGGGCTGTTGCAAAATTAATTTTTGCAGCAGCCCTATTTTTGCGCTTTGAGCATTTCAACTCGAGGCAAAGATTGTTCGTTACGGCCAAAATTTCTGTTTTAGGGCGCAGCAAAGCTGACCGGGGCATATTTCCCGGTCTTCCTGTGGATAACTTTTTATGTTCTACGACTACGAAGCTTTTTTCTCAGAATAATGGGTTTCCAGCCTGCTTTTTTGCTGCTTCATCCACCGCTTCTTGAGGTTAAAGCCCAGCGCCAGGAAGAATAGCTCGATGCGGATATTCCGTTTGCCGGTTGTCATGAATCTACGGAAGCTAAAATCGTTCTTTAGCAGCCCAAATGCCCCTTCTACCTGGATAGAACGGTTCATTCTCAGCATAATTCCCCGGTCGCTTGTAATATTCCGCAAGGAATCTTCCCGCTTTTCCCAGAATGTCTTCTTCCAAATCACCTCTTTGGGCGCATTGATGTCCTGCTTTCGGCAGCATCGCTCCCTCTGTGGACAATTCTCGCAGCTTTCACAGCGATACCAAGCTCGGGTGACCGGAATCCCATCCTGCATCTGTGTGGATTCCTTGTGACAACGCAGCTTTCTGCCCTCGGCACAGATAAAACAATCCTCATCCCGGTCGTATTTCATGTTCTCGATCCGTCCGATTTGGTCACGAAACTTCTTGGTTTTCTGTGCTTCGTAATTGGTTGACTTTATGAAAACGCATTTGACCGCTGCTTCCAGGTAATTAATCCAGTTCCTCAAGCTGGGCACTGGTCACTCGGACGGGTGCATCCTCTGGCAATTTAATTTCACTGTTCAGTATAAGAACCAGTTGATTATTTCGCGCAACTGCGGTATACTGAGTTTGCGTTTCAGAGTTTTTCATGATAGTTTAATTCTAACGCAAAAAACCACATCAGCCAAGCCCTTTTTGGGATGGTCGATGTGGTTTTTTCATGGGCGTATTTTGCAACAGGCCCTATGATTATTGGATTATCTCATTCCCACTCGCTCCTGCCAAAAGTTTTCTAAACAGATTTGCTTATGGGATTTAGTTCAGGGTATTGGCATTATTTTCATTATTCAGATAGTAGAGGCTATCTGATTTTTTGTTGCCAAAACGTTGCCACGGCTATGCTTAATTGTTCCGAGTGTAGAAGGTGTTTTTGCCGCTGCTATGTCGGGTGATTTCTCCGTTTTCTACCAGCTTCTTCAGGGAGTTCTCAACCGAGGCCTTCTTGATGGAGGGACACAGCTCCATGATTTCGCTCTTGGTAAACTTGCCGACCTTCTTCTGAACAGCTTGACGGACAAGGTCCACGGCAGGTAGCTTCTCATCCACCAGCTGCACCCGGTCCTCAAAGTCACGGTAGGCGGAGAGAATGGTACCCAGAATATACTTGATAAACGGAACCGGGTCGTTCTCACCTTCGTGCCACTTGGTAGAGGCGATGTGCAGAACATCGTAGTACACATTCTTGTTTCGCTCAATTTTAGCTTCCAGACTCACATACCGTCCAACCACATAACCGCTGCGGTATAGCAGCAATGTGGTGAGCAGGCGGCTCATTCTGCCGTTGCCGTCGTTGAAGGGATGGATGCAGAGAAAATCATTGATGAAAATGGGAATCAGGAGCAGGGGATCGATGATACCATCGTCAATGGCCTTGTTGTAGCTTTCACAGATGGCTGCAACAGCATCCGGCGTTTCGTAGGGCTCCAGCGGTGTAAATCGGACAAAGGTTGTGCCGTCAGCATGGGTTTCGCTGATATAGTTCTGGACATTCTTGAATCGCCCGCCGATGCCACGGCCGGAGTAATGATAGAGCATCCCATGGAGCTGTAAGATATAATTTGCTGTCAGAGGGATGTATTCATAGCTCTCGTGGATTGTGTTCAGCACATCCCGGTAGCCGCTGATCTCTTCCTCGTCCCGGTTCCGGGGCGTGGTTTTTTCCTCGCACAGCTGCTTGATTCGGGTATTGGTGGTAACAATACCCTCGATCTTGTTGGAAGCCTCGGTACTCTGCACCTTGGCAATCTCCACCAGCCGATCCAAAGCCGCAGGTTTCTGCGCCAGATACATTTCCTGCCGTCCCTTGCACTCGTGGATCTGAGCTACCAGAGAAAGTACCTCGCTGTCCCATGCAATTGCTTTCAGTTTGCTGTAATCAAATTGCCGCATTCGCCTACGCCTCCTTTTCGTTCGCCTAATTATAGCACATCTTTAGGAGAAATGCAAGACAGTTAGGGCCATATAAACCTAATTATATTCTATTTTTAGGCGAAATATTCTGGCGTAGGCGAATGGCTTGGCTTTCAGGAGAGATTTTCTTTCTCCCCTAATAGACAGCGTGTAGCACGATTACAGGCTTTCGACAATCGACTTTTGTGCCATTTTTTAATCGGCATAATTTGCCTGAATACACTCTGCAAATCCAGACGGATCTCCCAACTTAGCTTTATCAATATTATCACGAAGATATTTGCGTGTGGCGTCATCACAGCGATCTGTTCCCATATAAGGCATATCAAAGGCTTTTTCGAGTTCAGCTAAGGCTTTTGCCGCCCTTTCCGAATCCGTGTTGTAAGTATCAAGCCATTCCTGCATCCAAGAATATTCCCAAAGGTTAGATGCTAATGTATCGCCATATCCTATCTGAAAAGACGCTCCCGTATCTTCGCCTTCCAAAGCATCAGGCAGCGTAACGCCCTCCGGCCAATCCAAACTCTCAATGGTCGTTAGGTATTCTTCTTCAATGGTAGCAAAGTCCGTGAAACCTCTTGTGTTTGTGTCGGAGTCCGAAGAAGTGGAGCAGCCTGCCAGCATAATCACCAGCAAAGAAATCATAACACACAGTAACAGTCTGTACGGTCTTTCGGATTTTGAGATTGTTCGTTTCATTTTGTTTCCTCCTTGAATTGAGTTTTATTATCTAAGAGCCAATGCAGGCTCTAATTTTGCTGCTTTCAATGCTGGTAATAATCCGCCCAATAATGCTGTAAGCACAGACACAGCAACTGCAACAACAGCAACGCTGATTGGATAACTCGGTGTTCCCACCGGGGAATCCACAGGGAGCAACGCTCCAATACAATGCACCAAAATCAGCGAAATCAAAATAGCTGCAAAGCAAACGAATATTGATAAAATCAACTGTGAGCCTAAAACCAGTGCCACAATATTTGTTCGTGAAGCACCTATCGCTCTGCGGATCAGCAACTCATGTGTGCGCTGTTCCAATGAAGATAGTCCGATATTGATCTGCCCTAATACGGAAACAAACAGCAACAAAAGCGAAGTAACCAAAAGCCCTAATTGCAGTATGGACAATACCGAATCATAGGTATCTCCAATATCACTCCGCCCGGCACTTTCCCAGTAACCGCCAATGGTATCAGTCAAAATGTCGCCAAGGGCAGAACGTATCTGTTCGATTGTCAGTCCTGTTGTGGGATGCCAATACACATTTGCATTTTGTACTTGCCACATTGCTGGTGCGAAATTGAGGATCGCCGCAGAATCCGCATAGATAGTCGGAAAATCCCTGCCATCGTTTACTACTCCGACAATATTGAATGGGGTTAACGAAAGTGTGCTTTTTACATTCCCTGCAGCATAGGGCGAATCATTAAAATAGTTTTTAGCTTCTTTGTTTATGACCACTTCAAGCGATCCGCCCTCACTCGAAGGCTCTAACCATCTACCGGATGTCATTGGAAGATTATAGACTTGACTATATGCCTCCGTGGTGCAAACTACATCAAAAGCCATCAGGTTTTGGTAAACATCATTCGGCGGTATTGGCGTTAAATCTTTCATTGGTGCAAATCGAATATCCTCTCCCATAGAAAAAGTAACAGCGGCTACATCATCAATGGCTTCAAATCTCTGGAATAATTGTTCCATTTTATTTCTATCGTGAAAATCGGATTCCGTTATCACGAATGAGTAAGTAGGTGACCAGCCATATACCTGTGCGTTTACAGAAATCAAATACTCCCGTCCAAGCGTACCAACTAATACCGATCCAATCATTGCGATAATGCCTACAAGCATTGAAACACTTGTCAGAATACTTCTAAGTGGAGACAGACGAAGGTCTTTAAGTATCATTTTTAGCACAAGTTATCCTCCCTCCATCCATTTCAAAAATCGTATCACAGGTATCTGCAATATCAGGATCGTGCGTAACCAACAGCAGCATAATTCCATTTTCTTTTACGACGCTGTGCAACAGTTCCATAATCTGCGTTCCCGTCTTTTTATCCAACGCTCCCGTAGGCTCATCACATAAAATGGCTTCCGGAGATACTGCAAGCGCCCTTGCGATTGCAACTCTTTGTTGTTCACCGCCGGACAAATTGATTGGATAATCATTTTCCTTGCTTTCTAAGCCGACACTTTTTAGCAAGCCTGTAATTATCTCGTGACGCTGTTTGGCGGTAAACGACTTTTTGGCATAGAGTAGGGGTAATTCGATATTTTCCCATACCCGCAAGTGCTTAATCAGAGAGTAGTTCTGAAATACAAATCCGATATTATTGGCTCGCAGTATAGACAGATCACGGTCTTTCAAAGCAGAAATAGATATACCATCATAAAGGTACTCGCCCTCATATTCCCGATTTAACAAGCCAATAATGGATATAAGGCTTGTTTTGCCTGAGCCGGACTTTCCGACAATGGCATAACTGCGCCCTCGTTGCAATTCCATATTAGCGTTGGTTACTGTTGTCAGCATATCGCCATTATTCAATTTGACGCTTGCTTTCAAATCCTTTATTTTGATTAAAGTCTTTTCGGAAATTCCTTTCATTTTATCAAATTCCCCTCGGATCAAGGTTTGGCGGAGTAGCAGAAACCACATCGCCCTCCTCTAAGCCGGACAGTATTTCTATATTGGCTCCGTCTGTCACACCCAATGTCACTTTTGTTTCCACTCTTTCTCCATTCGGAGTAATTACAGTAACCAATCCCGTACCTTGTCTACCCGCTATTACCGACAGCGGCAATATAAGGACATCATTTCTCGTTGTCGCCGTTATGACTACCGTTGCTCTTTGCCCCGATTTCACATCGACTGTTTGACTGATCAAGCATTGCAGAATGCCCTCTTGCGGCACGATTCCCGTAAACGCATTTTCATCTGCGGCAGGCGACACCACGGCAATCATATCGGTTGGTCCTACCCCATCATATACTTGAAATTTTGCTTTCAACTCTGCATACTCCGGTAAGGTACTCAAAAAATTATCTGCCTCTACATTGAGGGCAAATCCTGTATAATGCACTATCGCTACGGGATAATTACTCGGTACGCTTTCATTGGATGGGGCAATAGAGGTAATTGTACCATCCACCGGAGATTTCAATTCTTTGCCGTTCACAGTTCCAATAATTTGCCCGGCAGTGATTTTTTCTTCTAATTCTACCGCTGTATTAAATATGCCATTTTCGGGTGAGGAAATAATAAACGGTACTGCCGGAACAATAGTCGTTTGCGTTGAAACGGTTGGAGTAATTGTCCCTCGTACAACTGATACCGTTTTTTCTGCGGATGTTGCGCTATCTGTAAGATTGTTTTCGTCTGTCTGCCCAATTGCAGAGCAGGCAGATAGCGTAAATGCAAGAAACAAAATAGAACATAGCAGCATTTGTTTTCTTAGCAACTTCATCATTCCTCCTTATGCCGTATCACAAAAAATACGAGCCTCTATCTTGATACTTTTATTATACCAAAACAGAAGCCCGTATTTTCTTGATTGCTCGTAAGATATTCCTCTTTTTTTCTATGCAAATTCTTACAATTTTCCTATGCCAACGGCAAAGTAATTGAAAACTTGTTTTGTTCCTCTTGGCTCTCTGCAACGATTGTACCATTGTGTAGTTCAACAATCTGCTTTGCAATCGCCAAACCTAATCCAGCTCCTCCACTGCTTGTACTTCTCGCTGCGTCAAGCCGATAAAACTGCTCGAAAATCCTGTTTAACTTTTCTTCCGGCAGAGTATCGCCGTGGTTACAAAAAATAATGCTGACCGTATCTTCCTGACATTGTGCGCTGATCGTGATATCCGTATTTTCAAAACTGTAGATAACCGCATTTCTCAAAAGGTTATCAAAAACACGCTGAATTTTGTCTGCGTCACATCGAAGCATTATATCATCATCAACACAAAGATTACATTGCAAATTCTTTGATTTGAGCATAGGCTTAAATTCATATACAAGTTGCTCCAGCAGGCGAGTTAAATTGATTTTCGTGTATTGTAATGTAATATCGTATATATTGAATCGTGTTATCTCGAAAAACTCGTTAATCAGATCCTCTAACCGTTCTGCCTTACCAAGAGTGATTGAAAGGTACTTTTCTCGAAGTTCCTTTGAGATTTGCGACTCATCACGCAGTAAAGTAAGATACCCGATTACAGAAGAAAGCGGTGTTTTCAAATCGTGTGCAAGATACATAATCAGGTCATTTTTTCGCTGCTCATTTTCTTTTGCAAGCCTTGCATTACTTTCAGCCTCTTGTTTTAACTGATTGATGTTAGCGGCGATTTCACTCAACTCCGGGGACATTTCAATGTAACTGACATTCTGATCGAACATTTTTCCTGTCGCAGCCTGTACCTCGTACACATAGGCGACTACTTTTTTCAAAAGTAGGTATGTCAAGTATATAATACAGCAACCCCACACGATTACAGCCACTATATAAAGATATGCTGTTCTGTAATACAAGTAATAATACAAAACATACTTGCGGAGAATTTCCTCTGCCATAATTCCTAAAAGAAAAGTACCGCCTAAAATAAGCACAGAGCAAATCGCACATTGAATTACATACCCTTTGAACAAGGTAGAGAGCAGATAGTTTTTTTCTTTTTTATTCAATTTCATAACCTACCCCCCAAACAGTTTTAATGAACTTCGGATTTTTTGAAGGTTCATTCAATTTTCCCCGAAGCCGCCCAATGTGCGCCATTACCGTATTGTTATTGTTGCGAAGATACTTTTCTTTCCACACGGCTTCAAATAATTCCTCCGAGGCGACAACTTTACCCTGATGTTCGCACAGATACCACAGAATAGAAAACTCCAACGGAGTCAAGGCTATTTCTTTGCCATACAAGTAGCACTTGTGGCTGACTCTGTTTATCAGTAGACCTCTGATGTCATACTCGTCTTTTTCTTCGGATTGGCTCAAATTAGGACTGTTATAGCTCTGATAACGCCTTAATTGCGTCTTTACTCTTGCCACAACCTCTAAAGGATTAAACGGTTTCGTTATATAATCATCCGCACCAATCGTAAGCCCCATAATCTTGTCGCTATCCTCAATTTTGGCGGTAAGCATAATAATAGGGAAGTAAAACTTTTCCCGAATTTTTTGGCAAAGTCGAAAACCATCAATATCCGGCAGCATAATATCAAGTATCGCTAAATCAATCTGCGACTGTTCGATACATTTCATCGCCTCTAACCCATTATAACATTTATATACTGAATAACCATCGTTACTCAAATACACTTCAAGCAGATCAACGATTTCTTTTTCGTCATCCACAATTAAAATCTTCTTGTTCATTGATCCTACACCTCATTTTCGGGTACGGCTTCCATTATGTCGCCAAAATCACACTCTAAGTATTCGCATATATTCAACAGCACGGGAAGGGTAACATTTTCATTTTTTCCGAGTTTCGCAAATGTACTTTTGCTTGCCCCGACCGCTTCTCGTAATTGACTCTTTTTCATTCCCTTGTCAATCAGAAGTTTCCAAAGTTTGTTGTACCGTACTTTCATTTCCGCACCTCCACCCAAATATAGTTCGTATTATAGCACTTTGAGAGTGAAATTGCAATTATTAAGTCTGTATTTTGAGACTTTTAGTTTTCAAACCGGCGCAATATCTTTCTGATATGTAATCCAGGGACTGTTGCAAAATTCTTTTTTGCAGCAGCCCAATTTTTACGCCTTGAGCATTCCAATTCAAGGCGAAGATGTTCATTTACAGCCCAAATTTCTATTTTAAGGCATAGCAAAGCTGACCGAGGCATATTTCCCGGTCTTCCTGTGGATAACTTTTTTATATTCTACGGCTACGAAGCTTTTTTCTCAGAATAATGGGTTTCCAGCCTGCTTTTTTGCTGCTTCATCCACCGCTTCTTGAGGTTAAAGCCCAGCGCCAGGAAGAATAGCTCGATACGGATATTCCGTTTGCCGTTGGTTGGCTTTATGAAGCTCATTTGACCGTTGGCTTCCAGGTACAGGTAATTATCCAAGCTTTCGTAACCGGCATCCGTCGCTACTTCCTCATATCGCTGCTGGTGCGCCAGCTCCAATTTGCGCATAAACGGAATAAATGTTCCCACATCTGTCCAGTTCGAAAACGCTTCAATCCCTGTGATATATTCGCTGTTTACCGCTATTTGGACATTATAGGCCGGTTTTAATTGTCCCTTTCTCATATGGTCTTCCTTCATCATTGGCAGGCTTCTTCCAACTTTCGGCTGGAAAAAATGCCGCACTGGTATCCGTATGCCATTACCTTGAATATCACTCGCGGGTCGGTGACCGATTTTCTTCCTCTGGAAGAATACGCTGCGTACAGTTTCCTGTAGTCCAGTTCCTCAAGCTGGGCGCTGGTCACTCGGACGGGTGCATCCTCTGGCAATTTAATTTCACTATTCAGTATAATTACCAGTTGATTATTCTCCTCCGGTACGCTATACTGTCTTTGCGTTTTAGAGTTTTTCATGGTAGTTTAATTCTAACGCAAAAAACCACATCAGCCAACCCTTTTGGGATGGTCGATGTGGTTTTTTTATTGGGCGTTTTTTGCAACACGCCCGCAGTATTTTGCTGTTTATTCCTCTTCAAAGGTCAGAACATCCTTGTACTTCTCCTTGAAGATGTCGTACACGGCGTTCAGCAGGTCCTCGTCCTGAACGGACAGATAGTTCTCGGTCTCCTCGTCCACAGGCTCTACCTCCAGGATGACCACATCCGTGGCAGCCTCATCGGCGGGCAGCAGGACCAGATATTCCTTGCCCTGGTAAGGAATGCAGTCCAGGTATTCAAAGTCCGTGTCCACGCCGTTCTCATCGGTGAGGGTCAGGATGCTGGTTTCTTCCTCTTCTTCGTTGTTCAGAATTTCATTGTCCATAATGATGGGCTCCTTTACTGTTGATAGGGTCATTATAGGGTATTGCGCAGAAAAAAGCAAGCCTTATACAAAAATCCAGATTTGGGCGCAGTACAGCAGCCAGGTAAAGGCCAGGGGGTACATGAGGCTGTCGCAGCGGTCCAGAATGCCGCCGTGGCCGGGGAAGATATGGCCGAAGTCCTTGACACCGGCCACCCGCTTCACGGCGGACATGGACAGGTCACCGAACTGTCCCAAAATGGAAACCACCGCCGTGTACAGCACCAGCGTGCCAATATCGTCGAAGAATCGCCCAAATACCAGCACAATCAGCACCACGGTGATGCCCAGGCCGCCCAGCGCACCCTCGATGCTCTTACCGGGGCTGACCTTGGGGGCCAGCTTGCGGCGGCCGAAGCGGCTGCCAACCAGATAGGCGAAGATGTCGGTCAGGGCGCAGATGAGCCCTGTCAGGCACAGGAAGAAGGCACCGTGGGGGATCTCCCCATAGCAGGCCAGACCCCGATAGAGGCTCAGGGCCAGGACGATTTCCGGCGCGGCCACCCAGGCGGGGGCCTGCTTGCCGATGCGCGTCATCAGGTATGTAAAGAAGCCCAGGCCCAGCACCAGGGCGGCGGCCATCCACCAGACCTTCTCCGTCAGGGAGAACAGAGGGATGATGACGGCCAGAAACAGACCGGCGGCGTAGCTGCCTTTATTCCGGATGCCGTTGGCCCCCAGAATTTCCCATACCGCGCCGCAGCCCAGCAGGATTGCAATCAGCTGGGGCACCCAGGGCAGGTGAAAGCAGCCCAGCAGGACCATGGAAAGCAGGGCCAGCACGACACTGGTCAAAGTTCTCTGTTTCATTGCTCGTTCTCCTTTTCGTTGGTCAGGGTGGGGATATACCAGCCCTTTCCCCTACGGATGGAGAAGAAGCCGATGACGGAGGCCAGCAAAGAGCCGAGCACATCCACAATAATATCCTTCATAGTGTCGGCCAGTGCTGCGTGGCCCACAAGCACCGTGCCGTCCGCCAGCATAAATTTCTGCATATTCATGCCGAACAGGCCGTCAGCGGCGAATTCATAGATCTCCCAGATGGAGCCCAGGGACACGGAGAAGCAGAAGGCAAACAGGCACACGAAGAAGGGGGACAGGCTGACGGCCAGATGCTGGTCCCGGTTGAGGATGGTGACGACCATGAGCCCGAAGAAGCCCATCATCATGCTGCTGCAAAAGTGGCAGATGCTGTCCCACTGGGGTACCAGATAGTAGAAGCTCCTTACCTCGCCCAGGAAAATGGCGCAGTACAGGAACACGATGTAGAAGCCGTAGAGCAGGCTGGGCAGGACAAAATGAAATTTCCGCTCCAGGATGCTGGGCAGGTGGATGGTGATGAGACCGAGAATGCACTGCATCAGCATCAGCAGATAGTCGGATTCCGAGTGGTAGCCCGCTTCACTGGTGCTGGCGGAGCTGCCGAAGATCATCCGCAGGATCAGGTAGACAATGGGCACAATAAAGCTGAGCGTAACGGTGATATACAGGAATTTTCCGAACTTTGTTGTATTTTTCATGGGCCGTGTCCTTCCACTTCTGTTTTTCCCTTATTCTTAAACATATCTTAAACTTTTATTCTAAACCGAAAAGAAACAGAGAAAAGCTATCCCACGTCTTTTGTCAGCTTTTCCAGGGACAGAATCCGGAAGGTATCCTTATAGTAGTCCAGAATTCCCTCTTCCTTCATCCGGGCAATTTCCCGGGACAGGGCGCTGCGGTTGGCCCCCAGAAAATCCGCCAGGTCCTCCCGGGTGCCCCCCAGGGAGAAGGTCAGGCTGCCGGTGCGGCTGTATTCGTCATACAGCCGCATGGAGATGCGCTGCCGCAGGGATTTGGCGGAGAGGTACAGCGTCCGCTGCCGCTGGGCCCAGAACTTCATGGCGATTTCGGACACCAGATTTTCCCGCAGCTTCGCGTGCCATTCGCAGCTCTCCGCGCAGCCGCTCATGATCCGGTGGAAGGGGAGAAACAGCAGCTCGCTGTCCTCTGAGGCGACGACATAGACGGGGCTTTGGCTTCCCGGGGTGGCCATGAGCACATCCCCCACCAGGGCCCCCGCCCGGTGGTTGGCCATGAGCAGGTGCTCCCCGGAGGCATTGACGCTCTCGGCCCGCAGGCACCCGGACAGTACCAGGGCGCAGGCATGGAGGGTGTCGCCGATGTTCCAGACCACGGTGTTTTTGGCATAGTGCTCCTGCCGGGCGTTCAGGCAGCTCAGCATGGCATCTGCCTGTTCCGGCCCAATGCCTGCGAAAAGCCCACACTCGTGGACAACCTTTCTCTGCTGCGGATTCATGGGAGCCTCCTTGAGCGTTGCAAATGCAACGGAATTCTACGGGGCAAGTATAGTACAATCCGTTTATAATGTCAAGGTGCGGAGGGGAGGCATTCTCTTCCGCACCTGTAAAAGAAGGAGAAACCATGAAAAAGATCACATCCATTCTCTGCCTGCTGGCGCTGACGGTGGGCCTGCTTGCAGGCTGCGGCAGTACCTCCGGCACGGCTGCCACCGCCGAAACCACTGCGGCCCCTGCTGCCGAGACCACGGTTGAGACCACGGCCGAAACCACTGCCGCCCCCACGGAGCCTGCCGTTCCCGTGCGTCTGGGTGCCATGACCGGCCCCACCGGCATCGGCATGGTCAAGCTGTTCCGGACTGCCGACGAAAACCCCGATTCCGGCTATACCTACACCATCAAAGGCGCCGCCGATGAGCTGACCCCCATGATCCTCCAGGGGGAGCTGGACATTGTGTCCGTTCCCGCCAACCTGGCTTCCGTTCTTTATAATAAAACCGAGGGCGGTGTGCAGGCGCTGGCCGTCAATGTCCTGGGCGTGCTGTACATTGCCGAATTCAACGGGGAAACCGTCCAGTCCGTGGCGGACCTGAAGGGCAAGACCTTGTATGCCACCGGCAAGGGCTCTACACCGGAATACTTCCTGCGCTATGTGCTGACCCAGAACGGCTTGGACCCCGACAAGGACCTGACCATCGAGTGGAAGAGCGAGCCCAGCGAAGTGGTAGCCACCCTGAATGACCAGGGCACCGGCATTGCCATGCTGCCCCAGCCCTATGTGACTGCCGCTGCCGCCCAGCTGGGCGAGGGCTTCCGGGTGGCCCTGTCCGTCTCCGATGAGTGGGAGAAGGTGGGAAATAGCAGCCTGTGCACCACCGCCTGCATCCTGGTCCGCAAGGGCTTTGCCGAGGAGAACCCCCAGGCCGTTGAAAAGTTCCTGGCGGACTTCGCCGAAAGCGCCGCCTGGGTCAATGAAAATGTGGACGATGCCGCCGCTGCCTGCGGACAGTACGAGATCGTCAAGGAGCCTATCGCAAAGAAGGCCATCCCCCAGTGCAACATCGTGTGCATCACCGGCAGCGAAATGAAGGATGCTCTGGGCGGCTGCCTGAATGTGCTGTTCGAGCAGAACCCTGCCGCAGTGGGCGGCGCTCTGCCGGACGACGCTTTCTATTATGGCGCGTAAACCGAAATTTGATCCAACCGGAAGGGCAGCAAAGCTTTTTGCTGCCCTTTTGGCCCTTTGCGTCTGGCAGCTGGCAGCGGCGCTGATCCACAACCGGCTGCTGCTGGTGGGGCCTGTTCAGGTGGCCCGGCGTGTGATCGGGCTGCTGGGAGATAAGACCACCTGGGAGGCTCTGGGCTTCACCTTTGGCCGCATCAGCCTGGGTTTTTTCCTGGCATTTCTGGCGGCCCTGGTTCTGGCGGCCCTGTCCGCCCGGTTTCCTTGGGTGGAGACCCTGCTGCGGCCCTATATTCTGGCCATTCAGACGGTGCCGGTGGCCTCCTTTATTGTCATTGCGCTGCTGTGGCTGTCCAGCCGGCGCATCAGCGCCTTCATTGCCTTTCTCATGGTGCTCCCTGTGCTGTATGCCAATGCGCTGCAGGGCATTCGGGAGGCAGACCCGCAGCTGCTGGAGATGGCCCGGGTGTTCCGTTTGTCCGGACTGCGTCGGGTGCGGTGCATCATTCTGCCCAGCCTTGCCCCCTATCTGAAATCCGCCTGCCATGTGGCCCTGGGCCTGTGCTGGAAGGCGGGAGTGGCGGCAGAAGTCATGGCTGTTGCCAACCGTTCCGTGGGTGGGATGCTGTACGATGCCAAGGTGTATCTGGAAATCAGTGACCTGTTCGCCTGGACGGTGCTGCTGGTGGCCGTCAGCATTCTGTTTGAAAAGGCGTTTTTGTGGCTGCTGGATCTTTGCGTGAACCGGGCGATCCGGTGGGAGGGCTGATATGGAGCTTCAGAACGTTTCCAAGGCATATGGCGGCAAGCCGGTGCTGTCCCATTTCAGCGCCGTCCTGGCTCCCGGAGGGCGCTATGCGCTGATGGGCCCTTCCGGTGTGGGCAAAACCACCCTGCTGCGGCTGATTCTGGGGCTGGAAAAGCCGGACGGTGGAAAAATCACCGGCGTTCCCGGGAAAAAAAGCGCGGTTTTCCAGGAAAGCCGCCTGATCCCGGAGCTGACCGTCCGGGGCAATCTGCGCCTGGTGCTGGGCAGCCGCTTCCCGGAGACGGAGATCACCGCCATGCTGACCCGGCTGGATCTGACGGACTGCCTGGATACCCCGGCCGCCAACCTCTCCGGCGGCCAGCAGCGCCGGTCGGCCCTGGCTAGGGCTCTGCTCTACGGCGGGGAGCTGCTGGTGCTGGATGAGCCCTTTACGGGGCTGGACGAGGACAACCGCCGCAAGGCGCTGGACGCCATCCGGGCGTATCCCAAGGAAGCTATTGTGCTGCTGGTCACCCACAGCCGGGAGGACGCCGAAGCCCTGGGGGCAGAGATCATAGAGATATGAAAATCCCGCAGAAATGGAACTTTCTCCCATTTCTGTGGGACTTTTTTACTTTTTTGCTGCCTTTTCTGCTTTCCGCAGCCGCCGCTGCTCCCGGATGGGGAGCAGCTCTTCGGCGGTAGGCATGAGGATCAGGCAGATGAAGGCTGCGGTGAGCCCGCCGTTGTAGAGGCAGTAGCCGCCATGGAGCAGGGGCACCGAGGTCACCAGCAGGAAGTGCAGAATTCCGGAAAGGAAGCCCAGGCCGGGGCCGTACTTGTCCACAATGGGGGTCATGCCGTTGGAGTAGCAGGCGCCGATGAGAATGGACTGGGTGTTGATGACATAGGTAAAATGTCCTCCTACAAGCCGGGACAGCCAGTGCATCAGAGGCGATGCCACCATGTAGCCCAGCAGCATGGGCCAGGCATTCAGGGGGTGTGAGCCGGAATTGCAGGTGGAGAGCATACAGAACATAACGCCAAAGGTGGCCCCGTTGAAGCTGGCCCCTACCAGATTGTAGTAGCCCAGGATGAACAGCCCGAAAACGCCAAAGTTCATGAGGAATACGTCGTTGCCAAAGCCGCCGGTAATGCTGGGGCTTCGCTTTTTGCTGGAGATAAGAGCCCAGTATTTCTTTGGCGTGCAGCCCATGGCCAGGGCGGCCAGAATGGCAAGACCAAAGAGAATGCCGCAGAAGCAGTTGGCTCCCAGGCGGGAGGCAATTTTCAGCGTGTCTGCGTGGGGGGCGCTGGGCAGCGCCAGACCTAAGGTGTTGAAAAGCAGCGCCTGGAGAATGAAGGCCCCCATGCCCACAGGCAGCGCCGCGTTGTAGAGATTGTAGCCCTTGTGCACGCTGGGGGAATGGCTCAGCCCGGCAGGCACAAAGAAGCCGCTGACCACGCCTACGGCAATGGCAAGCAAAAGCCCCTTTCCGCTGTAGCCCACCACGCTGTCGAAGGGGTGGCGGATCAGAAGGTCCGTAATCAGCGGGGCAATGCCGGTGGTGAACAGCATGGTGGAGACGTACTCCCGCATGGGCTTCCTTTTAACAATGCAGAACAGCATGGTGCCCCAGATGGTGGGCCAGATATTCTGAATGTTGATGCCCCAGGAGCCGAAGCCGGTGGTCAGGATGATGGCCATGGTTGCGGTGTTGTTCAGCTCCGCACGGAAGGCCAGGTACAGACCAAAGCACATGAGGCAGACAAGGCCCATATTGAAAAAGGTAGCGCTGTAGCCTGCCACGGCAAAATAGTTGGTGGGAACCTTGCAGGGCTGGCTGAGGATTTGCTCCATACCGGCAAATATCTGTGCCCGATCCGGCGCGATGACCGCAGCAAGCAGAAATGCGGCGGCGAAGAAGCAAAAGAACAGCTTTAAAAAGCTGCTTTCCGGCAGGTCTCTGATTTTTTTCATGGGCCTTCCTCCAAAAACGAGCGTTTTTGTTTATTATAAAAGAGAAGCAAGGGAATGTCAATCACGCGCTCGAAACCTTCCCCCACGGGGGAGGGGGACCGCTGCCGCAGGCAAATAACCGGGCTCGGTGTACGCAAAAAGCGGACACCTGTCTCTATACAAAACCACCAAAAAAGAATGTCAGTTTTTGTCAAAAAGTGCTTGACAAACGGGGACTCAGGTGGTATCATATGCAAGCTGTCCGATGAACGGCTCCCAAACAGCCCGGAGGACAACAAAACACTTCTAAAAACTTCGAAAAACGCGAAAAAAGTGCTTGACAAGTTCTTAAGAATGTGTTAAGATAAAAAAGTTCAAGCGAGAGCGCGAACGGCTGTACCTTGTAAATTGAATAACGTAAAGACAAACTAGAACACCTTGGACAATTAATGGAATTGTTTAAGCGTAAGCGAAAAACAGCCAACGAAAATTCTTGAGTAATATTGCTAAGAGCGAATTATTCAAAAACTTGATTTGAAGCCTTCGGGCTTTAGATACAATTTTTTGAGAGTTTGATCCTGGCTCAGGACGAACGCTGGCGGCGTGCCTAACACAT
>UQGU01000024.1 GCA_900540635.1 uncultured Eubacteriales bacterium | reverse complement strand
ACACTTGAAAAGTGCGAACATAAAAATAGTTTCATCAATATTCTCCTTTATAAATTCCGATTTATTGTATTGAAAATACAGCAAGTAGAAGCCAAAAACATCAGGAAAATTGCCGGAATATGTGTAAAACGGGAAAATTACACTGTCTGTCAGCGCTTCTTACCGGAAGATGCGGGACGGGCGTTCCTGCTTGCCTTTGCGGAATGGGCGGCAGGGGTTTTCCCGGTGTTCCTTCCGGCCTTTTGGAAAGTTCCGCCTTTTGCGTTATTTCCCTTGCCGGGGGCAGCAGACTGGGCAGGCTTTCCCGGGGCCTTGGAGGCGGAGGTGTAGCCGCCGCTTCTGGGCGGAACAGCCCGAATCAGGCACTTGGGGCCGGAACCGATCAGATCCTCCCGGTGGGCTGCGATCAGCGCCTCTTTCACCAGATAATAGTTTTTGGGATTCCGGTACTGGATCAGCGCCCGCTGCATGGCCTTCTCATGGGGGTCCGTGGGGACATAGACCTTCTCCATGGTCCGGGGGTCCAGGCCGGTGTAGTACATGACGGTGGACAGGGTAGAGGGGGTGGGGTAGAAGTCCTGCACCTGCTCCGGATTGTAGCCCATATCCCGGATGTACTCCGCCAGCTCCACGGCCTCCTTCATGGTAGAGCCGGGATGGCTGGACATGAGATAGGGCACCAGGAACTGATTCATATTGTACTGCTTGTTCAAAGCAAAATATTTGTCCACAAACCGATTGTATACCGCGTTCCTGGGCTTGCCCATGCGGCAGAGCACAGCATCGGACACGTGCTCCGGGGCGACCTTCAGCTGCCCGGAGATGTGGTACTGCACCAGCTCCCGGAAGAAGGTGTCCTTGGAGTCGGCCAAAAGATAGTCAAAGCGAATGCCGCTGCGAACGAAGACCTTCTTGACCCCGGGAATTTTCCGGAGCTTGCGCAGCAGCGCCACATAATCGCTGTGGTCGGCGTTCATATTCTTGCAGGGGGTGGGGTAGAGGCACTGCCGTCCGCCGCAGGCACCCTTGGTCATCTGCTTTTCGCAGGCGGGGTGCCGGAAGTTGGCGGTGGGGCCGCCCACATCGTGGATGTAGCCCTTGAAGTCCGGGTCTTTGACCATTTTTTCTGCCTCGGCCAGAATGGATTCGTGGCTTCTCACCTGGACGATACGGCCCTGGTGGAAGGTCAGGGCGCAGAAGGAGCAGGCACCAAAGCACCCCCGGTTGCTGACCAGACTGAACTTGACCTCCTCAATGGCGGGCACGCCTCCCAGTTTTTCATAGCTGGGGTGATAGGCCCGGCAGTAGGGCAGGTCATAGACCGCGTCCATTTCCTCCATGGTCAGGGGCTTCTGGGGCGGGTTCTGCACCACATATTCCTTCCCGTAGGGCTCGGCCAGCCGCTTGGCGGTGAAAGGATCACAGTTGCCGTACTGAATCTTGAAGGACTCGGCGTAGGTGCGCTTGTTTTTTTGCAGCTCTTCGTAGCCGGGCAGAATAATCGTGGGCAGGCTTTCGTCCAGCTCCCTGCACTTAAAGACCGTGCCGTCGATATAGGTGATGTCCTTCACGTCCATACCGGCGTTCAGGGCGTCCGCAATTTCCACGACGCTGCGCTCACCCATGCCGTACATCAGCAGGTCCGCCTGGGAATCCAGGAGGATGGAACGCTTCATGGCATCGGACCAGTAGTCGTAGTGGGCCAGGCGGCGCAGGCTGGCCTCAATGCCGCCAATGAGAATGGGTACATCTTTGTAGGTCTGCCGGATGAGATTGCAGTAGACGACGGTGGCGTAGTCCGGGCGCTTGCCCATGACGCCGCCGGGAGTGAAGGAGTCCGTCTTCCGGCGGTGCCGGGTGACGGAATAGTGGTTGACCATGGAGTCCATGTTGCCGCCGCTGACCAGAAAGCCCAGCCTGGGGCGACCGAAGACGTCGATGGACTTGGGGTTGCGCCAGTCCGGCTGAGAGATGATGACCACGCTGTAGCCGTGGTTTTCCAGAATGCGGCTGATGATGGCGTGGCCAAAGGAGGGGTGGTCTACGTAGGCGTCGCCAATGACGTAGACAAAGTCCGGCTGTGCAATGCCGCGCTCCAGCATTTCCTGCTTGGTGATGGGTAAAAATTCCATGTATTTCTCCATATTACGCGCCCAATGCGCGCACTCTTTCCATTAGCTTTTGATAGACCCAGCGGTTCATCCAGGGCTCCGTGACCCTTTCGGCTACCTGGGATACGGGAAACCAGGCAACGCCGCTGTTTTCGTCTGGCTTCATGCGAAGCGGTTCCCTGGGGTCTGCCTCCAGAAGATAGGTCACATTCAGGTGCAGATGGCTGGAAACATAGCTTCCCCGCTTGATATGGCCGTCTACCGTCAGGGTTTCCAGAGAAAAGATGCCGTCTTTCAGCACCCGCAGGGTTTCAAGCCCGCTTTCCTCCCGGGCTTCCCGCAGGGCCACGGCCAGAAGATCCCTTTCCCCGTCGGCGTGGCCGCCGGTCCAGGCCCAGGAACGGTAGATGTTGTGATAAATCAAAAGCACCTGCTGCCGGTCCGGGCTGACGATCCAGGAGGAGGCCGAAAAGTGGCCGACGGTATTCGCCCTGGTAAAGGGGTCTGGTGTGGAATCCAGCCAGGAAAGCATCTGGGCCTTGTCCCGCTGCTCCTGTTCGCAGCCCGGAGTGAATAATTCAATTTCGGAACGAATATCCATTATTTCTTCGTGACCTTCTTTTTGGTGCCGTCGGGCTGCAAAATGTAGGTGTTTTCCAGCTGCCCCACCAGATTGGCCTTGACGGAGTCAATATAGATGCGGCGCAGCTTGTCTCGTTCGGCCTGCTCCTCCTCCGTCAGAGGGCCTTCCTTTGCTTTTTTTGCCAGAGCGTTGATCCTGGCAATGACTTCATTCATATTCATAACGGATTCCTCACACATATTTCTGAATGGTGACCGCGATGCGGTCCTTCTTTGTCCTTCCTCCGATTTGGGAGAGCTTGATTTTTCCCAGCCCCCGGACGGAGATTTTGGCCCCTTCGGAAACGGTCTTGTCCGGCTTTTCACAGGGCAGACCGTCAATGCTCACCTTCCCGGCGTTTACATAGTCCGCAGCCAGAGACCGGCCAATGCGGAAGCCGGAGGCAATCACGCTGTCCAGCCGAATGGATGCCATGGTGTCCCGAATCTCCTGAAATTCCGGCTCCGGCATGGAAAGCCCCAGCAGGGGCAGCTGCTTGAGGTGCAGCTTTGTCCGGCCCGCCTCCCGGAGATTATCCAGCACATAGGGCGTGATCTCGGCGGTCACAAAAAACAGACACCGGCCCGGCTCCACGCAGATATCCCCCACGGTTTCCCGGGCAATGCCCGCGCCCATCAGTGCACCAAGAAAATCCCGGTGGCTCAGCTTGTCCGCTTCAAAGAAGCTTGCCTCCAGGCAGCACAGAGGGCTGTCGTCTTCATATAAGGCACTTTCCTCCAGGTAGCCGGGAAGGTACACAAGCATTTTCCGCTCCGCATCCTCATAGCCTCCGAAACGGTACAGCCCCGGCAGATTCCCAAAGAGAAAGCCTGCCAGCTCCAGCTCCCTGGGAGCCAGGAAACAGGTATTGGCCGGAATGTTTTTGCGGACTCCGGCATTTATTTTGTCCCAGAGCTTGGCAAGCAAAAGCCGGTCCTCTGGATTTTTTGCGATTTTTTCAATTCCGCTGCGTTCCATAGCATCACCTTCTTCCATTATAGCATAGATTCGCCCCACTGGGAAGAAGTTTTTCTTGTACCTTGGGGCAAAATCGTGTATAATAACCGGAAACGAAGGAAAATGAGGAACGAAATATGATCGTTGGTATTATTGGCGGCGGTGCTTCCGGTATGGCGGCGGCGCTGCGGGCGGCGGAGAATCCGGCATGCCGGGTGATCCTGCTGGAGCGGCAGGCCCGGGTGGGCAGAAAGCTCCAGGCAACCGGCAACGGCAGGTGCAATCTGACCAATCTCCATGCCGCCCAGGGTGGCTTCCATGGAGATGACGCGGCCTTTTCCCGCTATGCCCTGGAGCGGTTCTCCCCGGAGCGCACCCTTGCCTGGTTTCGGGAGCTGGGGCTGCTGACTGTGGCGGAGGCCTCCGGGCGGGTCTATCCTTTTTCGGATCAGGCCAATTCCGTGGTGGATGTGCTGCGGTTTGCATTGGAAAAGCCCAATATCACCCTGAAAACCGGTTGTGAGGTTCAAAAAGTCCGGCGGGAAGCCACAGGCTTCACTCTTGAGACCGGCGGCGAATCCCTGCACTGTGATAAGCTGATCATTGCCTGCGGCGGCCTGGCAGGCACGAAGCTTGGCGGCTCCATGTCCGGCTATAAGCTGCTGCGTTCCATGGGCCATGGCTGCACCCGTCTGCGCCCCACATTGGTCCAGCTGAAAACCGACTGGCCCGGGGTCAGCGCTCTGAAAGGCGTCCGGGCGGAGTGTCGGGCGGAGATTTCCAGGGATGGAGAACCTTGGTCCGAAAGCAGCGGCGAAATCCAGTTCACGGAATACGGCCTGTCCGGCCCGGTGATTTTTGAGATTTCCCGGGATGTGTGCCAGAGAAAAGGGGACTGGTTCTGCTGCCTGGACCTGCTGCCCCAGCTGACCGAGCAGGCTCTGGCGGAGATGCTGTTTGCCCGGCGGAAAACGGGCCTGAATGCCGGGGAGCTGTTTACGGGCATCCTCCACAACCGGCTTGGCCGGGTGCTGGTGCAGGAGACAGGCATCGGCCTCAATACGCCCATTGCCCAACTGCCGGAGAAGGCCCTGTACCAGGCGGCGGCAAATGCCAAGTGCTTCCGGGTGCATCTGACGGAGCCCCTGGGTATGGACAGCGCCCAGGTCACGGCGGGGGGCATTGTAACGGCGGAATTTGACGAAAAGACCATGGAGAGCAAGCTGGTGCCCGGGCTCTATGCCTGCGGTGAGGTGCTGGATGTGGACGGAGACTGCGGCGGCTACAATTTGCAATGGGCCTGGAGCTCCGGCAGCCTGGCGGGAATGCACGCAGGGGAGGCAGAATCATGCTGAGAGTTCGAGACATTGCCATGGGGCCGGAACAGGACGTGACGGTGCTGCTTTTTGAGGCGGCGAAAATTCTGCGTATTTCCGCCTCGGAAATCCAGAGCGTCAGCCTGGTCCGCCGGTCTGTAGACGCCCGGAAAAAGCCGGATGTGAAATTTATCTATACCGTAGATGTGACACTGAAAAGCGGCGAAGGGAAAATTCTGAAAAAATGCGGCAGCAAAAAGATAACTCCGGCCCCCACAGAGCGCTATAAGCCCCCGAAACGGCAGCCGGAACGGGAGAAACGGCCGGTGGTCATTGGCTTCGGCCCTGCCGGAATGTTTGCCGCCCTGATCTTAGCTCAGGCAGGCCAGCGGCCCATCGTCCTGGAGCGGGGCGAGGACGCAATTTCCCGCCATGAAAAGGTGGCGGCCTTCTGGAAGAACGGAACCCTGGACGCCAAAAGCAACGTCCAGTTCGGCGAGGGCGGCGCGGGGACCTTTTCGGATGGCAAGCTGAACACCGGCGTCAGCAATCCCAGAATTCACTGGATTTTGGAGCAATTTGTGGCTTTTGGAGCCCGGGAGAATATCCTCTATGACGCCAAACCCCATGTGGGCACGGATGTGCTGCTGGAGGTGGTGCAGAATCTCCGCAAAAAGATCATCGCCCTGGGGGGCGAGGTGCAATTCCAAAGCCAGGTGACGGATTTCCTGCTGGAGGGAGATCGGCTATCCGGCGTGAAGCTGGCAAGCGGGGAGGAGATTCCCTGCGACAGGGCCATTCTTGCCATTGGCCACAGCGCCCGGGATACCTTCGAGACCCTGCTTTCCCGGGGCATTCCCATGGAACCGAAGCCCTTTGCCATGGGTGTGCGCATCGAGCAGCGGCAGGAAAAAATCAACGAGGCCCAGTACGGCGGGCAGAATGCCCATCTGCCTCCGGCGGACTACAAGCTGGTGCAGCACCTGGAGGACGGAACGGTGTATACCTTCTGCATGTGCCCCGGCGGCTTCGTGGTGGCGGCAGCTTCGGAAGAGGGCCGCACCGTGACCAACGGCATGAGCTACGCGGACCGGGACGGGGAGAACGCCAATGCGGCCCTGCTGGTGACCGTAAACCCCTCTATTTTTCCGGAAAAAGGCCCCTTGGGCGGGATGTACTGGCAGCGTCAGATAGAGCAGGCTGCCTATCAGCTCACAGGCAGCTATTGCGCCCCTGCCCAGCGGGTAGAGGACTTTTTAGCAGGGAGACCCAGCAGCGGCCCCGGCACCGTGAAGCCCACCTACCGTCCAGGTGTTACCTGGTGTGATCTTCATGACTGCCTGCCGGAATGCATCACGGGCCCACTTGCCCAGGCCCTGCCGGAGCTTGACAGGAAGCTGCATGGCTTTGCCGACCCGGACGCGGTGCTCACCGCCCCGGAGACCCGCAGCTCCTCCCCGGTGCGCATTCTCCGGGACGAGACCCGGCAGTCCGCCATCCGGGGGCTCTACCCCACGGGAGAGGGTGCAGGCTATGCCGGGGGCATCATGTCCGCCGCCATTGACGGCATCCTGACGGCTGAGGCAGTTTTGGCATAGAATTTCCCCCTAAAGCAGACTTTGGTTCTCCCTGGGCTGCTTTAGGGGGATTTTATGTTAGGACGGTGCTTTCTTGAAAGAAATTGGTTTATTAAGCTGTTTCGGTTCACATCAGAACCCCATAATCACTCTGCGACACAGATAGATTCCAAGATATGCCAATGGGAGACAACAATATACTGTGTAATTTTTGTTGGAAACGTTTCCATTCCTAGTGCAGAGGAAAATCGGGATAAGAGACAGTGCGGAAAGAAATTGTGCGTCTATGTGCGAGCCGGATGGGAGCGAGATAACGCCGGGAGCTGTCATCCAAATCACTTCGCTTCTCACGGCCACCTGTGCGTAAAGACATGAAAGAATCAGAAGTCCACAGATTTGCAGAACATATTTCCATTTTGCAGATCGTGTTGTGTAAAATAACAGGACTGTCAAAATTCCACACGGTCCGTATTCAAAATGCAGCAGACAGCTGAGGGCGGCAATTGCAGCGACGGCTCCAATTTTCAGCGCAGCATTCCACTTTTGACTTAGAACACCCAACATCAGAAGTCCGCAAAACAGCGTAAAGAACAGATTGTTCATCTGAAAGTTAAAGGGCTTCCATGTTTGATTCAAATCAAATGGAATTTCAAAGGCTATGGCAAGGATCAGTAATTTTTGCACAAGCCGTGAAAAATGCGCACCGTCCCCATATGCTTCAACCAGGAGGTAGGCAAAAATCGGGAATGCCATAGTTCGGATGACGTGAAGGCCGCTGACGCTGGGGAAAAAGACCAACAATGGATCGATGACCAGGATCAGGCAGCCAATCAAAGGCAGATAATCGATGTGAGGAGTACCTTTTTTCATAAGCTTTACCTCTCCGTAAGCAATTCTGGCAGATAGCATTTTCCGCCTGCCAGAATTGCAAGATTTTAAGTCCCAGTAAGGAGGCAACCTTTTGTTACTCTGAGACAGAGTATTGAATCACTCCATTGGCTGAATAGTCACCGTTGTTGTAGACGTAGATCCAATACATTCCAGTGGGGACATTTTCTGTAGTTATAGTCAGATTGTAGGCTGAACCACCGGAAAGTCTGACTCCATATGGTTCTGTACCGGTTGTTCCACTCGGAAAGAAACCTACGGTGATGTCGCATACGGGAGGATTCCATGTCATACTGGTGATTTTAAGCTTTGTTGAGCCCTGTATCACATAGTAGTCGGACTGCAAGGGTTCGGCAAAGTGCCCCGATTCACAAGAGAAGTTTTTGGACGTAGCCATTGGTGCGACTTGGGACGGTGATTGACTGAAATTTGGAGAGGGCAAAGATACAGGTTCCGCGACTAGTGTGGTGCTGTCTGTGGAATCACAATAGGCAGGTGCTGCGAATGCGGCGCAGGGGAAAACGATGCACATGGAAAGAACGATAAGAAGAGCAGCCATTTTTCTAATCATTTTCATAATGTACCTCCGAAGCAATTTGTAGATAGTCTTCTAAGCTTACTGATTATTATAGCTGCATCGGAAACACCACCTATGTATTTATCTTGCAATGAGAAGTGAGCGTTTATGGACAAGTTCCGGTTGTGGATGCCGTAGCCAGTGCTGTGCCATTGATTGTAACGTCTGCTGTCAGCTTGTAGGTATTGCCGCGCTGAACGGTTTTTGTTCTGCTGAAATTCAAACTGCCGGTTCCGGATTCCGTCCATGTAGCAATACAGGTGCTCCTGTTGTACAACTTTGCAGTTAGAGAGATAGCGTCCTTTGTGCTATCACAAATTACAGAAACAGAACAAGTTGCGGTTGTTCCACTAAAGTTTATGTACGGAATAACTTTTGGCTTACGAGGTGTTACGGCCTGCGCGGAAAGCGGAATTAAAAGTGCAATCAGGAGCATAATAGAACAAATACGCTTTTTCATTGGTTCACCTCCTTCCTTCTGTTCTACACAACGTAACGAATTTCGAGGGCGTTTTTGGACACTTGGCAAAACTATTTTTTAAAAATTTTTTCAGCAAATTGGACTAATACTGTTTTACCACATTTACCGGAAACCAGGAAGAGTGTTCCATGAGAATCCTGCCAGATGAGTTCCGATGCTTCTGTTGTATCCTCCGGAATGTACAGTTGCGCATCATCTCCATGAACAGACAAGGGTTCTTGACTGCACGCTTCGGTATAGACGTATACTTCCAGATTCTCTGGAGACGAAGTGTAAATAAAAGACAAAATATCTCCGAGATCGTTGGAATACAGAAATACCTGACCGTTTTGAATCGAATAGTTGTCATAGAGAGAATAGCCATCAGGAATCCATCCAGGGTAGAACTGTGCAAGATCTGGTTCTGCGGAGTCTCTCGTGAAAACAAAATGTGAAAACGACGTGTTCTGCTCCATTAACCATCCAAAGAACGCTTCCCGTGCGTCCACGTCTATAGCCAGAACGGAACCGAACAGCAGCAGGACGGCAGCGAAGCTGGCAGCGGCCCGGAGCATGGCGGTCCGCACAGGGTGCAGAGTCTTTGCAATCAGGAGTCGCATCCGCTTTTCAAAGCGCTTGCTAAAGCTATGCCGACAGTCTTCCGGCTGAGGGAGACTGTTGCTGAGGGCGTTCAGATATTCCTCTGCAGCTTGTTTGAAAAAATCGTCCATTATGGCAGCACCCCCTCTTCTTCACAAATTTCCTGAAATTTTTCCTTTGCGTGCTGACCCAGCTTGATGGCGTTTGCTTCCGTGATGCCCAGAAGCTTTGCCAGCTCCTTATTGGAGAATCCATAGCTGTATTTCAGCAAAAGCACCTGTCGGTACCGGACAGGCAGCCGCGCCATGCAGGCAGCCAGCATTGTCCCGCCATCAAGATCAACAGGGGCTTCGGGCAGCCCTTCCGGAAAATCAATGATGTTCAGCCGTTTTTTCTTCCGATAGAGATCGATTGCGGTATTCTCAACAATAGTAACGACGAAGACCTTCGTTTTTGGACACACTGCTTCCTGAATTTTTGAAATATTTTCCGCGATCTTAACAAAGGCAGTATGTACGGCATCCTCAGCATCCTGGGGGTTGTTCAGAATCCTGTTGGCGGTGTAGAACATGAGACCCTTGTAGCTCTGATAGACCCGCTCAAATTTCGACTTGTCATCCGCTGAATCCATAAGCGACATATAAACAAGCACCGGTGCATCCCCCCTTTGCAGCAAATATACCATATTGCCGCGCATTTTTCCAGAGGCAGTTTTCCGGGCAGTAAAGAGCGTGCCCCAGAGTCTGCGTAAAAACGCCCATTTTTGCTTTTTCCTATTGACAAACCCCATAAAAGTGGTTAGAATAGCCACGATATGCAAAGACAATGCAGAAACCAAGCAGCGTTTGGCACCTTTAGCGAGAAGGGGACGGTGAAAGCCCTTCGGTGTTCGGCTGCACGCCACTTCCTGCGTCACCCGGGAGGACCGGGGCGGGAGCTCCCGTTATAGAGCGTCTAAGATGCCCATTTTTGGGTAAATTAGGGTGGTACCGCGGGTAAATTCTACCTCGCCCCTAAATTTTGGGGGCGGGGTTTTTGTTTTGCAGAAAAAATGGAGGTTAGAAAACCATGAGTACAAAGCCTTACGGCGTAAACGAACTTCGGGAAATGTTCCTCTCCTTCTTCGAGAGCAAGGGCCATCTGCGCCTGCCCAGTTTTTCCCTGATCCCTCAGAATGACGCATCTCTGCTGCTGATCAACTCCGGCATGGCGCCTATGAAGCCCTACTTCACCGGTGAGGTGGAGCCCCCCCGCCACAGAGTCTGCACCTGCCAGAAGTGCATCCGTACCGGCGATATCGAGAACATCGGCAAGACCGCCCGCCACGGCACTTACTTTGAGATGCTGGGCAACTTCTCCTTTGGCGACTACTTCAAGCGGGAAGCCATCCACTGGAGCTGGGAGTTCCTGACGGAGGTCGTGGGCCTGGACAAGGACCGGCTGTACCCCTCCATCTATGTGGACGATGACGAGGCCTTCGACATCTGGAACAAGGAAGTGGGCGTGCCTGCCGATCGCATCTTCCGCTTCGGCAAGGAGGACAATTTCTGGGAGCACGGCTCCGGCCCCTGCGGCCCCTGTAGCGAAATCTACTATGATCGTGGCGAGAAGTATGGCTGCGGCAAGCCCGGCTGCACCGTGGGCTGCGACTGCGACCGGTATATGGAAGTCTGGAACAACGTGTTCTCCCAGTTCAATAACGATGGACACGGCAACTATACCGAGCTGGCCCATAAGAACATCGATACCGGCATGGGCCTGGAGCGTCTGGCCGTTGTGTGCCAGGATGTAGACAGCCTCTTCGATGTGGATACCGTCATGAACATTACCAACAAGGTCACGGAGATCACCGGCGCTTCCTACGGCCAGAGTGTCAAGATGGACGTGTCTCTCCGGGTCATCACGGACCATATCCGTGCTTCCACCTTCATGATTGCCGATGGCGTTCTGCCCAGCAACGAGGGCCGGGGCTATGTGCTGCGCCGTCTGCTGCGGCGGGCTGCCCGTCACGGCAAGCTGCTGGGTGTGAACCACCCCTTCCTGCATGAGGTGGTGGAGACCGTTATCCACGAGAACGAGAGCCACTATACCTATCTGCGGGAGCGGGCTGCTTATATCACCAAGGTGGTCAAGGTGGAGGAAGAGAACTTTGCCCGGACCATCGACGGCGGCATGAAGATTTTTGCCGATATGCTTGCCGAGCACAAAGCCAAGGGCGAGACCGAGTTCTCCGGTGCCGATGCCTTCAAGCTGTACGATACCTATGGTTTCCCCATTGACCTGACCCTGGAGATGGTGGCCGACGAGGACATGACCCTGGACCAGGCGGGCTTCGAAAAGCTCATGCAGGAGCAGAAGGTCCGCGCCCGGGAGGCCCGGAAGGCGCTGGGCGACCTGGCCTGGGCCGGCATTGATCTGGGCTTGGACAACACCCCCACCAAGTTTGTGGGCTACGATGTGTTCAACTGCGAGAGCAAGGTCCTGGCCATCTGCGTAGGGGACGAGGTCTCCGGCGCCATTTCCGGCGGTGAAAGCGGCATTCTGGTGCTGGACAAGACCCCCTTCTATGCGGAAATGGGCGGCCAGGTGGCGGATACCGGCGTGATCATGCTGGGCGAGAGCCGCTTTGAGGTCACCAATGTTCAGAAGGACAAGGGCGGCAAGTACCTGCACTACGGCAAGCTGAATCGGGGCACCATCCACGTGGAGGACATTGTCTGCGCCTCCATCGATGTGGACCGCCGGAAGGCCATTATGCGTGCCCACTCCGCCACCCATCTGCTGCAAAAGGCTCTGAGCAGCGTTCTGGGCGACCACGTCCACCAGGCCGGTTCTCTGGTGGAGCCGGATTACCTGCGCTTTGACTTTACCCATTACGCACCCATGACCCGGGAGGAGCTGAACAAGGTCAATTCCATTGTTCAGAACGCCATTTTGGAGGGTTACCCCATTGTGACCCGGGAGATGCCCATTGAGGAAGCCAAGAAGCTGGGGGCCACCGCCCTGTTCAGCGAAAAGTACGGCGATGTGGTACGGGTGGTCAACATGAGCGGCTACTCCGTGGAGTTCTGCGGTGGTACCCATCTGGACAATACCGCCAAGGTGGGCCCCTTTGAAATCGAGTCCGAGGGCAGCGTTGCCTCCGGTGTTCGCCGGATCGAGGCCTATACCGGTAAGCTGTGCCTGAAAAAGTTGGAAACCAACCGGAGCCTGCTGACCGAGGCTGCCGGACGGCTGAAGGTCAAGCCTATGGAGCTGGCCGGAAAGCTTCAGGGACATCTGGACGAGATCAAAGAACTGCGGAAGGTTATTGAGCAGTACAAGGCCAAGGAGGCCGCAGGCGAAGCCGAGCGGTTCCTGTTCGGTGCCCATGAGATTGGCGGCCTGAAGGTCATGACCGTTGTCCTGCCCAAGGCGGATGCTGCAAAGCTGCGCCAGATGGGCGATATGCTGCGGGACCGTGAGCCCGGTGTTGTAGCTGTCCTGGCCTCTGTCAAGGACGAGAAGCCCACCTTCCTGGCAGTCTGCGGCAAGGAAGCTGTGAAGCGGGGCATTAAGGCCGGTGAACTGGTGAAGCTGGTCTGCACCGAGTGCGGCGGCTGTGGCGGCGGCAAGCCCGACAGTGCCATGGGCGGCGGCAAAGACCCCATCAAGGTGGACAACGCCCTGGCTCTGGTTGACGATTTCGTTTCTCAGAAAGTGTAATCATGGATTTTTAGGCGCAGCCCCAACCGGCTGCGCCTTTTGCGAAAGAGGGATGGCGAAATGCGCGCTCTGTTCTGGTTCTCCATAGGCGCTGCCTTGAGCTGCTGCGTTGGGCTCTGGCTGCTGTGGGACGCTGTGCCGCTGCTTCTGGCGGGAGCGCTTCTGTTGGCCGGGAGCCTTGCCATCCTTTCCCGGCGTTTCCGCTGGCTGCGCCGGGCAGCGGCTGCGGCGCTGGGGCTTTCGCTGGGCAGCTGCCTGCTGCTTACCTTGCAAAGGACCTATTATGAGCCGCTGCTTGCCCTGGATGAACAGACCCTGCCAATCGTATTGACGGCCAAGGCCGACAGCGTGCCGGGGCTGTATAGCCAGAGCGTCCGGGCAGAAATGAAGATCGGCGGCAAACGCTACTGCGTGCAGGCCTATCTGGGAGACGGACAGACGGCCCAGGCCGGCAACATACTTCGCGGAGACTTCCGCATTCGGGTGACCCTGCCCGGCGGCTCTAAGCAGAACGCCGTTTCTTTTGGCCGGGGCATTTTCGCCCAGCTCAGCACAAAAGGAGCCGTCGCCATAGAGGCAGGGCAGGAGAACCGTCTGCGTTACCTTCCCCAGCGTTTGGGTGCCCGGGCCAAAGAAGCTGTGGAAGCCTGCTTTCCGGAGGATACGGCAGCTTTTGCAAAATCCCTGCTGTTGGGCGACACGTCGGACCTCTCCTATGCAGAGGAGACGGCGCTGCGCATCAGCGGAATCCGACACATTGTGGCGGTTTCCGGGCTGCATGTGGCAATTCTCTTCGGATTTCTATGGGTGCTTTGCGCCAGGCGGCCGTGGCCGGCTTTCCTGCTGGGTGTGCCGCTGCTGGTGCTCTTTGGGGCTATGGTTGGCAATACGCCTTCCGTGGTTCGGGCCTGCCTGATGGCTGCGCTGCTGATTCTTGCACGGCTTACCCGCCGAACCTATGATTCCCTGACGGCCTGGGCCTTTGCGGTGCTGTGGCTGCTGCTGGGCAATCCGCTGGTGGTTGCGGCGGCAGGCTTTCAGCTGTCGGTGCTCTGCGTGCTGGGCATTCTGTTGTTCCAGCGACCAATTGCGGAAGGCCTTTCCCGGCTGTTCGAAAAACTGCCCGGCGGAAAGGTGCTTTCCGATTCCCTGGCGGTGAGCCTCAGTGCTACGGTGCTGTCTCTGCCTGTATCCGTATACTATTTCGGCACCGCCAGTCTGATCGGTCCCGTAACCAATTTCTGCATTCTATGGCTGCTGCCCTTTGTTTTCGGCGGAATTCTGGCGGTGTCCATTCTGGGGCCTGTTTTTCCGGTGCTGGGAACCGCACTGGGCTGGCTGACGGCCTGGCCAATCCGGCTGGTGCTCCGGATTGCCGGGACGCTTTCAAGGCTTCCCATGGCAGCGGTGTATACCTGCAATCCCTATGTGGTCTACTGGCTGATGGGGGTCTATGCTTTGATTTTGGCTTGGTTTCTTTTGGGCAGAAAAAGAGGCTGGGTTTTTGTTTCCGTAGGAGCTGCTTCCCTTGCGCTCATTACGGTTCTTTGGAGCTATGGTCCCAGGGCGGACGACTGCCGCCTGACGGTGCTGGATGTGGGCGAGGGGCAGACCCTGCTCCTGCAAAGCGGCGGGCAGAGCGCGCTGATCGACTGCGGCGGCTACTCTGATACGGTCTGCGCCGACAGGGCATGGCAGATGCTCCGCAGCCAGAATTTTTATGATTTGGATCTTCTACTCTTTACCCACTTCGACCGGGATCATTTTGGCGGCACGGAGAATTTCCTGACCCAGATCCCGGCGGAGCGCGTGATCCTGCCGGGAATCTCTGAGCTGCTGCCCTTGGGGCAGGTGGTCACAGAGGACTGTGTGGTTCCTTTCGGAAAGGGCATTCTGCACATCTATCCCTATAGCGGCGGCAACAAGGGGCAGGAAAACAGTATGGCCATCTTGTTTGAAACGGAAGACTGTGGTATACTGATTACCGGTGACCTGGATGTGGCAGGGGAGCGCCGCCTGGTGAAGGATCATGCGCTGGGAGCGGATATTTTGGTGGTGGGCCACCACGGGTCAAAATATGCCACCTGCCCGGAATTATTGGACGCGGTGCAGCCGGAGCTGGCTGTTATCAGCGTTGGCGAAAACAACTATGGCCATCCCACCCAGGAGGTCCTGGACCGGCTGGAGGAGGCCGGGTGTACCGTCCGCCGCACAGATCAGGAGGGCACCATTATCATCAGGAGGTAACGCCGTGGTCAAAAAACAGGCGTCCGGCAGTGAATTGCAGCTGCTGAAAACCCATATCCGGGAGAAAAACCCGGAAAGACTTTATATTTTCTTCGGCGAGGAGACCTTCCTGCTGGAGCACTACTTAGGGAGCCTAAAAAAGCTGGTGCTGGATGCGCTGACGGAATCCTTCAATTACCATCGCTTCAATACGGAGACCTTCGATCTGACGGCCTTTTCCGAGGCGGTGGAGAACCTGCCCATGATGGCGGAGCGAACCCTTGTGCAGGTGGAGGACATCGACCTGTTCAAAATGAACGAGGCGGACCGGGACCGGATCGCTGCGGTGCTGTCGGACATTCCGGAGTATTGCGTGGTGGTGTTTGTCTATACGGCCTGCCCCTGGAAGCCGGACAAGCGGATGAAAAAGCTCTGGGAGAGCATCGACAAAAACGGCCTTGTGGTGGAATTTGCCAAGCAGGACCAGCGGGACCTGATCGCCTGGCTGACCCGGCACTTTTCCGCCCACCAGAAGCGCATCTCCACGGAGCTCTGCGCCTATCTCATCGACATTACGGACGGGACTATGACCTCCCTTTTGGGAGAAATTGAGAAAATCTGCGCCTATTCGGCAGCGGATACCATTTGCAAGGCGGATATTGACGCAGTGACGGAGCCTGTGCTGGATGCTGTTGTATTCCAGATGACGGACCTGCTCAGCGCCGGACGCTATGACGAGGCGCTGCTGAAATTGCAGCAGCTGCTGAAAATGCAGCAGGAGCCTCTGGCCATCCTGGGCGCGGTGGGCAGCCATTTCCGCCGTCTGGGCACGGCGCGGACGCTGTTGGACAATCGGAAGACCTCCGCAGACTTGCAAAAGCTCTGCGGTCTGCCGGATTATCCCGCCCGGAAAACCATGGAGGCCGCCCGCCGTGTTTCGGCGGCGTTCTGCCAAAAAGCGAATACGCTGGTGCTGGAAACGGACTACAGGATCAAAACATCCTATGACGACCCTCAGCGTCTTTTGGAGCTCCTGCTTCTGAGCCTGGCCCGGGAGGCGCAGAATGGTTAAAGTACAGCAGGCCATCCTGGTGGAGGGCCGATACGACAAAAATACACTGAGCCAGATCGTGGACGCCCCCATTTTTGAGACCTCTGGCTTCGGCATTTTCAAGAATAAAGAGCAGATGGCCCTTCTGCGCCGGGTGGCGGAACGGCAGGGATTGATCGTCTTTACGGATTCTGATGGCGCAGGCTTCGTCATCCGGAATCACATCAAAAGCGCCATTCCCGGGAAATACCTGCTCCATGCTTATATTCCGGATATTCCCGGCAAGGAGCGCCGGAAGGCGGCCCCCGGAAAAGAAGGAAAGCTGGGCGTAGAGGGCATGACCCCAGAGATCATCCTGAAAGCCCTAAGGGATTGCGGCGCGACAATGGACGGTACTGCGCAGGAACCCCGCAAAGCCATTACCAAGCAGGATTTCATGGAGCTGGGGCTCTCCGGCGGGCCTGGGAGCAGCGAAAGAAGAAAGGCGCTTCTGAAAAAGCTGGAGCTTCCTGAGCATATGAGCAGCAATGCTATGCTCCAGGCGGTAAATCTATTATACAGCCCGGAAGAATTTGAAGCGCTTGCGAAAACCATAATCCCATAATGGAGTAAAACCATGGTAGATATATCAGTCAAAGATTTGAATAAATTCTTCGTCATCGGAGAAAACCTATTGCAGGGCCTTTCCTTTGAAATTCAGGAGGGAGAGTGTGTGGCCATCCTGGGCCGGAACGGCTGCGGAAAGACCACCCTTTTCAAGATCCTCACCGGGGAGATGGACTATGATGGGGGAGAGGTCTATGTCAATCCCAATAAAAAGCTGGGCCTCATTTCCCAGATCCCCAAGTTTCCCACCGGCTACACCGTAGAGGATGTGCTGCGCACGGCATTTTCCGTTCTGACGGCCACAAAGAAGAAGATGGAGGCCCTGGAGGCCGCTATGGCCCAGGGGGCGACTCAGGAGCAGCTGCGGGAATACGATACCCTGGTGAACCGCTTCCAGTCCGGCGGCGGCTATGATATGGATGTGGACGTGGATAAGATCTGCAACGGCCTGGGCATTACTGCTGAGCAGCGGCCACAGCTCTTCGACAGCCTGTCCGGCGGGGAAAAGACCCGCATCAATCTGGCAAGACTGCTGCTGGAAAAAACGGACATCCTGCTGCTGGATGAGCCCACCAACCACCTGGACCTGAACAGCGTGGAGTGGCTGGAAGCCTATATCAAGGCTTTTAAGGGCACGGTGCTGACCATTTCCCATGACCGCTATTTCATTGACCAGGTGGCAGACCGGGTGATCGAGATCGTGGACGGCCACGGGGAGTTCTATTCCGGCAACTATTCCTTCTATATGGAGGAGAAGCAGGCCAGGTTTGACCTGCAAATGAAGCAGTATGAGCAGGAGCAGGCCAAGCTCAAGCAGCTGGGCTATACCGTGGAGCGCATGAAGGGATGGGGCATCAACAACCGGACGCTGTACCGCCGGGCCATGTCCATCCAGCACCGCATGGAGCGCATTCAGAAGACCGAGCGGCCAAAGGCCGAGCGGACCATGAAGGCCTCCTTCGGGGAGAAGGATTTCTCCGGCGATGTGGTGTTCAAAATGAAGAACGTCTCCAAGTCCTTTGGAGACCGGGTGCTGTTTTCGGATGTGAATCTGAACGTGGAGGGCGGCGAACGCATTGCCCTGCTGGGAGATAACGGTACCGGCAAATCCACCTTTATCAAGTGCCTGCTGGGCGAGGAGGACTGCCAGGGCAAGATCCAGTTCGGTCCCACGGTAAAGTGGGGATATCTGCCCCAGATCATCCACTTTGACCACCCGGAGCGCAGCCTGTACGACACCATGCTCTATGAGAAAAACCTGACGCCCCAGATGGCCCGGGACCGCTTAGGTGCATTCCTGTTCCAGGGCGAGGATGTGTTCAAGACCGTGGGCACCCTGTCCGGCGGCGAACAGTCCCGGCTCAGGCTGTGTATGCTCATGGACGAAAAAATCAACCTGCTGATTCTGGACGAGCCCACAAACCACCTGGACATTGCCTCCCGGGAATGGGTGGAGGCCGCCATTGAGGAGTTTGAGGGCGTGCTGCTCTTTGTCTCCCACGACCGGTATTTTATCGAAAAATTCGCGGAGCGCATTTGGCTTTTGGAGGACGGCGCCATCCGGGATTTCCGCTGCGGCTATAAAAAATACCGCGCCATTCTGGAGCACGAGGCCCAGGCCAGGCAGCTGCCTGCTGCGCCTGCGGCCCCGAAGCAGAGGAAGGAAAAGCCCAGGTCCGGCCCCAAGGATTCCGACAAGCTGGTGAAGAAGCTGGAGCGGGAGATCGAGAAGCAGGAAAAGGTTGTGGCCGATCTGGAGAAAAAGATTCAGGCTGCCGCTTCGGATTATCAGGAACTGAACCGCCTGATGGGGGAGAAGGAAGCGGCGGAAGAGAGCCTCATGGAGCTGATGGAGCAGTGGGAAGCTGCTCAGGAATAACCGGACGTCTGGGCCGGAAACCCGCCATTGACAGAATGTGCGTCCCGGCATATAATAATCATTGTGAATCATGCTGAAAAGGCAAATAACAAGCATAACAAGGAGAATTGAAAAATGAGTTCCTGTAACGGAAATTGTTCCAGCTGCAGCTCTGATTGCGAAGACCGCAAGCAAGAAAGCCTGCTGGCGCAGTTGAACCCCAAGTCCACGGTGAAAAAGGTCATCGCCGTGGTGTCCGGCAAGGGCGGCGTAGGCAAGTCCACCGTCACCTCTATGCTGGCGGTTGCCATGGCCCGGAAGGGCAAGCGCGTGGGCGTGCTGGATGCGGATATCACCGGCCCCTCTGCGCCGACGGCCTTTGGCGTCAGCGAGTGCCAGGGGGCCAACGATGACGGCCTGTACCCTGCCTTGACCCGGGGCGGTATTCAGGTCATGTCCATCAATCTGCTGCTGGATAACCCCGGCGATCCCGTGGTCTGGAGAGGCCCGGTCATTGCCGGCGCTGTCAAGCAGTTCTGGACAGATGTCATCTGGGAAGACGTGGACTATCTGTTTGTGGATATGCCTCCCGGAACCGGTGACGTGCCTCTTACCGTCTTCCAGAGCCTGCCGGTGGACGGCGTTGTCATCGTCACCAGCCCTCAGGACCTGGTTTCCATGATCGTTACCAAGGCGGTCCGCATGGCCGAGATGATGCACATTCCCGTTCTGGGCTTCGTGGAGAACTATTCCTACCTGGAGTGCCCGGATTGCGGCAAGCGCATCAAGGTCTTCGGCGAGGGGCACCTGGACGAGGTCGCCCAGAACCTGGGCCTGCCTGTGCTGGCACGACTGCCCATTGACCCCAAGGTTGCCGAGGCCTATGACAATGGTCTGATGGAGACCATCGATACAGAACCTGTCAATCCCGTCATCGAAGCAATCGAAAAAGCGGAATAAGAGATGGGGCTGTTAGAAAAGTATGTCGCTGCGAACCAGTGACCGATGTCACTGGTGTGGCAGCCCCCCGGTTGAATGGTAACAGACTGGTTTTACTGCCAAGATGTTTGAAAATCCGGGGGATTGCCACACCAGCGTGCGCGCTGGTTCGCAATGACAGAGCGTTTCCTAACAGTCCCGTTTTTTGCAAAACAAATAAAATTTATTGAAAAACGATAAATAGTTATTGACAAACGGAGCCTTCTGTGCTATCTTGATGCCATCAAGACACAGGAGGTTTTTTATGGAACAAAGAAATGATGCCGGGAGCATTTTACTCAGCCGGATTTTGGTATGGGTATTCGGTGCACTGATCCTTGTGCTGGACTGGGCAGTGTGGCCCCTTTCCCGGGTGCTCATGCGCGTGCTGCCGGTGTTCGACGGTGGAGACGCGGTGCTTTTGAAGGTGTGCCTGTATGTGTGCAATGTGCCGGGGTTTCTCCTGCTGTACTGCATGGATGTGCTCCTGCGGAATCTGCACAGGGGGCAGGTATTTGAAAGCAAAAATGTTCGGCTTCTGAAAGTCATCAGTGTTTGCTGCTTTATCGCCTGCGTTGTCTGCCTGGCGGCCTGTCCGCGGATCTATTCCCTGGGCTTTGTGGCCCTGGCCGCCGGATTTATGGGGCTGATCGTCCGGACCGTGAAAAACGTTTTCGCCAAGGCCATCCCCATGCGGGATGAGCTGGACCTGACGGTCTGAGGAGGCGGCTATGGCAATTGTTGTGAATCTGGATGTTATGCTGGCAAAGCGAAAAATGGCCGCGGGAGATTTGGCAGAGCAAATCGGCATTACCCCGGCGAATCTGTCCATTCTCAAAAACCAGAAGGCCAAGGCCATCCGTTTTTCTACGCTGAATGAGATCTGCCGGGTGCTGGACTGCCAGCCGGGGGATATTCTGGAATATCAGGAGGACGAACCGTGAAAAGACGTTTCTATCTGCCGCTCATCGCCTATTTTATCGGCTGGTTCTATTGGAAGACCGTGTTGGGCCCCTGGCCTGTGCTGATCTTCGTTGCCGCGTTTTTTGCCTGGGGCATGGCCATTGGTCGGGAGAAGCGGAATCGAGGCCCTATGCACTATCTTTGGGCCGGGGTCACGGCGTTGATCGGCCTGGCCATCACCATGAATCGCTGCCGCGCCACGGCAGATTGGAGCACACTGGCCCTCCATGCCTCTGCCGGTCTTTGGGCCCTCAGCTATCTGGGGGCTGACCGGGACGGGGAGGACGCATTAGGCTTTGCCTGGGACTGCGCGGATGCCTTCCTTCTGCTGCCCTTCGGCAATTTCTTTGGCCGGATAACGGATACCGTTTCCGGATTCGCAGGGCTCCTGAAACCCCAGGATGGAGAAACGGGCAAGAAAAGACGGCGGGATTTTTGGTTGGCAGTGCTGTGCCTGGTGCTGGCCCTTCCGCTGCTTGCGCTGGTTATGAACCTTTTGTGCGAGGCGGATGCAGGCTTTGAAAAACTGATTCGGGGGTTCCAACTGAATTTACGCCTATCGGAGAATTTCCTGAATGAATGCTTCTGGTTCCTTTTGGGCCTGCCGGTGGGGGCTTACCTCTATGGACTTCTCCGGGGCGCTGCCCGGCGGCAGGAGACCCGCCGCGTTTCCCAAGAGCGCCTGGAAAAAATCCGGGTTGTGCCTGCATCCGGCGCCAATCTGGTACTGGGGCTGTTTGCGGCAGTGTATTTTCTCTTCTTCGGCGTTCAGGCGGGAAATCTGTTTGCGGTTTTCTCCGGCCACGTTCCGGGGACGCTGACGGCGGCAGGCTACGCAAGGTCCGGCTTCTTCCAGCTCTGCGCCGTGATGGCGATCAACTTCTTCCTCATCTGGCTGCTGTCCATTTTGGCAAAGCAAAACCGGGCAGGGAAGTGGCTCCAGGGATTGCTGATGGTCCAGAGTGCCTTTCTGGCGGTGACCGCCGGGGCGAAGCTGTGGCTCTATATTTCCCGTTTCGGCTTTACGCCTCTGCGGCTGTTATCCGCTTGGGCTGTCATCGTCCTGACTGCTGGCTGCATTCTGATGCTGCGCAGCCTGATGACCGGGAAGAAGAGCTTCCGTCTTTGGCTTTACTTCGCAGCCGGAAGCTTTACCGCACTGTGCTTTTATTGAGAAATGGAGGCTGCCGCTTGGCGGAACTAAGATAACAAAACCGGGGCATAGCGTGAAAATTCGCCATGCCCCGGCTTTTGGTTTTCAATAAATGAATTCAGCCGTATCCATTTGTCATCAATATCCACGGGCCGCCTTCCGTCCTGGCCAGACACCATTGCCAGCCGGTGTATTCCTCATCGGGATTCCAGGCCCCGGCATCTTCACCTTTTTTAGGGGAATGAAAGCTGCTTTCAAAAAAGATACATTGGGTAAAGGTTGCGTCCTGACCTCTGGCCGCGGCCAGTTCATTCATCCATGAAAGATTCTTGTCATTGCAGCTGTCGTCTGAAAGATAGCGGATGCTGTGCAGTTCGCAGCCTTTCCAGGTATCAAACTCCTGACGAATCAGCTGCATTGCCTCATCCATATCCGCTTTTGTATAGAGCGTGGATGTTCCATAGTCGATGGTGACCTGACTTTTGCAGCCCATAAGCCCTAAAAGCAGGGCAGGGAGGAGAAGAAAGCAAAGAAAGCGTTTCATAAATACACCTCACTATAAACAATGGTAGCCCCGGAGGTTTCTTCCGGGGCTGCCAAAATGTGTTGTGATCAGATGGCCTTAGCCGACTTCCACGTAGTCCATGGAAACCCAGCCCTTATTGGTGCAGCCCCACACGGTTTTGTTGATGGTGAACTGGGCGTAGATCTCTACACTATCGCCCTGGCTGTAGGAGCCGACAACATCGTAGTTGGTGCCCGGGCCGCTGCGGATGTTCACGTTGCTGCCGGATACGGTGCCGGTGCCTGCGCCGTCACCGGTGGTGCCGTCGATGTAGACATAGTCCAGGCTGATCCAGCCGTCCTTGGTGCAGCCCCAGGTGGTGTTGCCAATCTTGATCTGCTCCAGAATGTTGACGCGGGTCAGGTTGCCATAGCTCTTCACGGAGTCGTATTTGGTACCCGGACCGCTGCGGACGTTCAGGGTGGTGCCGGTGACCAGGCCCTTGGCGGTCTTGGTGCCGGTGGTGCCGTCCTGGTAGACGTAGTTCAGGCTGACCCAGCCCTTATCGGTGCGGCCCCAGCCGTTGCTGGTTTCCAGGATGGTGATCCGGTCGCCGTAGCTGTAGGAACCGGCTCTGTTTGCGGTGGTGGCGGCGCTTTCCCGGATGTTCAGCTGGGTTGCGGTGACGACACCCTTGGTGCCGCCGGTGGTGGTCGTGGTGCCGGTTGTGGTTCCGGTAGTGCCGGTATTGCCGGTATTGGTGGTGCCGGTGGTCGTGCCGAAGCTTACGTAGTTCAGACTGATCCAGCCCTTATCGGTGCGGCCCCAGCCGTTGCTGGTTTCCAGAACCGTAACCTTGTCGCCCTTCTTATAGCTGCCAACCACGGCGGCGGTGGAAGCGGCGCTCTGGCGGATACGCAGCTCGCTGGCGGTCACGGTGCCGCTCTTGCCGGGGGTGGTGGATGTATTGCCGCCGGTCGTGGCAGTCGTTGCAGCGGGGGCCGTTGTTGCAGTGGTGCTGCCGCTGCCTGCGGGAGTGGTGGTGGAGCCGGTCAGAGTGACATTGGTCATGTCCAGATAATCCGTCTGCACCCAGCCCTGCAGGGGAATATAGGCCCAGGTGAGTCCCGTTACAGGCATGGTTTCCACGCGGTTGACGGTTACCTCATCGCCGGCATCCAGCGTATGGACGATATTGGATTCCAGGCTGGGAGAAGCATAGGTATTGACCTTCTCCTTGACGACGGCCACATTCTCCTTGGGAGCTTCCGTAGTAGCCACGGTGGTTGCCTCCGTAGGGGCGGAGGTGGCCTCGGTGGTTGCGGTGTCTACCAGATTAGGACCGGAAGAGGGATCTGTAGAAGGACCGGCATCCTTCTTAAAGCAGCCGGTGAACATGGTCGCGCACAGGAAAGCGGCGGCCGCAGCACTGACAAAGCGCATGACTTTCCGAGAATTGGTCTGACTGAAGGGGTAAATCATTGTGTTACCTCCCTTTCTTGTTTTTCTCAAGTGTATTATACCTTGCTTTGGTGCCCATTGTCAATAGGATAAGATTTATTTAATAATACAATCTCGCCCATTTTTGGGCAAACTATCCAGAGAAATCGCAAGAGGAAGATCAGAAGCTGAAGGAATCGACAAAGATTTCCCCCTGCTTTTTCGGCGGAAACCCTTGACAGAGTAACCCTTAAAATGGTAAAATAACCAAAACGCTGAGAACGGGAAGAGTACCCCGCAGCCCCTTTCAGAGAGCCCCGGCCATTGGCTGCAAGCCGGGATATTGGGCGCGGGCGAAGGTGCGTCCGGGAGCGTTAAGTTCATAAAAGCGATAAATGAGAGTGGAACCGCGGCAATGCCGCCTCTTGTACCGGAAGAGTATGAGAGGCGTTTTTTATTTGTCCGGAATAAGGAGGAAAAAACCATGTACCTTTACAATTCTCTTTCCCATAAGAAGGAGCTTTTTACCCCCAGAGACCCTGAGCATGTCAAAATGTATACCTGTGGCCCCACGGTCTATCACTATGCCCATATCGGCAATCTGCGCACCTATATTATGGAGGATGTGCTGGAGAAGAGCCTGCGCTATATGGGCTACGGTGTGAAGCGGGTCATGAATATCACAGACGTAGGCCACCTGTCTTCCGATGCCGATACCGGCGAGGACAAGATGCTCAAGGGCGCCGCCCGGGAGCATAAAACCGTTATGGAAGTGGCAAAATTCTATACGGATGCCTTCTTTGCTGACTGCGACAAGCTGAACATCAAGCGCCCGGATGTGGTAGAGCCTGCCACCAACTGCATTGCAGAGTATATCCACATGGTGCAGACCCTGCTTGACAAGGGCTATGCCTATCTTGCCGGAGGCAACGTGTACTTCGATACCTCCAAGCTGGAAAAATACTATGTCTTCAACGACCACGATGAGGAAGACCTGGCTGTAGGCGTCCGGGAGGGCGTGGAAGAGGATACCAACAAGCGCAATAAGAACGATTTTGTGCTGTGGTTCACCAAGAGTAAGTTTGAGGATCAGGCCCTCAAGTGGGAGTCTCCCTGGGGCGTTGGCTATCCCGGCTGGCACATCGAATGCTCCTGCATCTCCATGAAGCACCTGGGCGAGTATCTGGATATCCACTGCGGCGGCATTGACAATGCCTTCCCCCACCATACCAACGAAATCGCCCAGTCCGAGAGCTACCTGGGCCATCCCTGGTGCAATTACTGGTTCCATGTGCACCACCTGAATACGGACAGCGGCAAGATGAGCAAGTCCAAAGGGGAATTTCTGACGGTTTCCCTGCTCCAGGACAAGGGCTACGACCCCATGGCCTACCGCTATTTCTGCCTGCAGAGCCACTACCGCCGGAATCTGGTGTTCTCCTGGGAAAACCTGGACAATGCTGCCGGGGCCTATGAAAAGCTCATTGCCAGAATCGCAGCCCTGAAGCAGGACGGCGAAGTGGATATGGCCGTTTACGAAAAGCTGAAGGAAAAGTTTCTGGGTGCGCTGAACGGGGACCTGAATACCTCTCTGGCCGTTACGGCCCTCTATGATGTGTTAAAGGAAAAGACCAACGATGCCACCAAGCTCTTTGCCCTGGCGGACTTTGACAGGGTGGTCTCCCTGAATTTGATTTCCGCTGCCGAGGCCCTGCGCAAGAAGCAGGAGGCCGAGGAGGCCGCCAATGCAGATCCGGAAATTGACGCCCTGGTGGCGGCAAGAACCGATGCCAAGAAGGCAAAGAATTTTGCCGAGGCAGACCGCATCCGGGATCAGCTGAAAGCCATGGGTGTGGAAATCATCGATACGCCCCAGGGCGCGAAATGGAGAAAAGTATGAAGCTCATGATTTTAGACGGCAATAGCGTCATTAACCGGGCCTATTTTGGGGTAAAGCCCCTGACCACCCGGGACGGACTCTATACCCACGCCGTCTATGGCTTCCTGAATATCTTAGAGCGCATGGAGAAGGAGGAGAGCCCGGACGCTGTCTGTGTGGCCTTCGATCTCCACGGCCCCACCTTCCGGCATGCGCGCTACGAGGGCTATAAAGCCAACCGCCACGGAATGCCCGAGGAACTGGCTCAGCAGATGCCGGTTATGAAGCAGGTGCTCACTGCTATGAATATCCCCATCTACTCTGCCCAGGGCTGGGAGGCCGACGACGTCATCGGCACCGTGGGCAAAAAATGCGGCCAGGAAAATTGGGACTGCGTTGTCGTCACCGGTGACCGGGATTCCTTGCAGCTCATTGACGACCATGTGAAGATCAAGCTGGTCATCTCCAAGCCCGGCCAGACCACGGCAACCCTCTACGATGAAGCCAAATTCCGGGAGGAATACGGCTTCGCACCCAAGCGCATGGTGGATTTGAAAGCCCTCATGGGGGATTCTTCCGACAATATCCCCGGTGTGGCCGGGGTAGGTCCCAAGACGGCCACGGACCTGCTGCTGAAATTCGGCACCCTGGACGGGGTCTATGCCAATCTGGAGGATGCCTCCATCCGCCCCAAGCTTCGGGAGAAGCTGGAGGCGGGGAAGGACAGCGCTTACCTTTCCTATGAGCTGGCAACCATCATTCCAGAGGCACCCATCGAATTTGAGCCTGCGGACGCGGTCCTCAGGGAATACAACAAGCCGGAGCTCTATGCCCTGTTCCAGAAGCTGGAATTCGTCCGGCTGATCGACCGCTACGGTCTCCGGGGCGCAGCAGCGGAAGCGGCAATTCCTGCTAAGGCAGACGTGAAGACCCTGCCCAAGGCGGAGGTCCTGCCGGAGAGGCTATCCAAGTGCGCCCTCTATTTTGCGCCGGACGGCAGCCTGGGCATTGCCTGGGAAGATGGCGTGTGCGCTTTGACGCCTATGGAGCTGCACATGGCGGCGCTGCCACAAATGGAGGCGCTGGTGCTCCACGATGCCAGGGCCGCCATGCACCTGCTGGAAGAGGCGGGCATTGCCTATGGCAGCGTGTGCTTCGACACGGCGCTTGCCGCCTATGACCTGAACCCCTCCCAGTCGGACTATCCCGTTTCCAAGCTGGCAACCACATTCCTGGGCAAAACCGTGGAGGATGGGGATGCCGCAGCCTGTGCCGAAGCCGTCTGGCTTCTGGCAGAGCCGCTGAAGCAGGAGCTGGAAAAGCAGGGCGAGACAGCGCTTTACAATGAGATCGAGCTGCCCCTGTGCGCCGTGCTCTACCGAATGGAGCGGCTGGGCATTGCCATTGACCGGAACCAGCTGGCCCAGTTCGGCAAAATGCTGGAAGAGCGGATCGCGGACTGCGAGGCATTGATTTACGGCTATTCCGATGGCCCCTTCAATATCCAGTCTCCCAAGCAGCTGGGAACCCTGCTCTTCGAAAAGCTGGGCCTGCCCGCCGGGAAGAAGACCAAAACCGGCTATTCCACCAATGCCGATGTGCTGGAAAAGCTCAGGGACAAGCACCCCATTATTCCGGCCATTATGGACTACCGGATGCTGACCAAACTCAAGGGCACCTATGCCGACGGCCTGATGAAGGTTATTGGCCCCGATGGGCGTATTCACACCACCTTCCAGAATCTGGTGACGGCCACCGGGCGGCTTTCCTCCACAGACCCAAATCTGCAGAATATCCCCGTCCGGACGGACCTGGGCGCGGAGATCCGGAAGATGTTCGTCCCCAAGCCGGGCTGCGTGCTGGTAGATGCGGACTACAGCCAGATCGAGCTGCGTGTGCTTGCCCACATTGCAGACGATAAAACCATGCAGCGGGCATTCTGTGACGGCCTGGACATTCACACGGCTACGGCCAGCCAGGTCTTTGGCGTGCCTGCGGACCAGGTGACGCCCCTGCAGCGCCGCCACGCCAAGGCAGTCAATTTCGGCATTGTCTACGGTATTTCCGAATTCTCCCTGGCGGAGGACATCGGCGTCAGCCGGTACGAGGCCAGAGACTATATTGACAGCTACCTTGCCAATTACCATGGCGTTCGGGACTATATGAAAAAAGTGGTGGAGGATGCCAAGGAGCGGGGCTATACCGAGACTCTTTATGGCCGACGCCGATATATCCCGGAGCTAAAGAGCAGCAATTTCAATGTCCGCCAGAGCGCGGAACGGATCGCCCTGAATACCCCCATCCAGGGCACCGCCGCAGATCTTATCAAGCTCGCCATGATCCGGGTGGACAGGGCGCTGCGGGAGAGCTTCCCCGAGGCGAAGCTTCTGCTCCAGGTCCACGATGAGCTTATCGTGGAGTGCCCGGAGGACCAGGCTCCCCAGGTGGCGGCGCTGGTCAGCCGGGAGATGGAAAACGTGGCCCAACTGAAAGTGCCTCTGACGGCAGAGGCCAAGTTTGGAAAAAGCTGGTACGATGCCAAATGATCGAAATCATAGAAATGCAACCCTTCCATGTGCCCTGGATCGCCGAGCTGGAAAAAATCTGCTTTCATGACCCCTGGAGCGAACGAAGCATCGCTTCGGAACTGGAAAACCCATTGTCCCATTGGCTGGTTGCCATGGATGGGGAGAAACTGGTTGGTTATGTGGGTTCCCAGACGGTGCTGGGGGAGACGGACATGATGAATGTGGCCGTTTGCCCGGACTACCGGCGGCAGGGAATCGCGGAAGGCCTGATCCTTGCCCTGATTGCTGATCTGAAAGCCCGGGAAAGCCATTGCCTGACCCTGGAGGTCCGGGATTCCAACGCCTCCGCCCGGGCTCTGTATGAAAAGCTGGGCTTTTCGGAAATCGGGCGGCGAAAAAATTACTATCGCAACCCCAAAGAAGACGCGCTGATCCTTCGAAAGGAGTGGAGCTTATGAATATTTTGTCGGTGGAGTCCTCCTGTGATGAGACTGCCGTTGCTATTGTCAGAGACGGCCGGGAGGTGCTGACGGACTGCATCGCCTCCCAGGTGGACCTGCACAGGCTCTATGGCGGTGTGGTGCCGGAGATTGCCTCCCGGAAGCACATCGAGGCCATTTACGGCCTGGCAGACCAGGCGCTCATCAACACGGGCCTGACCCGGGACGACATTGATGCCGTGGCCGTGACCTATGCCCCGGGGCTGATTGGCGCTGTGCTGGTGGGCGTGAACTTCGCGAAAGCCGCTGCCTTCGCCATGGACAAGCCCCTGATCCCGGTGCACCACATCCGGGGCCACATTGCGGCCAACTACCTGGCCTATCCCGATTTGGAGCCGCCGTTTTTGTGTCTGGTGGTCTCCGGCGGACATACCATGATTGTAAATGTGCTGGACTATACGAAGATGGGGATTCTGGGTACCTCCCTGGACGATGCGGCAGGGGAGTGCTTCGATAAGGTAGCCCGGGTTCTGGGAATGCCCTATCCCGGCGGTGCGGCCCTGGACAAAATGGCCCAGACCGGCAATGAACACACCTACAGCCTGCCCCGCAGCAAGCCCGGCGAGAATCCCTACAATATGAGCTTCTCAGGTCTCAAGACTGCCGCCCTGAACCTGATCCACCACGCCGAGCAGCTGGGGGAGGAGATCCGTATTCCGGACCTATGCGCCGCCTTCTCTGCGGCGGTATCCGACACTTTGGTGCCCCGGGTAGAGCTTGCTATCCGGGAGACCGGCTGCAAGAAAATCGCCGTTGCAGGCGGTGTGGCGGCCAATTCCCGGATTCGGCGGGACATTCTGGCCGCAGCGGAAAAGCTGGGGGCTCAGGTCTATATGCCCCCGCTGAAGCTCTGCGGGGACAATGGTGCCATGATCGGCGCCCAGGCCTATTATGAGTACCTAGCCGGAAACGTTGCCGATATGTCCCTGAATGCCTACGCAACGAAATCCATTCTGGGAGAGGCGCTGTAATGCTGCTGATTGCAAAATCCCTGCGGGGGCTTTCTTTTCCCAAGCTCATGGAGGTTTACGTGGAGGGCAACCGGGAAAACGGGGGGGACCGCTACCCCGGGGAAACCCCGGACCGGCAGCTGGCCCTTGCAGAGGAGGACTTCCGGGAATACCTCAGCCAGGTGTTTTTTGCCCCAGAGGGCGCCGCGTATTTCATCCTGGAGGAGGCAGGGCGCTACGTCAGCGCCCTGCGCTTGGAGCCCTATGAGGACGGCCTCTTGCTGGAGGCCCTGGAAACCGCCCCGGAAGAGCGCCGAAAGGGCTATGCCGCCCACTTGATTTGCGAGACGGTGGCGCATTTGAAAAAAAGCGGCCCAGTCCGCCTGTATTCCCATGTACTGCGGGGGAACACCGCTTCGCTGCGTACCCACGAAAAATGCGGCTTCCGGCAGATTTCCGACTGCGCCCGGTATATTGACGGCTCCGTAAACCGTCGGGCGGTGACGCTGTTGTACACGGAAAAATGAAAAAACAGGAAAAAAAGCTTGACAAATGTCCTGGTCTGTAGTATCATATCAAAGCTGTCTGTGAGACGGCACGAAGCGAGCAAGCGCATGGAGAAGTCGCGTAGCTGGCCGAGCGCGCACGATTGGAAATCGTGTATACCCCAAAAGGGTATCGAGGGTTCAAATCCCTCCTTCTCCGCCAAAAAGAAGACCCCATCCGTTAGGACGGGGTCTTCTTTTTGGCCAGGTAGGGGAGGGATTTGAACAATCAAATGCAAGTGTCCGGTGGACACTTGCTGAATGCCGCTTAGTCGGCATTCACTCCTTAGTGTCCCAAATCCCTCCTTCTCCGCCGCCCGGATACGGCACAATCTGACTTTTTCGCGGCAAGTGTCCGGTGGACACTTTCTGAATGCCGCCCAGTCGGCATTCACACCTTAGTGTACCAAATCCCTCCTTCTCCGCCAGGCAGGGGAGGAAGTGGAACAGCCCCGGAATGCCGTCCAGGTAGTTCAATGATTTCCGGTTTGCAGAAGAAATGAACGTTTTGAGAGGAACACGACATTCAGTAATTCGTTTGGAGGAATCTCTTTGGTTGAAATTCGAAAGGTTACCGGCGGAGACGAAAAAAATCTAGCCTATATTCAAACGGAAAGCTGGAAAGCAGCATTCCAAGATATTCTGTTGCCGGAAACCCTGGACAGGTGTACAGATTTTTCCAAAGCAGAGGCGATGTATCGAAAGCTGTTGGAGGAAAAGAAAGGCAATGGGTATATTCTCGAAATAGACCATAGACCGCACTGCATTGCCTGGTGGGATGCGGCAAGAGAGGAAGCCATGGCGGGATACGCGGAATTGATCTGCATCCATTCGCTTCCGGAAAATTGGCATCGTGGCTACGGAAGCAAAATGATGGATGCGGTTCTGGCGGATGTCGCAAAGGCCGGATATACGAAAATCCTGCTGTGGGTGTTTGAGCAGAATGCCCCAGCCATTGCGTTTTATAAAAAGCACGGCTTTGCCGCCAGCGGAAGAAAGCAGCCTGCCTTCGGAGCGGTAGAGGAAATGTATGTGAGGATGCTGTAATTGCGTCCGATGATCTCCGGAATACCAAATGGAAAAGAAGAATGCCTCTACCCATAGCTGGGTGTACGTAAGACAGTATTGCGCCGAGATCGACGAAGCGGCACGAAACCGCATGGAGCTGATCATGCGGTCACTGGCAGAGCAAAACGGTGTGACCGAACAGCTGAAAGCCGAAAACCAAATGGAATGGGTGCGGCAGATGAACGCTTGCAAGGCACAGGCAGAGGAGATTGTGAAAGCGGAATTGATTTATGATTGAGCGAGGAAGTCCGGGCAGAAAACTGTTCGGACTTTTCTCATATATTCCAAAGTTGCGGTAGAATTGTTCACAAGTTTTATGGTATAATTTGAATATGAAATTGAGCAACAAATCGGAATTTATGGAGGAATGATAGTGAGTTATATTACAATGGAAATATGGACTGGAATATGGATATTAGTGAGATTACTTCCAATGGCACTTATTATTTTTGCAGGTGTTATGATTATCGAAGTGGGTATTGAATTTATCCAGAAGAAGAAAATTGAAGTTAAGATTTTAAATTGGTTATGTCAATTCTTATGGATTCTAATAGTTGTATCAATATTAAAAATTACAGGAATTATTGGTGGTAGTTTTGGAATATCCTCACCACTTGATAGTTATATTAGTTTTAAATTATTTGAGGATGGATTTAATGCGGCAACTATTTTGAATATATGTCTATTCGTTCCATATGGATTTTTGCCAGTATTTATTTTTAAGAATATCCACAAGCATTGGTGGAATGGCGTTATACTTGGAGCAGTATTTTCGATTGGTATAGAATTTTTGCAAACATTTATTGGAAGGTTTGCACAGTTAGATGATGTGATTATGAATACTTGTGGGACTCTCGTTGGATTTTTGATAGGATGCTTGTTACTTCGTATAACCACAAGGAAAAAATAAATTTCAGTTTGGCGAACTGATAAAATCCCTTTAGGAACGAAAGGGCGCACTTCTATACTCTCCTATCGGGAGTATGTGCGTCCTGCGGAGCTTCATTCTCTGTCAGCAGAAGAAAACTGCCCGACCGAGAAGGTTGCGTCACTTTGTTCCGTCAATGGAGCTACACTCCCTTGCGACGCTAAAGCGGCTATCCCTTGTGGACTTGCCGTCCGCAAACGGTTTTGACAAACCGTTTGCCGCCAGCAAGTTTGAAGATTAGACATAAACAAATCCTCCGCATGGTCTAAGCCATACGGAGGATTAACTGTTTTACGGACACCCGTCTATTGGGCAGAGGCATTTTTTCATGGAAAACGGTCCTTTATTTTTCGGCATACAGCAGCGGAAACGCCTTTTTGTCCGTTTCGCTGAGAAGATAGGCAAGGATGATCAGCCCAATTCCCGCAAGGCCCACGGCCAGCCAGGCGGCGGAATAGCCTTGGCTGTCCAGCAGGCGGCCCAGGAACAGGTTGCCAACGCTGGAAAAGGCACCGCTGACGATGGAGACGAAGGAATTCACCCGCCCCCAATGGGTGGCCGGAATGCGCCGGGTCATATAGGGCTGTTCCCCCAGGGTCTTGAAGACCTCGCCGATGGTGAAGATGACCATCAGCAGAAAATACAGCGCCATTTGCAGCTGCACATAGCGAAAGCTGTACAGTCCCAGCACGATCAGGGTTTGACCGATGAGGAGCTTTTTCACATCCCGGATTTTTCCGAGGAAGGTGGTCACCAGCGGCGTGGCCAGGATGACCACCAGGGCGTTGACGCTGGTCAGCAGGCCGAAAATCTCTGCGCCCTTGGCCCCGTACAGGGATTCCATATTCAGCGGCAGCAGATAGTTGAACTGGGCGTATACAAAGCTGCCAAAGCCCCCCACCAGCGCATAGAGCACCACGCTTTTCCGCTCCCGCAGAATGCTGATCAGGCTGACCTCCTGCCGGTCCTGCTCGTACTGGCTTATGTGGGCCTTTTCCACGCTGAGCCGCTTGATAAAGATGATGATCAGCAGGGTGGAGGAGAGGGTTGCACCGGCGGTGATGAGGAACGCCAGCCACAGGTAGTTCTCAAAAAGCAATCCGCCCAGGGTAGGGGCCAGCACCAGGCCCAGATTCATGCCCAGGTATTGCAGGCTGTAGGCCTTTTCCCGGCTGTCGCTGTCGCTCAGGTCCGCAACCAGAGCGTCATAGGAGGGGCCCTCGATGGTTGCAAACACGCTGGCGATGTAGTACAGGGCAATGCTGATATTGGACAGAGGGATGAGCCCCGCAAGGATACAGCACCCGACGGTAACAAGGTCGCAGGAGACGATGATATGCTTCCGGTTCCGGCTGTCTGCCAGTTTGCCGCCAAGAAGCAGCATGGGGAACTGGAGAATGCTCATGACCATGGTGATCAGGGCAATGGTTGTGGCATCGTAGCCCAGCTTGTTTTTCAGGATCAGGGTCAACAGCGGCCAGATGAGCGAGCCCATGCTGGTGACGATCCGCCCCCAGAAGAGGACGTAAATTTCCCGGTTCAGATTCCGGTATTGCCCGATAAATTTCTCAAAATGGTTCATATGGGGTATGCGCCTTTCCAAAATATGAGGAAAGTATAGCACGGTTCGTGGGAAAAATCTATAGGAATGAAAAAGATTGACGGGCCTCCGCCAAAAAGCTTCCCCGACGGGTGCGCTGGCTCCTGTCAGCCGAGACGGGAATCTCTCAAAAAAAGAATTGACAAATCTTTTCTTTTATAGTATAATACCCAAGCTGTCAGTTGGCAGCACAAACCGAGCAGCTTATGGAGAAGTCGCGTAGCTGGCCGAGCGCGCACGATTGGAAATCGTGTATACCCC
>UQGU01000023.1 GCA_900540635.1 uncultured Eubacteriales bacterium | reverse complement strand
TTTTATTTGGCGGCTTACGCCGCCAAACTCTGCGAGGCTTTTTTGACAAGCTGAGCTCCCCTTTCAGGGGAGCTTTTTTATAGATAGCTTTTGATGGTCGAGATCAGGATATCTCCTGCCACCACCCGGTCCTCGGCGGCGAAGCCTTCGGCGAAATTGTCGGAATAGAGCACCTGGGCGTTGGGCGGGAACTCATCGTCCCCTTCCCAGACCATGATCTGCATCCGGTAGGGGCCGATCAGATCGAACTGGTAGCCCGCGTCGCCGTGCTTTAGCGGCACGGCCCCCATTTTCTCGGCGGCGGCCTTGAAGGCGGCCACCCGGGTGCCGAAGGTGAAGGCGGCCCGGGTCAGAACGCGGCCCGTATAGGGCTTGATGTACATCTCCCCCCAGGGCATCTCCCGGAAGGTCTTCCACTCCCCGCCGAAGGCCACCTGCTTGCTCTCCAGCAGGTAGCGCAGCAGGAAGGTGCGGGTGGGCAGGGGCGGCAGGGCCCCGCCGTCCTTGGCGGAGAATTCGCAGCCGGGGTAGGTAATGGAGAAGCCTCTGCCCAGCAGGGTCACCTGAAAGGCCCCGCCGTCAAAGCCCACATCCGGCAGCCGCTCCAGGACCTCCCGGGGGTTCAAGTCCTTGAAGAGGGCCTCATAGTGGGCAAAGGGGACCTCTTCCTTGTGATTTTCAATTTCCAAATTTCAAGCCTCCTGTACGCTGTGGGGGAACAGCCGGGAATCGGTATGGGGGATGAAGCAGGCGGCCACGAAGGCATCCATATACCCAGGATGGGTGCTCAGCTCCAGATAGGTCATGTTGGAAGCCACCTCGGCGGTCTTGGCGTTGGCCTCGTCGCTCATGACCATGGCGTAAGCGCCGGTCAGGGAGGAATTGCCGATGTAATGGAATTTTTCCAGGGGCACATCCGGGAACATGCCGATGTTCACCGCATTGCCCATGTTAATGCCGGAGCCAATGCCGCCGGCAACGTACACATCGTCAATGCCGTCCACCGTCATGTCTACGCTCTTAAGAAGCGTGTCAATGGCGGAGAAAATAGCGCCCTTGGCACGGATGAAGTTGTCGATATCTACCTCGTTGATGGAGATCTCCCGCTCGGTCTCGCTTTCGCTGGCCTCCGCCAGAACGTAGCGGCCCATACCGTGGTGGTCCCGGCGGATGCGGTCGCCTTCCTTGACGAACAGGCCCTTGGCGTTGATCATGCCGCAGCGGAACAGCTCGGAGATGATATCGATGATGCCGGAACCGCAGATACCCACGCACTTTTGACCCGGGTCGCCTACGATGGTCAGGGTGGGCTCCATGGTGTTCTTGTCGATGGTGCAGGCCTCAATGGCGCCGTCGGTGGCGCGCATACCGCAGGAGATGTCGCCGCCTTCAAAGGCAGGACCGGCGGAGCAGGCGCAGCTCATCAGGAAATCCCGATTGCCGAAGACGATTTCGCCGTTGGTGCCCAGGTCGATGAACAGGCTCATCTCGTCCCGGTCCCAGATGCCGGAGGCCAGGGTACCGGCGGTGATATCGCCGCCCACGTAGGAGCCGATGTTGGGGGCAATCAGCACCTGGGCCAGGGGGTTGGCAGGGAGCTTCACGTCCCCGGCCAGCAGCCCATCCCAGTGGAAGAAGCTGGGAATATAGGGCTCCATGCGGACGGACTGGGCGTCCACACCCACAAACAGGTGGTTCATGGTGGTGTTGGCGCCTACGCACAGGCTGAGGATGCTCCGGGGGTCAAGGCCCGCAGACTTGCACAGGCCCGCCATAATGGGGGTCAGGGTCTCCTTGATAATGGCATCCTGGAGCTTTTTCTTGCCGCCGGGCTTGCCCTGCTCAATGATCCGGTTGATGACATCCGCGCCATAGCGAATCTGGCCGTTGCCGGAGGAGCCCTTGGCCAGGATCTTGCCGCTGGTCAGGTCCGTCATAACCATGGTGACGGTGGTGGTGCCGATATCAATGGCGCAGCCGTAAATGCCCGTGTTTTCGGGGCTGCAAATCTCCATGCAGGTGAAGGTCTTGCCCTCCAGGCGGCCCTTGACGCAGACCGTGAAATTGTTCTCCCGGAGAACGGCCGCCATGCGGACCATGACCGTATGGGGGATCTTCACGGTCTCCACACCCAGGGCCTCTTCAATGGCCCAGGTCAGGCGCTCGTTGTCCGGCATGGTGTCGTCCAGGCTGGGCTCCGCCATGGTGAGCACCACGCTGCGGTAGGAATTGGTAAAATGAATGCCGCTCTTCTTCAAATCCTCCTGGGCCTTGTCAAAGATGGCAACCTCCTTGGGGGAGGACAGGTCCGCCGTCTTCATCCGGCTCTGGTAGGCCGAGGCAATGTCCGGCACAAAAACGGTGCAGTCCCCTGCCACCTTGGAAGAGCAGCTTAAGCGCCAGCCCTGGGCATACTCCTCATCGGAAATATGCCGGGTCTGGATGCTGTCCAGCTCTCCGGCGGTGAGCTTCACCCGGCACTTGCCGCAGGAGCCGTTGCCGGAGCAGGGCGCGTCAATGGCAACATTGGCACGGCGGGCCAATTCCAGCAGGTTATCCCCTACATTGCACTCGGCGGTAACGGGCTTTCCGCCTTCGATATCAAATACGACCTTGGGCATGGGTGTTACCTTCTTTCTTCATAGTTTTCTACCGTACAGTATAGCATGGTTCTTGTGAAATGTCCATAGAAATCAGTATTCTTTTATCGGATATGTTTTTTCATAGAAAATAGAAACAAATTGCAACTTGCATTGAGAATTTTTGTAGCAGGCTGCATTTTTTCTCAATATCCGCCCCACTGCGCGTATTGGAAAGCGCCCGGAAGGGGGATCCTTCCGGGCGCGCAGGGATATCAAATTACATCAGAGGCTCCAGGCCCAGGACAGGGTGACCCTTTTCGGTCAGCCAGTTCAGCAGCTCCTCGCAGTCGGTGGTGACGGTCTCGTCGGCCACCATGTCGGTGAAGTTGTCAATGCCGTACAGCTCCTTGGCAGTCTTGTTCAGCTTCTCGGCAACATCGTCCTTCAGCTCCTTGGGCATCCAAACGATCCGCTCAATGCCGCCCTCGGCAGCCACGAACTTCTTGGAGGAGATGAAGTGACGGCCGTGGCCCATGTAGCCGGGGGTCTGAACGCCGCCGCCGGTGCAGGAGGCCAGCTCGCCGAAGGTCATACCGGCAGGGGTCATGCCCTTGTATTCCCGGTTGACAATGATCACGCCGTTGGACATAGGCTCGATGCCGCAGATGCACTCGAAGCAGCCGCAGGAGGTCATGGGATCCTCCAGCAGGGAGTACAGCGTGACATTCTCCACAGCGCCGTGGGTGGCATCGGCCACAGCCTTATTGACGGACTCATACCGGCCGGTACGCTCATCCAGGCAGCCCTCCTTGAAGATGGGCTGGCAGGGGCCGTTGGGGTTCAGCTCGTTGGTGGCCTTGGCATCCAGCCAGGACACGGCACCGCACAGGCCCAGACGCTCGGGGGTGACCACACAGCAGTGGGCGGGGGCGAAAGACTGGCACAGAATGCAGGTATAGTAGCGGTCCACGGACTCGTCGGTCATAGAGGCCAGACGGTCGTCACGGGCATTGTACCGGGGCATAGCCATCTCGTCACGGAACTTCTCCGCCTCAGCGGCATCGGTGATCAGGGTCACCTGGCACTTATCCACAACGGCATCGAACTCGTCCATAATCATGACGTACAGGACTTCGGCAAAGTCCTTCAGCCGCAGACCCGCATCGTAGGCGGCGTTGCTCACACGGACACGGACCTGATTCCGCTGGCCGGTGTGCATGACACCCTCCATATAGTTGAACCAGGCGTGGAACTTCCGCTCGATGACGGACTCAAAGTCGGGCTGCATCTTCTTACCGGCAACCTCCACATAGGTTGCCAGAGCCAGATCCTTGGCCTGGTCAAAATCCGGTCCGATGATATTGATCTTATGGTCGGTAATTTCGTCCAGATTCCGCATGACCACCAGCTCGGCCGTGGGGTTCTTGGAGGACCACATCTCGTTGTGCATATCAGCCTTGCGGATGATCTCACCCTCGAAGGCAGCGGCAAAGGCCACGGGGATGGGCAGCTCCTTGACCTTGATCTTGATGCCCCGCAGCTCCAGGGACTTCTTGACGGTCTCATTGTGATCGGTGACGGATTCCAGCGCGCCGGGCACCTGGTTCTCGCCCAGGTCGATATCCACGACCACAGGGAAGCCCAAAGCAATGGCACCGGCACCGGCGGAGACCACCACAGAGTCAATGGCACCGAAGGTGTTCACAAAGGCAGGCACACGCTCCTTGGTGTACTTCAGCAGCTCTGCCAAATTGCCGGGCTGCACATTGCCGAAGATCAGAGCGGCACGGATGGCCACGGTGACCACATGGATCACTGCGGTGACATCGTGGCCCAGAGGAATGACACGCAGCTCCAGGCCCATCTTCACGCCGCCCTCGGCGCACTGCTCAATGCAGTCGCCCACCATAAAGGTCATAATGCCCTTGGACTGGTAGTCCTTGACAACCTTGACCACATCGGCGGGATTGTCCGCCTTACCCAGGACCACGGCCACACCGGGGATATCGCCGGTGACCAGAGGCACACCCAGGGAACGGATAATGGGATCGGGCACAAAGCCGATCCCGGAATCGTTCTCGTAGGGGTTGGTACCCTCCACGTATTTCAGGCCTTCAATAATCTCAGCGCCAACAGCGGTAGCAAGACCGGCGTTCAGGGCCTGGCCCAGATCCTCCTGATTGGTGATCAGGCTCTTCAGGACGCCCACACAGGCGGGCAGATCGCCCAGGGTCTTGACCTTCACGCCGGTAGCCGCGTAAATGGTCGGGAAGAAATAGGCAGTATCGGGGAATGCAATCTCCTTGTCTGCGCCATACTTGGCAATGGCATTGTTGACGGCATTCTCGGTCAGTCCGGCGACTGCATTGGAACCGCCATAAATCAGATCAGTTAATACACTCATAGAAATTCCCTCCTAAATCATCTGTGATTCTCCAAAATCACAGTGCGCGCGATAGAATGCTTTCTACCGTCCGCACCGGGGTCTTGCGTGACAAATCGCGGCACGCAGGAACACGAGTTGACAGTTTACAGTGTACAGTTTACAGTTGTGGTGTCCCTTCGGGACAATTTTTAAATCATCTTGATCCATTTCCGAAGGAAATTCCTTAACTGTCAACTGTCAATTGTCAACTGTCAACTCGTATACGGCTCCCCAACTGCAAAAACGCAAATGGCGGAGGAGGGAGAATCCCTCCCCCGCCGGGAAAGTCAGTGACGCATCACGCTGCGCTTACAGCTCCAGGTAGGAGTCGGAGTACAGAACGTGGTTCTTGAAGATGTCGCAGGACTTGATGGTCTCCATCAGGCGCAGGTCGCAGGGGTTGACGATGGCAGAGGTCAGGCCCTGCATCATAGCCATAGCAACCAGAGCGGAGTCCATGATGGGCCGCAGAGTCTTGGGTGCGCCGTTGGAGTTGTTGGACAGACCGCCGGTGGACTTCAGGCCCTCGTCGGCGAACATCTTGATGGCGTTCAGAACGTCCATCTGCTTGTCCTGCATACCCTTGACGACCAGGAACAGGGGGTCGAACCACAGGTCGGTAGCGTCCATGCCCAGGCTCATGCCGCGCTCGAGCATATTGTGGCAGTGCTTCATGCGCTCCTCGTTGTCCTTGGCAATGCCGTCGGCAGAGCAAAGGGCGATACAGATCGCATCGTTGGCAGCAGCCAGGTCAATGTAGGAGATACGGGAACCGGCATCAGCAGAGTTGACGATGGGCTTGCCGTTGGCACGGTTGTAGACCTTGATACCGGCCTCGATAGCCTTCTTGTTGGCGGTATCCAGAGCCAGAGGCACATTGTCGAAGTTCTCCTGCAGCAGCTTGACAGCCCACATCATACGCTCGGGGCCATCCTTTTCGGCAGGTCCGATGTTAACGTCCAGATAGGTGGCACCGGCAGCGATCTGCTCGGCAGCACGCTTCAGGATAGGAGCGGGATCCCGCTCGTCCATAGCCTTGCGGATAACGGGAGAGATGCAGTGGATCCGCTCGCCGATGGTGACGAAGGTCTTGGACTCGGGGTTGTAGCCCTTGTACTTGACGCCCATGTCCACCTTCTCGATGGCGGGCACCTTGGTAGCCAGCAGCTCCTCGAAGGACAGCTCCTTGACCTCTTCCTTGGGGGCATTGGCGGCCTTGGCAGCGGCCTCGGCGGCAGCGGCGGCGGCAGCGGCCTCGTACTCCTTATCCTTCATGTACTTGGGCAGCTGAACGGCCTCGGTAGGACCGACGACCACGTTCCAGCCGGGCAGCTTCTCGGCGATCTCGCCCTTCATAACGGCAACCTTGCCGGGGATGATCAGGGTACGGTTCTTGATCTTGTTCTCGATGTCCAGATCGGCGAAGGTCTTCTTCACGGAGGTGGAGGAGAACTTACCGGCGGCCCAGGCAGTCAGAACGGACATACCGGAGGCATCGGTGATGATCAGGTTCACAGGCTGGTTGGAACGCTCCAGCTCGCCGGAAACCAGGAAGTAGGTCAGAGCGAAGTCAACGGTCAGCGCGCAGGGGCTGTTCTCGTCGGCGCCGTTCAGAGGATAGATCTTGGACTCCACCTTCATGGGCTTCTGGGGATCGGTGAAGATGTTCTGACGCAGGCCGTACAGAGGCAGAGCCTGAGCATAGGTCATGTTGTCCAGAACGATGATGGAGGCGTACTTCTCGGTGAACATAGCAGCGTAAGCGGTCTCCAGGTGCATATCCCCACCGCAGAGCTTGGCCAGGTTCACGATGGAGGGATAACCGAAGGAGCGGTCCCCGTCCTTGATGGCGGTACGGCGGACCAGAACGGCATTGGCCAGGGTCTCCTTGGCGGTCTTGCCGGTGACATCCAGAACCAGGTTCTTGTTGCCGGCGGCTTCCAGCTTCTTCACGGTGTCGTACAGGTCGGAGATGCTCTCGGCCCAAACGCCCAGAACAACGCCATTCTCCTTGGCGACTTCGTTCATAGCCTCCCAGTTGGCAGGGGTAGCGCCGTCCAGGATGGGCCCCGAGTCCTTGCACACAGCCAGAGCGGCCTTGGCGCACTCCACATCCCAGCACTCCAGGATCAGGTCCCGGCCGGTGGCAGCGGCCTTCTCCACCAGCTTGGTATAAGCGGCGGCATCGGTGCCGGCGTTGCGCACGAAGATGGTCTCCACGTACATCCGCTCGCCGATACGCTCGTAGTCGATCTTGGCCATGTCGGCCAGCTTCTTGTCAACCTCCTCCTCGGTCATGCAGGTGCACACGGGGACGGAGTACAGGTTCTTATTGACCAGGGTCTTCTCGTGACGGAACATAACGGTCTCGCCGCCCAGCTTGTGATCCTTACCGAAGGTAATGGTCTTCATAGCGGGGGCAGTGGCCTCGTTCAGCATTGCCTTTGCGTCCTCAGAGAAGTAAGGGCACTTATCAATAGAAATCGCGCCCTGGGCCACCTTCATGCAGAATGCCATACAGGTGGGGCTGCCGCACTCCTTACAGTTCTTCTTAGGAGACAGCTTAAAAATGTCCAGACCTTTCAAAGCCATGATATGTATCCTCCTTCCGCTTAAACAAGCTCGTTGATGAACTTCTTGATGGTGGCTACAGCGGCAGGATGACGCATAATGACAGCGTCGGCACCGCCGGTCAGGTCAGCAGCGGCGGTGGCAACTTCCATGCCGATCGCACGCTCTTCCTGATCGCCCCAAGCGGGTTCATCTTCAGCGGAAGCAGTGGACTCCTTCACGCCCCAGCTGTCGGGAGACACGGGAGCGATGATGGGCATCTGCAGGTCAGCGTCGGACTGGTCCAGAGCGGCCAGACGGACGCGGTCCAGGGTGGAGGCGACGTACTCGTAGCCGTAGCCCACGGCTGCGGTACCGACGTTCATCACAATGGACTCAGCGGGAACGGTCAGGCCCTTGAGCATGATGTTCAGCTGCTTGGCCAGGTTGATGTCGTCAGCGGTCTCAGCGCCCACCTTCTGGCCGTAAGCCAGAGCGACGGAAGCGCCGACGGTCTTGTAGTCCTCGCTGCGGGCAGACAGAACCAGGATGTTCTTGCCCTGCAGGGCCTCGGCGACCTTGCTGAACAGCTCGCCGTCCTTCTCGATGTTCTTGCAGCCCATGATCACGATGGGCATGGAGACGGCACCGGCAACGGCCTTGGCATCGTTAACGCAGTCGGCAACGGAGCGGTTGGCACCGTTGGGGTCTGCAGACTCGAAGTGCAGGCACAGGAAATCCGCACCTTCCATGGTCTCTGCCTTCTTGGCATAGTCCACCATGGTGGTGCAGCCGGCGTAGAACTCGCTCAGGCCTGCGGACTTCCATTCGCCGGCCAGGTCGGAGATCTCGACACCGATCTTCGGTGCATGCTCAATGGGTGCATCGAAGGTGTAGAAGGGCAGCACGTTCTGGCCGCCGATGACAACTGCCTTATCACCGGTGCCCAGGGTCACGGCATTGATCTTGCCGCGGTAGGGCTGCTTCTTAGGTTCGAAAGACATTACAATATCCCCCTTAATAGATTTATGAATGATAAAAGAAGCGTTTGCTTCGAGTATCTATGGTTTACAGTCCCAGGTTCTCCATCAGGCGGCCCACGGCGGCCTTCATGGGAGAATCATCGGGAAGCTTGGCGGAAGGCTCGCCGTTGCAGTCGCAGCGGTACACGCCGTCATCCTGGGGCAGAACGCCGAACAGCTTCAGTCCGTGGCGCTGGATTTCCTCCTGAACGCCGGGCTCCAGCACACCGCCGGGTGCGCGGTTGACGATCAGGCCCATCTGCTTGGGATTCAGCTCCATGTCGTTGATCATTTCGGCGATTCGGGCCACGGCCTGAATGCCTCTGCGGGAGCAGTCGGAGACCAGCAGCATGGTGTCCACCTTGGGGAGCGTCCCCCGGGCCACGTGCTCCAGGCCTGCCTCGTTGTCCATCACGACATAAGCATAGTTCTTTGCGTATTTATCCACCTGGGTTTTCAGGACGCCGTTGACATAGCAATAGCAGCCCTTGCCCTGGGTGCGGCCCATGACCAGCATATCAAAGTCGTCCTCTTCGATGAGGGCATTGTTGAACTGCATCTCGGCATAGTCTGCCTTGGTCATACCGGCAGGAATGGAACCGGTCTGCTCGGCGTGGGCCATCTCTTCCCGGATCTGACCCAGGGTGACATCCGCCTCCACGCCCAGAACCTCATTGAGGTTGGAATTGGCATCGGCGTCCACCACCAGGATGGGGCCCTTCTTCTGACGGCAGAGATAGTCGATGATCATGCCGCAGGTCGTGGTCTTGCCGACGCCGCCTTTGCCGGCAACGGCAATGGTACGGGGTGTTGCCATAATTCTTGCTCCTTTTTGGGGAATGCCTCCCCGAAACTCTGGCCCCGGTCTCCCGAAAGCCATGCGCTCCGCTCATTTTGCGGAGGGTATCTGCCGGGCGCAATACGCCCATATCGATACAAAGATATCATATCACGCTTGAACGCAGAATTCAACCTAATTTTTTGGAAAAGTGTAAATTTCCTGCCAATTTTTTTCAAGCCTCAGGGCGTGTTTTTCGTTACTGTGCAATTCATAGAAAATTTCCCTTTTCTCCGTTGCGCCATTTGAAATTTCTGCTATAATGGAGACAAGAAAAACGCCACGAAGGAGGGTTTTGTATGACAGAACAATTGCAGGATTATGAACGCCGCCACCTGGAGCAGGTTCGCTCCCTGGCTCCGGAATGCACCCTGTTTTTGAAGCGCAGCGGCAAGCTTCCCCTGCCCGGGCCCTGCGACATCGCGCTGTACGGCAGCGGCGCACGGCACACGGTCCAGGGCGGCACCGGCTCCGGAGAAGTGAACTCCCGCTTTTCCGTCACCGTGGAGGAGGGTCTCCGGGAGGCAGGATTTCAGATTCTCACCACTGACTGGCTGGACCGGTACGACGCCGTCCGGAAGCAGGCCTACGCCGCCTTCATCAAAAAAGTCAAATCCGATGCCCGGAAGCACCACACCCCCGCCCTGGTGGAGGGCATGGGTGCCGTCATGCCGGAACCGGAATACGAGATTCCCCTGGAGCGCCGGTGCAGCACCGCAGTTTACGTTCTCTCCCGGATCTCCGGCGAGGGCAGCGACCGAAAAATTGTCCCCGGGGACTTCCTGCTGAGTGAGAGCGAGCAGCGGGACATTCTGGCGCTGCAGGAGCTGTATCCCGTATTCCTGCTGGTGCTGAACGTGGGCGGTCCCGTGGACCTGAGCCCTGTTGTAAGGGATGTGGACGACATCCTGCTGCTTTCTCAGTTGGGGGCCCAGACGGGCACCGTACTGGCGGACATTCTGCTGGGCAGCTCCTACCCCAGCGGCAAGCTGACGACCTCCTGGGTCAGCAGCACAGACATTTGCCCCCAGGCCGAATTCGGCGAAAAAGAAGAGACACACTATAAAGAGGGTATTTACGTAGGCTACCGCTACTATGATGCCGCCCACATAAAGCCCCTCTTCCCCTTCGGCTTCGGCCTTGGCTATACGGATTTCCGCCTGGAGCCGGAGGCCGTGACCCTGGCCGGAGAGCAGGTGACCGTCAGTGCCCAGGTGCGCAATACCGGTGCATTCTCCGGAAAGGAAGTGGTACAGCTGTATCTTTCCAGCCCCTGGGGCGCGCTGGATCAGCCCGCGCAGGCTCTGGCGGCCTACGGCAAGACCCGGGAGCTGTCCCCCGGCGAAAGCTGCCGCATGGAGCTGCGCCTGCGCATGTCCGACCTGGCCTCCTTTGACGAAAGCCGCAATGTCTACATTCTGGAAAAGGGCGACTATGTGCTGCGCTGCGGCAATTCCTCCCGGAAGAGCAAGCCCATTGCCCTGCTGCGGCTGACCCAGGACGTGGTGACCCTGCAGGCCAAGCCGCTGCCGGGCAAGCCGGACTTCTCCGATTGGGCGCCGGAAGGCCCCGACCCCATGCCGGAGGGACTGCCGGTCTATGTGCTGGATGCGGCCTCCATCCCCACGGAGACCGTTTCCGATGCGCAGCCTGTGCCGCCGGACCCGAAGGTCCGGGCGCTGACGGACGAAGAGCTGGTATTTCTCAACATCGGCGGCTTCAAACTGAAAAGCCGCTCCGGCGTGGTGGGCGACTCCGGCTCCGCCATTCCCGGTACCGCCGGAGAAACGGCCTCCTGCCTGGCAGGCAAGGGCATTCCCGCCCTGATCATGGCCGATGGCCCCGCCGGGCTCCGCCTGGCCCGGGACTACTATGAGGACAAGGCCGGCGCTCACAGCCTGAGCAGCGCCATGCTGCCCACCATGATCGATCTGCTGCCCGGGCCTGCAAGAGCCGCCATGCGGCGGCCCAAGAAGCTGCCCAAGGGCGCGGAAATCAAGCACCGCTACGCCACCGCCATCCCCATCGGCACCGCCATTGCCCAGAGCTTCAGCCTGTCCCTGGCGGAGAGCTGCGGCGACATCGTGGGCGATGAGATGGAGCGCTTCGGCATCCACCTGTGGCTGGCTCCTGCCCTGAATATCCACAGGAGCATCCTGTGCGGGCGCAACTTTGAATACTTCTCCGAGGACCCCCTGGTCAGCGGTCTGACGGCTGCGGCCATCACCCGGGGCGTGCAGAAGCACCCGGGCCGGGGCGTGACCATCAAGCACTTCGCCGCCAACAACCAGGAGACCAACCGCTACAATAACAACAGCAATGTGTCCCAGCGGGCTCTGCGGGAAATCTACCTCCGGGGCTTTGGCCTGTGCATCCGGGAGAGTCAGCCCCGGGCGGTCATGACCTCCTACAATCTCATCAACGGCACCCACACCTCCGAGAGCCGGGCGCTGACTACGGACATTCTGCGGGGCGAGTTCGGCTTCCGGGGCATCGTCATGACGGACTGGGTCGTCGGCGGAAGCCTGATGTACAACAGCAAGCGCTACCCCATGCCCAACGCCGGAAAGGTGGCCCTGGCCGGCGGCGACCTGTTCATGCCCGGCTCCCGGGCGGACTACAACCGGTGCCTTGCCATGCTGCGCCAGGGGACGCTCCCCCGCTACCAGCTGGAGCTGAACGCCACCAGGGTCGTGCATATGGCCCGCAAGCTCACGGAAGAAGAGCAGAAAACGAAAGAATAAGGAGATATTTCCCATGGAACCCACCCTTGCCTGGCTGGAAGACCCCACCGTATTCCGCGTAAACCGATTGGATGCCCACTCTGACCATGTGACCTACCTGGATATCCAGGAGCTGGCCGCAGGAAAAACCTCCCTGCGGCAGTCCCTGGACGGGCTCTGGCGCTTCCGCTGGAGCGAAAATCCGGAAAGCCGCCCCGCCGACTTCTGGAAGCCGGATTTTGACGACTCCGACTTTGACACCATCCAGGTTCCCGGCCACATGGAGACCCAGGGCTACGATCAGATCCAATACATCAACAAGCTCTACGACTGGGACGGCCACGCGGAACTCCGGCCCCCCCACATTGACTGGCGGCATGATCCCGTAGGCAGCTATGTCACCTGTTTTGACCTGGAGGAGACCCTTCTGGAGCACCCGGTGTGCATCAGCTTTCAGGGCGTGGAGCAGGCCGTGTATGTGTGGCTCAACGGCCACTTCGTCGGCTACAGTGAGGACAGCTTCACCCCCTCGGAATTTGACCTGAGCCCCTACATTCATCCCACCGGCAACAGGCTGTGCGTAGAGGTCTACAAGCGCAGCAGCGCGGCCTGGCTGGAGGATCAGGATTTCTTCAGCTTCAGCGGCATCTTCCGCAGCGTCTATCTCTACGCCAAGACCAAATGCTATGTGGAGGACCTGTGGCTGAATGCATGTCTGGCCCCGGACAACCAGACGGGCACCCTGCGGCTGCGGCTGAAATTTGTCCAAACCGCCGTGCCCAAGGTCCACCTTTTCCTGGGCCACCCCAAGGACGGCGCGGTCTTCGACAGTGAGCTGCCGCTGGAGGAAGCGGATGGATTCTATTGGTCCCGGGAACTGGTGCTCCCCGGCATCCGGAAATGGGACCACGACACCCCGGAGCTCTACCGGGCGGTTCTGGCCATGGAGGACGGCAGCTGCATCGCCTACAGCATCGGCTTCCGGCGGTTTGAATTAAAGGACAGGCTGCTGCTCCTCAACGGCGAGCGCCTTGTGCTGAACGGAGTCAACCGCCACGAGTGGAGCCCCACCGGCGGCCGCTGCATTACCCGAAAGGACATGGACGCCGCCATGGAAATGTTCCATGCCAACAACATCAACGCCGTGCGCACCTGCCACTATCCCAACCGGACGGAATGGTACGAGCTGTGCGATCAAAACGGCATTTACATGATGGACGAAACCAATATGGAGACCCACGGCTCCTGGCAGAAGGATGCCCTGGGGGGCACCGGCGTGGAGCCCAGCTGGAATGTACCCGGCAGCCGCCCGGAGTGGCGGGAGTGCGTGCTGGACCGGGCCAACTCCATGTTCCAGCGGGACAAGAACCATGTGTCCGTTCTCTTCTGGTCCTGCGGCAACGAGAGCTTCGGCGGCCAGGACATTCTGGACATGGCGAACTTCTTCCGCACCCAGGACCCCGGCCGGGTAGTCCACTACGAGGGCTGCTACTGGTGCAAGGAGTGGGGCGGCTGCTCCGATGTGGAGAGCCGGATGTACGCCACTCCCACAGAAGTCCGGGAATACCTGGAAAACGATCCGCAGAAGCCCTTCCTGCTCTGCGAATATATGCACGACATGGGCAACTCCCTGGGAGGCATGGAGAGCTACATCCGCCTGGGAGAGGAATTCCCCATGTACCAGGGCGGCTTCATCTGGGACTATATGGATCAGGCTCTCTGGCAGAAGAACGCCCTGGGCAGCGAATCCCTGGGCTACGGCGGCGACTTTGAGGAGCGCCAGAGCGACTACGGCTTCAGCGGCAACGGCATTGTCACCGCCGACGGCCGGGAGAAGCCCTGCATGCAGGAAGTGCGCTACTGGTACCTGCCAAAGGAGCAGCGGGACGCCTGGGACGCGGCCAATGCACAAACTCTGGCAGCCGTCCGGCCTCTGCCCACCCCCGGCTACACCCAGGACCTCGTCATCACCGAAGGCGACGGAGCCTGGGGCGTAAGGGGGGAGAAATTCGAGATTCTCTTCTCCAAGCTCCAGGGCGGCCCCGTGAGCCTGGTGTCCGGCGGCCGGGAGTGGCTGTGGCGGGCGCCCCGCCCCGCACTGTGGCGGGCTCCTACGGAAAATGACTTAGGCTGCGGCTTCCCAACGCGCAGCGCCCTGTGGAGCGCCGCGGATGCCTGGCAGAGCTGCACAGGCTGGGATGTGGACCGGGGGGCAGACCACTTCGCCATCACCTACCGCTTTGGCTTTGCCGCCCTGCCGGGCTACGCCGCGGAGATCACTTATCGGGTAGACCGGGAAGGCGTGCTCACCGTCCAGGCCCTCTACCATGGCTTTGCGGGAGCCCCGGAGCTGCCCCTGTTCGGCCTGCGGTTCGCCACCCCCCAGCCCATAGAGGAAACCGCCTGGGTAGGCTACTCCGGCGAGACCTACCCGGACCGGTATAAGGGCGGCGTCTTCGGCAGCCATAAGGAAACGCCCCAGGTGCCCAACTATCTGGTGCCCCAGGAGTGCGGCGGCCACAGCTTCACCTGCCAGGCCCAGCTGCACATGGGCACAGGCACGCTGACCCTTGAACAGGCGGACAAGCCCTTCTTCTTCTCCGCCATTCCCTATACCCCCGCCCAGCTGGAGCAGGCCCAGCACGTCTGGGAGCTCCCGGGCCACTGCCGCACCACCGTGACCGTCGCCTCGGATATGCGGGGCGTAGGCGGCATCGACAGCTGGGGCACGGATGTGGAGCCGGCCTATCGGGTCTCCGGTGAGGAGGACCATTGCCTGCGCTTCCGGGTGATGCTGTAAAAAAGCGCTTGGGCTCCCCTGAAAGGGGAGCTGGCTCGGCGTAGCCGAGACTGAGGGGTTACGGCTTTTCATCAGAAAAGCCTCCGCCGAAAGCGGAATACCGGTCCCAGTCCTCAAGGAGCCCAATATTCTGCCTGCGGCATGGTTTGGCCATAGGCCAAACCAAAACCCCTCCGGCCCTGCGGGCCACCTCCCCTTTCAGGGGAGGCAATTTCCCCTTTGATTTCATCCACCGTCCCGGCGTTTGCCGGGGCGGTTTCTTATGTTCTCGCTTATTTTCCAACACTTCAGATTTACCATTTTCGACACCGCCCGTGTCTTCCAAAAATGTCAATTGTGCATCGTTAACAAAAAAATGCCAAGCAAATGCAGCTATTTCACGAAAATTCGGAGATGTCTTTACAAAAATGTTAAATAGTGCTATAGTTTTTATGTCACAGGAACAAGAAAATATTCTCTTTTCCTGAGACAATTCACCCTTTCCCCGGAAATCCCCGGAAACGGGAAGGGAATGCAGTTTTAGGAGGAACTATAATGAAAAAGTTCATCGCACTGGTCCTGGTTCTGACCATGGCCCTGAGCCTGGCTGCCTGCGGCGGCTCCGGCTCTTCCAGCAAAAAGGACGGCGAAGTCGCTGTGTTCTGGTACACCTTTGGTGATACCTACCTGTCCAGCGTTCGCGCCGCTCTGAACACTGCTCTGACCAACGCCGGTGTCAAGTATCAGGACTATGATGCCAACGGCAGCCAGACCACCCAGACCGAGCAGATCCAGACCGCCATTACCAAGGGCGCTTCCGTCCTGGTTGTCAACATCGTTGACGCCAGCTCCGACGACGCCACTCAGGCCATTGTCGACATGGCCAAGAACGCCAACACGCCCCTGGTGTTCTTCAACCGCTCCGTTTCCGAGGAGATCGTCTCCGCTTATGACAAGGCTGCTTACGTCGGCACCGACTACACCCAGGCCGGCCATATGCAGGGCGAGATGATCGGCAACTACCTGGTTGCCAACTACGATGCCATCGACCTGAACGGCGACGGCGTGATCTCCTACGTTATGTTCAAGGGCCAGGAAGGCAACATGGAAGCCGATGCCCGTACCCAGTACGGTGTTGAGGATGCCGATGCTGTTCTGACCGGCGCCGGCAAGGCTCAGCTGAGCTTCTACGATGCCAACAACACCTCCAAGTACCTGGTTGACCAGAACGGCGCTTGGTCCGCTGCTCAGGGTCAGGACTACATGCAGACCATCCTGGCTCAGTACTCCGAGGCCAACAACAACATGGTCGAGCTGGTCATTGCCAACAACGACGACATGGCTCTGGGCGCAATCGCTGCCCTGCAGGCTGCCGGCTACAACAACGGCACCGGCAAGACCATCCCCGTCTTCGGCGTTGACGCTACCGATGCTGCCAAGGAAAAGATCGCTGACGGCTCCATGACCGGCACCATCAAGCAGGATGCCGAGGGCATGGCCAACGCCATCTCCACCATCACCCAGAACATGGCTTCCGGCAAGGCTACCTTCGAGGGTATCGACTCTGCCAACGTCGTGGGCACCTGGCGTGTAAACATCCCCTACTCTTCCTACACCGGCGAATAATTCTTCCATGCAGGCAGCCGCGCTTCGGCGCGGCTGCTTTTCTCAAATGGACAGCTTTCGCGCGCTGCCCGAACGCGCCCACGAAGCCTTTCCCGGGCGCGTACCCCAACTCAGGAGGCGAACAATTTGGATAAGAACAGCGAAACCGTCCTGCTGCGCATGGAGGGCATTACCAAGGAATTCCCCGGTGTCAAGGCTCTGGACGGTGTCAATCTGACCGTGCGGGCCGGTACGGTCCATGCCCTGATGGGCGAAAACGGCGCCGGTAAGTCCACCCTGATGAAATGCCTCTTTGGCGTTTACACCAAGGATGCCGGTCACATCTATCTGGAGGGCCAGGAGGTCAACTTCAAGAACTCCAAGGAAGCCCTGGAGCACGGCGTTGCCATGGTACACCAGGAACTGAACCAGGCGCTGAAGCGCAACGTCATGGACAATATGTGGCTTGGCCGCTTCCCCATGACAGGCCCCTTCACCAGTGAAAAGAAAATGTACGATGCCACCATGGAGGTCTTCAACGACCTGGGCATCAGCGTCAATCCGAAAACGATTATGAGCACCATGCCCGTGTCCCAGCGGCAGATGGTGGAGATTGCCAAGGCCGTCTCCTTCAACTCCAAGGTGATCGTATTTGACGAGCCCACCTCCTCCCTGACGGAGACCGAGGTGGAGCACCTGTTCAAGATCATCAATATGCTCCGGGACCGCGGCTGCGGCATTATCTATATCTCTCACAAGATGGCGGAGATCAAGCGCATTTCCGACGATATCACCGTCATGCGTGACGGCAAGTGGGTGGCTACCAAGCCCGCCGACGAACTGGAAATGGGCGACATTATCAAGCTGATGGTTGGCCGCGAGCTGACCAACCAGTTCCCGCCCAAGACCAACCATCCCGGCGAGACCTATCTGAAGGTGGAGCACCTGACCGGCATGTACAACCAGCTGAAGGACGTTTCCTTTGAAGCCAAGCGGGGCGAGGTGCTGGGTCTGGCCGGTCTGGATTCCTCCGGCCGGACGGAGGTTCTGGAAAGCATCTTCGGCATTCGCACCCGGAAAGAGGGCACCATCACCCTGGACGGAAAGCCCTGCAAGAACCGCAATTCCGGTGAATCCATCAAGAACGGCTTCGCCATGCTGACAGAAGAGCGCCGGGCCACCGGTATTTTCGGCGTTCGGAACATCCGGGAGAACACCGTTATTTCCAGCCTGAACCGGCACAAAAAGTTCGGCCCTCTGCTGAGCACCAAGAGCCAGGTTGAGGACACCCAGCACTACATCGATGCCATGCACACCAAAACGCCTACCCAGGAAACCCAGATCCGCAGCCTGTCCGGCGGCAACCAGCAGAAGGTCATCATCGGCCGCTGGCTGCTGACAGAGCCGGAGGTTCTGCTGCTGGACGAGCCCACCCGCGGCATTGACGTAGGCGCAAAATACGAGATCTACCAGCTGATCCTGAATCTTGCCAACGAGGGGAAAACGGTTCTGATGGTTTCCTCCGAAATGCCCGAGCTTCTGGGCGTCTGCGACCGGATTCTGGTTATGTCCGGCGGCAGGCTGGCCGGTGAAGTGGACGCGAAGAACACCACCCAGGAAGAAATCATGACCCTTGCCGCAAAGTACGTATAAGGAGGAACCCAACGTGACCAAACTGAAAGAACACAAGCCCTCTAAAATCGAGGCCTTGAAAGCCATGACCCCCGCTGACCGGAGACGGGCCATTTTCGATGGGATCATGAACAATGCCATGTTCATCATCATCGCTCTGGTAATTATTTACGTTGCCATCAAGAATCCCAGATTCCTGAGCATCCCCTCTCTTGTAAACATCATTAGCCTGACCGCGGCCAAGCTGCCCATCGCTCTGGGTGTCGGCGGCTGTATCATTCTGGCCGGTACCGATATTTCCGCGGGCCGTCAGGTCGGTCTGGCAGCCTGTATCTCCGCCGGTTTACAGCTGACCACCAATAAGCTGTTCCCCGGCCTGCAGATCCTGCCTATCCCCGTGGTTCTGCTGTGCGTGCTGGTGGCCTGCGCCATGGTCGGCTTTGTCAACGGCTTCTTCATGGCAAAGTTCAAGCTGCACCCCTTCATCGTTACATTGTCCACCCAGCTGATCGTCTACGGCCTGGTGCTGCTGTTCATGCAGCTGGGCACCAACGGCGGCCAGACCCTGTCCGGCATGAGTGAGGGCTATCGGAACTTCATTATCAAGCCCCTGTTCACTCTGAAGACCAGCAGTGGCCCCGTTACCGTCCCCCGCTATGTGCTGTACTCCACCATTATCACCGCCATTGTCTGGGTGATCTGGAACAAGACCGCCTTCGGCAAGAATATGTATGCTGTGGGCTCCAACGAAGAGGCTGCCAACGTCTCCGGCGTCAATGTCTCCAAGACCATCATCCTGGTGTTCGTCATGGCCGGTATGCTCTACGGCATCACCGGTTTCATGGATGCCGCCCGTATCGCCTCCGTCAACGCCACCACCGGCCTGAACTATGAGGCTGACGCCATTGCGGCCTGTGTCATCGGCGGTATCTCCTTCGTCGGCGGCATCGGCAAGGTCAGCGGTGCCATCATCGGCGTTCTGCTGCTGCAGATCATCTTCGCCGGTCTGAACTTCCTGTCTGTGGACGCCAACTACCTGTATATCGTCAAGGGTCTGATCATCCTGATTGCCTGCTCCATCGATATGCGCAAGTATCTGGTCCGGAAGTAAGCAATGGACGAACCCCGCAAAGAGCCCCAGCTTCGGGGCCTCTACGGCAAGGTGAAAATCCCCGTAAAGGTCCTGGACACGGTCATTATTGTTGGCTTCGTTGCTCTGGCGCTGGTTCTGCTGCTTGGTATGCAGAACCGGGGCTACACCGTCAGCTTCGATTCTCTGGGCGGTACCCCTGTAGAAACCCAAAAGCATATGTATGCCGAGCTGGTAGACCCGCCGGAACCCCCAACCCGGGAAGGCTTCACTTTCGCCGGATGGTATCAGGACAAGGATTGCATCTACGAATGGGACCTTGCCGCAGCCCCCGTCCAGCAGTCCATGACCCTCTATGCCAAGTGGGAAGCCAAGAAATAGCATTTGAAGAAGCACTCCCTGTGAACCCGATCCGTTCACAGGGAGCTTTTTGCTTCGACTTGTTTTTCCGGGGAAGAGAAGGTATAATAGCAAAGAAGGCTTCCCCTGGGGGAAGCTGGCAGGGCGAAGCCCTGACTGATGAGGGGCGGGAAGCAGAACCAGTATAAGACAAGCTTAAGCAGTCTTATTCTTGACTGATAAAGCATAATTGCGGAGATTTCTCCTTGTCGGTTCTGCCTGCCGCCCCTCATCCGACCCGCCTATCGGCGGGCCACCTTCCCCCAGGGGAAGGCACTAGCACCGCTCAAAAGAGGAGGCCATACCATGCCCACGCGTGAAAGTGAAATCGTTGTCAGCGTACAGCAGATTCTGGACCAGGTCCGGCAGGTCGTTGTCGGGAAGGATGAGGCCCTTTTGTGGGCTTTGGCCGCTATCCTTGCCGGGGGACACATTCTTCTGGAGGATATCCCCGGTGTGGGAAAAACCACCATGGCCCTGTCCTTTGCCCGGGCGCTGGATCTGGAATACGGCCGCATCCAGTTCACGCCGGATGTGCTGCCCTCGGATGTCACCGGCTACTCCGTACCGGACCCCCGGGGCGGCATGGAGTACCGCCCCGGCGGCATCCTGTGCAATCTTTTCCTGGCGGACGAGCTGAACCGGGCCACATCCCGAACCCAGTCCGCCCTTCTGGAGGCCATGGAGGAGGGACAGGTCACCGTGGACGGCATCAGTCATCCCCTGCCCAAGCCCTTTGTGGTCATTGCCACCCAGAATCCCACCGGCGCGGCGGGCACTCAGCTGCTGCCGGACAGCCAGGTGGATCGTTTCACCCTGCGGCTGACCCTGGGCTACCCCGCCCCCAAGGACGAGGCCGCCATGATCAAAAATCGCCAGGGCGGCAACCCCTTAGATCAGATCCGGCCCATTCTCACACGGAACCACCTTCTGAATTTGCAGGCCATGGTGGCCGAGACCTACTTAAGCGACAGCGTCATCGACTACCTGGTGTCTCTCTGCGCCGCTACCCGGAAAAACGAGGACCTGAGCCGGGGTGCAAGCCCCCGGGCCAGCCTCTCCATGGCCTCCATGGCCAAGGCCATCGCCCAGCTCCGGGGCCGGGACTTTGTGGTCCCCGGGGATGTGAAGGAGGTCTTCCTGCCCACCGTTGCCCACCGGGTGCAGCTGTCGCCCAAAGCGGAAAGCCAGGGGAAAACCGTCCAGCAGGTTTTGAAAGCCATTCTGGACGCCACCCCCGCCCCCAGGCTGCGCTGATGCGGCGGGCCTGCTATTTTCTGGGACTGCTGGGCTGCGGACTGTGGTATCTGCTCAGCGGAAGCTGGCTGAGCTGGGTGCTGCTGCTGACGTTGGCTGTCCTGCCCTGGCTGTCCCTGGCACTGACCGTTCCGGCCCTTTGCAGCTTTTCTCTGACCCCAACCGGTCCGGATCATCTCCGGGCAGGCGAAAGCGGGACCTTCCTGCTGCTGGGTGCCTGCCAGATGCCCATGCCGCCCTTCCATGGACGGATCCGTCTGCAAAGCCTGCGCACCGGCGAGACCCGGCTTTACAGCGAAGAACAGGGCTTTGTCCCCGAATTCTGCGGCGGCTACCAGCTGACCGTGTGCAGTGCCTGGGTCTCGGATTATCTGGGGCTTTTTCTCCTGCCCGTTTTTCGCAGAGGCCGGATGCGGCTCCTGGTCCGCCCCCAGCCGAAGCCCATAGAGGACCTTCCCGGCCTGCCGCCGGAGAACTGCGTCAACTGGCAGCCCAGCCGCAGTGCCTATGGAGAGAGCTATGAGCTGCGGCCCTACCGCCCCGGCGACAGTCTGAACCGGGTGCACTGGAAGCTCTCCGCCAAAACCGGCGCCCTGACTGTCCGGGAGGCCCAGGCCCCCGTAAAGCAAATTGCCGCCATCAGCCTGACACTCTTCGGCACCGACCAGGCCGTGGATACCGTCCTGGGCCGACTGCTCTGGCTGGGACAGCTGCTCCTGGAGCGGGGAATGGACCTGGAGCTCCACGTCGCAGCGGACAGCGGCACCCTGGTCCTCCGCGCCGAAGACAGGGCCGGCCTGCTGCGGTCCGTCGATGCCCTGCTGTGCCTGAGCGCCCCGGAAACCCCCGCCATACCGGAGCCGGGCCAGGCCGGAACCCGCTTCACCCTGGGAGGGGAGCTATGAAAGAACGCATTCTCACGGCGCTGGAGGCGCTGCTGCTCTCCTGTGCCATTACCGCAGGGCCCATGGCCGCACTGGCCCACGTATACGCCCTGCCCCTATCCTGGGACACGCCTGCACTGGTCTGGTCTCTGAGCCTCCTGCTGGGACTGCTGATCCTCCCAAGACGCCGGGGCGGCGCGGCGGCGCTGGGTCTGGTCTGCTTCTGCACGGGCTTTTTCCTCTGGCGGCCGGAACCCAGAGCCCAGCTTATGACCCTGCTGGAGCTCATCAGCAAGCAGCTGAACGGCGTTTACCACCTGGGCTATCTGGAGTTCCCGAATCACACCGTGGGCACCGTAGAGCTGCCCATGGTCCTGGGGGGCAGCTATATGCTTCTGTCCGTTTCCCGCAGTGTGCTGCGGCGGAAAAGCAGCGCCTTGCCCCTGTTTCTCAGCATTCCGCCCCTGCTGCTCTGTGGCCTGCTGCCCCAGTTCCCCCCGGAGAGCTGGTCCTTTTTCCTCTGGCTGGGGGGAATGCTGGTGCTGCTGCTGAGCTCCGGCAGCCGGAAAAACAGCCCCCGGCAGGGCCTGATCCTTGCGGCCATGGCCCTGGTGCCCGTCTGCCTGCTGTGCGGCATTCTGTACCTTGCCGTGCCCCAGGAGGGCTATCAGGACCATTCCCAGGCCTTCCGACAGCGCTGTATCCGGCTCTTTGAAAACGGCAAACTCACCCCGGCACCTGCCGCCATCCCGGCCCCGGAGCTGCAAAGGCGCGTAGACCTAGCCGCTCTCCGGGGTGCAAACCAGCCTTCCCTGCCGGTGCTCATTGTCACCGCCCCCACTTCCGGGGGCCTCTACCTCCGGGGCCAGAGCTATGACCGATACACATCCACCGGCTGGGAGATGTCCTCGGAGATTGTAGACAGTTTCGACGGCTGGGGCGAACCCCAGGGGGACGTTCAGATCCGGACCTTTGCCCTGCAAAGCGTGCTGTATCTGCCCTATTACCCCGGCACCGGCACGGTGCTCTCCGGCGGAGCCCTGAAAAACACCGGCAGCATCCTGTCCTACAGCTTTCCCAAGTACCCCTGCGGCAGCGCAGCCTCGGACCAAACCCTGGAAGCCTGCCTGGCCCTGCCGGACAGCACCCGGGCCTGGGCGGCGGGCTACGCCTTTTCCGGGGACAGCACCCAGCAGACTGCCCAGGCCATTGCTGATTTCGTCCGGCAAAGCGCCGCCTATGACAAGGCCACCGGGGCCATGCCGGAAGGGCAGGACTTCGCCCGGTGGTTTCTGGAAAGCAGTGAAACAGGCTATTGCGTCCACTTTGCCACCGCCGCCACGGTGCTGCTGCGCGCCGCCGGGATCCCGGCCCGGTATGTAACGGGCTTCCGCTGCGAGGCCACCGCCGGGCAGCCCCTGGTGGTCACCACGGAAGAGGCCCACGCCTGGGCGGAATACTACGATGCCGACCTGGGCTACTGGCAGATTCTGGAGGCCACTGCCTCCGGCGTTGCCCAGCCTGCACCCGCAGCCACCTTGCCTGCCGAGACGGCTGCCCAAACCGAGCCGACCCGAGCCCCGTCTCCGGATGCCGGTGCGCCCACTGCCCCGGTTCCGGAGAAACCGGCCGGAGGCAGCTTCCCGTGGGCCTGGCTTCTGATACCGGCCTTGCTTCTTCTGCTGCCTCCGCGGCGGTGGACGGTGCTGTATCTCCGGCGGCAGCGAGCCCGGCGGGCAAATCTCAACCGCCGCTGCCTGCTGCTCTTTGCCAATGCCGAGAGCCTGAGCCATGCTTTGGGCACTGCTCCGCCGGAGGCGCTCCACGCCCTTGCGGAACGGGCCCGATACAGCCAGCACAGGCTGACCCCCATGGAGCTGAAGCCCCTGGAGGACTACCGCCGGGACTGCCGGGAACGGCTGGAGGAAAAGCCTCCGCTTCTTCGCTTTTGGAACAAATACATTCTGCTGCTCTATTAAGGAGGATATGCTATGGAAGAGAAATTCATTGCCGCCTGGGCTGCCGCCCGGGAAAAGGCCCTGGCCCTGGGCATCCGCATGCGCCCCGTTGCCCCGGAGGACGCTCTGAAAACCGCCCGGTATCTGCTGGACCACAACCGGTGCAGCGACGGCTTCGATGCCCCGGCCGCCAGGGGCCAGCTGGGGCTGAGCCTGGAGGCCCTGGCCACGGACAGGCGCTTCACCGCCCTGTTCACCGACGAGCAGGCCAATACCGCCCTGGGGCGGCTGCTGGACGCGGGGTATTATCTGCAAAATTAAACAAGCCTTAAAGTTCAAATAAACTCTCTTTAAGGACTATTTCAGCATTCTGTGCTATAATCCTGTTATCAAAAAACACAGGAGGTTTTCGGAATGCTGCGCTACTATCTTGCTTACTCTTCTCTGCTGCCCATGCTGGCGGCTGTGTGTATTCTGGCGTATGTGCCCTACGGCGTGTACGTCACCCGGCTCCACGGCCGGCGTTCCGGCCTTTACCATCTGGCCAAATGTGCCCTGGGGCTGTGTATTGCTTCGCTGCTGTATCTCACCATTTTCTTTTTCTATCCCAACATCACCTTCCACCCCGCCCGGCACCACCTGAATCTGCACCCCTTCATCTGGGTCACGGAGTGCTACGATGCAGGCCCCGCCGTCATGGCGGCCCAGCTGCTGCTGAACATCGCCATGTTCCTGCCTCTGGGCTTCCTGCTCCCCATCGCCGCCCACAAGCTGCGCACCCCCTTGTCCACCGCCGCCGTGGTTCTGCTGACCACCGTGGGCATTGAGACCTTCCAGTATTTCATCGGCCGCAGCGCAGACGTGGATGATGTGATCATGAACTTCCTGGGCGGCATTCTGGGCTACGGCTGCTATATGCTGCTGAACCGGTATCTTTCTGACACCCCCTGGTGGACCGCCATGCTGGCAGGCGACCCCCTGACCCCCGGCGTGACCCGCCTGCACCTGCACACCGCCGCATAAAACCATTTCATGCAAAATCCCCGCCGATTTCTCGGCGGGGTGCTTCTTTATTTGGGGCAGGAGATTTCCATAATGCGCTCGATGGTCTCATGGAGGGTCCGGCACTGGGCGGTGTCGGCGGCCTTGTAATAGACCTCCTTGCCCTCCCGGCGGCTGACGATGAGTCCGGCGGACCGCAGGACCTTCAGATGGTGGGACACGGCAGGACTGCTCATCTCCATCAGAGACGACAGATTGATGACGCACTCCTCGCAGTGGCACAGCAGCCAGAAGATCTTCAGCCTGCTGGGGTCGTCCAGCTTTTTGAACACGTCCGCAACGGTGGAAAACTCCTCCGTTCCGGGCATTTTTTCCTTTCCACGCTCAAACACCCCGCCATGATTATGGGGCAAGCAGCAATCGCACATTCTCCGGGACCTCCTGTTTGGGCTTAAACTATTGCTTTTTATTATAGTTCAAAACGCCCCCGGATGCAAGGAGAAAATTCCCTTTTGGACTTGCAAAAGGGGGCGAAAGGTCTTACAATAAACCCATCAACTACTCCAGATACAGAAAGGTGATTCCAATGCAGTACGACTTTACCTCTCTCATGGACCGCCACGGGAAGGATGCCATTGCCGTAGACGGTGTCGGCGGCCCCGGTGCACCGGGGGCACCCAAGGCGGGCTTCGACGTGATTCCCATGTGGGTCGCGGACATGAATTTTCCCACCTGCCCCACCATTCAGCAGGCGATTATCGCCCGGGCACAGCACCCGGCCTTCGGCTATTTTGACCCAACACCGGAATACTACGATTCCATCATCCGCTGGCAGAGCACCCGCAACGGCGTTCAGGGCCTTGCCAAAGAGCACATCGGCTATGAAAACGGGGTTCTCGGCGGCGTCATCAGCGCCCTGAACTGCGTCTGCTCCCGGGGTGACAAGGTGCTCCTCCACAGCCCCACCTACATTGGCTTTACCCATTGCCTGGAAAACAACGGCTATCAGATCATCCACTCTCCCCTGGTAAAAGACGAGGCAAATGTCTGGCGCATGGACTTTGCGGACATGGAGCGCCGCCTGAAGGAGGAGCACATCCACGCCGCCATTCTCTGCAATCCCCACAACCCCTGCGGAAGAGTCTGGGAGAAATGGGAGCTGGAAAAGGCCATGGAGCTGTTCCGAAAGTATGATGTATATGTCATCTCCGATGAGATCTGGTCTGACATCATCCTCGGCACCAATCACCACACCCCCACCCAGTCCGTCAGTGACGATGCCCGGAACCGGGTCTGTGCTTTCTATGCCCCCAGCAAGACCTTCAATCTGGCGGGCCTCATCGGCAGCTATCACATCTGCTACAACAGCTGGTGGCGAGACCGGCTGGAGAAGGAATCCTCCCTGTGCCACTACAATTCCATGAACGTGCTGTCCATGCACGCCCTCATCGGCGCTTACCGGCCCGAGGGCTATGTCTGGACGGACGAGCTGCGCCAGACGCTGACAGGGAACATTGACTTTGCCGTGGACTATATTGAAAAGCACTTCCCCGGCATCAGCGTCAGCAAGCCCCAGGGCACCTATATGCTCTTCGTGGACTGCACCGACTGGTGCGCCGCCCACGGCAAGACCATTGACGACGTGGAGCAGGCCTGCTGGGACGTGGGCGTTGCCATCCAGGACGGCCGAATGTTCCACGGAAGCTGCCACATCCGCATGAACCTGGCCCTCCCCCTCTCCCGCGTCCAGGAGGCCTTCCGCCGGATGGATCGGTACGTTTTCAACGCATAAATACTATTTTTCAGCCCGCTGCGGTTTCGCAGCGGGCTGTTTTGCGCGAAGCACCCGCAAAACGCAACCGGCTCGGCACAATTGGAATAACTCCGCCTGAAACGCCAACTGTTTTTAATCCACGCTCCCCCGTGTGGGGAGCGACCGTACTGCTCAAACAGAGTCACGATATAATCCGGATTTCAATCCACGCTCCCTGTGTGGGGAGCGACCATGGGGATCAGATAGCCGACACAGAATATGATATTTCAATCCACGCTCCCCGTGTGGGGAGCGACGCCGCCGGTCCACAATGTAGCCCACGTCCTGATAATTTCAATCCACGCTCCCCGTGTGGGGAGCGACGGACACCACGGCTATGGCGGTGGATTACATTTACATTTCAATCCACGCTCCCCGTGTGGGGAGCGACAGCAGCTTCTGCGTCGGCTTCGTGGGGTCGGGCTATTTCAATCCACGCTCCCCGCGTGGGGAGCGACGCCTGTCAAACCTGGTGAAGCCGACGAAAGAAATATTTCAATCCACGCTCCCCGTGTGGGGAGCGACTCGCCATACGCCACGGGCTCCACCTTGGTTTTTGTATTTCAATCCACACTCCCCGTGTGGGGAGCGACGATTCCGGCGTCGGTTCTTGTTCCGTCCCCTGATATTTCAATCCACGCTCCCCGTGTGGGGAGCGACGCAGAATGTATCCTGAATCGGCGGGTATCCGCTATTTCAATCCACGCTCCCCGTGTGGGGAGCGACGCTCGCCGGACTTGTAGTATGTGCGGCTGTCCTCAATTTCAATCCACGCTCCCCGTGTGGGGAGCGACCCCAGGTTCGGGAAACCCAGTGGCAGCCGCCAGAATTTCAATCCACGCTCCCCGTGTGGGGAGCGACGATCTCACGGGTCTCGTAGCCGTCCCGCTCCATATTTCAATCCACGCTCCCCGTGTGGGGAGCGACACGCCTGGTAGTAAGCGAAAATGACAAGGAGCTATTTCAATCCACGCTCCCCGTGTGGGGAGCGACGATTTTGGCAGCGCAGAAAAGGCAAGAGGACTGATTTCAATCCACGCTCCCCGTGTGGGGAGCGACGTTTGGCAGCCCGTTTTTCAAGCCATAGCTTATAATTTCAATCCACGCTCCCCGTGTGGGGAGCGACGCTGAAGTTATCGCCCTTGGTGAAGTTTCTTCCAATTCCAATCCACGCTCCCCGTGTGGGGAGCGACCAGCACGGCGGTGATCTTGGCCGTGCCGCTGGAGATTTCAATCCACGCTCCCCGTGTGGGGAGCGACTTCCACTCCTCGTAGCTCACGCCGCCCAGTTTAATTTCAATCCACGCTCCCCGTGTGGGGAGCGACGCCTCAAAGCTGGTGCTATGTGGAGGAATTGCAATATTTCAATCCACGCTCCCCGTGTGGGGAGCGACCGAAAACGGAAGTTTTCACGTAGATATCAGTATATTTCAATCCACGCTCCCCGTGTGGGGAGCGACAAGGTGGCTTCGCTTTACGGGGACCTGTCTTAGGATTTCAATCCACGCTCCCCGTGTGGGGAGCGACAGTCAGGAAGTGAAGACCGTCGATGAGTTCCTCCATTTCAATCCACGCTCCCCGTGTGGGGAGCGACAGGAAACCACATGAAAGTTATCAAGCCATCAGTTATTTCAATCCACGCTCCCCGTGTGGGGAGCGACGTCTCATATGATGACTACTTTAGGCGTTATCCTGTATTTCAATCCACGCTCCCCGTGTGGGGAGCGACCGGAAAAGGTCTCGGATGACAAGTATATTAGGAAGATTTCAATCCACGCTCCCCGTGTGGGGAGCGACTATCCCGGGTGTTGTTCCACGGCCGCCACTTGGATTTCAATCCACGCTCCCCGTGTGGGGAGCGACATTGTTTATACTAGAACCTTCTCCTTCCACTTCCTATTTCAATCCACGCTCCCCGTGTGGGGAGCGACATATTGGGGGTGAGAAAATGGACAGTATCAATTAATTTCAATCCACGCTCCCCGTGTGGGGAGCGACAGCAAAGATGCACAGATTTTTCTTTTGCATCTTCGGCAAAAAGGGTATTTTTTGTGATATTCTCCAAATTGGGCGCCATCTTCAGGGGATCGGCCGAAAAAGGCGGGGGGATTTCCTTTCTAGATCGGTGCGAACCTCCCGGGGGAAATATGGGTGCCTGGCGTTCGCGTTCAGAGAATCAGGGGGTCTTCGGGAGAATAGGCGGTTTTACAGCCAAAGTGTTCTATTTTCTTTTCGTATTGATTGCCAAGGTAGTAGAATCGCAGGCTGTCCTTTTCGGGGTCCATGATAGCCAGGAGCTTTGCCTGCAGGCTGCGGCACTGGGCTGCATCCAGGAGGCATTCAAAGACGGAATTCTGAACCCGCTGGCCGTAGTCCACGCTTTTTTTTGCGATCTGGCGCAGGCGCTTTCTGCCGGCTGCGTCCTCGGTGTTTACATCATAGGTAATCAGTACCAGCATACCGTCACTTCCATAAAAAGGGTGGGTAGGCATCCAGGTCCCCCCGGATAAATCTGGCCAGCAGGAGCGCCTGGGCATAGGGGATCATGCCCCAGCTCAGCTTTTCGTTCAGGTAGGGATGGGTCAGGGTGTCCCGCTTCCGCTCCTGCCAGGTTTTCAGGAATTTCCTCCGCCCGTCATCGGTCAGGAGCACGGCACCGCTGTCCTGAATCTGAAAGTCCTCCGGCTTGACCATTCGGTTGTTGACCAGCGTCAGCACAAACCGGTCCGCCATGCAGGGGCGCAGCTCCTCCATCAGATCCAGCGCCAGGGAGTTCCGGCCCGGGCGGTCCCGGTGGAGGAAGCCCACATAGGCATCCAGGCCGACGCTCTCCAGTGCGCTGGCGCAATCATGGGCCAACAGGCTATAGGCAAAGGACAGCATGGCATTCACACGGTCCAGCGGCGGGCGGCGATTCCGGCCGTGAAAGAAAAAGTCCTCTTTTCGGCTCAGGAGCATATGGTCAAACACGCCGAAATACGCGCCGGCCGCAACCCCCTCCAGCCCCCGCAAGGCATCCAGGTCCGTAACGCTCAGCACCGGAGGCAGCAGCTGCCGGATGCTCTGAGCAGCCTCTTCCAAGCCGCACCCCTCCACCCGGGGGCCGTGGTCCCGGCAGGTGCGCTGGATGCTGGCCGCGCTGTTGCTGAGCTTTCCAAAGATCATACACCGGGCAATTTCACAGCTGCGCTGCACATCGTCAGCAATGCGGTACTGCTCCCGCCGGAGAAGCACATTGCCGCTGCTCTCTCCGCAGGTCCGGGCCAGGAAGCGGCCCCGGGGCGTGCAGAAGGCCAGCCCGATGCCCCGCTCGGCGCAGGCCCCCATCAGCGCCGGAGAGGCCCCGGAATAGGAAAAGCTGACGATTGTTTGCAGCGTGTGCAGCGGATACCGGGCAACCACGTTCTTTTCCCGGTTTGCCAGGACATTTTCCCCCTCCAGAGACAGATAAATGTCCTCCGAGGTGACAAACAGCGTGTTCAAAAGCTGCTTCATGGCATCTCCTCCATTGCGGCTCTCAGATAGTCGGACACAGAGCGGCTTTTCATCAGCTTTGGCAGACACAGCTCCTTCAGGGAGCAGGCATTGCAGGATTTCGTGGGTTTCACCTTCGGTGTGTAGCCCCGCTTATAGAGATCGTGCATCTGTCCCAGCAGATCTTCCACCTGTGCCCGCAGCTCCGGCGTAAAGGCCACCTTCTGTCTGTGCCGGGTCTCCCCATAATAAAGCGCCCCTTCCGGGATATCGCAGCACAGCATATCCTCCAGGCACATGGCCTGTCCGCAGAGCTGGAGCGCATCGCCGGTATCCTCCCGGGGCTGGCCCCGCTTGTATTCCACGGGATAGGGCTGCCACAGCCCCTCCCTTCCGGAAAGCGGGACGCCGGTGCTTCCCCGGCGATATTCCAGCACATCGCACTGGCCGGAGACCCCCAGGCGAGCAGAGAACACGCTGACCCCCCGGGTGATCACCAGATCTCCCCGGCTCTCCTGGAACGCGGTATTGTGGGCGTTTTCATGAAAGATCGCCCCATCCGTGGTGCGGTAGTTCTCTGCCCACTGGTGCTCGATGTGGATGAGGGCCCATCTCCGCCTGCAAAAGCGAAAATGCTGCAAGCCGGATAGTTGTAAGAAATCCTCCTCGTTATACGCCATCGATAATTTCAGGGTCTAAGCCAGGCAATGGTTCCAAAGAAATGGTATAGTCTTCTGCAGAGGACGGGATAGCCTCTGCATCCTTCTGCGTCACTTTCACAGAGCGATGCACCTTCGCGGAAGAATACTGCCCATCCTTGCAATTGTGCTTCCACCAGAAGAGCTTTACGACCTCCATAGAGCCGTCCGGTCTGGCGGAGGAGGCATCATTGACAAACAGCGTCCGCAGGCATTCCTTGACAATTTCCGCGTCTTCCTCGGTGAAGCCTGTTTTTTCGGCCAGTTGGACATTGATGGAGCCTTTCAGCTCATACAAGCCAAATCGAACAAAGTGTTTCATTCCCATGGTATCTGATGCGCGGCCACCATCTGTATCATCGCCGTTTACGCTCTTTGTAATTTGGATCGACTCAATCTCAACCGCAGAAACACTGGTTGCCTGGTGTATGGATACTGGCCCCCGGACACCAACGGATACACCCTTTTCGTCCTTTTCCTCTTTTCCGCCTTTTCCCTTTTTGCCAGACGAGAAAGCAAAGACCTGGCCAAAGCTTCGAACATCCATCCATTTTTCGCAAGCAATTTTTGCATATTCATCCGGATTCTTTATTCCCTTCATTACAGCGTCCGCACGCTTGCTCAGGCTTCCAAAGCCATCGCTGCACCGATCCTGGGACTGTACAAAAATAGGCTGTCCCAAATCCTGCATACGATTGCGGATTTTTCTCTTGATACATACATCGGAAATCTCTCCAAAACCATCCAAGTCTGTGCGGGGGCGGTTGCCATTCAGCGGGTCACCATTACCGTTTGCCCGTGTTACAGAAATCAGTGCTACAAAATCAATTTTGTTCTTAAGGATGCTCATACCTCTTCCTCCTGTTTGTTTTCAGTGTTATTTTGAGATGTATACAAAGCGCTGCGCTGCAAGTAATATCCGATAAAATAGGTATCCTTAAGCGCTTCCTCCCGGGTTCCCTGGGAACAATCAGAGATTTGCGCCACAATTTCACCTATCAGCCGATCGTAGCGTATTCTTGCGCCCGGTTTAAGCTTGGGATAATACGCTTTTTTCAGTTGCTCCCAAAGAATTCTGCTGGCATATTGCGGGCGTTTGGAAAAGACAGACTGCATACGAATCGCATTTGGTTCCCGCGTTTCGTCCGGCCCATAAGTATCTCGCTCTATTTTTTCAAATACTGCAAGTAAACGTCCGTACTGGTAACTGACATCCTTTTTCTCTGGTTCAAGCGCCATTTTTAATTCCTCCTTGTACCAATCAAAATGATATTTTCGAATCACTGCGCAAGCAGTGGAAAGAACATCTTCCCGGACATTCCGTTCCAAAATTTGAAGATTAGAGGCTTTGGCAATAAGTGTCCGCACAATATCCGCCGGGATCTTTCCTTTATCCACACGGCAGGTGAACAGGCGCTGCACCTGCTGACAGAGTATACGATCATCCGTCTCCAATTTGGCCTGGCCATTTGAACCGCGTTGGGTTCCATAGGCACAGTTTGCGATCTGATATAGGGAAGGAGACTGGATTCCAAACGGGAAATGCTCCCAACAGCATACCAAATCCCAGTTATAAAGCCGTTCCAGAAAGTCGCCTGCCAGCAGTTCACTGTAGTATGTCAGGGATAATCGTCCAGAGGTTGCTGCGTCAAAGGAAGCAACAACTGCATCTGTATTCTCTGGAATGGTTGTCCTCCATCCACGCAATGTCTCGGACAGTGCTTTATGGTAATCGGAATATTTGATCTGCTTCTCCTTGCTTTTTTGCAAAAGGGCTGTATGCGGCTTTGGCAATGTAATTCCTTTGGGATTCCAGCACAGAAACGTCCTTCCACCTATGGAAACACCCTGGTTTGCTGCCAGCCAGTGGAGCGCACTGTGGATTTTTTGCGAAGCCGCATAGCCCATAGTCATTGCCTGGCGCTCATTCGTAAATCGACCACGGTAGGTAAATCCTGTGCTGTCATTCGCTGATACAAGCTTCGCATTTGCGCACCCGTTGATATTGATTATCTTCTTGGGGTGCTGGCTCGCCGGCAGCGTATATTCTCCGGATACCATGCAAAATACCGGCTTCTCCTGCTTTGTAGAGGCATAATAGTCGATAAATGAACGAAATAAAGTCCGATCCTTCCAGCATGCAGTAACTTCATCAATCTTTCCGGAATCTACTCGCCAGCAAACCACTTGTTTCCCTTTTTGGGGAGCCAATCCGTCTTTGTCACGAGTGAAAATTCCAAGGCGTTCCATATCCTCCAAAATTGTCCCTTTTTCCACATAACGTGCAACCGCGTGCAGCTTTGGATGACCGTAGGGAGAATTTTCCCATTTATGCAGCTGTGTCAAATACGCTTCGTACTTTTGTGGATACTGCGGTGATAAGAATCGAATTTGATCACACAAAGGATGGGCGCAAGAGGTATCTCCCGTACGACCGGCAGACGCTTCCGTAACCGGCATGATGATCGCAGCCTCATCTTTTCCAACCTGTCGGGCATCCAAGAGCTGTCCATCTGCGTTCAGCGTGATCTCAATTTCAGCCTTTGCAATTTGGTGAGATACAGGAACCAGCGGCTCTTTTTCCAAGCCATAAACCCCACAATATTTTGCCTCTAAGGTGCAGTATGTATCATAGGCCTGCTTCATCAGCCCCATTCAGTCCACCTCCCCGAATTCCCGCAAGCCGGAAAAGTTATTCAGTTCAAATGAAAATGGCTTCATTCCCATACTGCGCAGCGGCTTTTGGTAAGGACATTCCTCCGGCTGCAAAAAATGAATGACACCATTTTTCATCACAGGTTTCCAAAACCGTGCAGTCATCTGCCCTTGCGTTTCCGCTGAGTATGCCTCATCCGGGTAGGTAATTCCATGGTACATCAGGCCGAAACTCAATTCCGGCAAGCTGTCATAGGCCCCTGTTCCACTTCCAAATTCGCATGGTTCCACATACCCTTGGCATTCTCGGGTTCCCAGAAAAATATCTCTTCTGCCGCCCTTTTCAATCATCCGCTGGGCAATTTGATGATGCTTATTTTCATTTCTATCCGAAACCAAATCAAGGCGATTATCATTCCAGTCAAAGCATGCGCGAACCTGATAGCGGCAGTTCTTCAGATAAGTATAAAAAGCCAGATCATTGCCGCCGCTGTACTTAATTGGACGAATTCCTTTGACCTCGGTTTGAATAGGATTCATAATTCGAACATCCATAATTCGCCAAATGAAAGTTGGTTTCCAGTACACAGATGACAGTATGCCCTTCAATGCCTCATAGGTTGGAATTTGATAACTGCACTTTTCTCCGCCAATCCGTAGAATTGGGTCTGAGAACAGGCCATAGTCACCTGTCACCTCAAATTCTACAATGTTTGAATGTTTTGTTTTCAAAATCTACACCTCCTGAAAGCCGGATATTCCATTTGCAATAGAAAATCCGAAATGGTTGTCATAAAAGCCGTCAGACAAAAGGAATACTTCCCCATCGAACAAGGATGTTACCGCTCCAAGTTTCTGAAGCTTCTCGAACTGATACCCATAAACAGAAATGGAATACCCCTTTGCTTGTTGAATCCATTCGTGGATGGATTTCCAATCCTTTTGCCCATACATTTGGGACGCTGCAAGGATCGCTTGCTGCAGTATTCTGCCCTTTCCATAGGGGACTACCAGTTCCACTGTATTTTCATCAAACACTTGGAACAGGTCTCCCGCCAATCGAAACGCCTGTCGCAAGTAATAGTCCTGAGTCCACCGGCAATTTTCATCTGCATACCTTGGATTGTCAGCAAGAAGCTGATAAACAGAGCCATGCCCGTCCACCTGATCATCCTGAAATTCTGAATTCATATCTCCATAGAGCTTATGATAATAAAATGCAATCGCTTGATTTGAAGATAAATCCCCTTCAAACCGTTGCGGATCGTCAGCAAATGCATTAAATAGAGAGGTTGTTGCAATTTGGCCCCGAGCAATATCTTCCAGGCAGCGCAGTTTCTCATCTATACACCGCACAACTCGGACAGATGCAGGCTTCTCTTGCTCAGCATGACGATTGCAGCGCCCAGCTGCCTGAACAATACTATCCATGCCAGCCGAAAGACGTATCACCTGTTGAAAAGAGATATCAACACCAGCTTCTATGACCTGTGTAGAGATACAGACAACCCTTTGTTCCGTTCCTGCATGTAGCCCATCCAATGCGGACTGCAATAATTTCAGTGTTTCGCGCCGATGCTCTATACACATCGCTGCGGAAAGGTGAAAGCAGTCACAGTTGTCAATTTTCAGATTAGAAAAGAGGTAGGCCGCCTCGTTTTTTGTATTGCAGACCACCAAAAGGCTCCTGCAATCCTCCAAAACGTCTGAAATCATCTGCAGCATTTCTTCCAAGCGCATATGACCCGCATTCTGAATTTCTGTCCGTTTAAATACCTCCCACAGTTTTCTATCATAGGGAACCATGTCTATCGGTATCTGGCATAAAGGATGTGTCACATTTTCAAGTTCTGGATAAGTTGCAGAGCAAAGAACAATCGTTGCGCCACATACTCTCGAAAGGAAATTCATCGCGAGATTAAATAAAGTCAGCAGCTTTTCAGGTACCGTCTGCACTTCATCAATGACAATAATACTGTTGCAGAGAGAATGGAAGCGCCGAATTGCACTGGTTCTTCCCAAAAAGCACGTATTCAGTAATTGAACCAGGGTCGTAATGATAACAGGTGACTCCCAAGTGTCCGTCAGCAGTTCCAACTCCCGCAGTCGTTCAGAAGTATCCTCCGGCTCAGCCAGATTGGAATGATGCTCCAAGATCAAGCTGTCGTCACCCACATAGCGACGAATCACCGCCGCGTTCTGATCCAGAATGGATAGCAGTGGAGACGTAAACACAACACGAGCCTTGTTCCATTTTTTAGCATGCGTCAGAGCATAGCGCAAGCTGGCGAGCGTTTTTCCGCCGCCGGTTGGCACATTAAGGCGGTAAATTCCGCCGGGGTTATCTGCGAATTCAGCGCAAGTATCGGAAATTACCTTTCTCGCCACATCAATGGCTCTTTCGTGCGGAAACATATTCAGTTGATCTTCAAGAAATTTCAGTCTGTCTGACCAGATTCCCCGCATATTCTCTGGCCATCGGGGAAATGTATCGCCGTTTAAAAAGGTTGCAGTGTCTCTTCGGTCTCCTTCAATAACTGCAGATAGAATCATCCGTGCAAGCAATCCCATGTAAAAGGCGGTTTCCTGGTCTGCCAATTCATCATCTGGCTGTGTAGATATGGAAGATATCTTCTCAATTGTAGGCCCCATCTCCCGTACAGCAGTCCGGAATCTCGCATCCAGCGTCTTGATATCAACACATTCTTTCAGGAAATTATGAATTGACGCTTCATATCCTATTTTTTCTTTCGTCTGACGGTGAAAAAAACCGGAATTTCGTGCCGGATCTATGCAGTCAAACAGGCCATGGTGACTGCCTATCGCAAAAGCCAATAGTTCAGCTGTTACCTCAGAAAGCCCCAACTCTTCACCGCTGTGCCATCGATCCAGCAAAAAACGTGCTCCTGCAAAAGTATGATTGACACTTCCACGCGTCACATTTCCATCTTTTACTGCAGCAACCAAATAATCGTCAAATTCATCCTTGCACTTTCCAGCATCGTGCAGCACTCCGGCAATCCACCCACATTGCGCCAATCCAATGGTTGCAAGTGCACTTGCAGTGAATTCTGCAGTGTTTATGCAATGTTCTCGAACGGTTTGTTCCTCTCCGTCTTCCCGAATATGTGCACGATACATAATTTCACCGCATTTCTTTGTCAATTTTATGTTGATAATATCACATCGTGCATTGTTTGTAAACTATATGTCGCAATAACGCACAGAGAATTTATTCTGCAAATATTATCGCACACAATATGTCCAATAAGTCGGACATATTCTCATCTGTGAAAATTTTTGTTCTTTCATTTCACATCCTGCAAAATTTTACCTCCATTTCATAAAAACAGGCCGTCTCGTTCAGCGAGGCGGCCCGTCGGTGGGTTGGTGTATTATTCCCGGGCCAGTGCCAGCAGGTTGGCATCTGTCAGGCCGGGGGTTGTGTAGGCGCCGTCCAGGAGGGCGTCTATGTTTTCGGCGTCGTTTTCGATCTCCTTGGACATCAGCTGGCCCGTCTGAACGGCATCGCCGCCCAGGATTCGGCAGAGGAGGGCCAGGGAGACGATGAGCTTGCCCCGGCACACCAGGTCAAAATCCGAAATGGCCTGGAGCCAGTAGCGGCTGATGAGATACCGGAGCAGCGCCCGGTCCTCCTTTTGGAGGGGCCGGGGGCTGGGCGACGCCAGGCGCTTGCGCCAGGGCTCCGTCAGGATTTCCAGGTCCCGGAAGACCTTGAGAAAGGCTTCCCTGTCCCCCGGGCCTGCCAGGTCCCCGGCAGTCTCCATGGCGGCGGACAGATCGAAGGGGGCTTCCTTCTCCCCGTCCAGGATCGCCTGGGCGTGGTAGGTATAGAGCAGCAGGGCGGAGAGGGGTTCTTCCACCCCGGTCACCAGGTCCATGGCCGTCTGCCGGGTTTTCAGCAGGAGGCCCATATCCCTTTGATCATAGTCCGTCTTCTCCTCTGCCTTGCCCTGAGAGACCCAGTTCCAGCCCTCCCGGCTCAGAAGGATTCGCGCACTCTCCGGGCAGCTGAGCTCCAGACCCAATTCCGTAAAGCTGCCATAGTCATGGCGCAGCCTTGGGAAATCCCGGCAGGTATTGCACAGGGCGTGCTCCCCCAGCTCTGCCTGGATGCGGCACAGGCCGTCGGCGCGCCACATAGGGCAGCGGCCATTGTCCAGGGTCAGGTAGGTATCCCCGTCCTCATCCTGCAGGAATTCCCGCAGCTTCTCCCCCAGCGCCCCGGGGAGCCCACGGTAGAGAGCAGCCTTCTCCGCATCTACCGCCACATCCCACTCCTTGCAGCAGCTATCCGGGCAGCAAGCAGCGATACAGTGGAACGAATCATAAAAATCAGGCTTGCGAAGCTCCATAGGCATTTCCTTTCATAAAAATCGCCCCCGAAGGGGGCGGAAAGCTTCCCCTGCGGGGGAGCTGGCTCGCGTTAGCGAGACTGAGGAGGGGCGTAATGGGCGAGAGCGGCAGGAAAAACGCGCAATCTACTTACCACTCTCTCCCGTAAGGCCCCTCTTCCATAAATTTATGGTATAGCTGCCACTGGCAGCTATAGAAGATTAGATTCGCTGCGCGACGCACCGCCGCTGCGGCGGTCCCCCTTCCCCGGAGGGGAAG
>UQGU01000022.1 GCA_900540635.1 uncultured Eubacteriales bacterium | reverse complement strand
GGCTGCTTGAACTGGCTGCCCTTGACGGTGTTGTCCTGCATATCCTTCTTCTCGGACACCTCGGCCACGCAGTAGTCGAACACATCCTGCTGTGCGGCTTCCTCTTCCTGGCCAACCATGGTCAGGGCACCCACGGGGCAGACGCCCACGCACACGCCGCAGCCCATGCAGTCCAGAGGAGACACGGCCATGGTGTACTTGTAAACACCCTTGCCCTTGCCAGCCTTCACGTCCACGATCTTGGCAGCGGCGGGAGCCTTGGCGGCCTCCTCCTCAGTCAGAGCGAAGGGACGGATGGTAGCATGGGGGCAGACATATGCGCAGTTGTTGCACTGGATGCACTTGGAAGCGTCCCAAGTAGGAACGGAGACGGACACGCCGCGCTTCTCATAAGCGGCAGCGCCCTGCTCGAACTGACCGTCCACATGAGGCAGGAAGGCGGAAACAGGCAGGCTGTCGCCGTCCATACGGCCCACGGGGAACATGATGTCCTCCACCTGCTTCACAACGCCCTCGCGGCCGGTGAGCTTGGTGGTCACAGTCTCGTCCTTGGCGTCAGCCCAATCGGCGGGCACGTCGAACTTCTTGTAAGCGGTAGCGCCCAGATCGATGGCCTTGTGGTTCATGTCCACAACGTCCTGGCCCTTCTTCAGGTAGGAGTGGGTGGCGGCGTCCTTCATGTACTGCAGGGCCTCGGTCTCAGGCAGAACCTTTGCCAGAGAGAAGAAGGCGGACTGCAGAATGGTGTTGGTACGCTTGCCCATGCCGATCTGCTTGGCCAGGTCGATGGCGTTGATGGTGTAGACCTGGATATTGTTCTTGGCGATGTAACGCTTGGAAGCGGCATCCAGATGGTGGCTGAGCTCCGCGTCATCCCACTGGCAGTTGATCAGGAACACACCGCCGGGCTTCACATCGCGGACGCTGGGGAAATGCTTGGTGATGTAGGCAGGCACGTGGCAGGCCACGAAGTCAGCCTTGTTGATATAGTAAGAAGACTTGATGGGCTGATCGCCGAAGCGCAGATGGCTGACGGTGACGCCGCCGGTCTTCTTGGAGTCATACTGGAAGTAGGCCTGGATGTACTTGTCGGTATGGTCGCCGATGATCTTGGTGGAGTTCTTGTTGGCGCCAACGGTACCGTCGCCGCCCAGACCCCAGAACTTGCACTCGATGGTGCCGGCAGGAGCAACGCCGGGAACGGCCTTCTCCTCCAGAGACAGGTGGGTGACGTCATCCACGATGCCCAGAGTGAACTCGTGCTTGGGAGCGTCCTTCTTCAGCTCGTCATACACGGCGAAGACGGAGGCGGGAGGCGTATCCTTGCTGCCCAGACCGTAACGGCCGCCGATGACCTTCATGTCATTGAAGCGGTTGGCGTTGGCCAGAGCGGTGACAACATCCTTATAGAGAGGCTCGCCCTCGGAGCCGGGCTCCTTGGTGCGGTCCAGAACGGCCAGAGCCTTGCAGGTGGCGGGGATGGCGGCCAGCAGCTTATCGGCCCGGAAGGGACGATACAGGTGTACCTTCACCATGCCGACCTTCTCGCCGTGAGCGTTCATGTAGTCGATGACTTCCTCTGCCACGTTGCAGATGGAACCCATAGCGATGATCACGCGGTCAGCGTCGGGAGCGCCGTAGTAGTTGAAGAGCTGATAGTTGGTGCCCAGCTTCTCGTTGATCTTGCCCATGTACTTCTCGACGACCTCGGGGAGATCCTCGTAGTACTTGTTGCAGGCTTCACGGTGCTGGAAGAAAATATCGCCGTTCTCATGAGAACCGCGCATCATGGGACGCTCGGGGTTCAGGGAGTGCTTGCGGAACGCGTCAACAGCGTCCATATCGCACATTTCCTTCAGGTCCTCGTAATCCCACACGGCGACCTTCTGGATCTCGTGAGAGGTACGGAAGCCGTCGAAGAAGTTGATGAAGGGAACGCGGCCTTCGATGGCCGCCAGGTGGGCAACAGCGCCCAGGTCCATAACTTCCTGAACGTTGGTCTCGCACAGCATGGCGAAACCGGTCTGACGGCAGGCGTAAACGTCGGAGTGATCACCGAAGATGTTCAGAGCCTGAGCGGCGACGGTACGTGCGGAAACATGGAACACGCAGGGCAGCAGCTCACCGGCAATCTTGTACATATTGGGGATCATCAGCAGCAGGCCCTGAGAAGCGGTGTAGGTGGTGGTCAGGGCACCGGCGGCCAGAGAGCCGTGAACAGTACCGGCAGCACCAGCCTCGGACTGCATCTCAACGACCTTTACGGTGTCGCCGAAGACGTTCTTCCGGCCGGCAGCGGCCCACTGGTCAACGTTGTCGGCCATGGGGCTGGACGGGGTGATGGGGTAAATGCCAGCAACCTCAGTAAAGGCGTAGCTGACGTGGGCGGCAGCGGTATTGCCGTCCATGGTTTTGAATTTTCTTGCCAAAATGAAATACCTCCTAAAGGATTCAAGTTTTGCGTGTATATATTACCACGAAACGTCGCGATTGTAAAGCCAATCAGAGACAAAAAAGTGAAATTTTACGAAACGTACATTTTGGACCGGGAATTTTTGATATATATGTTTATAAATAGGGGTATCGAAATTTGGAATAGGTATTGAGTTTTGGACAAAAATACGATATGATAGATTTATTCTGTATTTTCGGCTTATTTTTCTGTGCAATTTGCCGGACGAAGGGAGCACGCGCTTATGATCTGCAATGTTCGTACCTTGGGTATTTCCGGGATTCAGGGAAACGTGGTTTCCGCGGAATGCTACATTTCCAGCGGTCTTCCCGCCTTTGATATTGTGGGCCTTCCGGATGCCTCCGTGAAGGAAGCCCGGGAGCGGGTTCGCGCGGCGGCCAAGAGCTCGGGGCTGAAATTTCCTGTCAGCCGCATTACCGTCAACCTGGCCCCTGCCAATCTGAAAAAGGCGGGAACCCACTACGATCTTCCCATTCTCCTGAGCATCCTCAGTGCAGCCGGGGAGATTCGCAGGCCCGCGGCGGACTGTGCCTTTCTGGGAGAGCTGAGCCTGGACGGGGAAATCCGGGCCGTCTCCGGCGTGCTGCCCATGGCCCTGGCTGCCAAGGCAAACGGCTTCCGCTACCTGTTTGTCCCGGCGGAGAACGCCGCAGAAGCCACTCTGGCCCGGGGACCGGAAATCATTCCGGTGCACAGCGTTCGGGAGCTGGCCGATGGGCTGAACGGCCTGAGTGACCTGCCCGGCGAGCCCCTGTGGGAACCGGAGCAGGACACAAGCCCCATACCGGACTTCAAGGATGTTTTGGGCCAGGAGAATGTGAAGCGCGCCCTGGAGGTTGCGGCGGCTGGAAGCCACAATGTTTTGCTCATCGGTCCTCCCGGTTCCGGAAAAAGCATGCTCTCCAAGCGGCTGCCCTCCATTCTGCCGGATATGACCTGGGCAGAGAGCCTGGAGGTCAGCACCATCTACTCGATCATGGGCCTTCTGACCCCCAAGCAGCCTCTGGTCACCCGTCGTCCCTTCCGGGCACCCCACCACACGGTTTCCAACGCCGGTCTTGTAGGCGGCGGCAGCAATCCGAAGCCCGGGGAAATCTCCATGGCCCACAAGGGGGTGCTCTTCCTGGATGAGCTTCCGGAATTCCGGAAAGATTCCCTGGACCTGATGCGCCAGCCTCTGGAGGACGGGAAGGTGACCATCTCCCGGGTTTCCGGTTCTGTCACCTACCCTGCCGAATTCATGATGGTCTGCGCCATGAACCCCTGCAAATGCGGCTGGTACGGCGACCCCAGCGGCCGGTGCCGGTGCAGCCAGCAGTCCGTAGAAAACTACCAGAGCAGGATCTCCGGCCCCATGCTGGACAGAATCGATATCATCGTAGAGGTCAACGCCGTGCCCTTTGAGGACCTCCGGGAGCGGGCGCAGGCAGAGCCCTCCTCGGAAATCAAGCAGCGGGTCAATGCGGCCCGGAAAATCCAGGTTGCCCGGTTCGGCGAAGACACCGGAATGTGCAACGCCCGAATGGGGCCTGGGGAAATGCGGGAATTCTGCGCCCTGTCCGACGACTGCGCAGCCCTGATGAAGGATGCCTTTGAAACCATGGGCCTCACCGCCAGAAGCTACGACCGCATTCTTCGGGTGGCCCGAACCGTTGCTGACCTGGACGGCAGCGAAGACATTCAGGTCCCCCACATTGCCGAGGCGATCCAGTATCGGGCAGTCCGGCTGGGCAACCAGGGGTAATCCCCTCCGCAGTCATATTTTCCTTGCATTTCATAGGCGAATCCGATATAATAAAGCGATATTTGCGGTGTTCCCCCAAGGGGAACCGCCGGGAAGGGAAACCATATGAACGAAATTTTTCTTTTGAAGCTGGGCGAGATCATTCTCAAAGGCTCCAACAAGCGGCAGTTTGAGAATAAGCTGCGCCAGAATATCCGGCGCAGAATGAAGCCCTACGGCAACTTTGACGTATATATTCTCCAATCCACGGTTTACGTGGAGCCTCAGGACGAGGAAGCGGACGTTGAGGGTGCATGGGAAGCCTGCAAGAGCATCTTCGGCGTGAACAGCATCTGCCGCTGCCGCCCCTGTGAGAAAAACATGGATGCCATCTTTGCGGCCGTTGAAGCATATCTGGGCGATGAGCTGGACTGCGCCGCCTCTTTTAAGGTGGAATCCAAGCGGTCTGACAAGCAGTTCCCCATGAGCTCCATTGCCATCTCCCAGGAGATCGGCGGAAGACTGGCAGAGGCCCATCCCGGTGTGGCCGTGGATGTGCACCACCCTGCCTACACGGTCTATGTGGAGGTGCGGGACCTTTCCGCCTATGTCCACGGACCTGCCCTGCCCGGCGCAGGCGGCCTGCCCACCGGTGTGGGCGGACGGGCCATGTGCCTGCTCTCCGGCGGCATCGACTCCCCTGTCTCCGCCTATATGATGGCCAAGCGGGGCGTGGAAATTGAATCCGTGCACTTCTTCTCCTATCCCTATACCTCCCAGCTGGCCAAGGACAAAGTCCTGGAGCTGGCAAGACTGGTCACCCGCTACAGCGGGAAAATGACCGTGAACATCGTCTCCTTTACGGAGATTCAGGAGGCCATCCGGGACAACTGCCCCGAGGAATACTTCACCCTGATCATGCGGCGGTTTATGATGGAGATCTCCCAGCGCCTTGCCCGGGAAGACGGCTGCGGCGCTCTGGTCACCGGCGAAAACCTGGGCCAGGTGGCCTCTCAGACCATGGAGGCCATGACCGTCACCGGTGCCGTGGTGGATATGCCTATTTTCATGCCCCTGGTCGGTATGGACAAAGAGGAAATCATCACCATTGCCCGGAAAATCGGCACGCTGGAAACCTCCATTCTCCCCTATGAGGACTGCTGCACCGTCTTCACCCCCAAGCATCCCAAGACCAAGCCCACCCTGGGCCAGGTTGTCCACGCAGAGCGGAATTTGGACCGGGAAGCGCTGATCACCCGAGCACTGGAGAGCGTTGAAAAAATCAAGGTGGCCTACCATGACGAGCCTCTGCTGTAAGGTGCTGGAAGCCCTGGCGGGCAAAACCCTGGCAACCGCCGAAAGCTGCACCGGCGGCGGCATTGGCGCCGCGCTGACCGCCATCCCCGGCAGCTCCGCCGTCTACAAGGGCGGCATTATCAGCTACACCAACTGGGTCAAGCACAATCTGCTGGGTGTGGACCAGCACCTGCTGGATACCCTGGGGGCCGTCTCCGCCCCGGTGGCGGAGGCCATGGCAAAAGGTGCCCGGGAAGCCATCCGTGCAGACATTGCCGTATCCGTCACCGGCCTTGCAGGCCCCGGCGGAGATGAATTCGGAAATCCCGTGGGCCTGGTGTTCATCGGCTACAGCGACGCTGGGAAAACCCTTTCCCGCCGCTTTCTCTTCCCCGGCAGCCGGGAAGAAATCCGGCAGGCCGCCTGCCGGGAGGCCCTGAAGCTCATTCTGGACAACAATTAAGCTGCAAAAAGGATCGCACGCCCAACGGTGAACCGCTCCCTGTCTGCTTGACAGGGAGCGGTTCATTTCGGGGAATGCGATCCTTTTGTTGTATTTATTCCGCTTTGAGAAGCGCGTCCAGGTCCCGGCAGAGGCGGTCCACATTTTCGTCTCCGGTTGCCCAGCTGGTGCAGATGCGCACGGCGCGGTGCGCATCGTCCACCCGGCACTGCTCGGTGAATACATAGGTCTTTTGCAGCTGCGCGAGAACCGCATCCGGCAGGATGGGAAAAATCTGGTTTGTTTCGTTTTCTACGTACATGGGAACGTGATTTCTTTGCAGGCACCGGCGGATTTTGTCTGCCAGACCGTCCGCATGGCGGGATATCTCGAAATAAAGGTCACCCTCCAAGAGCGCTTCAAACTGCACGCCCAGCAGCCGCCCCTTGGCCAGCATCCCGCCGTGCTGCTTGATGAGGTAGCGGAAGTCCTCCTTCAGCGCCGGATTGGAAATGACCACAGCCTCGCCGAACAGCGCGCCAACCTTGGTGCCGCCGATATAGAACACATCGCAGAGCCTTGCAAGATCCGGCAAGGTCACATCGTTGCCCTTGGCCTCCAGACCGTAGCCCAGCCGGGCACCGTCTACGAACAGGTAGAGCCCCAGCTCCCGGCAGGCGATGCTGATTTCTTCCAGCTCATGCAGAGAATAGAGGGTTCCCAGCTCCGTGGGGTTGGAGAGATAGACCATTTTCGGCTGCACCGTATGCTCGAAGCTTTCATTCGTCCGGTGCTCCAGGACACAGGCGCGAATCTGCTCTGCGGTGATTTTCCCGTCCTGCCCCGGCAGCCAGAGGACCTTGTGGCCCGTAGCCTCCACGGCACCGGTTTCGTGGACATTGATGTGGGCCGTATCCGCTCCAACCACGCCCTGATGGGGCCGCAGGGCGGCATCAATGACCGTCAGATTGGCCTGAGTACCGCCTACAAGAAAATGGACGGCCAGCGTACTGTCCTTGCAGAGAGAACGAATCCTATCGGCGGCACTGCGGCAGTGGTCATCCGTTCCGTAGCCGGGAGCCTGCTCCATATTGGTTTTTATAAGCGCCTCCAGTACCTTCGGGTGACAGCCTTCGGCGTAGTCATTGTTAAAATAAATCATTTTGGGCACCTCACTTTTTTCTCCCCTATTGTATTGCCCAGGGCGGTTTTTGTCAAGTGGCGGCGCACATATGCGCGTGCTTGACGGCATATCCATGGTAGTGCGGATCTTATCAGCATCGGAGGGGAGACCGACGAAGGAAGATATGGACGAAAGGGCCTGCCGTCTGGCCGCGTACATGATCGAAACCGGTGCCACCGTGCGCAGTGCAGCGCAGAAATTCGGCATCTCCAAATCCACCGTCCACAAGGACCTGACACAACGCCTGGAAAAGGGGCACCCCCTTCTCTACCAGCAGGTCCGTCAGGTTCTGGATCGCAACAAGCAGCTGCGGCACATCCGCGGCGGGCTTGCCACCAGGCGAAAATACAAAGGGGAATGAATTCGCGGCAGCCGGATCGGCTGCCGCATAACCTATAGATCGTCCACGTCCTGTACGGGCTCTTCCTCCGGCTGCCCCGGAACGACACCCGTATAGCTGCCCTGAGGGTCAACCCGGATATTCCCCGCAAGGCCGCCCTCCGGCGGCAGGAACAGGGGCGGCAGCGCAAATTTTCTTTTCCTGTTTTTCAAAGCAATCCCTCCCTGCCCAGTTTGTGCAGCGTGGGCAAAAGAATACCCTATTGCGTTCCTTTTTGTTCTATGGTATGCTATTGGCACAGAAGGAGGACCGCAATATGTTCGAAATCACCCTGATCACCATGGGCAAGCTGAAAGAAAAGTTCTATATTTCCGCCGCCCAGGAATACGCCAAACGTCTCTCCGGCTACTGCCGGTTTACCCTTTTGGAGTTGCCGGAATACCGGCTTCCGGAAAACCCCAGCCAGGCGGAGATTACCATGGGACTGGAAAAGGAAGCGGATGACATTCTCGCCCGCATCCCCAAGGGGGCCTGGTTCTGCGTCTTCACGCCGGAAGGAAAGGAACTCAGCAGCGAGGCCTTTGCGGAGAAGATCGCCTCCGTAAAGCTCTCCGGCAAGAGCAGCGCCTGTTTTCTCATCGGCTCCTCCTTCGGCATGGCACCCAGGGTCAAGGAAAAGGCGGATTTCAGGCTCTCTATGGGGCCTATGACCTTCCCCCACCATCTGGCGCGGATCATGGTCCTGGAGCAGCTCTACCGGGCAGAGGCCATCCAGGCAGGCAGCCGGTATCATAAGTGACGTATTCGGCGGCGGGATGTTCCTGCCGCTGCCTTTTTCTTACGAGATACCTTGACAGGTGAGGTATCTCATGATAGTATGGGTTTCAGAAAGGTGGTGCTGGCCATGTCAATTGCCGGAGATTTGATCCGGGGGCACACGGACGCAATCATTCTGGCCCGTCTGCTGCAATCCGACAGCTACGGCTACGAAATCAACAAAACCATCTCCACCATGACCGGCGGCAAATTTGAGTTGAAGGAGGCCACGCTCTATACGGCCTTCAAGCGCTTGGAGGAGCAGGACTATATTCGCTCCTATTGGGGCGACCAGGGCAGCGGCGCCCGGCGGCGGTACTACTCCATCACCCCGGAAGGCCGGGAAGCCTGCCACCGGCTGCAGCTGGAATGGCTGGAGACACGGCAAATCATGGATCATCTGTTGGAAGGGAAGGATTCCTTATGAGAGAAAAGCTGAAAGAATACGTCCACCTGCTCTTTGCCGGAACCGTGGGCAAAGAGGATATGGAGCAGGAGATTTTGCAGAACACTTTGGACCGGTTTGACGACTGGGTTTCCAGAGGCTTCTCCGAGGAGGATGCCTACCGGAAAGCGGTCTCCGGCATTGGGGATATCGATGCCCTTCTGGGAAAGGCCGCCTCCCCGGAACGGGAAGATGCCTCCGGCTATGTTCCCCTGGGAAAGCGGATTTGCAATGCCGTGGCTGTTTTCCTGTATATTACCTGCCCCATTCCCCTATTCATTTTTCAGTACGAAATTGGGCTATGCTGTCTGCTGGCGATGGTTGCCTGCGGTGTGGTGATTCAGATTCTCGCCGGAAAGCTGATGGATTCTCTGGAGACATACAACCCCATCTCCGGAGGGACACGGGTCGCCTTGACCGTTATCGCCATTTTCTTTTATATTCTCTGCCCGGTACCCCTGTTTCTTCTGCAGGATGAATTTGGGCTGTGCTGTCTGCTCTCCATGGTAGCGCTGGGTGTGGCCATGCAGCTCATTGCCGGAAAAAGCACCGGGCAGCCAATGAAAGCCGAAGAAGGCCCACAAAGCGAAGTACAAAAGAGTGTCCGTTCCCTGCTGTGGCTGCTGACCCTTGGGGTATACCTTCTCGTCAGCTTCCGCACCCATGCCTGGTGGATCACCTGGATTCTCTTCCCCATTGCGGATTCCCTGACAAAGCTGGTGTTCGCCCTGCTGGGAAAACGCTCGTTGAGCAAGGCAATCCTCAGCGTTCTGCTGACCATTGCGCTCTGTGCTTTTCTTTTCAGTATTCCTGTAAATCATCTTGCCCGTGGAGTGCTCACCTTTGGCAAGGCTGCAAACCACGGCACGGAAGCTGCAAGCTAGAGCTTTGCCGCCTCCCAGGTGCGGTCTCTGGAAATTGACTGGGTAGACGGCTCTGTCTCCATCCGGCAGGACGCCGGGGACACCCTGCGCTACACGGTCACCGGAGGCGACGCAGACCGTACCGCATACTCCCTGAAGGATGGGAAACTATCCATCAGCGCCATGGAAAACAGCGTTCTGAATTTTGACAGCCACCGGGGTGCGGACCTGACGGTGCTGGTTCCGGAGGGCTGGACGCCACAAGAGCTTTCCGTAGAGAGTATTTCCGCTCCCATTCAAATCGAAAACCTGAAGGGAACGGAATTGGACGTAGACACCGTATCCGGTGTGATGGAATTGAAGGACATCCAGGCCGACGAACTGAGCCTTTCCACCATTTCCGCAAAGATCACCTGCACCGGCGCAGCCCGGGAGATTTCCCTGGAAACCACCTCCGGGAACTGTGCTCTGGAGCTGACGGAACACCCCAAAAAGATCGACCTGGATTCAGTCTCCGGAGACTTGGAGCTGATCCTGCCCAAAGCAGCAGGCTTCACCCTGCGGCTGGACACCGTCAGCGGAAAATTCCGCTCGGACTTTGATTACAGCATCCCAAAGGGCGACACCTACGTCTCCGGCGACGGCAGCTGCACCGTCAGTGCCGATACGGTTTCCGGTAATGTGAGCATCCGGCAAAAATAACTTAATTTACGGCGTACCGCCTGAGCTGCGGTACGCCGTTTGTGTTTCTTAATACTCCCCTGCTGCGTACATCACCGCGGACAGCGCGCACAGCGGGGCCGTCTCGCAGCGAAGAATGCGCTTTCCCAGGGTGCAGACCGTGAGGCCTGCGTCCAGAGCCTTGCTGACTTCCCGCTCCTCCAGGCCGCCCTCTGGGCCGGTTAAGAGGCTGACGGTCTTCCAGGGGCCGCTTTCCAGGGCATCGTGGAGGGTGACGGTATTCTCGTGCTCGTAAAAGAGCAGGGCCTTGTCTGCCTTGGCGGCCCGCCCCAGGGCAGCACCGTAGGAATCCAGCACGAGCACCTCAGGAATCATCCCCCGGCCGGACTGCTCGGCGGCGGATGCGGCGATTTTCTGCCAGCGCTCCAGCTTCTTTTTCAGACTCTTTTCGTCGGGCCGGGAGACGCAGCGCTCCGATGGGAACGCCACAATTTCCGCAGCACCCAGCTCTGTGGCCTTCTGAATCACGTGCTCCAGCTTATCCGCCTTTGGAAAGGCCATGTAGACGCTGACCCGGACGGCCGCTTCCGTCTCGGAAGGGTGGGGGGCTCCGCAGGAAAGGGTCAGGTTCTCCGGATTCTCCACCCGGCACTTTCGCTCCATGCCCTGCCCATCGCAGAGCAGGACCTCCTCCCCTGCTTTCAGGCGCAGGACCTTGGCATGCCTGGCGTTCTCACCGGTCAAAATGCATTGCGTGCCGGAGAATTCCTCCGGGGATACAAAAAATCGAATCATAATCTGCCTCACATTTGTTTTTTCTCAGTATAGCATAGCTGCAGCAAATGCGCAAGCACCGGAAATTCAACCGGGCGTTTGGTTTTCTCAAGGGGAAGTTCATTGTTTTTCCTCCCGATTCATGATAGGATAAGGCCACGAGCTCGAAAAAACAAAGGAGAAATTCCTATGGAAATCGGAACACAGATCAAGGCCCTTCGCCTGCGCAAGGGCGTTACCCTGGAGGCCATCGCCCAGGCCCAGGAGGTCTGCGGACACGACGCAGAAGCCATTGCCGCGCTGAATGAGGAAATCGAAGTCGCCGCAAGAGACTGGTCGATCACCGAGGGGGAATTCATGGATAAGATCCGCAGAGAGATCGCCAGACTGGAACGGGCGAGGCAGTAAAACACAGAAACAGGGATTCGAGCACATTTAAAGCGTACGCCACGCGCACAGCATTTGCGGCAGCCCACCGGTATCCACCGACAGGCTGCCGCAAAAAGCATTTTATTTTGAAACCGTCTCAGCCTGACCGCTTCCGGGCGGTACGCGCAGCTAGTGGAGACGTTTGGCCATTGTTTTCGCGATACACGGGGCAACAACCCTGCGGAAAGCATCGTTGCCATAATGCATGGCCCGTACAGCCGCCGTCAGGCCTGTGCCATTTACCTCGTTGGAATCCGTATCCCTTGGAACTTTCACATAGGTCTCAGGGCTCCACTGGGCGTAGTGAGCCCAAATCTTGGGGCAGTCTCCTACACCATACCAATGGGCCACGGTTTCGGCATTGTACCAGATGCCCCGGTTCCAATCGCCCTTGTAAACCTTTCCGGGGCAGGCTTCTGCCATATATCGGAAAAAGTCCTCTGTCATGGCATCAAAGCCCGCCATCTGTGCCGGGCCGTTTTCATAGTCAAACTCGCCCTGCATCCATACCACACCGAGGAAGCGATTCTCCGGGTTTAACTCCAGGCAATATTGGATGCGGTCCCGCATGGCGAAATAAAATGGGGATTCCTTGCCCCAGCGCAGGCGGCCCTGGGACGGGCGCAGAGCAACGCTGTCGTAACTCCCCTGCTCCCCCACGGTAAAGCCAACGCCGCCATAGGCACAGGGCAGCACCAGGATATCATAATCCCCGGGAATCATATCCAGCAAAAGGTCTGCCAGAGGCAAGTGCATCCCCCGGGTGCCGGGCATTGCAGCAGGATTTTCCGGATTGCCAAAGGGACGCATATCCTGGTAATTCTGGGCGCAGGCCCCCAAAGGGATGATTTTCAGATTATCCTCTCCGTAAAGCCCCAACTGCCAAATACGCTCCGTACGAAAATAACCCAAGTAATCTTCAGGGATTCGGGATTCGTCAAAGCCAACCGCGTTGGACTGACCGGCCACGCAGAGGATCATATATTTCTTTTCCATGAAACGCGCTCACTTTCCTTGAAATATGAATTAGGCTTCTGATACCTTTTTTATTTTACAATACTTCTCCCCTCTTTGCAACTGCGAAGCAGCGGCATCGGGACGGTTGCGGGAAGGAACGTTCCGGATTATTCGCAGAGCGATGCCCAGTCTGCAAAAAATCGAATAAATATGCCGAAGCTTGACAACTTTCCCGCTCCGCCAGTGCGATTTTCAGAAAAAACCGAACCCCAAAAGGAGTTCGGTTCTTCATCATTGATAGAAAATATCCTGTACAGTCTGAGCCAGGGCTGCCTCGTCTACGTAGAATTCCATAAACTCCTCGCCCTTTCTGGTTTCACCGGTGAGTGTAACAAAGGGCTCAATCTGACAATCCAGCAGGAGCTCAGACAGTGCTTGCAGCTGGGACACCGTATAGTCCGTCTGGAAGGCATCTCCAAGCTTTAGCGTGAGGTTTGTCAGGAAGTCCGGGTTTTCCTTTGCACAGTTGCGTAGCTTTTCAATCAGGGCAGACATATACTGCTCCTGCCGCTCCATCCGGCCGGTGTTTGTCTGGTCCCCAACGTTCTGACGGCCACGCACATAAACAAGGGCATTTTCCCCGGTCAGCAGGACTTCTTCACCTTTTTTCAGCTGCGGATAATTCTCCCCGAAATCCTCCAGGACCGTCACGGCAACACCGCCAACGGCATCATTCACCGCAGGAACGGACTCCATGGTAAAGCTCATATAATGGTCGATGTCCTCGCCCAGAAGGTCCTGGACAGCCCGCTTGGAATTCAGGCAGCTGTCAGAGCCGCCGCTGCCATAGGTATGCGCCAGGGCCAGCTGACCGGTAAAACTGTCTGCAACATCTCCAAAGACGCCCAAACGGGTGATCTTCGTCATGGTATCGCGGTTCAGAAGCAAGGGCGTGCATACCTTCTTGTCCCGATCGATCACAAGAACCAGGTCCAGGTCTGCCTGCATATCATTGAGGTATGCACGTTCATCCTGGGGATATTCATTCTTATCCAGGCCAAGGATCAAAACCGTCTCCAAATCCTGCTTTCTCTCCGGGGCACGTGTGGTCTCCGTGGCCTCGGTCTGCGCGGCGGTGGTCTGCACCGCGGCAGCAGTGGGTGCAGTCGTCTCTGCGGCTCCTGCGCCGCAGGCTGTCAGCCCAAAAAGAGCAAGGGCACACAGAGACAGTGCGGCTGCTCTGTGCGCCCCAGCGAATTTACCCATTTACTTCTCGGCCTTGACCAGGAATGCCACAGGACCTTCACCATCGAGAACCACATCGACAGTGCCATTTGCATTCACGGTCACATCGTCCAGAGCGACAGGCACCCACTCATAGGTGTCCTTCTCCTCCTCGGAGGGAACGTAGCGCATAACGAGGACATCCTCGTCCTTGTCCACGTTCAGCTCGAACTGAACGGTCACCTTCACGCCGTCCTTCTTCAGCTCTTCATTCACGAACTGAACAAGAACCAGGTCACGAACGACGAAGTCATCCACATTCAGGTTGAGGGCCTTGTTCTCTTCGTCCTCCAGCATTTCTACCAGCTTGGGGGCAGCCTTCCGAACAGAGCCAGCCTCAAGAATGGAATCATAGGCCTCGTCCAGCAGCTTCTGATCCTCCTCAGACAGCTTCTCGCCATCTACCAGGGGGGTCACCACGACATCGGTCGCAGGATGCTTCACTTCCGTGCCATCCTCCAGCGTCACGGTAACGGTCTTAATGCCCATTGCCTTCTTCTGCTGAATGCTGGGCACATAGCTGTCTGCGAAGGCGGTCACGGCCAACATTGCAATGACAAGTGCAAGACTCAGCGCACGCAATACTTTTTTCATACTTGTTACCTCCATTTTCTTATCGGGTCATCCTGACCCGGAAAATACATCATTTGATTACAGGCCCCTGCCCATGGCACAGCGCATATTCTCCAATACCCTTTCGGAAATATCCGGCGTAACGCGCTCCCATCTGGGCGGGCGAACGGTCATATTGTGACAATCGGACCCAAGCATATGGACCGAGCCGCCATCAATGAGCTTGCGATAGCGCAAGCGATCCAGGGTACCGTCCAAGGCAGAGGTATTCAGCTGCATCAAAATACCGGCCTCGGAAAGCTCACGCCAAAGAGATACGGGCTGATCGGTATAATACCGATCAATATGGGCCAGAACCACCCGCACATCCCGGCACTCTCCCAGCAGCAGCGTCTCCTGAACCGTCTGCCTATCCCACCTGGAAAAAGGCATCTCCAGCAGCAGCAACTTCGTTTGGCCAATGGTCAGCAAAGACAGGTCCTCGCAATCGCTGATCCCCGGGAAGAACTGAACCTCTGCTCCCAGAATGATTCTGGGGCAAGAGCGATCCAGCCTGGGTAGGAGCTTCTGAAAGGAATCACGCCTCCGCTTCAGGAAACGCCTGGGGCTGTTCTGCCCTGAATAGAAATGGGGCGTCATAACAACGGTATCGATGCCCTGGCGCACCTCTTCACGCAGAAGGGAAAGGCTCTCCTCGACGCTTCTGCTGCCGTCATCCATCCCCGGAAGGATATGGCTATGGTAATCGGTCATATTTTATGCGATATCTTTTCAAAAGTCAAGGCATTTCCATGGCCGCGGAATTCTTTTTTTCGTAGCCGTAGCCTTTTTTGTACTTCTTATGCTGAATCCGAGAATCCGTCAGGACAAAGCCCAGGACCTTCACCTCCGCAAAACGGAGCTGACGCATCGTCTCCTCCAGGGAGCGCTTGTCACAATAGTTCTCCCGGACGGCCACGATAATGCCATCCATCAGGTTGGAAACGATCAGTGCATCGCTGACCTCGCACACAGGGGGCAGGTCCAGAATGATCACATCTGCCGCCTGTTTCATCGCCTCAATCGCCAGACGCATCCGCTTGGAGCTGAGAAGTTCCGCAGGATTGGGGGGAATATCTCCGGCAGTGATAATACGCAGGGTTGACATACCGTTAAATTTCTGGAGTACCTGACTGCCGTCCGCCGTGCCAACCAGCAGATTGGTAAAGCCGGGCGCCGGAGCCAGACGCAGCCTTTTAGAATAGGCAGGCAGCCGAAGATCGCACTCGATCAGCAGCACATTCTTACCGGTCTGCGCAATGGTATAGGCCAGATTCACAGCAGTGGTGGACTTGCCTTCTCCCTTTTGAGAGCTGGTAATACCGATGACCTTGCAGCTATCGCCCAGGTCCGGCATGCTGAAATCCAGATTGGTGCGCAGACGCTTATATGCCTCTGCCGCACCAAAGCTCATATCCCGGCCAAGTGCAGCCTGAACCTGTGCATTTTTCTTTTCCTTCGCCATATCAGCCCCGCCCCTTTCTTCCGGCATTGCCGTAGCCATACGAACCGTAATAATAATAACCATCATCGTCGTCCTGGGTCAGGTCCGGGATGACTGCCAGCAGGGGCAGGTCATAGCTGGACAGCAGATAGTCTGCAGAGTGGATCTTATCGTCCATCAGATACAAAACGACTACGGCACCGCAGGCAAGCACCGCACCCAGCAGGAAGCCCAACATGGTATTCTTACCGGTGCTGGGAGCGGCCTTCTTGGAGGGCACCACGGCGGTATCTACGATGCGCACGGAGGAGCCGTCTACCACGGAGGCGATCTTCTCCGGAAGCACTCTGGCAATGGTGTTGGCCAAAAGCTCCGCCTCCTGAGGGCTTGTGCTGGTGACCTCTACAGAGAAGATCTCCGTAGAATTCACGGAGCTGGCGCTGATCATTTTCTTGAGCTGGTCATAGCTATAGCTCACACCGGACTGCTCGATGACATCGTTCAGCGTCGTGCGGGTGTTCAGAATAACAATATAGGTATCCACCAGGCTTTTGGCTGCCGTCAGGTCGGATGCAGAAATGCTCAACTTGCTGCCTGCCACGGAAATATCCGAGCTGTTGACATACAGCAGGGCGTTTGCCTTATATGTAGGGGTGATCAGCAGCTTGGTATAGCCAAGGGCCAGGCCGGCGCATACAACCGCCGCCAGCACAATGGCCACGATATGTGACCACATGGCCTTCGCCAGGTCCAGCAAGTCGATCTCATAGTCTTGCTGCGTCTTCTTTTCGCTCATTGCATTCTCTCCTAAACGTTCCTTTTGATATTTCTTGTTATTCTGTCATTCTATCATACAATTGGCGCGTTGTCAATTCTTATGGGATTGTTTTCATTGAAATGCTGCTCAATTGGCCAGGCTTAGACAACGATTTCGGAATTTGGGATAATGACGGCTGCTAGAAGATAGGCAACGATGCCCGTACCACCGGCCAGGCCCAGAATCGCCCAGAACAGGCGAATAATGGTGGGATCAATGCTGAAAAACTCCCCAAGTCCGCCGCATACCCCGCAGATCATCTTGTTCGTATTGGATTTGTAAAGCTTCTTGTTCATGGTAAAATCTCCTCTCAAATATATTTTTCAACCAAGAGCATAATGCGCTTATGAATTTCCTCAATTGGGAGCATCTGTCCGTCACGGCAGCAGTCTACAGTGAGCCAGCCCAGCTTTTCCGCGCAGTACTGCGCTGCTTCCCGGCTATGCTTCAGATAGGCCAGGTCCCGCTCATGGATATCCTTTTTGCTTTCGTCCCCGCTGTAGCGGGCAGTCATCAGAGCCTGGCTGACCTGGGGATCTACATTCAGATAGATCACACAGTCCGGGACCGGAATGCCCAGCTTATTGTATTCAAAATCAAAAAGCCAATCCAGAAAACTTTCCCACTGCTGCCTCGGCAGCTTGCTGCACTGGTGCACAGCATTGGAGGTTGTATACCGGTCCGCAATAACCACCCCCTTGGCATAATCCCGGCTCCAGTCCTTCCGATAGGAAGCAAACCGGTCCACCGCAAAGAAGGAGCTGGCGGCATAGGCGTTCACATCCTGGGGATCCGTACCGAACTGCCCGGACAAATACATCCGAACCAGTGCGGAAGAATCAGAGTCATAATCCGGGAAGGACACCTCCCGCACGGAAACCCCCTGCTCCATCAGGGCTTTCATCAGTCTTCTCGCCTGAGTGGCCTTTCCACTGCCATCCAGTCCCTCGATCACGATCAGCTTATTTGCTGCCACGTTATTCTCCCCCTTGGCCTTTCTAATGCTCTTTTCTTTTATTATACTCCTCACGTCAAGAGGGGGGCGCTGCAAAAACAGCGCCCCCTCTCCGGCTTTGGAAAAATGCTCTTTTCTTATTCAACACCCGTTACGGTGTACTTCCCGCCGCAGGCGGCGGTATCTGCAAGGATGGCATCCGCCAGCGCCTCATTCAGAGTAACCTTTGCAGTTTTGCTGTTCTTGCTGACCTGGGCCTGGGCAACCTGGGGCAATGCCTCCAGAGCCTTTTTCACACGGTTCTCGCAGCCGGAGCAGCCCATGCCTTCGATATGAATGATCTTTTCCATAATAATACCCTCCATTTTAATCAATTGATGTGACTGTATAGTCCTCGGCCTCCACAGCCTTTTTCAGAACCTCGCTGTCGACCTTTTTGCTCAGGATAACAACGGCTGTGCCCGCCTCGTGGTCCGCCTGGGCAGAGGCGACACCGTCGACGGCCTCCAGGGCCTTCTGCACTGCCATTTCGCAGTGGTGGCACATCATGCCCTCGATGTGAACGGTCTTTACCATATTTTCTTTGGCCTTGGCGCTGCGCTTGTGATCGTGCCTGCCGTCATAGAGCTTGCACAGGTTCAGCCGCAGTGCGTTGGTCACCACGCAGAAGCTGGACAGGCTCATGGCCGCCGCGCCGAACATGGGATTCAATGTCAGGCCAAAGGCCACAAAGCAGCCTGCGGCCAGAGGAATGCCGATGATATTGTAGATAAACGCCCAGAACAGATTCTCGTGGATATTCCGCAGGGTAGCCCGGCTGAGCCGGATAGCCGCAGGCACATCCAGAAGGCTGCTCTTCATGAGCACCACATCCGCCGCGTCAATGGCCACGTCCGCGCCGGCGCCGATGGCAATGCCCGTATCCGCCCGGGTCAGGGCCGGGGCATCGTTGATACCGTCGCCTACCATGGCGACCTTGCCCTGGGCCTTCAGCTTCCGGATCACAGCCTCCTTGCCGTCCGGCAGCACCCCGGCGATGACCTGGTCTACACCGGCTTGAGCCCCGATGGCCTTGGCCGTACGCTCGTTGTCACCGGTGAGCATGACCACCTGGATGCCCATGTTTTGCAGCTCCCGAATGGCCCGGGGGCTGTCCGCCTTCATGGTGTCCGCCACGGCGATCATTCCGGCGAAAATGCCGTCACAGGCAAAGAGCAGCGGTGTCTTGCCCTGCTCGGCCAAGGCATGAGCCTTGGCCGTCATATCCGCAGGGACGCTGACGGCACCGGAAATAAATTGCAGGCTGCCGCCCAGCAGCGCTTTCCCCTCCAGCTTGGCGCGCAGGCCGTTTCCGGGCAGGGCCTCGAAATCCGTTACCGCATCGGGTTCCATACCTCGCGCGGTCCCCTCCTCCAGGATGGCCTTGGCAAGAGGATGCTCGCTTTTGCTTTCCAGGGCCAGGGCAAGCTTCAGCAGTTCATTCTCCTGCGCATCGCTGACAATATCCGTCACCTTGGGTTTGCCCTCCGTGATGGTGCCGGTTTTGTCCAGAACAACGATATCCGTCTTTCCGGTCTGCTCCAGAGAGACGGCCGTCTTAAACAGAATACCGTTCTTGGCACCCACACCGTTGCCAACCATGATGGCCACAGGGGTAGCCAGGCCCAGGGCACAGGGACAGCTGATAACCAGAACGGAAATGCCACGGGCCAGGGCAAAGGCAAAATCCCGGCCCAAAAGCAGCCAGACAACGGTGGTCACCACTGCAATGGAAATAACCGTCGGAACAAACACGCCGGAGACCTTGTCGGCAATTTTCGCAATGGGGGCCTTGGTTGCCGCCGCATCGGAAACCATTTTGATGATCTGGGAAAGGGTGGTGTCCTCCCCTACCCGACTGGCCCGGCAGCGCAGAAAGCCGGACTGATTGATGGTGGCAGCGGAGACCCCGTCGCCTACCGCCTTGTCCACAGGGATGCTTTCGCCGGTGAGGGCGGATTCATTGACGGCGCTGCTGCCCTCCAGGACAATACCGTCCACGGGGATGCTCTCCCCGGGGCGGACAACAAAGATATCATCCTTTTGCACCTGTTCAATGGGCGCCGTGACCTCCTGCCCATTCCGGACCAGGGTCGCAGTCTTGGGAGCCAGATTCATGAGCCCTTTCAGGGCATCCGTGGTCTTTCCCTTGGAGCGGGCCTCCAGCATTTTGCCCACGGTGATCAGGGTCAGGATCATGGCGGCGGACTCGAAATAGAATTCGTCCATATAGGTCATGATCCCTGCCATATCGCCACGGACCTGGGCATCGGTCATGGCGAAGAGGGCATACACGCTCCACACGAAGGAGGCCATGGAGCCCAGGGCCACCAGGGTATCCATATTGGGAGACCGGTTCCACAGAGCTTTGAAGCCGGAAATAAAAAATTTCTGATTGATGACCATGATGATGCCTGCCAGCAGCAGCTGCACCAGGCCCATGGCCACATGATTTCCGTCAAACCATCCAGGCAGCGGCCAGCCCCACATCATATGGCCCATGGAAAAATACATCAGCACCGCCAGAAAACCGATGGAGGCAATGAGCCGCCGCTTCAGTTTGGGAGTCTCGCGGTCCGCCAGGGCATCCTCCTGGGGGGCTGCTGTTTTTTCCGCGCCTTTCACAGAGCAGCCGTAGCCTGCATGCTCCACGGCCTTGACAATAGCCGCACTGTCTGCCGTGCCGTCCACGCCCATGGAATTGGTAAGCAGGCTCACTGCGCAGCTGCTGACGCCCGGAACCTGGTTCACGGCCTTTTCCACCCGGGCTACACAGGCAGCACAGCTCATGCCCGTTACATTGTATTGTGTCATGTTTCTCCTCCTATCTGCTATTCTTCCCTGTTTCGGGAAGGTTATTTCATAAGCTTCTGCAGAATGGTCACCAGCTCATCGATGACCTCATCCTTGCCCTCCCGGATATCCCGGGCCACACACCCCTCAATATGATGGGCCAGAATTTCCTTATTAAACGCATTCATGGCGGCGTTGACGGCGGCAGACTGGGTCAGAATATCATAGCAGTAGGCATCCCGTTCGATCATGGCCTGAAGGCCCCGGACCTGTCCTTCAATGCGCTTGAGCCGGTTCTGGAGCTTCCGCTTTTCCTCCTCGGTCCGCATTGTGGTCTTTTCGGTGCCCCCACAGCAGCAGCAAGAATGTTCTTCCACTTCGCATTGCTCCTTTCGAATACCCCTCCTGGGTATCTGTATTATATACCCCCAAGGGGTATTTGTCAAGTTTTTTTCTTGCCAAATCATCAGGCTCATGATAGAATGCCGGTAGCATAGTTCTGCTGCACAGCCTTTTTGCGCAGCATCAGAAAAGAGAGGTTTATCCGCTATGGGAAAGGCACCGCGTTATACAAAGAGGCCCTCAGCCTCCGGCACCCTTGTAAAGCTGCTGGCCGCTGCTGCCGGAGTTTCGGTCCTTGTACTCATCATCATCGTCATTTTGGTAGTTCGAAGTGCCGGTTCCAAAGAGGCTCCCGAGGAAACCATTCCTTCGGAACCCACCGTACAAACAGCCACCGCATCCGGCACGGAACCGTCGGCCACTACAGAGGTCGAAAGGGTCACCACAGAACCCACGGAACAAGCTGCGGAGCAAACCGCGGAACCAACGGAGGAAACCACCGCAGAGACCACCGTTCCGGAAACCACCGCAGAGACCACCGTTCCGGAAACCACCCGGCCCAAGGTCACGGGCTCAACCGGCCAGAACACCTCCGTCTCCCCCACCAAGCCCACGGCCTCCGGCGGCACCCACACCCCCGATGACGGGCATACCCACGGGAATTACTATGATATCCCCCACCTGAAAGCCAATTGCACCAACCCAGGGACCGTATACAGCCAGTGCGGCTACTGCAATATGGGCATGGAAATTCCAGACCCGGTAAACTATCCGCCACTGGGCCACGACTATTACGCCAATATCGTCGTGCCGCCAACAACGACCAGCCAGGGCTATACCGTATATACCTGCAGACGCTGCGGGGACAATTACGACAGTGACTTCACCGATCCTCTGCCCACAGAGGCTCCCCAACCCTCCGAAGACGCAAGCTCAGGCACTCCGGAGTCCGAAACATAACATAATTTTTCCCGGTGTATGCACGGGTGCATACACCGGGAATTTTTTTATTTCATATTCTCCTTAGCCACCGACAGCATCAGCTTGATCCGGTTGAGCTGGTTGACCTCACTGGCACCAGGGTCGTAGTCCACGGCGGCAATGTTGGCCTGGGGATAGTTCTTTTTCAGGACCTTGATCACACCCTTGCCCACCACGTGGTTGGGCAGGCATGCAAAGGGCTGAATGCAGATGACATTGGGCACACCGGAAGAAATCAGCTCGATCATCTCTCCCGCCAGGAACCACCCTTCGCCATACTGGTTGCCCAGGGACAGATAGGGCTTGGTCATCTCCGCGATTTTTTCAATGGGTACCGGCGGATCAAAGCGCTTGCTCTTGCGCAGCGCATCAATGGCCGGGCGGCGCAGAGCCCGCACCACCTGGATGCCCACTTTGGCCGTAAACTCCGAGCCCCAGCCCGCCCCCAGGAATTCATGGCGGTATTTACCGCCCAGCAGACAATAGTTGAAAAAGTCCAGCATATCCGGCACCACGGCCTCGGCCCCCTCGGCCTCCAGAACTTCAACCAGGTGGTTATTGGCCAGGGGCATATACTTGACCAGGATCTCGCCGACCACGCCCACCCGGGGCTTGCGGAGGGTCTCGTCAATGGGCAGGCTGTCAAAAGCCTGAACAATGCCCCGGCAAACCCAGCCATAGGAATAGGTGGTGTCCTTATCCACCAGAGACTCAATGCAGATTCTTTTCCACTTCCGGTGCAGCTCCTCGGCAGAGCCGGGGACCTTCTCATAGGGCCGCACCCGATACAGGCAGCGCATGAACAGGTCGCCATAGACCAGGGCGTGCACCGCATCAATGGCCAGCCCTGCCGTGATCTGAAAGCCCGCATTCTTCTCCATGCCGTTGGCATTGACGGAGATCACGGGGATATTGGGGTAGCCCGCCTTTTGCAGGGCACGGCGGATAAAGGCCACATAGTTGCTGGCCCGGCAGCAGCCGCCGGTCTGGGTCATCATGATGGCCAGATGATCCGTATCGTATTTACCGGAGAGCACTGCCTCCATGATCTGCCCCACCACGGTAATGGAGGGGAAACAGGCGTCGTTATTGACATATTTCAGCCCCGTATCGATGGCCGTCCGGTCGTCATTGTCCAGGATCACCACATGATAGCCGTGCTTTTCAAAAACCGGCTGCAAAATCTCAAAGTGGATGGGGCTCATCTGGGGCGCCAGAATGGTATAGCCCTCCAGCTGCATGGCTTCCGTGTACTCCACACGCTCGAAGTCCACAGGCCGGGGGCAGGCATGAATCTGCTCCTCCCGGCGCATCTTCATGGCCGCAATCAGGCTGCGGATGCGGATGCGGACAGCGCCCAGATTGTTCACCTCGTCGATTTTCAGCAGCGTATAGAGTTTATTGCTGCCCTCCAGGATCTCATTGACCTGGTCCGTGGTCACAGCGTCCAGACCGCAGCCAAAGGAATTGAGCTGCAACAACTCCAGGTCATCCCGATTCCGGACAAACCGGGCGGCGGAATACAGCCGGGAATGGTAGACCCACTGGTCCACGATCCGCAGGTGCTGGTCTTCCTCGGGATTCGGGAGGCTGTCCTCCGTGAGCACCGTCAGGCCATAGGAGGCGACGAGCTCGGGGATACCGTGATTGATCTCCGGGTCGATATGATAGGGCCGCCCGGCCAGGACAATACCGCTGCCGCCATTGTCCTCCATCTGCTTCAGTACCCGCTGTCCTTCCGCCACGATGTCGGCCTTGGCCTTCCGCTGCTCCGCCCAGGCTGCCTTGACTGCCGCCTTGACTTCGGAAGCAGGGATGTCCCATTCCTCCTTACAGAGCTTTATCAGCCGTTCGGCAGCAACCTTTTCATTGGTAAAGGCCACAAAGGGGCGGATATAGCGCACTTTTCCCTCTGTAACAGCCTCCACGTTGTTTTTCAGGTTTTCCGCATAGGAGGCCACCATGGGGCAGCTGTAGTGGTTTTGAGCATCCTTGTGCTCCTGGTATTCATAGAACACACAGGGATGGAAAATGGTGGTGATTCCCTGGTTTATGAGCCACTGCACATGGCCGTGGGCCAGCTTGGCGGGATAGCACTCGGATTCTGAGGGAATGGAGTCCATGCCCAGCTCATAGATCTTCCGGTCCGAGAAGGGCGAGAGCACCGCACGGATACCCAAATGCCGGAAGAATGTGGCCCAGAAGGGATAATTCTCGTACATATTCAGCACTCTGGGCAGGCCCACGGTGCCTCTTTCCGCCTCTTCTTCCGTCAGAGGTGTGTAATCGAACATCCGCTTCTGCTTATAGGCCACCATATTGGGTGCCTTCTCGCCCCGGTCGGATTTTCCTGCGCCCTTCTCACAGCGGTTGCCGGTAATGTGCCGGCGTCCGCCGGGGAAGACATTCACGGTGAGCATACAGTTATTGGCGCAGCCGCCGCAGCGCCGGGTCTTGGTGGTATAGGTCAGGTTGACGATCTCTTCCAGAGGAAGCATGGTGGTCCCTTCGCCCCGGTCATGGCTTCGGGCAATCAGTGCAGCGCCAAAGGCCCCCATAAGCCCCGCAATATCCGGGCAGACCACATCTGCCCCGGCAATGGTCTCAAAAGCCCGCAGCACCGCCTGATTGTGGAAGGTTCCGCCCTGGACCACGATATGACTGCCCAGCTCCTTGGCAGAGCTCAGCTTGATGACCTTGAACAGGGCGTTTTTAATCACGGAATAGGCAAGCCCTGCGGAGATATCCGAGACCTTTGCCCCCTCCTTCTGGGCCTGCTTTACATTGGAATTCATGAACACCGTGCACCGGGTACCCAGGTCCACCGGGTGCTCGGCAAACAGAGCCTCCTTCGCAAAATCCTGGGCAGAATACCCCAGCGAATTTGCAAAATTCTCAATAAAGGAGCCGCAGCCGGAGGAGCAGGCCTCGTTGAGCATGATGGTATCCACCGCGCCGTTTTTCAGGCGGATGCACTTCATATCCTGGCCGCCAATATCCAGCACACAGTCCACGTCCTTATCAAAGAAGGACGCTGCCGTGCAGTGGGCAATGGTCTCCACCTCGCCCTCGTCCAGATTGAAGGCGGATTTCAGCAGGGACTCGCCGTAGCCCGTAGAGCAGGTGCGGGCAATGCGGGCAGAGCCGGGCAGGATTGTTTTCAGATTCCAGATGGCGGTTTTTGCCGTCTCGATGGGGTTGCCCTTATTGTTGGCATAGAAGGAATAGAGCAGCTGCCCTTCCTGGCCGATCAGGGCCATTTTGGTGGTGGTAGAGCCCGCATCAATGCCTAGATAGCAGTCGCCGCAGTAGGTTTCCAAATTTGCCTTTTCTACCACAGCCTTGGCGTGACGCTGCCGGAAGGCTTCGTAATCCTCCTTGCTTTCAAACAGTGCCGGAAGCCGGGGCATCTCAAAGCTGACCTTGACCCCTTTTTCAAGCCGCCCGATCAGATCCTCCAGAGCCACAGCCTCGCCGCCGTCCTCCTCCAGGGCCGAACCCATGGCAGCGAACAGATGGGATTTTTCCGGATCGACTACGTTTTCCGGGGTAAGCTTCAAGGTGCGGATAAAGGCCTTTTTCAGCTCCGGCAGGAAATGAAGCGGACCGCCCAGAAAGGCAACGCAGCCCCGAATGGGCTTGCCGCAGGCAAGGCCGGAAATGGTCTGATTGACAACGGCCTGAAAAATTGATGCCGCCAGGTCCGCCTTGGTGGCGCCTTCATTGATCAGGGGCTGAATGTCTGTCTTGGCAAACACGCCGCAGCGGGCTGCAATGGGATAAATCTGCTGATAATGCTCCGCCTCTGCGTTCAGGCCTGCGGCATCGGTTTGCAGCAGGGCCGCCATCTGGTCGATAAAGGAGCCCGTTCCGCCGGCACAGACGCCGTTCATGCGCTCTTCCAGGCCGCCGGTGAAATAGATGATCTTGGCATCCTCACCGCCCAGTTCGATTGCCACATCCGTCTGAGGATAGAAGGTTTTCAGCGCCCCGGCAACGGCCACAACCTCCTGCACGAAGCCGATGCCCATGGCCTTGGCCAAGGTGATCGCGCCGGAACCCGTGATCCTCGCTTGCAGCGCACAGTCTCCCAGCTTTTCCCGAACATCCTTTAAAAGTCCAGCCAGGGCCCCCTGGGTATTGGCCTGGTGGCGCACGTAATTTCCGTAAATCAGGTTATTTTTTTCATCCAGCAGCGCGATCTTCACCGTTGTAGATCCGATATCAATGCCTGCGCGATATGTATTCATGGTCTCAATCTCCATTTTCCAGATAGTGCTATATGGTGACATTTTATTTTTGAAATGTGAACCCAGTCTAAACAGTTTTTATCGGAACCTTGAACGAAAAACTCCCTGCACCGAGGAGATTTCGGTGCAGGGAGCAGCAAAATACAGCTTATTTGGCAGAGGGTCCGATTCTTCCCTCTGCGGCAGCCTTCTGGACATAGGCCAGAAAATCCGCCTCAGGCAGAGGCTTGGAGAAATAATAGCCCTGAATATAATCGCAGTCGTTTTCCCGCAGGAATTTCACCTGAGCTTCCGTCTCCGCACCCTCGGCAATGACCTTAATGCCCAGATGGTGGACCATCTGGATAATGCCGTTGATAATGGTGCAGACCTTGGGGCTGGTCTCGATCTGGCGGGTGAAGGTCATATCCAGCTTGAGGATATCGAAATTGTACCGCTTGAGCATTCCAAAAGAGGAGAAGCCGCTGCCGAAGTCATCCAGCAGGATCTTGGCCCCGGACAGATGGAACTCCTCCAGGATCTTCTCCCGGTCGCTTTCCAGGGCCGCATAGGAGGTCTCCGTGATCTCCAGGCGAATATCCCCCTTCTTGATGGCATCGCCTTTCAGCAGCTCCACAAGCCGCTGCAGCATTTCCTCATCATAGAAGTCCATCCAAGACAGGTTGATGGAAACGGGGACAACCGGAATGCCCTCTGCATAGCACCGCTGGTCCACCTTGGCCACCCGGTCTGCAATGAACCAATCCAGCTTAGAAATATGGCCGCCGTTTTCCAGCGCCGGAATAAAGGCTGCCGGAGAAACCAGGCCCCTCTGGGGATGGACCCAGCGGACCAGCGCCTCTGCGGAAATCAGGTTTCCGGAGGTGGCTTCCACCACAGGCTGATAGTAAACCTTAAATTCCTCGTTGGCAATTGCCGTCTCATACTCGCTCATAAGCTCCATCTGATCCACATACAGCCGCCGCATGGAATCATCAAATACAGCAAATGGCTGCACATGATCACTGAGGATGCTCTCTTCCGCCAGCTTGGCCCGGTCGATCATGCTGGTGACGGAGACGCCCTCCTCCACATAATAGATGCCGCAGTAGCCATAGAGCTTCATACCCCGGCCCTTGAACTGAATATTCAGCTTCAACTCATTGCCGAGGGTATCCATATTGATGTGGCTCTGCAAAACCAGGCAGGCGAAGTGATCCGTGTCCAATCTGCCGGTAACAGCCGGACGCCATGTCGTGCCGATGCGCTGGTAGAAATCCCGCAGGATGCTGTCACCGCCTTCGGTGCCAAATAGCTCGTTGGTTGCCTTGAAGTTCTTGATGTCCAGGAACATCAGGGCATACTCGGTTTTATCCGAGGCATTGTAGAGGATATTCTCTGCCATCTGAATGAAACCACTGCGGTTATAGCCGCCGGTTAACTCATCTTTATAGTCATGCTTATAAAGAGACAGGATATTGTGTACACGGTTCAGAATGATCTCCGGGCTGAAGGGCTTAGAGAAAAAATCCACGGCACCCAGCTTATAGGCATGAAGAACGGAGGCATCCGAGGAATCGCCGGAAATCACGATGACCGGCAGATTCTTCAGCATGTCCTTTTTCTTCATGTAGTCCAGGAAGCCGAAGCCATCCATAACGGGCATCTGAATATCCAGCAGGACCAAACGGTAGATCCGCTCTTTGGATTCGATCATTTCTATAGCCTGTTTTCCGTTCTCCGCCTGAAAAACCTGGTAGCGATCCTGCAAAATGAAAGCCAAAAGTTCTCTATTGATTGGAGCATCGTCTACGATCAAAACATTTGATTTCTGCATATATCTATCTTTCCTTCTTCGGAGACTGCCGCGCAGTGCCTCAGCAGAGGCTCCCTTATATCAGGGTCGGGAAATGCGGTTATTTTTCCGCCTTATAGGCATTGATGGTATCGACCACCAGCGCATATGCCTTCTCCACCTCTGCCAGCAGTGCGGCATCCGCCTGAGCCGTCTGGGGACGCAGCTGCTCTGTCAGCGCAGAGGCCTTCGCCTGGAGCTCGGTAAAGGCGAGATTGGCTGCAACGCCTTTCAGCGTATGGGCAGCACGGAAAGAATCGGGAATGTTCCTTTCTGCCACGGCGCTGCGCAGATTCTCCATGGTGTCGTCTTCCAAGAATTTGAACATAAAGCGCTCCACCATGGAATCCATCATCAGGCGAAGCTTGGCATCTTCATAGCTGCCATTCATGCGCGCGTAGCATTCTTTCAGGGTCATTGGGTTGCCTCCATATAATATCGGCCGATTTTAACGGGCAAAAATTTCAGCATCGTGGTTTATAAGACAAATCACACAAACTGTTTTCTTTCTGAATCTCTTCCATTATACACACAGCACTTCAAAATAGCAAGAAAAAATCTTCTTTTTCCAAAGATTTTCCCACCGTTATTTTGTATGGCAATTCCAGCTGCAGAGCATCCCTCTGGGCTGTCTTTGTAGAAAGCAGTTGATTTTTGCAAAAGTTCATGTATAATGTTTTCGTAGAGTTGTGATTGTGCCTTCTGAAATCATCTACAAAATAAGGAGGGCCATTGTGGAGAAAGTGAACAATTTTCTCAACCATGTGCTGCCGAAGATTCTGTCCGTCATCCTCGTATTTCTGATTTTTACATCCATGATCGACTCGAATCTGATTCAAGGCTGCGCAAGGGTTGTAAACTATACCGCATCCGTTCGGGGCGGCAGCCAGCGGATCGTGAAGCTCGTCATTATGGGCCAGCCCTACAGCGATTTGATCAATGAATCGGAAATCATTCTAAATGAGTTAAAAAATGGCGGAAAGGTTCACAATCTGGTTCCCCTGCAAAGCGTACAATACCAGAAGGACTTGGCCATCATGACGCAATACTGGTACGCGCTGAAGCAGGAGCTGGCTAAGGTCAACGTATATGGATGGGAGAACACCGATATACTGGCTGTCAGCGAACGATTCTTTGAGCTGGCCAACACAACCGTCTTCTCTGCGGAAACCTATTCCGATGAGCTCGCGAAGAATCTTCTGAGGGTAGAATATGCCATGGCCGTCACGAGCCTGCTGCTCATTGCCCTGCTGCTTTTCAACTCCTTCCAGAACCGGCGTCTGTCCAATAAAAACTCCGAGCTCTCCCATACCGCTTACCTGGACAAGCACACAGGCCTGCCCAACAAGAGCCGCTGCGAAGAGATGCTCAATTCTTCCCAGCCCCTGGACGATCAGACCGCCTGCCTCATGTTTGACCTGAACAATTTGAAAAAGATCAACGATGCCCTGGGGCACCAGGCCGGAGACCAGATGATCAGTGGCTTCGCCCACTTGCTCCGAAAAGCGGTGCCGATCTACGACTTTGTGGGCCGCTATGGCGGCGATGAATTCGTGGCCATACTGACCAACGTCTCCCCCGAGGATGTGCAGCGATTCCTGGAAAAGCTGAAACGGATGACGGAGGAGTATAACCGCTCCGGCACCCAGCTGCTGCCCGTGATTCCCCTGAGCTATGCCGCGGGCTATGCCCATTCCGCAAACGTGGAAAACAACACCATGCCCGCCCTGCTCCGTCTGGCAGACTACAACATGTACCAGAACAAAGCCGCCATGAAGATCGCCATGGGGCTGGATCCCATCTCCCGATAAGCATGATCACAGCGCCCGACTCCTAAGCGAGCCGGGCGCTGTTTCTTGGTGAGCAGCCGCCACTGCTCCAGGATCTCGTCGTAATTCCGTCCCAGGCGGTCGATGTGGAGGTTTCTCCGTATAAAACGCAGTCCCGGCGGAATCGTTCCACCGGGACTGTGCTATCAATCAAACATAGTGGATATGACATCTTCGCATATCCACCATGTTCCTTTCTAAAAGCAAAATGCTTATTCCGAGAGGTACAGATTCAGGCTTTGCAGGGCCTGAGCCACTGCTTCCGCCGGGGTGCAGGTGCCCCGCATACTGGCGGCGGCCTGGTCGGATACCAGCTTTCGGACGGTGCGGTCCGTCATGGCGGGCGTTGTCAGCGCATCCACCCAGGAAACCAGCTGCTTGCGCTCTGCCGCACTTGGATAACGGGCAGCTAAAGAGATCATATTGCCGTTTTCATCGGAAGAGGCAAATCTGTCTTCCACGGTTTTGTCCTCCTGGATCTGCCGGTCAAAGGCAGCCCGGTTCACCGGGAAGCCATAGGACAAGGCGTTTTCCTGGACCTCCTCGCTTAAGACAAACTGCACGAATTCCCTGGCCCCGTCCTCATTTTCCGTAGTTTTCAGGACACCGTAGAGCTGTCGGGGCAGGAACACGCCGGAGGCCTGGAGATTCAGAGGCACCAGCGCGTAGCCCTCCAGCCGGTCCTCGCCTGCCAGGGCGCCGGCCCACAGCTCCATGCTTTCCAGGGTTCCCGCGGACAGAGCCGTGCCGTTCATCACGATGTCCCTTGCGCCGGAAATACTGGTATAGTCGCCGGGGGTATAGAAATTATCCCCCTCTGCTTCCAGCTGCTTGAGATAATCTGCGTACTGCTCCCGTATGGGCGCGTCCAGGTCGTAAATTGCCTGCATCGCATTGAGATACGCCTCCAGCGCCTCGGCATCCAGCGTACCGTCCTCCTTTTGCCAGGCGGCGGAGCAGCTGTCATAGAAGCAGTCCGTCACCAGTTGAGGAATCATACCGTTCATCAGGCTTTGGGCCTCCGGATTCCGGGCAAGGGCCTGGGTTGCCGCGTCTACCAGAGAATCCAGGTCCGTGATCTGGGAAACCAGGTCCTGGGGGCCATAAATTGCCGGAATTGCGAAGGCCGCCGGAAGAATACAAACCTTTCCGCCGGAAGCATAGCATTTTGTGATCTTCTCAAGCGTCGGCGTTTCCGTCAGAAGGTCGGACAGATCCAGCAGGACATCCTTTTCCAGGTAACTTTTCGTGGACATCCCGTCCAGCCGCAGAATATCCGGGCCGGAACCCGCCAGAATCTCCGTGTTCAGCGTCCGCAGGGCATCCGCTTCCGTCATACCGTCCTCGCCGGTCAGGCCAATTTCCAGCGTCACATCGGTCTCCGGATGGGACTTCTGGAATCTGGCAATGATCTGCCGCAGATCGTCGTCCTCATAAAGGCTATAGACCTTCAGCTGCTTGGTAGCCTGCAGAGGTGCATCGGCATCAAAGACATACCGGCACAGCACGGCGCAGCCGTCCTGCTGCCCCAGTATGTAAAACACGCCGTCTTCCGTGCCCTCCAGAACCGTAGGCTGAAAACTGGGGTCGCCCAGAGAGCTCCTGTCGGCACTGATCAGCTCTTCCGTAACGCTGCCCCCGGGCACAAAGCTGAACAGGCCCTCATTGGTGGTGAAGAACAGATAGCCCGCCTGATTCTGCCAGAGGCAGCTGCTGCCGGGGGTTCCGGCGGTGGACTGGGCCGCTGCCATCAGCTGCTCTCCCAGTACATCTGTCAATAGCTCCTGCTTTCCGTCACGCAGGCGGGCACAGCCGTCATCGCTGAGCAGGAATGTATCCTCCCCTGCACAGCGCAGGGCATCCAGTCCGACCCAGAGGCCGCATTCATTGAGATTCCCGCTCAGGCTGCCATCCGTCAGGTTGATTTCCCGCAGATCATCGAAGGAGAAAAGGAGCATCAAGCGCCCATCCTCCGTCACATCACCGCCGCTCAGCAGGTAGCCCGCAGTCTCGTCCGCCTCCGGGTAGGTGATTGGCAGCTCCCGCAGCCCTCCATCCGGTGACACAATCGCGAAATGGTACTGATACATCCCGTCTTCGATTTCTTCGACACCGGAGAGGAACACGGAGCCATCCCGGAACAGCCGCACCAGGTCAAGGTCTCCCAGGGCCTTCGCGCTCTCCGGCAGTCGCAAGTCTTCCGACCAGCTGTCGTCCGTCTCCCGGGTAAAGAAGCGGTATTCCCGTTCCCCGGTCATGAGTCCCAAGCGGAGTCGTCCGTCCTCCAAGGTGGTCATATCCAGAGGATAGCCCAATGTTGGAAGGGAAAGCTCCTGCTCCACATAACGGCCCTTTGCCACCGTTGCCTCCGGCATGACCGTCTCCTGTTTTCTGCACCCAGCCAGACCGGTGAGTACCAGAGCCAGAGCGAGCAAAATTGCCAATAAACGTTTCTGCATTGTATTTTCTCCTTTCCGCCAACAGCTTATCCCGCCGGCGATGGGATAAGCATAGCAGCGCTTTCTCTAAAGCACCTCCAGGTTTGCTCTAAGGAAGCTCTAAGATAAATACCGCGCCGCTCCCCGGGTTGTCCTCCACCCAGAGTCTTCCCTGATGGGCAGCCGCAATTTCTGCGGCAATGCTCAGACCCAGGCCGAAATGGTTTCGGTCCGTGCGGGCCGTCTCGCTGCGGTGGAACCGCTGGAATATCTGCTTCTTCTCCCCGTCCGGCACGCCGGGGCCGGTATCCGCCACAAAGATGCGCAGCTTTCTGCCGACAGTTTGCAACCCCAGCGTGACGGTCCCCGGGGACGGCGTATAGCTCAAAGCATTGTCCATAAGGATGGAGAGCGCCTGGCTAATTCTGTCCGGGTCCGCCGTTATTTTCGGCGTCTCCTCCGGCAGAAGCAGACGCAGCCCAAGCCCCCGCTCCCGAGCCTGGGGCGCAAAGGTTTCATAGCATTCCAGAAGCAGCATATCCGGCTCCACTGGGCGCTTGTGCATCTGCCACCCGCCGCTGTCGGCACTGGCCAGGGCCAGCATATCCTCGATCAGCTGCCCCATGCGGCGCCCCTCCCGGGCAATGACCTGGGAGAAGGTTTCCCTGTCCGCCCCTTCCGCCCGCTCCATGGCGGCGGCGGCCGAGAGGATGGACGTCAACGGCGTGCGCAGCTCATGAGAGGCCGCGGCAATAAACCGGTTCTGCCGCTGTCTGCTCTCTGCCACAGGACGCAGCACCCGGCCCGTGAAGCCCCAGGAGAAGGTCCCCAGAAGCCCCACCGCCACTGCGGCACCCAGGCCAACACGCAATCGCTGGCGCACAAACCGCTGCTCCAGATCCTCCAGGGGCCGCAGCAGCGTCAGCTCCAGGGCGCTGTCCCCCTTCGGAATTTTGGCTACCGCCGCAAAATAATCCGTACCGTCCTCTGCCGTCATGGAAAAGACGCATGAAAAGCTCTGGTTGCCTTTGGGCATTCCGTATTCCCGGGCGGCGATGACCCTGGCCATATCCGCGGCGCTGCCGGTGCGCTCCGGGTCAAAGCCCACGGAAAACAGCGGGTAACCCCCATCCGTCACCGCGGCATGGAGATTCCCCGCAGACTCCAACTGGGAAAACCACTGCATACGCACCCGCTCCTGCCCCTGCAAATATGTTGCAGCTGTGGCAAGCTGGGTGCCAAAATTCTGGAAAGCTTCTGCCCGCCCGCTTTCCTCTGAAATGCCCAGGCACAGCGCAGTCAGGCATAGCAGGATCGTGCCGGTGATCAGCGTATTAAAGGCCGTCAGCTTTATACGGAGTCTCTTCACGTATTCCCCTCCTCCAATCGGTAGCCGATCCCCCGCACCGTCGTCAGACGCAGGGTGCTTCCAACCTTGCGCAGGCTGCGCCGGAGAAAATAGGTATAGTTATCCAGATTGCCGTCCTCCACCTCTGTCTCCATTCCCCATACCCGCAGCAGAATGGTCTGCCGGGGCAGAGTCTGGCCGGGATTGCGCAAAAACAGCTCCAGCAAATCCCCCAGGCGCTTGGATAGCGCCGTGGAAGCCGTTCCCCGGCGCAAAGTCAGACTGCCGGGGTCATAGGTTACGTCCCCATAGCGCAGTAAATCGCCCCCCGAAAGCACCGCAGGTCTGCGCAAAACGCAGCGAATTCTGGCTAAAAGCTCGTCATAGGCAAAGGGCTTCACAATATAGTCATCCGCACCGGCATCCAGGCCGCCGGTTTTGTCGCTGAGCTGGCCCAAGGCCGTCAGGAAAATGACGGGCGTATGAATGCCCTCCCGCCGCAGCTGCCGCAGCAGGGTCAGCCCATCCATGCCGGGCAGCATACGGTCCAGCAAAATCAGGTCGTAGCCCTGCTGCCGTGCCCAGAGCAGGCCTTCCTCTCCATCATGGCAAGTTTCCGGCGCAAAGCCATCCTGCCGCAGCTGATAGCTCAGCGACAGGCACAGGCTTTCATCATCCTCAATCAGCAGCAAGCGCATACCCTACCTCCTTCCGCCAATGACCGCCGCAAGGGTTCCGGCCATGGCGCACAATACCGATTTTATCATATTCTGCTCCATTTGCAATGCCCGCTCCACCGGAGCCCAGGCAAAAATGGACAATAGATTCTCTTTTTGCGCCCGGAGCCAATGCCCCCAGAAGGAAAAATCCGACCAGACCGAGGGAATGGCGTCCTCCGGGACGATCACCCACTTGCCCAGCAAAACCACTCCCGCCAGACCCACCAGCCAGCCGAGCCACCTTGCCCGCTTCCCGGCCAGGCGGCTCAGAGACAGCAGCAGCACCCACAGCGGCAGCAGGCAGAAATTTCTGACGAATACAAGCAGGGGATAAAAATTCAGGATTTCCCCGGAAAGTCCGTGGCGAAACAGGAATTGTTCCGCCGTCTGCCCGCCGTTTCCGTCCCACCCGGCGAGGACGCACCGGTCGAGGCGGGTTTCCTGTTCGGCAGAAATCAGGGCAACGGGCGTCAAAGCAGGGCCAGCCGCCAAAACCGGAAGGGTTTCATCCCCCAGTACCACCTGCTGGCCGCCCACGGCATCCGTACCAAAAAGGGCCTGGGCTGTGTCGGCGTCCAGAACGCAGCCCTTTGCCCAGGAAAGGGCATCCGCCCCCAGCAAGCTTCCGTTTCCATAAACAGGCACAACCGTCACCTCTGCCGTCTGCCCGGTGTCCGGGCAGGTCAAGCGCTGCCCTTCCAGGATGGTATAGAAGCAAAAGCCGACGCTTTGCGCCTCTTCCGCCTCCTGGGCCGAAAGCTGCGCCGCCTGAGTGGCAGAAATGGGCGTTTCCAGCTGCAAAAAAATCCCGCTGCCCCGCTTCTGTGCCAGCGAGGCAAAGGCAAAGGCCGCTGCGCAGAGCAGCGCGGCCAGTATAAGAAAAAGTCGTCTCATTCCACCCGCACCCGACTTCCGCTGTCCACCGCCCGGTCCCCACCGATGATCACCTGCCGGTCTCCAATGTCGCCCGCTTCCAGCGCTGCGGTGGTTTCGTTTTTGTCCAGCACCGTCACCGAGGTCTTGGCGGCTCTGAGCTGCTTTCCCAAAACCGTGTCCACCTCTTCCAGCGTCAGCACATAGGCCCGGTTCTGAGCATCCATATGCAGGGCAGAGAGGGGCACACAGCACCTGTAGGCCTGGGATTTCCTGGTGAAGCTCAGCTCCATCCCGGCCCCGAGGGGAATGTCCGCCGCCGGAAGCTCCACCGTCAGCGTGCCGCCATCGTCCTTGGGAGAAAAGGCGACGACGGGAAGATCCTTATATTCCTTTCCGCTGCTTTCCAGACGCAGCTGCACCTTGTCGCCTGTGCCGATGTACTTGCTCTGCTCCCGGGTCACCTCTGCGGTAAACCGCCAGCCCTGGCTGCTGTCCGCCAGAAGCAGCGCCGTGGTTTCCGAAGTCATCTGGCCGGTGCAGACATAGCAGGCGGTAACAACACCGTCCGCCGGAGCGAGGACTTCTCCACCGGAATCGCGAAGCGCTTCCAGCTTCTCCAGCTGGGCGCGCAGCTGTTCATAGGTGATCTGACCAATCTGGGCACCGCTGCCGGTGCTTTCCGGCAGAGAGGCCGTTTCCAGCGCCTGGCCATAGGTGCGCAGAGTGTCTTCCAGCTGGGCCTGGGCCTGCTCAAGATTGCTCTGCGCCAGTGCCAGAGCATCCTTCAGCTCCTGTTCAGAGTGCTGCTCTCCCGGTGTAAAGTCTGCCAAGGCCTGCTTTGCCTGCTCCTCTGCCGCCTGGGCCTGGGTCAGGGCCGTCTGCGCCTCTGCAAGGGTTGGGGCGTAATTTGCCTCTATCTGGGCTTCGATTGCCGCTCTCTCCTCTTGCGTCAGGGGCGCTTCCCCGGAATCTGCCTGGGCGATGGCCTGATCTATGGCCGTCTGCCGTTCCTGCATCAATGCATCCAGAGCGCCCTGGGCAGCTGTCCGTCCCGCCTCGGCTTCCCGGACAGCCGCCTCCAGGGCCTGCTTCTTTTCGCTGTCCCCGGAGACACCGGCATAGAAATCCTCCAGCTGCTTCTGGGCCTGCTCAAGGGCAGTTCTTGCCTGATTGCGCTTCTGTTCTGCGCTGAAAACGGCGGCATTGTAGTTCTCCTCCGCCTGATTTTTTGCATTGGCCCGCTGCCGGGCCTGGGCATTGCTTTGGCTCCAGGCATCCTGCACCGAAAGCTGCTGCTTTCGCACCTCCTGGCTTTGCTGCGTGATCTTTTCCTCCAGGTAGTCCATATCCAGGCAAAACAGCACATCCCCCGCCTGAACCTGCTCCCCTTCCGATACCAAAACCGCCCCAATACGAAGCCCCGGCAGCGTGGTCACCGCAAGCGCCTGTTTCTGGGTCGTTTTCCCCTGCAAGCGTACCGTATGATTTATGGTGCCGCCCGTCGGGGAAGCCGTCTGCACAACCGCCGTGCCATGCTGATAAACCGCCCGGGACAGCAGCGTGAACAGCACCATGACCCCGAAGAAAATTCCGAGTGCCTTCCAAAGTGTTTTCTTTTCCATCATTCTTTTCCTCCTGACAGAGCAATTCCCTGCTCCAATGCATCCTGGCACAGTCCAAACAGCAGCAGCGCCGGAATCAGCATCAACAGCGCCGCGGCAAAGCCCAGTCCCACATCCGCCAAGGTCGTTTCCGGCAGGAAAAGGGACAGCGGCCAAAGAGCCTGGCTCTTCAAAAAGGTCATGGGCTGCTCAATCAGATTCCAGGCATCCAGAAAGCTCAAAATCCCCACGCTCAGCAGGCCCGGCAGCCCCATAGGCAGCGCAATGTGGAAAAAGATCTGCCATTCCCCTGCCCCGTCCAGTCGTGCCGCCTCCAGAATTTCCTCCGGAATTGCCGCAAAGAACCTTGTAAGCAGGAAGACGGGATAGGCGGAGAAAATTCCGGGCAGGATCACTGCCCAAAGGGTATCCAGCAAGCCAAGAGAGCGCAGTACCAGGTATTCCGGATACATGAGCACCTGAAAGGGCAGCAGCATCAGCACCATATAGAGATTGCCCAGGCCCCTGGGCAGCCGAAACTTGGCCAGCGCCCAGGCAGCCGGGACCGCAAGCACGCACTGCCCCAAAAGGATTCCCGCAGTGATTGCAACGGAATTCCAAAACATGGCAAAAAATCCCGGACTGTCCAGCAGCACCTCCACAAGAGCGCGCAACGTTGGGCTCTTCGGCAGCAGCGTCCATCCGGCCAGCCCCTGGCCGTTGCCCAGAACCGGGCGCAGATTCTCCGTCAGCTCCCATTGCGACGAAAAGGCCCCTGTCACCGCGATCCAGATTGGCAGCAGCATTCCCAGCGCCAGCAGCCCTAGCAATATCCACAGCAGCTTTCGCTTCATGTCTGTTCCTCCCGGTCCCAGCCCCGCCCCAGCAGGGCGATCAGCCCCAGCACAACGCAGCTGACCAGCACAGAGGCCGCCGCGATTTTGTCATAGTCCAGCTCCCGGAACCAATTGTTATACAGGTGCTGCACCAGATACATCCGCTCCTGGGGATAGTCCCCCGCCACCAGCCAGGCCTCCCGGAACACCTTGAAGGAATTCAGAAGAGACAACACCGCAATGGAATACGCGCTGGTTTTTAAATTCGGCAATGTCATATGGAGAAAGCATTGCAGTGAATTGGCTCCATCGATCTGTGCCGCCTCATAGATACTTCCTGGAATCGCTCCCAGCGCAGCCGTCCAGAGCACCACGGTATAGCCCAGATTTTTCCAGAGATAGCTGATGATCAGCACCCAGAAGGAGGCCCCGGAGCCCATCCAGTTCACGCCCTGCAGGTCAAGGCTTTGGAGTGCCCCGTTCAGCAGCCCGTTCTGATGGAAAAAGAGCTTCCACACCAGCACCACAGAGGCCGCCGGAACCGCCATAGGCAGCAAAAACGCGCTGCGCAGCTGCCGCCCGCCCCAGACCCGCCTGAGCCCCAAAGCCAGCAGCAAAGAAAGCATCAGCAGCAGCGGAATGCACACCAGCATAAATTCTCCCGTATTCCGGGCCGCCAGACGGAACGCGCGGTTTTCCAGCACCATGCGGAAATTCTGCAAGCCCACCCATCTGCCGCCAACCCCAGACCGAAAGGCCCCAAAGAGCACTTCCAGCATGGGAAACAGCGCAAAAACAGCCACTCCCAGCAAATTTGGCAGCAGGAAGGCCCATGGCACATATCTTTTTCGACCTTTCACAGCGCTCCTTCTTTCTGACACAGGATTTGAGCATCAGTATAGCCGCCCCATCTCTAAACGGTCTCTAAGGCAAAAAGCGCCCTGCCGCAGAAATTACTCCGCAGCAGGGCGCTTTTCAAAGCCATGGGTACAATATGCCGGGATGCCGATTGAACGGGTTCGGGTTTCCTCTCTACTTTCGCAGCAAAAAAGAGGCCGCCCAACAGGGCAGCCTCTTTTTGGTGCGAGAGAGGGGACTCGAGGATACTATGGTGTAAACGCCGTCTAGCCGGCGTTTACCGGCAGCCCACTGGGCTGCCGATTGAATGGGTTCGAGCACCCTCTCTCTTCATTGCACAAAAAGGAAGCAATCCCCTCTGGGGATCGCTTCCTTTTTTGG
>UQGU01000021.1 GCA_900540635.1 uncultured Eubacteriales bacterium | reverse complement strand
GGTCGATGACCTTGATGCCGGTTTCCAGAATCTCGGTAGCGGGCTGCTGCTCCTCATAGGAGGGGGCGGGGCGGTGGATGGGCCAGCGCTCCTGGGTGGTCACATCGGGCTTGTTGTCGATGGGCTGGCCCAACAGGTTAAAGACCCGGCCCAGGCATTCTTCGCCCACGGGCACGGAAATGGGGGCGCCGGTATCGGTGACCTCCGTGCCGCGCTGCAGGCCGTCGGTGGAGGACATGGCGATGCAGCGGACCACATTGTCACCGATGTGCTGTGCGACCTCTGCAATGATCGTCTTGTCTCCGTTGGGGACTTCGATGGCGTTCAGCAGACTGGGCAGCTGATCCTCCTCGAAGCGGATATCCAGAACAGGGCCCATGATCTGGACCACAGTTCCTTTGTTTTTGGCCATGAATTTCAACTCCTCATGTTTAGGGTTCGCGGCTTAAGAGCCGGCCACAATCTCGGTGATCTCCTGGGTAATGGAGGCCTGACGGGCGCGGTTGAACTTGAGGCTCAGGTCCGCGATCATGTCTTCGGCATTCTGGGTTGCGGAATCCATTGCGCTGCGGCGCGCGGCCTGCTCAGAGGCCCGGCTTTCGCAGAGGGTTCCGTAGAGAACGCCGCCCAGATACTCGGGGACGATGGAGGCAAAAACCTCCTCCCCGGAGGGCTCGTAAAGAATGCCGCTTTCGGCACCGTTTTTGCGCACTGCCTCGTCACAGGTCAGAGGCAGCAGCTGCATGGTGTCCGGGGTCTGGGAGAGCATAGAAACGAAATTGGTATAGGCAATCTGGATGCCGTTGTATTCATCGTTCAGAAAGCCGCGGCTGAGCTGCTTGGCAATGGAGAAGCAGTCGCCGATGGAAACACCGGCAGCCTCGGCGTAGGTTTCCGTGAGAACGGGAATCCTGTGGCCGACGCAGTAGTCCAGCGCCCGCTTGCCAATGGGCAGCACCAGAGCCTCGGGACAGCTGTCGATCTTCGCCTGAACCAGCTTGAGCACATTGCTGTTGTAGCCTCCGGCAAGACCACGGTCACCGGCAATGACGATGAACACGGTTTTGCCTTCGCTGCGGGAAGCGAAGAAGGGGGAGGAGAAGTCCCGATTGGTGCGGATAATATCTTCAATGGTGGAGCGCAGGATCTCAAAATAGGGCCGGGAATTCTGAACCTGGGCCTGGCAGTGCCGGAGCTTGGAGGCAGCGACCATTTCCATGGCCTTGGTGATCTGCTTGGTACTCTCCATGCTTCGGATGCGGTTTTTGATCTCCTTGGTGGAAACACCAGCCATGCTGTTTCCCTCCTTTTATGCCGGGTTGAACTGCGCGACCAGCTCTTCCAGCGCCTTTTTCAGCGCTTCCTCGGTTTCGGGCTCCAGTTTGCCGGTGGAGCGGATGGCCTCCAGCACATCGCTGTGCAGGTTTTCCATGTGCTCTTCCAGCCGCTTCTCAAATTCGGGAATCTGGTCCACGGGAATGGAGGTCAGATAGCCCTTGGTAACGGCATAGATGATGCAGACCTGCTGGGCAACCTCCTTGGGGGAGTTGTTCTTCTGCTTCAGCACGGCCACGATGCGTTCGCCCAGGGCAAGCCGCTGCTTGGTATCGGCATCCAGATCGGAGCCAAACTGGGCAAAGCTCTGCAGCTCCCGGTACTGAGAGTACAGCAGCTTTAGCGAGCCTGCAACCTTCTTCATGGCCTTGATCTGGGCATCGCCGCCTACACGGGATACGGAGATACCGGGGTTCACGGCGGGCATAATGCCGGAGTTGAACAGCTCGGTTTCCAGGAAGATCTGGCCGTCAGTAATGGAGATGACGTTGGTGGGGATATAGGCAGAAACGTCACCGGCCTGGGTCTCGATGATGGGAAGGGCAGTCAGGCTGCCGCCGCCCAGCTCGGGAGACAGCTGGGCGGCCCGCTCCAGAAGACGGGAGTGGAGGTAGAACACGTCGCCGGGGTAAGCCTCCCGTCCGGGGGGGCGGCGGATCAGCAGAGAAATTGCACGGTACGCCACAGCGTGCTTGCTCAAATCATCATAGATCACCAGCACGTCCTTGCCCTGGTGCATGAAGTATTCGCCCATGGTGCAGCCGGAGTAGGGGGCAATATACTGCATAGGCGCCAGCTCAGAGGCGGTAGCGGAGACCACGATGGTGTAATCCATAGCGCCGCCCAGAGTCAGGTTGTCCACCACCTGGGCCACGGTGGAACGCTTCTGACCGATGGCTACGTAGATGCAGATGACGTCCTTGCCCTTCTGGTTCAGAATGGTATCGGTGGCGATGGTGGTTTTGCCGGTCTGGCGGTCGCCGATAATCAGCTCACGCTGGCCCCGACCAATGGGGATCATAGAGTCAATGGCCTTGATGCCGGTCTGCAGAGGCACGGATACGTGTTTTCTCTCGATGATGCCGGGGGCAGGGGATTCAATGGCCTTGAAGGCCTCGGCCTCAATGGCACCCTTGCCGTCGATGGGCTCGCCCAGCGCATTGACAACGCGGCCAATCAGGTTCTTGCCAACGGGCACGGACACGACTTTGCCGGTACGCTTGACAATGTCGCCTTCCTTAATGCCCTGGTCAGAGCCCAGGATAACGATAGAGACAGTCTCTTCTTCCAGATTCTGTGCCATGCCGTAGGAGCCGTCGGGGAATTCCACCAGCTCGCCCGCCATGCACTTGTCAAGACCGGAGGCCTTGGCGATGCCGTCACCCACCAGGATAACGACACCGGTTTCACTGACCTCGATCTTGTTTTCGTAGTTCTTGATCTGACTACGAATGATTTTGGTTATTTCTTCGGGTCTAAGTTCCATACAGTCCCTGCTTTCTCGTCAGAGTACGGTGTTTTTCAGCAGTTCCCGGACGGAATCCATTCTGTGAGAAATGGTATCGTCCAGCCGCTGCCCATCGTAGTCCAGGCGGACACCGCCCAGGCACGTGGGATCGACCCGGTTCGTCAGCACAATGGTCTTGCCGGTGGTCCGGGTCAGCTTCTGGGTCAGGGCCTGGGCCTGCTTCTCCGAAAGGGGAACGGCGGTAACGGCTTTGACACTCAGAATATTGTGGTCTTCATTGTAGTGCTTTTCATAGCTTTCGCAGCAGTGGGGGAAATGGTGCATATAGCCCTTTTCCGTGAGAATTTTCAGGAAATTCAGCAAATACTGGTTGATCTTTCCCCGAAAACTGTCGTCCAGAACCTGGCACCGTTCCTGCTTGGAAATGGCGTGACTGCCGAGCAGCTTGATAAACTCCGGGGTGAGCCGGAAGCTCTCATTGAGGGCCTTCAGCTGCTCCAGAATCTCGTCCTGCTGGTTTTCGCCGCAGGCAAGCTCATACAGAGCCTCTCCGTAAACGCTTCCAACCTGGGTCATACGTTATCACCCAATTCGTCGATAAAGCGGTCGATGAGGCCTGCCTGATCTTCCTCAGCCAGCTCCTTCTCCACGACCTTTCCGGCAATGGCCAGGGCCAGACCGGAAATCTCGTTTTTGGCATCGTTGATGGCCTTTTTCTTTTCCTGGGCAATATCGGCGCTTGCCTTGCTCTTGATCTGTGCGGCGGCCTGCTGGGCCTCGCCGATGATCTTGTCGCTGCGCTCGGTGGCGGTCTTCTGGGCGGTGGTCAGGATCTCATTGGCTTTCGCGTTGGCCTGAAGCATATTGTCTTCATAGGTCTTCTTGATTTCCATGGCCTCCTGCTTGGCCTTCTCCGCATCGGTGATCTCCTTGTCAGCGGCGCTGCGGCGCTGATCCAGGACGGCAACGATCTTATCCAGGAAAAACTTTTTGATGATCAGCATCTGAATAAACAGATTGCAGATGTTGGCAATCAAGGTAAGCGGCTCCACTGCCACTAAGGACTGATAAATGGTCTCCATTGATTTGCCTCCTTCCGGTGTAGAATAAAAACGATGTTACGCCGGAATATCAGCCCAGGAACTTCATGAACTGGCCGGGAGCGAAGAAGATCAGCAGCAGGCCGGTAACGAAGCCGTAAATACCGGTGGTCTCGGACAGAGCAACACCGAGGATCAGGGTGCTGGTGACATCGCCCTTGCACTCGGGCTGGCGGCCGATGGCCTCACAGGCACGGGCAACAGCGTTGCCTTCGCCGATACCGGGGCCGACACCGGCGATCAGAGCCAGACCGGAGCCGATGGCACAGCCGGCCAGTGCGATACCTTTTGCCAATACAGTGTAATCGTTCATAGAATTAGCCTCCTATTTTTACTCTTGGGGTTTGTATTCAAATGGCTGCTTGTGGGATTAGCCCGCAGCCTGTTTGATGAAGATGGTGGTAAGGGTGCAGAAGATGAATGCCTGGATGCAGCCGGAGAACCAGTCGAAGTAGAAGCTGGTAATGGCGGGCAGGCCCACGGTCAGCCAGGGGAACTTGGCGAAGACGCCGCCGAAGCTGGTCAGCAGCCCCAGAACACCCAGCACCGCAAAGACAATACCGAAGAGGAACAGCTTCTTCTTGCCCTTCTTCTTCCCGAAGAAGATCATCAGTCCGCCCACAACGGCGATGGCAATGGCGATGATCCGATTGGAGCCCAGCGCGCCGAAGAGGGCGTAGCTGGCAGCGGTCAGGGAGCCATAGATCAGGGCGCTGATAACGGTGCCGGAGAGAATATTGCCGAAATGACGGCAGGCCATGCTGATGGGGGTAAAGAGCTCAGACATCACGTTGATGGGGGCCATGACGAAGATGGGGTCAAGAAAGCCCTTCAAATAGCCGCCAATGCCGGAGGCCTTGATCTTGTGGTAGGTGATCAGCACAAAGACCACCAGCGCCCAGCCCAGCTCCGTCATCAGGTCTGCCGTGGGGCTCCAGATGCCCAGAAGGCTGATCAGGTTGGAGACGATGCTGGTGATGAAGATGGTGCCGACCAATGGAATGTACCGGTCAAATTCCGTTCCCATTTTGTCGTGGACGAAATTTACAAGGGCATTGTAGATGGTTTCCGCTGCGGCCTGCTTCCGGGAGATGTTCGTCACCTTCAGGTTGGAGCCCAGCCAGATGCACAGGGCGGAGATGACGATCATAACCAGCCAGCTGACCACAAGGGTCTGGGTTACGTGGACCGTGCCGAGAATGGGCACATTTTCAAAGGTGGCAAGAATTTTTGCGCCGTTGATTGACATTTCCATAGGAAATACTCACCTCATCTGAAATATCTGTATTGATTCTTTCTTATTTACGCTTCAAAAGGCCCCAGGTCTTCTTCTGTCTCCGCTTCCGCTTCCACCGGTGCTTCCGCGGGGGCGGCCGGTGCGGCGGGCCTGGCTGCGGCGTCTTCCGCAGGGAAGAGCTTTCCCTTCATCTGCAGATAGTAAATGACCACATTGGGGAAGAACAGCGGGATCATGGCGGAGAGCACATTGACACCGGGGATCAGGAAGGCGGCAATGACCCAGAGAATTTGCAGCAGCTTTCTCAGATTGTAGCCATTGCGAACTCTGGTTTTCACCAGCTTTTCATCCGATGCGTTTGCGGTGGCCTTTTGCAGGGTAATGCACATCAGGGCAAAACAGAGGATGGCCATCAAGGTGCCGCCAACCGTGCCGGTAAGAATGCGGTAGCTGAACGTACCGATTCCGAGAAGGCTCAAAAGCCAGAACACCAGAACCTGAACACAGGCGCAGATACCGCTGCCAATGGCAATGCGGGTAACCTCTTTTCGGGAAGCAGACTGCAAAATCATAGAAACAACGCGCTCCTTTTCACTAATCGTGGCTGTTGAAGCTGACGCCGGGGTCTCGCGGCTTTTCGTCTTTGTCCTTTTTGTGCCCCGAGGCTTCCAGCATGGCTCTCGCCGTGTCCCGAAAACCGATGGCGGCTGTTATGAGCCCGCAGAAAATCCCCGCTACAATGACCCAGCTGCCCCAGCCCCAGCGCTCTTGAAGCCACACGGCAAGCATGATGAACAGGATCAGCGGGAACACAACGGAGATGCCGAATTGCGGAACCCAGATCAGCAGATTCCAGTGCTTCATAGCTCGCCTCCTCACATAAGGGTATTGTATCGCAAATCCGGCTTTCTTGCAAGAGAAATTATTGATCAGATTTCAATTTCTGTCAGAAAACCGGACGGGAAACAACCGATATTTTTCGGGAAATGTAAAAATTTTTCGCAACCACTTTTCAATTCTAATAAAATATAGTAAACTGAAAAGAAATTGACCCGGGGACTTTGGAAGCCTGCGCACGGAATGGCTGCATTCCTGTGCACAGCGCGGGAATAGAACCGGCTGACAGCATTTTACACCGCCCGAATCCGGATTATTCGCCCGGTGAACAGAAGAGAATGGGAGAGAAGCATTGTGGAGCAGGAATTGGAGATTTTGCAGGGCAGCATTGAATCTGTGGTCTATCAGAACTATGACAACGGCTATTCCGTGCTGCGGCTGAATATCGGGCAGAAGCAGGCGGTGACCGTGGTAGGCACCATTCCGCTGCCGGTTGTGGGCGAGCGGCTGATGGTCACGGGAAAGTGGAGCACCCACTCCAATTACGGCCGCCAGTTTGAGGCGGAGTTCCTGGAGCGCCTCATGCCGGAAACGGCCTCCCAGATCCAGGCCTATCTGGCCGGGCGGGTCATCAAGGGCATTGGACCGGTGTCCGCCGCCCGCATTGTGGCCAAGTTCGGGGACAAGACCCTGCAGATTATGGAGCGGGAGCCCATGCGCCTGGCAGAGGTCTCCGGAATTTCCGAGGCCCGGGCCAAGGCCATCGGCGAGGAATTCCGGGTTCGCGTAGGCATGCGGCAGCTGATGGAGTTCTTTGCCCAGCACCAGCTCCCGGCAGAGCTGGCTCTGCGGGCTTACAAGCTCTTCGGGGAGAGCACCGTGGATTTGCTGTATGACGACCCCTATCTATTGATGGACGAGGGGCTGGAAGCGCCCTTTGCGGCGGTGGACCGGTTCGCCATCGAGCTGGGCATTGCGGGGGATGACCCCCGGCGGGTAGAGGCCGGCATTCTCTTCCAGCTGGAATACAACCTGACTGTGGGCCACAGCTTCCTGCCGGAACGAAAGCTGCTGGAATCCTCGGCCCAGCTGCTGTCCCTAGACCCGGAGACCGTTGGCGCGGGCATTGCCCGGCTGATCGAGGCCGGGCGGCTGGTGCGGTCCTCCTTGAAGGACATTACGGTGGACTACCTGCCGGAGCTCTACGAGGCGGAGGCCTACAGCACCCAGCGTCTGCTGGAATTCGGCAAAAAGGCCTTCCCGGAGCCGGACGACCTGGAAGACCAGATCGCCGTCATTTCCCGGGAAAGCGGCATTGCCTATTCCGAGGAGCAGACCCAGGCCATCCGGGAGGCGGCAACCTCCGGACTGCTTCTGATCACCGGCGGCCCCGGCACCGGCAAGACCACTCTTTTGAAGGGCATTCTGGAGCTCTTTGGCCGGATGCAGCTGCGCTGCCTGGTGGCGGCCCCTACGGGCAGAGCTGCCAAGCGCATGAGCGAGGTGACGGGGGAGGAGGCATCCACCATTCACCGCCTTCTGGAGGCGGGCATTGACCAGAACACGGGAAAGATGTACTTCGCCCGGGATGAGGCAAACCCCCTGAAGGCCGACGCGGTGATTGTGGACGAGATGTCCATGGTGGATATCCGGCTGCTGCACAGCCTTTTGCGGGCTATCCCCAAGGGAAAGCGCCTGATTCTGGTGGGAGACCCGGACCAGCTGCCGCCCGTGGGACCGGGGAGCCCCTTCAGCGATATGCTGCGCAGCGGCGCGCTGCCTGCCGTGCGCCTGACGGAGATCTTCCGGCAGGCCCAGCAGAGCCTGATCGTAATGAATGCCCACAGAATCAACCGGGGCGAAATGCCGGACCTGAAAAATGTAAAAAGCGACTTCTTTTTCATGCGCCGGTCCTCCGAGGAGGACATGGTCAAGCTCATTCGGGACCTGTGTACCACAAGACTGCCCAAAAACATGGGCATTCCGCCGGAGCAGATTCAGGTCCTTTCCCCCACCCGCAAGGGGGGCGTGGGAACCGTGGCGCTGAACAAAATGCTGCAAAGCGCTCTGAACCCCTCCGGGCCGGACAAGCGGGAGCACCAGTACGGGAACTACTGCTTCCGGGAAGGGGACCGGGTCATGCAGATTCGGAACAACTACGATATTGTCTGGAAGAAGACCGACGGCAGCGCTGCCGGGACCGGTATTTTTAACGGGGATGTGGGTGTCGTCCGGGAAATTGACCGGGAGAAGGAGTCTATGAAGGTGGTCTTTGACGACCGGGAGGCGGAGTACGACTTCACCCAGCTGGGAGAGCTGGAGCCTGCCTTTGCCATTACGGTCCACAAGAGCCAGGGCAGCGAATATCGGGCGGTGATCCTGACGGCCTGGGGCGGCTCCCCCTATCTGCTCACGAGAAGCGTCCTCTATACGGCCATTACCCGGGCCAAGGAGCTGCTGATCATCGTGGGCCGGGAGGAGACCGTTGCAGCCATGACGCAGAACGCCGTGAAAAACCGCCGCTATACGGGCTTGAAGCTGCGCTTGCAGGGGAAAGCACAATGAGCGGCGCAAAACGGCTTTTAGGTGGCCTGCTGGATCTCCTGTTTCCGCCGAAATGTGCCCTGTGCGGCAGGCTACTGGATCGGGAGACGGACCTTTGCCGGGACTGCCGGAAGGAAACAGAGGAATTCCCGGCCAGCGCACCGAAAAAGCATCCGGATCAAAAAACAGGGCTGCAATTTCTTGACAGTTTCACCGCAGTCTGGTACTATAAGGGGAAGGTTCGGGACGGAATTCTGAATCTCAAGTTCCATTACCGGGTAGATCTGGCAGCGCCCTTCGGAAGGGCCGTTGCCATGAAGCTCCTGCGGGAGCACCCCGGGGACTTTGATTGCATCACATGGGCACCTGTCAGCCCCCTGCGAAAACTCCGCCGGGGCTATGACCAGTCGGAGCTGATCGCCAGGACAGTTGCCAAGGAGCTGGGGCTCCCCGTGAAGCGCCTGCTGAAAAAGCGGCGCAATACCCGTGCACAGTCCACGCTGACAAAGGAGCAGCGCCGGGCCAATGTGTTGGGAGCCTATGTCTGTGTGAACAAGGACGCAGTGTGCGGAAAACGGGTGCTGCTCATTGATGATGTATTTACCACCGGTGCTACCGCACAGGAGTGCGCCAAGGTGCTGCTGACTGCGGGGGCCAAAAGCGTTGCCTGCGCTGCGGTGGCTTCGGCGTCCAAAAACGAAGAATAGAATGCGCTTGCGCATGGAGGTTTGCTATGCAGTTATTTTCCAATGACCTGGGCGTAGACCTGGGTACATCCAATGTTCTTATTTATGCAGACGGCAAGGGCCTGGTGGTCCGGGAGCCCTCTGTGGTGGCTGTGGACCGGAATACCGGCAAGATTTTGCAGGTAGGCTCTGCGGCCAGAAATATGCTGAACCGTACCCCCGGCAACGTGGTGGCCATGCGCCCGCTGAAGGATGGCATCATCTCCGATCACGAGATGACCGTCAAAATGCTCAGCGAGATGTTCAAAACCGCCACTACCGCCTCTCTCTTTACCCCCAAGCCCCGTGTGGTCATCAGCGTGCCCAGCGGCGTGACGGAAATTGAGGAGCGAAACGTCATCAATGCCGCCATCGAGGCCGGTGCCCGAAGAGTGTTCCTCATTGAGGAGCCTCTGGCTGCGGGCCTGGGCGCGGGACTGAACCTGAAAGACCCCAATGGCCACATGGTGGTGGATATCGGCGGCGGCACCACGGATATTGCGGTGCTGAGCATGAACGGCGTTTCCGTGTCCTCTTCTTTGAAGGTTGCAGGCGATGCCTTTGACGAGGCCATTATGCGCTATGTTCGCCGTCAGCACAGCATGATCATCGGTCAGGTCACTGCCGAGGAGATCAAAATTCAGATCGGCGAGGTCTATCCCAGAAACGAGGAGCTGACCATGAACGTCAAGGGCCGGGACTATAAGACCGGTATGCCCAAGATGGTCACAGTGAGCTCCAAGGAAATCTATGAGGTTCTGCGCCGTCCTGCCAGAATGATCGCCGACGAAGTCATGGCGGTGCTGGAGCAGACCAGCCCGGAGCTGGTCAGCGATGTGTCCGAAAACGGCCTGACCCTTACCGGCGGCTCTGCCCAGCTATGGGGCTTTGCAGAGCTGCTCATGGAGCGCACCGGCATTCCCTGCATCCTGGCCGACGACCCGGATTCCTGCACGGCCTATGGCTGCGGCAAGAGCCTGGCCTGGATCAATAATATGGAAGAAGGCCCCATCAACATCGCCCGGAAGCGGGCTATGAAGAGCGGCCTGTGACGCAATAGACCCCGGTTCCGTTTTTGGAACCGGGGTGAGATTTTTTATGGAGCTTACAGAGCCAGGAAGAAGTTTCTCCGCAGCAGGGCCTCCTCGCAGCGTTGGCAAAGATAGTCGCCGGAGTATACGGTCTCACCGGCCTGGCTGGGGTCTCCGCAGCGGGTGCACAGGGGAGAGGCGGTCTGCTTTTTTTCAAAGATCCAGTAGGAGGTGCTCTTGGGGGTGATGTCGCTCCAGGCGTGGCGGTCCTGCTGGTGAGCGGGCAGACGCTCGTAGTTGTAGATATTGGAGTCGCGGACCTGGACGCCATTCTCATCGATGCTTTCCAGCACAATGTAGTGGCCGCCTCTGGTCCAGTAGCCCTTCGTCTGGGAGGACACCACAACGTAGCCGTCCTCCAGGGCCTGCTTGGCTTCGTTGGGCTGGAAGGTCTGCTTCTTCAGATAGAAGCCCAGCACCGGGGGCTCATACTTGAAGATCATGGCGTCGGTGCCGTTGCTGTGGCAGTATCTGCCGTAGCGGGCGCAGAGGGTGGGGGGTGTCAGCTCCGTATCCGTCATATAGGTGGAGAGCATGGCAAGGCTTGTGATGCCGCAACCATGGGAGCGGAGCTTATAATTGCCATACATGGTGTTGCCGAAGTCCTGCTGCAAATAGATGGGAATCTCCGGGTAGCGCTCATGGGCGATGTCCTTGTAGAGCACACCGTCATAGGTGAGAGAGGCGGTTTCCGATGTCAGCGCAATGGCGGAATATGTAATCCGGATGGGGTTTTCGTCCAGACACTTCTGCACGAAGTCGCGGAGCTTCTGCTCTTTGGCGCTCTGCTCTGCCTGAACCTGTCCCTGGGAGTAGACCCGGGAAATGTAGAGCATATGGATGCCGCTGCCGTCGCGAATGATGGTGGTATCTCCTGCCTGACGCTCTGGGTCAAAGCACCATGCGTCCAGCTCAGAGGTGAGCTGCCCCTGATGCACCTGGTGGTAGAAGCCGCCCTCTTTGTAGGTGGCCTCCTCCTTGGATTCGGCGTAGGCAATCTCTGCAAAGCTGCCCTCGCAGCGGCGGAAGCTTGCCTTCCAGGAGTTCAGCTTGCGCTCTGCATCCCGGTAGCGGTTGGTCCAGCTCTGCTCGCTGGAGGTGTCCTCCGGCAGCAGAAGGATGTGGCGAAGGTCCACATAGCTTTCTCCGGAGGGGGCGGCTTCGGTTTCTTCCTCCGTAGGCTCCAGATAGTAGCCCATGGTGGTCAGGTACATGTAGGCGTAGTTGTAGTCTGTGGCGGCCTGGAGCATAGCTCCCTGTAAGCTGTCGGACAGGGAATTCAGATAGGCCTGATGCATGGTGTTGGGGGCAAAGAACCTGTTTTCGCCGTACAGAAATTTGATGGCGGGAATATTGACCATGCACTCCGCATGCAGCTCCTCATCCGGCGCGAAGGCAGCGTCAATGGGCATTTCCTCAGCCTCGGCATTGCAGATCAGGGCCTGGACTGTCTGCCAGCGGTGCAGTGCCTGCTTGAGAAAATACTGCTGCCAGCTGTTGACGGTGCTGTCTATGGGGCAGGCCTGGGTGTCCAGAGGCTGGGTCATATCCGGGGCCTGTTCCGGGTCAGATGCCAGGTAGGAGGCAATCTCCATTTCGTAGTACGCCTGCAAGACCTCATTGGTCAGCTCTTTGCTGCCCATGGTGGCGACGGCGGCGGTATTTGTGGCTGTGGCAGTGTAGGAGCCCTTACAGGTCACGCTGTTGGGGTCTCCGTCCGGGGGCACCGTGGTTTCCGGGACAGTTTCCGTGGTTTCTGTAGGGGCGGCCACTTCTTTGGCGGCGTTGCTGCCGGGTGTCTGCATTCCGCAGCTTGCCAGCCCCAGCAGAAGCAGAATGGCCAGAAGGGCCAAACATCTTTGTTTCATTGATATCACCTGCTCGATTTCTTTCATAAGGACAAATGCGGGGGAAACCGCATTTCCGGTTCCGTATTAGTTTACCACAGGGCGGTGCAGAACGCAAGGCCGGAATGGGACGGGTTTTGACGCAAAAAGTACCGCAGGCCAGCTGCGGTACTTGCGGTTTAGTCCTGATCCCAGTTGTGCCAGGTGTTCTGCACGTCGTCGTCGTCGTCGAACAGCTCCAGCATCTTCTCCATCTTTTCGGCGTCCTCGGGGGACAGCTTGACATAGTTCTGGGGAACCATCTCGATCTGTGCGGAGACGAAGGAATACTTCTTGGCGGCCAGGGCGTCTGCCACGGCGTTGAAGTCATCGGGGGTGGTGTAGACGGTGAACACATCGCCGTCGGCCTCGAAGTCGTCTGCACCGCAGTCCATGGCGTCCATCATAACCTGGTCTTCCTCGTAGTCGCCGTCCTCGTTGTCGATGACCAGAACGCCCTTCTTGTCGAAGCTCCAGCTCACGCAGCCGTTGGCACCCAGGTTTCCGCCGTACTTGTCGAAGTGGTGGCGGACGGAGCCGGCGGTACGGTTCCGGTTGTCGGTCATGGTCTCTACGATCACGGCAACGCCGCCGGGGCCGTAGCCTTCATAAGTAATGGATTCGTAGTTTTCACCGGAGCCTGCGGAGCCGGCCTTTTCCAGCACCCGCTTGATGTTGTCGTTGGGCATATTGGCGGCCTTGGCCTTGGTGATGACGGTAGCCAGCCGGGAGTTATAGGCGGGATCGGCAGAGCCGCCGCCCTCCTTCACGGCCACGATCATTTCCTTCGCAATTTTGGTGAAGGAGGCGGCACGCTTGGCATCCTGTGCGCCCTTGGTTTTCTGAATGTTATGCCATTTGGAATGTCCGGACATATTGTAATCTTCCCTTTCTGGAATGTTTTCAAAAAATGTTCACACTATTATAGCGCTGTTTTCCGGAAAAATCAACGGGTAATCAGAAGAATTTCATGCAGTCAGCGTGATTTTTGGAGATCTGCACCGCCAAATCCGGAAATTGCCCCCGGATTTTTTCCGCCAGATAGGCGCACACCGGATTTTCCGTGTAAAAATGGCCGGCATCAATCAGATTCAGCCCCAGGTCCTGGGCGTCCCAGAAGCCGTTGTACTTGACATCCGAGGTCACAAAGGTGTCGCAACCGGCGGCAGCAACTTCGGCAAGAAAGTCTGCGCAGGCCCCGCCGCCTACGGCAATGCTGCGGCAGGGCTTTCCGGCGCTGACATACCGGAGCCCCGGGCAGCCCAGATTGGATTTTACCGCTTCCAGGAACTGCTCCAAGGGCTGTTCCGGAATCAGCCCCTTGCGCAGCAGCTGCTCGCTGCCAAAGACCGTGGGATCCTCCAGGCCCAGCGCCCGGGCCAGACAGTCGTTGACGCCCCCGGGGGCGATGTCCAGGTTGGTGTGGCAGCTGAAAAGGCCGATGCCGTTCTGAATCAGGGTGGCCGCTGCCCGGCAGACGGCGCTTTCGTCCGTCAGGGATTTTATTGGGTTGAAGAACAGCGGGTGGTGGGTGATCACCAGCTCGGCCCCCATGGCTGCGGCCTCCCGGCATACGTCCTCAAAGGGGTCTAGCGCCACCAAAATTTTCCGGACAGGCGCATTCCGGGAGCCCACCTGCAAGCCGCTGTTGTCCCAGTCCAGAGCCAGAGCGGCGGGGGACAGGGTGTCCAGATAGTCGAAAATTTCAGAGGAAAGGGTCATAGGGATACCTCCAGCAGTTCTTGATAAGCGTCTTTTTCCCATTGGGAAAGCTTCGGCCGGTTGCGCACGGAGAGAGCCAGGTGGTCCCTCACCCAGCGGATATAGTCCGGCAGCAGCGGGTCATTGGCCTGCCGCAGAGCAGGGGAGACGCAGCATTCCCCGGGGGTCAAGAAAACGCCGGGGGACCACACAGCCTCCATTACGGTATAGAGAAAACGCCCGTCCTTTAAAACCTGCTCCCGGCGAATGACCCAGCCGGTCTCGCTTAAAAATTTCCGCAGCGCGGGTGTTTTGGACTGGCACTGCAAAATGAGCTTGTAGTGTTCCCCTTGCAGCCAGGGAGCGGCCTCCAGAATGGAGATCATCACGTCTGCCCCCATTCCGGCGCAGACCAGGGTATCGAAGTCTCTGGGAACGCTTTTTACACCGTCGGAGAGAAAGTAGGCGATTTTATCGGCAACGCCGTATTTTTCGCCGTTTTTCCTGGCGCTGTCCAGAGGGGCGGGGCGAATGTCCGAGGCGTACACCTGGGAAGCCAGCCTCGTTTGCACCAGATGGATGGCAAGATAGCCGTGGTCGCACCCCACGTCCGCCACCCGGGCACCGGGGGTAATGTAGTCGCAGAGGCTCAGCAGACGATGAGAGATCGGCAGTTTCATGGTTTCCTCCCAAAAAAGAGGGGAGCCTGCATGGCCCCCCTCGGCGTTGTTCGTATCAGTTCTGACCCACGTTGTTGGCCTCGTAGGCCTCCAGGAACTGGTTCAGCTGAGCCAGGAAGGGCTCGCAGTCCACGCCGTGGACCATGCAGGCCTCTTCAACGGTCTCGCCCCGGGAAGAGGGGCAGCCCAGGCAGTGCATACCGATGGCAAAGAACAGAGGCGCAGCCTGAGGGGCTACATCCAGAATATCGCCGATGATGGTTTCTTTTTCAATTTTAACAGCCATGAAAATGACCTCCTGTAATCTGTGTTTCCCTATTATAACCGCTGTGAGAGAAAAATACAAGAGCTATTTTCGAAACTCCGATTTATTGGACATATTCTGTTATAGAATGGGGGAAACCGCTGAAAAAACCGGCCCAAGGTTGACTTTGCGGCTGAAAGCGGGTATAATACCCAGGATATAATAGGCTTAATATGGCAGGTAAATGATTATGGCAAAAAAACAGCAAGAAGCATACGGCAATACCAGCATATCCTCGCTGAAGGATGAGGAACGGGTGCGCAAGCGCCCGGCGGTTATTTTTGGCTCAGATGACCTGGAGGGCTGCAAGCACGCGGTTTTTGAGATTCTCTCCAACGCCATCGATGAGGCCAGAGAGGGCTATGGTGACACCATCATTGTCACCCGCTATCAGGACCTCAGCGTGGAGGTGGAGGACTTCGGCCGTGGCTGCCCCGTGGATTATAATGAACGGGAGAAGCGCTACAACTGGGAGCTGGTGTTCTGCGAGATGTATGCCGGCGGCAAGTACGGCGAAAACGGCGAAAACTACGAGTATTCCCTGGGCTTGAACGGTCTGGGCTCCTGCGCCACCCAGTACGCCTCTGAATTCTTTGACGCCACCATCCGCCGGGACGGCTACCGGTATGATCTCCATTTTGAAAAGGGCCGGAACGTGGGCGGCCTGAAAAAGGAGCCCACGGACCGGAAAAAGACCGGCTCGCTCTTCCACTGGAAGCCGGACAAGGAGGTCTTTACAGAGATCGACATTCCTGTGGAGTATTTCCGGGATGTCCTGCGCCGTCAGGCCGTGGTCAACAAGGGCATTACCTTCCGCTTCCGCAACCAGGTGGGGGGCAAGTTTGAGACCGAGGAATTCTGCTATGCCGACGGCATCCGGCAGTATGTGGAGGAGCTGGTAGGGGACAATGCCTTTACCATGCCCGTATACTGGGAGACCGAGCGCCGGGGCCGGGATGCGGAGAATCGGCCGGAGATGAAGCTGAAAATCACCGCTTCCTTCTGCTTCAGCAAGCAGCTGTCCCACATTGAGTTCTACCACAATTCCTCCTGGCTGGAATACGGCGGCAGCCCGGATAAGGCAGTCCGCAGCGGCTTTACGGCGGCCTTTGATAAGTATTTGAAGGACAACAACAAATACACCAAGACAGAGAGCAAGATCATCTTCCAGGATATCCAGGACAGCCTGGTGCTGGTGACCAACTGCTTCTCCACCATTGGCTGCTTTGAGAATCAGACCAAGAAATCCGTGAACTCCAGGTTCACCCAGGAGGCTATGACCGCCTTCTTCAAGGAACAGCTTCAGGTCTGGTTTATCGAAAACAAGCAGGAGGCAGACCGGGCAGCAGACCAGATCCTGGTCAACAAGCGGGCCAGAGAGTCCGCCGAAAAGACAAAGTCCAGCGTGAAAAAGAAGCTCTCCGGCAACGTGGACATTTCCAACCGTGTCCAGAAATTCGTGGACTGCCGCAGCAAGGACCCCGCTGTGCGGGAACTCTACATCGTGGAGGGCGACTCCGCACTGGGCTCCGTCAAAATGGGCCGGGATGCGGAGTTCCAGGGCATTATGCCCGTCCGTGGCAAAATTCTGAACTGCCTGAAAGCGGATTACAGCAAGATTTTTGCCTCTCCTATTATTACGGACCTGATCAAGGTTCTGGGCTGCGGTGTGGAGGTCCAGGGTAAGCGGGCGAAGGATTTGAACAGCTTTGATATTTCCTCTCTGCGCTGGAACAAGGTGGTCATCTGCACCGATGCGGATGTGGACGGCTTCCAGATCCGTACCCTGATTCTGACCATGCTCTACAGGCTCTGCCCCACGCTGATTCGGGATGGCTATGTCTATATCGCAGAATCCCCCCTGTTTGAAATCAATTGCAAGGATAAGACCTGGTTTGCCTATAACGAGCAGGAAAAGGTGAAAATCCTCAAGGATCTGGAGGGAAAGAAGGTCACCATCCAGCGGTCCAAAGGTCTCGGCGAAAACGACCCGGCCATGATGTGGATGACCACCATGAACCCGGAGACCCGGCGACTGATCAAGGTCATGCCGGAGGATGCCGAGCGCACGGCCCATTACTTTAATGTGCTGCTGGGCGACGGCCTCCAGGAGCGAAAGAATTTTATTGCGGAAAACGGCTCCAGATATCTGGAGCTTGCGGATATTTCCTGATAGGAGCCCGATATGGCAAAGAAGAAGCAAGAAAAAGAAGAAAAGAAAGTGAATCTGGATGGCGTAGTTGGCCTGGTGGGCTCTACTACAGAGCAGGCGGTTTCCGAGACCCTGGAAGTCAACTATATGCCTTACGCCATGTCCGTCATCGTATCCCGGGCCATTCCGGAGATCGACGGCTTCAAGCCCTCCCACAGAAAGCTTTTGTACACCATGTACAAGATGGGCCTGCTCACCGGCGGCCGGACAAAATCCGCCAACATCGTAGGCCAGACCATGCGCCTGAACCCCCATGGCGATGCGGCCATTTATGAGACCATGGTCCGCCTTGCCCGGGGCAACGAGACGTTGCTGCACCCCTTTGTGGATTCCAAGGGCAACTTCGGCAAGGTCTATTCCCGGGACATGGCCTATGCAGCTTCCCGATATACGGAGGCCAAGCTGGACCCCATCTGTGCCGAGCTGTTCCGGGACATCGATTCCGACACCGTGGACATGGTGGACAACTACGACGCGACGATGAAGGAGCCCAGCCTTCTGCCCACAACATTCCCCAATGTGCTGGTGTCAGCAAACCAGGGCATTGCTGTTGGCATGGCCAGCAATATCTGCTCCTTTAACCTGAAAGAGGTCTGCGATACCACCATCGCGCTGATGAAGAATCCGGACCACGATATTCTGGAGACCCTTCCGGGACCGGATTTCTCCACCGGCGCAGAGCTGCTGTACGATGAGGCCACCACCCGGGAGATATATTCCACCGGCCGGGGCAGCTTCCGTCTGCGCGCCAAGTGGCGCTATGTGAAGGAGGGCAGCCTCATTGAGATCACGGAGATTCCCTACAGCACCGCAACCGAGGTCATTATGGACAAAGTGGCGGAGCTCATCAAGGCCGGAAAGATTCGGGAAATCGCCGATATGCGTGACGAGACAGACCTTGGCGGCCTGAAGCTGACCATCGATCTGAAACGGGGTGTAGACCCGGACAAGCTCATGCAGAAGCTCTTCCGCATGACCCCGCTGCAGGACAGCTTTGCCTGCAATTTCAACATTCTGATTGCCGGAATGCCCCGGGTCATGGGCATTGGGGAAATTCTGAGCGAATGGACCGCCTGGCGCATGGACTGCGTGAAGCGGCGGCTCTATTTCCAGGTGCAGAAGAAACGGGAGCGGCTGCATCTGCTCAAGGGTCTGGAGCGGATCCTGATGGACATCGACAAGGCCATTGCCATCATCCGGGAGACGGAGCTGGACAGCGAGGTGGTGCCCAATCTGATGATCGGCTTCGGCATTGATGAGATTCAGGCCAACTTCGTTGCGGAAATCAAGCTGCGCAATATCAATAAGGAATACATTCTCAAGCAGACCAAGGCCACCTCTCAGCTGGAGCAGGAGATTGCGGAGATGGAGGAGACCCTGGGCAGCCCCCGCAAGCTGAAAAACGTCATTATCAAGGAGCTGCAGCAGGTGTCCGAGAAGTACGGTCAGCCCAGAAAGACAGAAATCCTCTACAATGTGGAGGAGGCCGAGCCGGAGAAGGAGGAGGACGAAACACCGGACTATCCTGTCACCGCTTTCGTCTCCAATGGGGGCTATCTCAAGAAGATCACCGCCCAGTCTCTGCGCATGAGCGGCGAGCAGAAGTTCAAGGAGGGCGACAGCCTGGCCTACTCTGTGGAGACTACCAACCGGGCGGAAATGCTGGTGTTTACAGACAAGTTCCAGTGCTACAAGTCCAGGCTCAGCGACTTTGAGGACAGCAAGGCGTCCCTCCTGGGCGATTATCTTCCCCAGAAGCTGGGCATGGATGCCGGAGAAAACGTATTGCAGGTGATTTTCCCGGGAGACGGCAGGGGCTTTGTGCTGTTCTTCTTTGAAAACGGCAAGGTAGCCAAGGTGCCCCTGTCTGCCTATGAGACCAAGACCAACCGGAAAAAGCTCACCGGCGCATTTTCGGACAAGAGCCCGGTGGTAAAAATTCTTTCCCTGGGCGCGGATGCGCAGATCGCCATGTATTCCTCTGACGGCAGAGCCATGATTTTCTCTACGGCGGACCTGCTGCCCAAGACCACCCGGAATACCATCGGCGTGGCGGTTATGAGCCTGAAGAAAAAGGCGGTGCTGCAAAATGCGCTGCCTCTGGAGCAAAGCGGCATTGAGAATCAGGCCCGCTATCGCATGAAGACCATCCCGGCGGCAGGTGCGCTGCTGCGGGAAGAGGATACCCGGGAAAAACAGGCCACGTTTGAAGTCTAAAAGAAGGTGGGAGGCAGCACCATGAAAAAGCTCTGGCAGAAAATCGACTGGATCGCAGGAACGGTCCTGGGCAGCGCGGCCTTTGCGCTGGGTTTTGCTCTGTTCCTGGACCCCAATGATATCAATACCGGCGGCGTTTCGGGCCTTGCCATGGTCCTGCGGCAGCTGCTGGGCTTTGGCAGCGTTGGTATGCTGACCATGCTGATCAATATCCCGCTGTTTCTGGTGGGCGGGGCCAAGATCGGCAAGAAATTTTTCGTGGGGTCTTTTATTGGCATGGTGCTCAGCTCTGTGCTGATCGATGTGTTCGCCATGATCCCCTGGCAGGCGCCGGAGCCCCTGGTCAGCGCCCTTTATGGCGGCGTGCTCTGCGGTGCGGGGCTGGGGCTTGTGTTTGTGGCGGGGGCCTCCACCGGCGGCTCGGACATCCTGGTTCGCCTGCTGAAAAAGCGCTATCGCAATGTGCCCATTGGACGCATTTCCATTTTCTTCGATACCGCTGTGGTTCTGCTGACGGGTGTTGTTTTCCGGGACATCAGCAAGGCGCTTTACAGCGGCGTGGTGGTGTTCGTCTGCGGGCAGGTCATCGATGCGGTGGTGTACCGATTTGACTACTCCCGGGTGGCCCTGATCATCTCTCCGGAGCACGAGGCCATTGCTCAGGCCATCGGTGAAAAGCTGGACCGGGGTGCTACCTATCTCCACGGAGCAGGCTCCTATTCCCACAAGGATATGGAAGTGGTCCTCGCGGTGGTCCGTAAGGGGCAGCTGGCTGAGCTGAAAGAGCTGGTCATGAACATCGATGAAAATGCCTTTGTCATTGTCCAGGAGGCCCACCAGGTTCTGGGAGACGGCTTCTCCCATTATTCCCCTGACGAGCTGTAAGGAGTATTTATGAAAAAATTTTGCTTGATGCCTTCACTCCTGCTTCTGGGGCTGCTGCTTGGCGGATGCAGTGTATTTGACGGGCAGTATGTCCGCGTGACCCCCCATGCGGTGCAGTCCAGCCAGGGACAGCAGGAATCTGCAGGGATTCGGACCTATGCAGAGCTCCGCGCCGCACTGACGGAGATGACGGCAGCTGGCCGGGAGAGCATGGTGCTGCTTACCCAGGATTACCCGGAGCCTCTTCTGGAAGAAAATATGGAGAGCGCAAAGCTCTATGCCTGCACCTTCGACCCCATCGGTGCCTATGCCGTAGAGGACCTGACCTATGAGATCGGCACCAAGGGCGGCCAGACTGCCGTTGCAGTCACCATCAGCTATCGGCATAGTCAATCGGATATTCGCGGCATTGTGGAGCTGGAGAGCGCAGACGAGCTGGAAGCCTCTGTGCTTCAGGCAATGGAACAGATCGAATCCCGTCACGTGGTGCTGGTCCACGGCTATAAGGATACGGATTTCGGGCAGATGGTCCAGAAACTTGCCCAGGCCAACCCAAAGAGCATTATGGAGTGTCCTCAGGTCACTGCGGATGCCTACGGGCGTGGAGCGACCCGCCTGGTGGAACTTACCTTTTCCTATGAAAACAGTAAGGACGTTTTGCAGCAGATGCAGGCCCAGGTGCGCAACGTGTTCGACTCCGCTTCCCTTTATGTCAGTGGGGACGGAGAGGACCATCAGAAGCTAAGCCAGCTCTATTCCTTTCTGATGGATCGCTTCAATTATACTATGGATACCTCCATCACCCCATCCTACAGCCTGCTGCGCCATGGGGTAGGGGACAGTCGGGCCTTTGCTATGGTGTTTTCTGCCATGTGCCGGGATGCCGGGCTGGAATGCCTTATGGTCACAGGCACAAAGAATGCGGAGCCCTGGACCTGGAACATCGTCCTGGACGGAGAACGGTATTACCATTTGGATCTGACCCAGTGCAAGGAAGACGGCTTCTTTCACGAGCGGACGGACGATGCCATGAGCGGCTATGTGTGGGATTATTCCGCTTTCCCAGCCTGCGGAACAGCCGCAAGAGAAATTTCCGAGGAGCCGTAAAAAAGGCTTGACATTTTGGAAAACTCTGCTATAATAAACTCTGTTCCGCGGGTGTAGCTCATCCGGTAGAGCGCCACCTTGCCAAGGTGGAGGTAGCGAGTTCGAGCCTCGTCACCCGCTCCATAAAAAGAGATCTGCTTTTGCAGGTCTCTTTTTGCATATGCGGGCAAAGCACCTGACGGTGGGTGAATAAGCCGCAAAGCGGCTTATTCAGCAGACATTAGATAGGGGGCTGTCGCAAAAGCCCGCAACAGCCCCCTTGAGAATATTATCCCAGAAGTTTTTGAATGTCTGTTTTCTGCTGTCCCAGAAGGAAGGTCACCGTGGAGCCGTCATGGGTCAGTGTGTAGCGGTCGCTGATCCTGCCCTCCGCAAGCAGCTGCTCCGGCTGGAAGGAGGAAGACGCGCCATTGGTTTTGAAGACGATTTTTTCTACGCCCTGAGCTTGGAGTACGGCGATCCCGTGCAGCGTGCCGGTCAGAATGGCGAAATCCTGTTCAGCCGCAATGGTCAGGGTGCTGCCCTCCCGGGCCCGGGTGTAGGGAATGTCCCGCCCGTCGGCATCCGTAACACGGAACAGCGCTTCTGCGCTGGCAGCCTCAGAGGCTTCCTTGGAGGCGGAGTCAGGGATGATAAGCTCAAATTCGAAGTCAATGGTCTTGTCCTGGCTCAGCCGCAGTACGCATTTGACGGTGTAGCGGCCGGGGGCAGAGGGCGCCTGACTGCTGCCGTTGTAAAGGACCTGCTCCAGGGTTCCCTGGCCGCTGGTCTCAACGGTATAGACGCCGTTTTCCCGCCGGACAGCCAGCATCGTCAGGTTTTCCGGCTCCCCGTCGTGGTTTTCTCCGCTGAGGAGCAGGTTGATGTACTGTTTCAGGCTTTCGGTATCGCTGCCCTTGAGGCCGTTGATGGCCGCGTCCGGACTGAGAATATAAAACCCGCCGGTGCTGTCGTGATGATTGGATTGACCGTCGCCGATGATACCCACCGCGCTTTCATCCAGCGTGTAGATGATTTGCTTTTTGTCATAATCAAAGTAGATGTCGTCTTCAACGCCGGTGGTGACGCTGGCGTTGCCCAGAATCAGAATGGAACCGGACAAATCACCGGCGTCATCGGTTCCGATGGCAGCGGCGCGACCTCCTCCGATGGCGGTAACGTTCGCGTTGTCGCGGATGAGAATCATGCCTTTCATTTTGGCGTCTTCACCGCCGCCAATGCCGCAGCCTTCATCCTCACCGATGGCGATGACCTCTGCGTTGCCGTAGATGATGATCTTTCCGCTTTCCAGAATATGACCGTCTTCGTCGCCGCCGCCGCCGATTCCGGCGCCGTCACAGGCGGAGCCCGCCTTTACCGAGGCGTTGCCGCCGATCCGGATCGTCCCGGAGACGCCGCTGTCCTCTCCGGCTCCGATACCGGCCCCCTCTTCTTCGCTCCAGGCCGTCACCTTGGCGTTGCCGTCAATGGTGATCGTTCCGGACATTGTGCCGTTTTCGCCGGAGCCAATACCTGCACCGTCATAGCCGCTGGTGCCTGTTACCGTGGCATTGCCGCCGATGGTGATCGTGCCGGACATATCTCCGCGGAGGCCGGAACCGATTCCTGCGCCATCTTCGCTGCTGCTTGCGATAACTGTGGCATTTTCATCTATGGTGATGCCTCCGGACATATTGCCTCTCCGTCCGGAACCGATGGCCGCACCGCCGCCGACACCGTGATCGTGCCGGTCGTCGCCGGTTGTCACCTGGGCGTTCCCGGTGATATGGATGCTGCCGGACATATCCTCGCTGTCGGACGTATCCTCGCTGCCGTTGCTGCCGATCTTTGCGTGATCGCTGTCAGAGTCATTGTCGGCATAGAGGGTTCCGTCGCCGGTAATGGTTACGTGGCCTTCGGAAACATGAATGACCGAGGCGTCATCGGTTTCCAGTTTATTGTCGCCCTTCAGCGTGATTTCTGCCTCTGAGGAGCCCTTCACATCGATGGCGGAGGTGTTGCCGGATCTGACGTTGAGGTCCTCAATGGTCAGCTCGGCCTTTGCGCCGCCGGAGGTCTCGACGGTGATGGTATTTCCTGTGTCAGTGGTATTGTCTGCCTGCTTTATAACGGTTTCGGTTGTCTGCTTTTCGTTGGTCACGCCGCCCTCCTGAGAGACGTACTGGCCGGAGTTGTCGGCCTTCACGGTGATATTTCCGTTGGCCAGATCATATTCCTCCGCCAGAGCGGCCATAGGAATTCCTGCCGTGAGCAGCAGGGCCAGGGCTGCGGAGACGATTCTCTTTCCGTTCATGGTAATCATTCCTCCCTTTTTGAATCGAACATGTCTTACTCTCAAGTGAAAGTAGAAGTGGTTCCAAGTAGAATATTAGCATATACATCGAACGCGGTCAAGATAAATCTGGAAAAAAAGAAAAAATTTTCAGGAATTACAAAAACATCTTGACATTCTGAAAATATCTGCTATAATACAACACGTTCCGCGGGTGTAGCTCATCCGGTAGAGCGCCACCTTGCCAAGGTGGAGGTAGCGAGTTCGAGCCTCGTCACCCGCTCCAAAGAGACCTGTTTCAGGTCTCTTTTTCTTTACAGATCTGTCCCTTCCGAATTCTCTTTCGGAAGGGACATTTTTGTGCCAAAAAGAAACAAAAAATCACAGCCTTGTAAAACTGAATCCGTATTGCTAAGAAAATCACAACAATTTGTACAGATTTCCATATGAAATGAAAGATGATTTCGCCAAAAATTCATATTGCATTCTGAATTGTCTAGTGGTATGATAGGGAAAATTACCCTATGGACATTTGTCCGTGGAAGAGAGGAGCGCGATCATCTTGAAATATGTTGTCATTTTGGGAGACGGCATGGCAGACGAGCCCATTGCGGCCCTGGGCGGCAAGACACCCCTGGACTATGCCAAGACTCCCTGTATGGATGCCATGGCGGGTATGGGCCACATGGGCCTGACCCAGAATGTGCCGGAAGGCATGGCGCCCGGCTCAGACGTGGCCAATCTATCCGTGCTGGGCTATAACCCGGCGGAGTGTTATTCAGGACGATCTCCTCTGGAAGCTCTGAGCGTGGGCGTTTCCATGGAGCCCGACGATGTGATTTTCCGCTGCAACATCGTAACCCTGACGGAGGGGGAGCCCTACGAAGAGAAAACCATCCTGGACCACAGCTCCGGCGAAATCGCCACGAAGGATGCGGACGTTCTCATGGATGCCATCCGTGCGCAATTCAATTCCGACAGCGTTCGCTTTTACACCGGCACCAGCTACCGGCATATTATGGTATGGAAGCATGGCCGCGTGGTGCCCCTGGAGCCGCCCCATGACCATCTGGGCACGAAGATCGGCCCCTGGCTTCCCAAGGAGCCCATGCTCAGGAAGATGATGGAAAAGAGCTTCCCCATTCTCGATGTCCATCCCCTGAACCTGGACCGGGCGGCGGCGGGAAAGCACAAGGCCAATTCCCTCTGGTTCTGGGGGGCGGGCACCAAGCCCAGCCTGCGTTCTTTCCGGGAGAAGACCGGGCTGAAGGGGGCCATGATCTCTGCGGTGGACCTGCTGAAAGGCATTGCCGTGGGGGCCGGGATGGAGGTCTACCGGGTTCCCGGTGCCACCGGCTCCCTGGATACCAATTACGAGGGCAAGGCGGATGCAGCCGCCAAGGCCCTGCTGGAGGACGGCTGCGACTTCGTCTATGTCCATGTGGAGGCCCCGGACGAAATGGGCCACCAGGGAGACGTGAATGCCAAGGTCAAGTCCATTGAGTACCTGGACAGCCGCCTGATTGCACGGCTGAAAAAGGCCCTGGATGCCTCCGGGGAGGACTACAGGATGCTGATTCTGCCGGACCATCCCACCCCCATCCGTCTGCGCACCCACACGGGGGAGCCCGTACCCTTCCTGCTGTACGATTCCACCCGCCAGGAAAAGAAAATCGCGAGATACACCGAGGCCGAGGCGGCCCAGACCGGGGACGTGGAGCCCCAGGGCTACCGCCTGATCGACCGCCTGATTCTGAAATAAAGGAGAATGCCCTATGGCAAGAGTCTATAATTTTTCCGCAGGCCCCGGCGTGCTGCCGGAACCTGTTTTGCAGGAGGCTGCTGCCGAGATGATGGACTACCGGGGCACCGGCATGTCCGTTATGGAGATGAGCCACCGGTCCAAGCCCTATCAGCGGATCATCGAGGAGGCGGAGGCGGATCTGCGCACCCTTATGGGCATTCCGGAGAACTATAAAGTCCTCTTCTTGCAGGGGGGCGCCAGCCAGCAGTTCGCCATGGTGCCCATGAACCTGATGCAAAATAAGGCTGCGGACTATATCGTCACCGGCCAGTTTGCCAAGAAGGCCTGGAAGGAAGCGCAGCTGTTCGGTCAGGCCAATAAGGTCGCCTCCTCCGAGGATAAAAATTTCACCTATATTCCCGACTGCTCCGACCTGCCCATTGGGGAAAACAGCGACTATGTGTACATCTGCGAGAACAACACCATCTACGGCACCAAGTTCAAAACCCTGCCCAATACCAAGGGAAAGCCATTGGTTGCCGATGTGTCCTCCTGCTTTCTCAGCGAGCCGGTGAAGGTGACGGACTACGGAATGCTCTACGGCGGCGCGCAGAAGAACGTAGGCCCGGCGGGTGTGGTCATCGCCATTATCCGAGAGGACCTGATTCGGGAGGATGTGCTGCCCGGCACCCCCACCATGCTGCGCTACAAGACCCACGCCGACGCGGGCTCCATGTACAATACCCCTCCGGCCTACGGCATCTATATCTGCGGCAAGGTCTTCAAGTGGCTGCTGGGCCTGGGCGGCCTGGAGGCTATGGGCAGGCGCAATCAGGAAAAGGCCGCTATCCTCTACGACTATCTGGATTCCAGCAGGGTCTTCCACAATCAGGTGGTCAAAAAGGACCGCTCCCTGATGAACGCCACCTTCGTGACGGGGAACCCGGAGCTGGACGCCCGGTTTGTGGCCGAGGCCGCCCAGGCTGGCTTTGTGAATCTGAAGGGCCACCGCAGCGTCGGCGGTATGCGGGCCAGCATCTACAATGCCATGCCCATTGAGGGTGTGAAGAAGCTGACGGAATTCATGGCGGATTTTGAGCAGAAGCTGTAAGAATGGGAGAAAAGAGAGGATCGACCGTGTTTCAGGTAAACTATCTCAATAAAATATCCCCAAAGGGCACGGCCCTTTGGACGGAAAATTATCAGATTTCCAAAAAAATCGAGGATGCGGATGCCCTGCTGGTGCGCAGCGCGGCCATGCAGGAGTTTGCTTTTCCCGACAGGCTTCTGGCCGTGGCCAGAGCCGGTGCGGGGGTGAATAATATTCCCCTGGACCGCTGCGCGGAGCAGGGCATTGTGGTGTTCAATACCCCCGGGGCCAACGCCCGCAGCGTCATGGAGCTGACGCTCTGCGGCCTGCTGCTGGGCAGCCGGGATGTGGTGGGCGGCATGGAGTGGATCAAATCCATTGCCGGTACTCCGGATGTGGCAAAGCAGGTGGAAAAGGGCAAATCCCAATTTGCAGGTCACGAGATTCTGGGCAAGTCCCTGGGCGTCATCGGACTGGGCGCTGTGGGCGGCCCCTTTGCCAACGCCGCCAGAAAGCTGGGAATGCAGGTTTACGGCTGCGACCCCTTCATCTCCATTGACGCCGCCTGGCACCTGGACAGTCAGATTCACCGGGTGAACAGCCGGGAGGAGGTTTTTGCCAACTGCGATTTCATCTCCCTGCATACCCCTCTGCTGGAGGACACCAAGAAGATGATCAATGCCGGGACCATTGCCAAGATGAAGGACGGCGTGGTGATTCTGAACTTCGCCCGGGACCTGCTGGTGGATGACGAGGCCATGGCCGCAGCTCTGGCCTCCGGCAAGGTCAGGCGCTATATTACGGATTTCCCCAATGACCGGACGGCAAAAATGCCCGGCTGCATCGCCATCCCCCACCTGGGTGCCTCCACGGAGGAATCCGAGGACAACTGCGCGAAGATGGCCGTCAGCCAGGTGATGAACTATCTGGAAAACGGCAACATTGTCAATTCCGTCAATTTCCCCAACTGCGATATGGGCGTGTGCACCAGTCAGGGGCGGATCACCATCCTGCATAAGAACATCCCCAATTCCCTGGGCCGGTTCACCACCGCCATTGCAGGGGAGAATGTCAACATTGCAGGCCTGATGAATAAGAGCCGGGGGGAATACGCCTACACCATGCTGGATGTGGACCACAGGCCCTCTGAGGCCGTGGTGGAAAGCCTGCGCAGCATCGAAGGGGTGCTCCGGGTAAGAGTGGTGAAATAATCAAAAAATCCGCAGGAAGGCAAGGCGCTTCCTGCGGATTTTTGCTTATCCCTCAAATTCTCGGGCGACCCGCTTCATCATCTCCCGGATGGGCAGATGGTAGGGGCAGCGGCCTTCGCAGGCCCCGCATTCGATGCAGGCCGAGGCCTTGGTTTCGGTTTCATACCGGCCCTTGGCCCAGTCGGCCAGGCCGTAGCGGGTCAGGTAGCCCTCCAGCACGAACAGCTGGGGAATGTGAATGCCCACGGTGCAGGGGGCGCAGTAGTTGCAGCGGCGGCAGAACTGGGTGCCCAGGGAATCCCGGATGGCCTGGATTTTCGCCGTTTCTTCCCCGGTCAGCGGGGCGGAATTGCCGACGGCGGCCAGATTCTGGGAGAGCTCCTGGTCGCTTGCCATGCCGGGGATGACCACGGTGACGGCGGGGTTCTGCACGATATAGCGAAGGGCCAGGGAAGCGTCGTCAATGGCCCCTCCGGCCAGGGGCTTCATGCAGATGAAGCCGACGTTCTTTTCCTGACATTTGGCAATGAGCTCTGCGCCCTGGTTTTCCACCAGATTGTAGGGGAACATGATTGTCTCCACCCAGTCCATGTCCAGGGCCTTTTCGAAGACCTGGGTGGAGTGGGCGGTGAGGCCGATGTGCCGGACGGTTCCGGCGGCCTTGGCATCCTGCAGGGCTTCCAGCGCCCCGCCGGGGGCGGTGATGGTTTCCAGGTCCTCCAGGGAAGGGTTGTGGAACTGGTAGAGGTCGATGTAGTCCGTGCGGAAATTGCGCAGGCTGGTTTCCAGGTCCTTCTGCATGGCCTGCTTCGTCAGCCCCCGGCCCTTGGTGGCCAGGATAAACTTGTCCCGGATGCCCTCCAGGCCGTAGCCGATGTACTCTTCGCTGACGGTATAGCCCCGGGCGGAATCGATGTAGTTGACGCCCGCCTCCAGCAGCCTGTGCATAAGCGCTTTGGTGCCCTCCGCGTCAATGCGCTGAATGGGGATGCCCCCAAAGCCCAGCCGGGAGACTTTCAGACCTGTCTTGCCCAATACTCTGTATTCCATTTGTCTCGCTCCTTTTTGCGTGTTCAGTGGATACAGCTATTATACAGTCCCCCGGGGCAAAAGAAAAGAGAGAATTATTCGTGCACCCGGAACAGGGGGGCGGCAACCCGCTTGTAGAGCAGCATGGTCAGCAGGGATACAACGCCGTATTTGACCACGTTCAGCGGCGCAACGCACAGGGCCACGAAGGAATACACCCCGTGAATGCTGCTGTGGATACTTGTGCCCATTCCGATGAGCACATCCATGGGAATGCCGTAGAGCTGGGCGAATTTGGGCAGCAGGTAGACGGCGTTGAAGAGCGTCCCGATGACGCTGGCGGACAGGGTTCCGAGGACGAGACCCACAATGGCCCCCGTCTTGTTCTTGTGGAGATGGTACCAGACGGTGGCGGGCAGTGCGAAGCAGCAGCCCACAAAGAAATTGGCGAAGTCGCCCACGAAGGCGGTGGAGGTGCTCTTGAGCAGCAGCTTCAGCAGAATTTTAATGCCCTCAATGGCGACGGCAGCGCTTGGTCCCAGGAAGAAGCCGCCCAGCAGCACGGGCACCTCGGAGAAGTCCAGCTTGTAGAATTCCGGGGCCAGGAAGGGCAGGGGAAAGTCCAGAATGTGCAGCACCACGGCGATGGCCGAGCAAATGCCGATAATGCTGACCCGTCTGGCGGGGCTTACATGGCGCAGATGGGTGAATTTCTTTTCCGTCAGCTTGGAGATCACGGCCAGCGCAATAATGACGGCGGCAGTGATTCCGAGAAAAGAAAGGTTTTCCTTGGCCTGAGAGAGTAGTTCGTTCATGATTTTTGTCACCTCAACGTAAAAAATGCGCCCTGAGCATACACCCAGGGCGCGAAAAGACGCAAGACTTGCGTATCTTCTTCCATCCAGACTATACTGTCGGTATCGGAATCACACCGATTCGGCGCTTGCGCGTTCGCGGACTTTACCGCCGGTGGGGAATTTCGCCCCGCCCTGAAGACACAGTATTCAGTTGCCACAACCATAGCACAAGGAAGCTTCCTTGTCAAGGACTTCTTTTTGTGATATAATCCTTTAAAAATCGGTGCCTTGGGTGCTCTGGGTGGGCTGGCCGGTTGGGGCCGTGGGGGCAGCGTCAGCCTTTGGCATTTGGAACCCCTGGATTTTGCCGCCGGGGGCGGTGTTGGTGATGTCTCCGCCGATGACCTTGTTTTTGTGCACCAGAAGCGTGGCGTAGACCGGCTCTGTGGCGCCGGGGTAGTTCTTGACCTCGTAAACGTAGCGCATGACCTTTTTGCCGGCGAATTTGCTCAGGTCGTAGCTCTGGCACTTTTGCAGGGCATTGTACCGGTCAAAAACGTCATTGGTCTGGGCCGGAATCAGCACCTGGCCGGATTCCTTCGGAGAGCTGACAACCTCCCAGCCGAAGCTTTTGAGAAAAGCAACCCGCCCGTCGTTGCCCGAGACGTCCTGAGAGCCGAAGGTCTGCTCGCTGCCGCCGAAAAACAGAATCAGCGCCAGCAGCACCACTGCGGCGGCCCCCAGGATCAGCATCATTTTTTTAAAATCCACCTTTGCGGTCAATACAACCATAGTGAAATCCCTCCCGAAAGCTGTGTTTCAATGCAGTGTATGGGATTTCCCCAGGGGATAGAACGGAGAAAGAATATGGAACGTTTGGACAAATTTCTGTGTGACAGCGGCGCGGGAACCCGCAGCCAGGTAAAGCAGCTGTTGAAAGCCGGGCGGGTGACCGTGGACGGAAAGCCCGAGAAAGACCCTGGCAGAAAAATCGACCCGGCAGCGAACGCGGTGCAGCTGGACGGAAGTGCCATGGGCGGCTATGCGCGCCGGGTGGTGATGATGAACAAGCCCATGGGCTATGTAACCGCCACAGAGGATGCAAAAGAGAAGACTGTCATGGAGCTTCTGCCGGAGCAGATGCGGCACTGGGACTTGAAGCCCATTGGCCGCCTGGACAAGCAGACCGAAGGGCTGCTGCTGCTTACCAATGATGGGGACCTGCTGCACCGGCTGATCTCCCCGAAGAAGGAGGTGCCCAAGGTCTATTACGCCCGCCATGAGGGGCAGGGGACCGCAGAGGATGCGGCGGCCTTTGCGGCGGGGCTGACCCTGCGGGACGGCACGGTCTGCCTCCCGGCCAAGCTGGAGCCCCTCGGCCCCGGGGAAAGCCGGATTACGGTGTGCGAGGGGAAATATCACCAGGTCCGCCGGATGATGGCCTCCCGGGGTATGACCGTTACCTATCTGGAGCGCATCCGGGAAGGAACGCTGACTCTGGAGGGGCTGCCTAGAGGACAGACACGGGTTCTCACCGAGCAAGAGCTGGCGAGCCTGGGTCTGAGCGAAACGGACCGATAAAATTGCAGAAAAGAAATCGGCAAATTGCTGGAATCATTTTGCCTTTTTCTTACACATTTGACAACACACTGGGAAGATTACCTAAAAAGCAAGAGAGAATTTGCAATAAAATGTCAAATTGCACTTGCAATATGCGCAAAACTTGTGTATAATAAGACTGCAATTTTGTGGAATGCGTATTTATGCAACATTCTAAGGAGGGGCACCCATATGTCCAACAGTGTATTTCAAAGCGTGATCGTGCAATTAAAGGATATTTCCGACAGAACCTTCGGCGTCATCGATACCGAGGGCTGCGTTGTGTCCTGTACCGACGTCTCTTTGCTGGGAGAGCGCTGGCCGGACGCTGCTCTGCGGATCGGCGGTGGGGTTGATGGCATTACAGTTTTTGCCCAGAAATGCTTCAAGGCCATTGTGGGCAGCTCCAATCTGTATGAGTACGCCGTGTTCTGCTCCGGTGAGGACGAGCTGGCCAAATCCTTCTGCTCCATGGCCTATATCGCCCTGAATGACGCCAAGGTCTTCTACGAGGAAAAGCATGACCGGGGCACCTTCGTCAAGAATATCATCATGGACAATATCCTGCCCGGTGATATTTATATCCGCGCCAAGGAACTGCATTTCGCAACAGACGCCCCCCGGGCCGTGTTCCTGATTCGTCAGGTGGGCCGCAGCGATGTGGCGACTGTGGATGTTCTGTCCGGCATGTTCCCGGACAAAATGCAGGATTTCGTCCTGAGCATCAACGAGAGCGATGTTGCCGTGGTCAAGCAGATCACCGCAAATACCCCCAGTGAGGAGCTGGAAAAGATTGCCCAGGACATTGAAAATACGCTGAAAAATGAACTGCGCATCAAGACCTCCATCGGCATCGGCACCGTCTCCGAGCACCTGCGGGAGCTGGCGGATTCCTACAAGGAGGCCCAGACCGCCATTGAGGTGGGCAAGGTCTTCGATACCGAGAAGAGCATTATGCGCTACGAAAATCTGGGCATCGGCCGACTGATCTACCAGCTGCCTACCACCCTGTGCGAGATTTTCCTCAGTGAGATCTTCAAGAAGAGCTCCATTGACTGCCTGGACCAGGAGACCCTGTTCACCATCAATAAGTTCTTTGAAAACAACCTGAACGTCTCCGAAACCTCCCGGAAGCTGTTTGTCCATCGGAACACCCTGGTGTACCGTCTGGAAAAGATCAAGAAGCTTACCGGCCTGGACCTGCGCCAGTTTGACCATGCCATTGTGTTCAAGGTCGCGCTGATGGTCCGCAAATACCTGTCCTCCCGCGAGGCAAGATAAGCAATTCGCGAAGACTTTTTGCAGCCGTCCCCAGGAAGGAACGGCTGCATTTTTATGTCTACCGCCAAAAAACACCCACTTGTGTACAGCTTTTTCCTAAAACTGCCATATCTTGTGCCTGAGTGCCGAAATCTGTGACGGAAATCGGAAATTTTTGTTAAAAAATCAGGGATTCCCGTCGTTTCCTCGGTACGTCATTGACTTTTCGGCCGTTTTGTGTTACAATTCGGATACATTGCGCGCAGAGTATCGGAAGGGGCGGGCTGCCTGGCATTTCGAAAAATGCGGATACTTCGACTGGAGATACATGCAAATGATTGAATTTACAGATGTCGTAAAAAGCTACGAGCAGGGCAATAAAGCGCTGAACGGCGTGACCATGCAGATCGACGACGGCGAGTTCTGCTTCCTGGTTGGCCCTTCCGGCTCCGGAAAATCCACCATCATCAAGCTCATCACCGGTGAGCTCCGGCCTACCTCCGGCGCCGTGAAGGTCAATGGCTATGCGCTGGAGCGCATTCGCAAGCGGGAGATCCCGCTGCTGCGGCGTACCGTCGGCGTTGTGTTCCAGGACTTCCGCCTGATCAACAATATGACGGTCTATGACAACGTGGCCTTCGCTATGCGTGTGATCGGTGCCCGGGAGCGGGAGATCCGGGACCGTGTTCCCTATGTGCTGGAGCTGGTTGGCCTGGAAAACAAGGCGAACCGTCACCCCGGAGAGATGTCCGGCGGCGAGCAGCAGCGTCTGGCCATTGCCCGTGCTCTGGTGAACAACCCCTCTACCATCATTGCCGACGAGCCCACCGGCAACCTGGACCCCGCCCGCTCCTTCGAGATCATGGCCCTGCTTCAGGAAATCAACAATCTGGGCACCACGGTCCTTGTGGTCACCCACGAGAAGAACCTGGTGGAGCTGTTCGCCAAGCGCGTCATCGCCATTGATGACGGCTATGTGGTCAGCGACGGAAGAGAGAGGTAAGTTACCATGAAATTCAGCAATATCGGATACCTTTTGAAGGAAGGCTTCAAGGGAATTTTTCTCCATGGCTTTATGTCCTTCGCCGCCGTGTGCGTCACGGTGGCCTGCCTGATCATCGTGGGCAGCTTCTCCATTCTGGCCTACAACCTGGACGTGATGGTTCAGGATCTGAACCAGACCAGTGAAATCCTGGTCTACGTGGACAGTGACCTGTCCGATGCCGAGGCCAGGAGCATCGGCACGAAAATCAATGCTTTGAACAATGTGCTGCAATCCACCTTTGTCTCCCGGGAAGAGGCACTGCAGAGCTTTGTCGCCGACCACAACGGCGATGCAGCCTTCAACGGTGTCCAGGCAACCGACCTTCGCCACCGCTATGTGGTGACCCTGGAGGACAATACCCTCATGGAGCAGACCGATGCCCAGCTGCGGCAGATTCCCGGCGTGGCGGATACCAAGGCCGCCTATGCCCTGGCCCAGGGCTTTACCACCATTCAGCAGGTGCTGCATATCGTCGCTGTGGCGCTGATTGCCGTTCTGCTGGTGATCTCGCTGCTGATCATTTCCAATACGGTCAAGCTTGCCATGTATGACCGCCGGGATGAGATCGCCATCATGAAGATGGTAGGTGCGACCAATGGCTTCATCCGGCTGCCCTTTATAGTCGAGGGCTTCAGCCTGGGCATGATTGGTGCCATCCTTGCTTTTGGCCTTGAGTGGGTGAGCTATGATGCACTGGTGGAAAAAATTTCTACGGTAGATGCGCTGAAGCTCTTCACCTTCGTGCCCTTTGAGAATCTGGTGATACCTATGGCCATTGTCTTCGGTGCCGCCGGACTGTTTGTCGGTATCGTCGGCAGCTGGACTTCTATCCGAAAGTTCATGGATGTTTGATCATCTGCCGCGCTTTAGACAGAGATGAAACGATTTGGTTTTTTCAAAGCAGCGCTGGGCACGGTGCTGGCTGCGGCGTTGGCACTGAGCTGCGTTCCGATCTACGCCAGTGCCTCCGTGAAAACGGACAAGATCGAAGATGAGCTTGGCAGCCTGAAAAGCGAGAACGCGGACATTCAGGCGGAGATCGATGCGGTCCGTCAGCAGTATACGGCAGCCTCCAACCAGATTCAGGAGCTGGTCAATCAGAAAAATGCGGTCGATCAGGAGATCGCACTGCTGCACAGCCAGATCCTGAACATGAATCAGCAGATCATTGTCTATGGGCAGTTGATTGCAGATTCTCAGGATGATCTGGAGGAGCAGTCGCAGCAGCTGGACGAGCTGAACGAAAAGCATAAAGCCCGGATACGCGCTATGGAGGAGGGCGGCACGGTCAGCTATTGGGAAGTCCTGTTTCAGGCCAAGAGCTTTACGGATTTTTTGGACCGTATGACCATGATCGATGAGATCGCTGCATCGGACCAGAGACGACTGGAGGAGATCCAGCAGGTGGCAGACGACCTGTCTACGACACAGACCCGGCTGCAGCAGGAGCTGCAGGAGCTTGCCGATGCGCAGGCCCAGCTTGCGGAAAGTGAGAGCATGCTCTCTGAGAAGCGAACGGAGTCCGACGAGCTTCTTCGCAGTCTGGCAGAGCAGAAGGAGGAATTTGCCCTCCTGCTGGACGATTCCGAAGCAAAGCAGGATGCCCTGATGAAGGAGATTGCCCAGAAGGAAAAGGAGCTTGCCAATGCTCAGTATGAGGAAAAGCTTGCAAAGCTTGCGCTCCAGGGCCAGAATCCCCCGTCCAATGCCACCTGGATCACGCCGGTATCCGGCTACACCATTTCCAGCGCCTTTGGCATGCGCATCCATCCTGTTTATAAATATGCATTGATGCATAATGGCATCGATATGGCCTGCCCCCGGGGTACCCCCATCTATGCAACCCGGGCAGGAACGGTGACCACCGCCTCCTATCAGGCGGGGGGCGCCGGATACTATGTGAGCATTAACCACGGAGACGGGTTCAGCTCCATCTATATGCACATGACCAACTACGTGGTTTCCGGCGGCCAAAGCGTGGCTGCCGGGCAGCTGATCGGCTATGTGGGCAGCACCGGTGTTTCCACCGGGCCCCATCTGCACTTCGGCATTTCCTATGCCGGAACCTATGTAAACCCAATGGCCTACATCGGATAATATCCAAAGGAGACTCTATGAAAAATCGCAAGAAGCTTGTTCCCATTCTGGCCGGCGTTATGGCGGCCGTGCTGGTTCTGACGCTGATTCTCAGCCTGCTGCCCACCCGGGCCTATGCCGCTTCCTCCAGCGAAATCCGCAAGCAGATTACCGGCCTGCAGGAGCAGCGGACGGAAATGAAGTCCAAGATGAAGGAACTGGAAAGCCAGTATCAGGAGAACAAGGACGAGATTTCCAACATCGTTGCAAAGAAGAACCTGATTGACCAGGAAATGACCCTGCTCCATGCCCAGGTGGACAACATCAACGAGCAGATCACTGCCTATGGCGTTCTGGTTGCGGACAAGCAGGACGAGCTGGACGCGGCCCAGGAAAACTATAATACGCTGAACGAAGAATACAAAACCCGTATCCGCACCATGGAGGAGGAGGGCACCCTGAGCTATTGGGAGGTCCTCTTCAAGGCCAACAGCTTCTCCGATCTGCTGGACAGAATGAGCATGATTGAAGAAATCGCCGCCTCGGATACCCGCCGCCTGGAGGCCCTGGACGAGGCCACCAAGGCCGTGGCCCAGGCCCAGCAGGAGCTGGAAACGGAAAAGGCGGAGCTGGAGAGCACCAAGGAAGAGTTGGACGCTACCCAGGCGGAACTGGATGCCAAGCGGGAAGAGGCAGACGGCGTAATCGCCGAGCTGCTGGTGAAGGCCGAGGAAATCGAGGGCCTGCAGGAAGAGCTGGAATCTGAGGACCAGGACCTGCTGAACCAGATTGCCCAGATGGAGAAGGAATACACCGCCGCCAAGCACCAGGAGTGGCTGGCCTATATGGCTACCTATACCACCGTTCCTCCCGCCACCACCGCCCCCGCGAGCAGCGGCGGAAGCGGCAATACCGGCACCTCCACCCCGTCCTCCGGCGGAACCTGGCTGCGGCCCTGCAGCTATACCTATATGTCCAGCCCCTTCGGCTTCCGGACCTCTCCCACGGCCGGTGCATCCAGCTACCACCAGGGTGTTGATCTGGCGGCCCCTGCCAATACGCCGGTCTACGCCACCCGCTCCGGCATTGTCACCGCCAATACCTATTCCGGCACGGCGGGTAACTACGTCACCATCAACCACGGAGACGGCTTTTCCTCCATCTATATGCACTTGGCAAGCTCTGCGGTCAGCTCCGGCCAGGCGGTTTCCGCCGGTCAGCTGATCGGCACCGTGGGCCGGACCGGCATTGCCACCGGCTATCACCTGCACTTCGGCATTGCCTACAACGGCGCCTATGTGAACCCCTGCGCCTACGTTTCTCTGTAATGCTTCTCTTCCCACATTTCCCAGTCGGAATGTGGGAAGAATGCTATTAGTCATGTTGTTGAACCCAAAAGGAGCGAAAGAAATGAAAAAGAAAGTTCTGATCGTCCTGTCCTATGTGCTGGTGGCGGCTCTGGCCTGCGGCGCGACGCTTTTCTTTGTCTCCGCATCCACCGACTACAACAAGCTGGAGGACCTGGAAAACCTGATTCTGACCAGCTTTGCAGGGGATGCGGACAAGACAAAAATTGAGGATGCCGCCGCGGATGCCATGGTGAATGCCATGGGCGACCGCTGGAGCTATTACATCCCCGCCGCGGAGCTGCCCAGCTTTTTGGATAATTCTGAGAATGCCTATGTGGGCATTGGCGTGACGGTCCAGGCCACGGATGACAATTCCGGGCTGATGGTCATCGCCGTGCAGCCGGGCGGCCCGGCGGAGGAAGCCGGTGTTCAGGTAGGGGACGTGATCATCCAGGTGGACGGAGAGTCTGCCCAGGACCGCACGGTCACCGAGATTTCCGCCATGATCAAGGGCGAAGAGGGAACTGTGGTCTCCATCACGGTTCTGCGCAGCGGCGAGGGAATCACCATGTCCATGACCCGCAAGCGCATGGAGACCACCGTGGCCTCCTCCAAGCTGCTGAACGAGCACGTGGGGCTGGTGACCATCCAGAATTTTGACGAGCGCTGCGCCGATGAGACCATAGCAGCGATCAAAGCGCTCCTGAATCAGGGGGCGGATATGCTTCTGTTCGATGTTCGCAACAACCCCGGCGGCTATGTGGACGAACTGACGAAGATCCTGGATTATCTGCTCCCCGAGGGAAATCTGATCCGGACGGTTGGAACGGATGGAAGCGATGAGACCGTTACCTCCGATGCGGATTGCGTGAAGGTTCCTATGGCGGTTCTGGTAAATGAGAATACCTACTCCGCCGCCGAGCTCTTTGCGGTGGACCTGAGCGAATATGGGGTCGCCAGGATTTTCGGTCAGAAGACAAGCGGCAAGGGCTTTTTCCAGCAGGTGTTCCAGTTTTCTGACGGCTCTGCTGCGGGTATCTCCGTTGGCCGCTATTATACCAGCCAGGGCAACAACCTGGAGGGGATCGGCCTGACTCCGGATGAAGAGATCAAGCTGGATGACGAATCCGAGGCACTCCTCTACAATGGAATGCTGGAGCCGGAGAACGATGCCCAGCTCCAGGCGGCCCTGAGCTACCTCATGGACAAGGTGGTCACACCGTAAAGCGGAAAAAAGCATAAAAATTGCGCCCCGAAAAACCCGGGACGCAATTTTTTATGCTTGAAAATCAGGCGAGCAGAGGCTTCAGCGCTGCGGCCAGCCGGTCCTTCTGGGCCTGGGCCTGAGCCAGGTCCTTGCCCAGGGTGGTGAAATAGGTCTTGATTTTGGGCTCCGTGCCGGAGGGACGGACGACAACCGTTGCGCCGCCTTCCAGGGCGTAGATCAGTACATTTGCCTTGGGCAGGCCGGTCTTTTCGGTATCCTGGTAGTCGGTGACGCTGGCGACTTTGTACCCGCCAATCTCGGCAGGGGGATTTCTGCGCAGGCTGTCCATTATGCCGGCCATCTTCTCCATGCCGGACAGACCCGGGAACTCGAAGGAATCCACCTTGTTCAGGTACCGGCCGAACTTGGCGTAGATTTCTTCCAGCCGTTCCTTGATGGAGGAGCCGATGGAGCGGTAGTAGGCGGCCATTTCGCAGATGAGCATTGAGCCGATGATGGCGTCCTTGTCCCGGACATAGGGGCCTGCCAGGTAGCCGTAGCTCTCCTCAAAGCCGAAGATGAAGCGGTCCACCTGACCGGCGGCTTCCAGCCGGGCAATCTGATCGCCGATCCACTTGAAGCCCGTCAGCACATTGCGCATTTCCACGCCGTAGCTCTTGGCCACCGCATCGGCCAGGGGGG
>UQGU01000020.1 GCA_900540635.1 uncultured Eubacteriales bacterium | reverse complement strand
GTTCGCAATTCCCATTCACAGCCCCTCTTAGGGAGCAAGCCGAGAAAGGAGCATCCCCATGAAGCAGCTGCCCCAGGGCGGTATTATCGGAAAAACCGCAGCGGCGGCAAAAACCATAGCCGCACTGAATATTCCCTTCCGGGCGGCCTACGGGGCTTACTTTTTGATTCTGTCTGCGTTCCCGGCACTGCTGCTGATTCTGAACTCCCTGCGCTTTACCCAGCTTTCCGTGGCGGACCTGACGGGGGTCCTGGAGAGTATTCTGCCGGAAGCCCTGATGGACAGCGTGCAGGAGCTGATTCTCAGCACCTATCGCAATGCCTCCTCTGCCGTGGCGGGGGTATCGGTGCTGACGCTGCTGTGGTCCTCCAGCAAGGGCGTCTATGGTCTGCTCAAGGGCCTTAATGCGGTTTATGGCGTAGAGGAGGACCGGGGCTATGTCTATATCCGGGGCATCAGCGTTGTGTATGCGCTGCTGTTTTTGGTTGTGGTGGTGCTCACATTGGTGCTCCATGTGTTCGGGAATACCCTGATGGAGCTGCTGCGCGGGATTCAGAACCCGGTGGTGATGACCCTGGTGGATTTGATCGATTTGCGGGGAATTTTGCTTCTGGCCATTCAGGTTTTTTTATTCTCCGCCATCTATATGGTGCTGCCCAATAAGCGCAATGGCTTCTGGGAGAGCCTGCCCGGGGCAATCTTCTCCGCCGTGGGCTGGGCGGTATATTCCTGGGCATTTTCCCTGTATGTGACCCACTTTTCCAAAATCTCCAATATCTACGGCAGTGTGTATTCCATAGCCGTGAGCATGCTGTGGCTGTATTGCTGCGTCAGCATCCTGTTCTACGGGGCTGCGCTGAATAAGCTTCTGTCGCAGTATCGGGAGAAAAAGGCAGCATAAGCGAGGGGAGTACCCGGATTGGTGCCGTATTTCCAAAAATTTTTGGCTTTCTTTACGGGCTGTTCACAGTTTGCTGATATTTTGGTAAGAAAAGATAAAAAATATGCGGTCTCTGTTCCGTGTCCGCCCGGGCGGCGGGCAGGGAAGAGGCATCGCGGGAAAGGGGTGGCGAGCCGTGTTTGGCTATATTACTGCCAATTTAACAGAGCTTTCCCAGCCGGAGAAGGACCGCTACGGAGAGGTCTACTGCGGCATCTGCCGGGCTATGGGGAAGGAAGCCTCCCAGCTCAGCCGCTTAGGGCTGCGCTACGACATGGCCTTCCTGGCCCTGACGCTGCTGAGCCTGTATGAGCCGGAGGAAGAAAAAAGGACAGCCCGCTGCCTGACCCATCCCCTCCACGCCCGGACCTATACCCGCAGCGAGATCATCACCTATACGGCGGATATGAACATCGCTCTGGCATACTACAAGTGCCTGGACGACTGGAATGACGACAAAAAATACTCTGCCAAGCTTCTGGCCAATGCTATGGAGCCCTATGCAGAGCGGATTGCTGAGAAGTACCCCCGGCAGTGCGGCACATTGCAGCGCTGCCTGACAGAGCTGAACCGGCTGGAAGCGGAGAAGTTCCAAAATCCGGATATTCCCGCCGGCCTGTTTGGGGAGCTCATGGGGGAGCTCTTTGTCTGGCGGGAGGATACCTGGGCGGAGACCCTGCGGGAGATGGGTGCAGCTTTGGGCCGGTTTATCTATCTCATGGATGCGGTGCTGGATGCGCCGGAGGACCGGAAAAAGGGCAGCTACAATCCCACATTGCTTTTGGAGGAACAGCCGGACTGGGAGCAGGTCTTCTCCCTGACCATGGCCCGATGCACGGCCTATTTTGAAAAATTACCCCTGGTGCAGGACAAGGCGCTGCTGGATAACATTCTTTATAGCGGCGTGTGGGTCCGGTATCGTCAAAAAAACAGGAAAGAGGGCGCAAGAGCAGATGGATCCCTATAAGGTGCTCGGTTTGGAGCCGGGGGCTTCCGATGAGGAAGTGAAGCAGGCGTACCGCCGCCTGGCAAAAAAATACCATCCGGACCTGAATCCCGGCGATGCCGAGGCGGCCCGGAAAATGCAGGAGGTCAACGAGGCCTACGACCGGATCAAAAATCCGGAGAAGTATTCCGGCCCTACCTATCAGAACCAGCGCAGCGGCCAGCAGGGGGGCTATGACCCCTTCGGCGGCTACAATCCCTTTGGCGGAGGCTGGTACTATGAGACCCGGCAGACGCGGCCGGAGGGGGATGACTACCAGCGCTCCGCAAGCCAGTATATCCGCTACGGCCGCTATCAAGAGGCCATCAATGCTCTGAACAATAGCACCAACCGGGATGCCCGGTGGTACTATCTCAGCGCTCTGGCCAATCAGGGTGTGGGCAATCAGGTGACAGCCCTGGAGCATATCCGCAGGGCGGTTTCCATGGAGCCGGACAACCAGGAGTACCTGTCCGCCCTGGAGCAGATCGAGCATGGAGATCAGGCCTATCGCCGGTCTGCCGGAAATTTCCGGGGCTTCACCATGGGCGGCAGTCCCTGCGCCAGCCTGTGTATGTGCTATCTGGCCCAGCTGCTGTGCTGCCGGGGGCAGTTCTTCTGCTGCTGATTTCAAAAATTTGACCGGGCGGCCATGTGCCGCCCGGTTTTTGCTATAACGATGCGATATCAATTGGTTGAGCCGTCAACGTAGAGCGTATCCCCCGGCGCGATGGCGGTGCCGTTAAAGGTCACATTATCGCTGTCGCTGGAAACATTGTAGATGTAGCCATAGCCGTGGGTGCCCAGGTCGTGGAAATCGTTTCCATCCATTTCCACCTGACGGCAGCTGATCAGATTCACGCCGCCTTGGGAGCAGTCGTAGATTTCGTTGTTCAGAATGTGCAGATTCCGGCTGGATTCTCCCAGAACGCCGATGGTGCCGCAGCCGAAGAGGCCGGTGTCGGAGACGGTGGCATTGCCGCAGCGGTAGAAATCCAGCACACCGCCGATGCATTCACCGGGGGCTTCGGTGTGCCCCAGGGTCAGATCCTTTACAGTCACATTTGTGCAGCCGGCAAAGGAAAGCACATAGGAATATCTGGGGACGGTGGAAATCAGGTTTGCATCCTTTCCATCCTTGCCACGGATGGTCAGATTGTCCACACCGGTAATATCCAGCTGTTGACCGTCGTAGGGGTTGTGCCAGCTGTAATACTTGCTTGTGTCCATTTGGCCATAATCGGAGGCGGTGCTCAGGTTCAGCTCCTTCGCATCGATGACGATGTCCTTGTTGGGGCCAATGGCTGCCAGAAATTCGTCCACTGTGGTGACGACGACGGCCTCCTGGGGGACTGTGGGCTCCTCCACGGCGTTACTCAGCGTTCCGAAAAGCTTGTCCATGGCTTTCTCGTCCAGCTCGGCGCCCGTCTCGTCTACGATCAGGCTGCCTGCTTCCGTGCGCATCCAGTCCCAGGCGCGGTTATCAGAGCCCTGGCAGTTCTCAAGGGTCAGCGTTGCGAATTCCTGATTTTGGCTGGAATACAGAGAAATTGCCACATCCGTCAGGGTGTTATTCTGGAAGGTGCAGCCGCTGAAGCGGGCATCCTGATATATGGACAGCAGATCATAGGCGTTGATACCTGTGAACTTGGTGTCTTCCACGACAAGATTTTCGCCGCCATAGGCACTGATGGCAGAGGAGGCCTCTGCGTAGGAGTGTCCCAAATCCCGGACGGTGCAGCCCGTGACCTTGCAGTCCTTTACATCGCTCAGATTGATACCGATGCCGGAGCAGCTATAGATATCGCAGGTGCGAATATCCAGCTCCTGACACTGGTTGGCGTTGACGCCGATGAAGCCGCAGCCAAAGAGCCCCAGATCCTCCAGCAGCACATTCTGGCAGTCGCCCAGGTCAATGACGTCCCCCTCACAGCCCTCGGCCTGCACGGTATGTCCGGCGGTAAAGCCCCGTAAGGTCAGGTTGCCGCAGTTTTCGAATTTCAGCACGTCGGCAAAGCGGGGATCTGTCTGAATGCGGGTGGCATCCCGCCCCGCACCCTGGATGGTCAGGTCCTGGACTCCGGAGATGACCAGCTGGAAGCCGTCTTCAACGGCTTCCCACCAGCAGTATGGATTTCCGGTATTGATGTCGTCACCCAAATCCAGCTTGAACACACCTTCTCCCAGGGTGATGGTGGCTCCCGGGGCAATGGCTGCTGCCAGCTCCTGGGCGGAATTGACGGTGACGCTGGTGGGAGCGCTGGTTTCCACAACGGGCTGGGGGTCAACGGCGGGCAGGGGAGCAGGGGCATTGACGTTGGACGCGCAGCCTGATAGCAGCCCAGCCGCCAGCAGTCCGGCAAACAGGGGTTTCCAATTCATGGTTCTTCCTTCTTTCATGCTTATTGCAGCAGCCCATCGGGAATATAGCAGTGGACTGCTGTGGGTTCTTTGGTAAATACGGGCAGCTCCTCCCGGCTGGACGTGCGCACACCGGCGGCACAGCCTACGAGAAGCACGCACAGAATCGAGCCGCCGCAGATCAGCCGTTTCAGAAAAGTGTTCATTTTCAAGGGCCTCCTTTTTCGTGTCAGCGGATTTTCTTTCCGAAACAAATTGTAGCACAATTGTAAAGATTTGTCATCCGACTTAATGGGATATTAAGATTCTGCACCGAAAACCTTAAAGAAAGTCTGTAACCTTCCCCCACGGGGAAGGGGGACCGCCGCCGTAGCGGCGGTGGAAGAGGGGCCTTACTCGCTCGTTATGCCGCTTTTCAGTGATGGCTGCGCCGTGCCAGCTCCTCCGGAGGGGGAGCTTTTTGCGTCTTGTTCGAAGCCATCCACAATTGTCGCGATTTGCGGAAATAACACTTTCCTTTTCCTGAAGAATCCTGTATAATGAAGGAAATATAAAAACAGGAGGTATCCCCTATGAAATATGGATTTGGCGTTGACCTGGGCGGCACCACCGTCAAGATCGCATACTTTGACGAGACCGGCAAAATGCTCAGCAAGTGGGAGATTCCCACCCGCCGGGAAAACAGCGGCGAGAAGATCATCCCGGACATCGCAGACTCTGTGAACCGCTACCGGAAGGAAAACAACATTCCGGACGAAGACCTTTTGGGCGTTGGCATCGGTGTGCCCGGGGCTGTGGTCAAGGGCGTTGTGAACCGCTGCGTGAACCTGGGCTGGGGCGTTGTGCCCATCGAAGAGGAGTTGTCCAAGGGTACGGGCCTGAGCGTCAAGGCCAGCAACGATGCCAATGTGGCGGCCCTGGGCGAATACTGGGTCGGCGGCGGCCAGGGAAGCGAGAACGTTATTTTCATCACCCTGGGAACCGGTGTCGGCGGCGGCATCATCCTGGACGGTAAGCTGCTTAACGGCACCCATGGAGCCGGCGGCGAGCTGGGCCATATGGTCCTGAATCCCAAAGAAACCGCGATTTGCGGCTGCGGCAAGCGGGGCTGCGTGGAGCAGTATTGCTCCGCTACCGGTATTGTCCGCTTGGCTACCCAGCGCCTTGCCAAGGATGACGCGCCTTCTTCTCTGCGGGCCCTGGAGGAAGTGACCTGCCGGGATATCTTCGATGCAGGCAAGGCAGGGGACCAGGTGGCTCTGGAGATTATGGACAGCTATTTTGATTACATGGGCCAGTTCCTGGGCTCTGTGTGCTCTGTCATTGACCCCGAGGCGGTGGTCATCGGCGGCGGCGTCAGCAAGGCGGGGTCCGTGCTGCTGGACGGAATCGAGCCCTATTTCCACAAGTATGTGTTCCACGCGGCCTCCGGCGTCAAGTTCGCTCTGGCCTCTCTGGGCAATGATGCGGGTGCATACGGTGCTTTCAAGCTGGTGCTGGACGCGGCAAAGCAATAAGTTTTCTGTGGGGTAGGATGGGAAAACCGTCCTACCCCTTTGGTATGGTGATGGTCAGAACGATCTGCGCGTCCGTTTCCCGGCGCTCGGAGATGGCCTTGACGCCGGAGCGCTGGATTTTGGCAAGGGAGTCCGTCAGGGTGTTGAGAAAGCTGGAAACGTCGGTTTTCCTGGGGCGGCTGGGAGCGGCAGAGAGAAGACTGGCTACATATTTTTCCGTGGCGGCTACAGAGAGCTCCAGGCGTTGAATGGTGGCAATGGCTTCCAGCTTCTCCGCCTCGCCCGGCAGTTTCAGCAGCGCCCGGGCGTGGCGCTCCGTAAGTCCGGCCTCGCGAAGGGCAGAGAGAACTGTCTCCCCGTGGCGCAGCAGCCGCAGCTTGTTGGCCACGGCGCTTTGGCTTTTGCCCAGCAGCCGCGCCGCCTGCTCCTGGCTCAGATTCTGGGTCCGCATCAGTGCGGCAATGCCCTGGGCCTCCTCTACAAAGTCCAGATCCTGCCGCTGTAAATTTTCAATCATGGCGGCAAGGCCGGATTCCTTGTCATCCATCTGCATGACAAGGCAGGGAACCTCGCCCAGCCCTGCCAGCTGAGCGGCCCGCAGGCGGCGCTCTCCGGCGATGAGCTCATAGCCTCCCTGGATGCGCCGCACGCTCAGCGGCTGCAGGACCCCGTGCTGCCATATGGAATCGGCCAGCTCAGACAGGGCATCCTGGGAAAAGATCCGCCTGGGCTGGGCCGGATTTGGCCGGATAGATTTGACGCTTAGAAAAATCACCCTTCCGGTCTCCATATAGGTTTTCAGCTTCTGGCACTGCATTGCCCTTCCTCCCCCGGTACAAGATAGAACCATTCTAACCTGCCGGAAAGCGGAAAGATAGGGAAACGGAGACGCTTCCATTTTTTTACAAATTATAAAAATATATCTTTACTTTTGTATCGATATGGTGTATAGTGAGTGGCGAACAGAGTAGAGAATCCCGCGTGAAGTGCTGTCAAGATGGGGAGTTGTGTGACGGACGAAGGGCTTCCAAGCCCGCGATGGGATTTTCGCACCCGCTGCGCCATAAAAGTGAGGGAATCCTCCTTTATGTAGCAACGATACTCGGTTGAGCGGCGAAGGGCGAAAGCCCTCTCTTCCTCACGGGTAACTCGGCAAATGTGGTTTTCAACTCCCCGGCGGCATTGTGTCCGTTGGGGCTTTTTCTTTGCCGAACCGTTGGGCTGTATCCCGGCCGCTCCTACAAAAAGGAGGCTATTTTTATGTCCAACAATCAAAAATCCACCGCGCTGTATCCCCATCCCTTTTCCAAGGCCTATTGGCATGACGCCGCTGCAGAGTTGAAGGACACCCATATGCTGGTGTTCGCCGCCCTGATGATCGCCCTGCGGCTGGTCATGAAGCAGATTTCCATTCCCATTACCCCATTCCTGCGGATTAATGCCGCCTATTTCGTCAATGCGCTTGGCGCTATGGTTTTTGGTCCCGTGTTTGCCGCTCTGTGTGCCGCCGTTACGGACGTACTCGGCTACATCATCCGGCCGGACGGCGTGTACTTCCCGCCCTTTATTCTGACGGAGATCGGCGGCTCTGTTGTCTTCGCCCTGTTCCTGTACCGGGCCAAAGTCACCACCACCCGGGTCATGCTCAGTCGGTTCTCCATCAACCTCTTTATCAATGTGCTGCTGCAGACCCCCATTATGATGTGGTACTATGCCCTCTACATGAACGGCAAGCAGTACACCTTCGCCATGGCCGTGCCCGGCATGATCAAGAATGTGTTGATGTTCCCCATTGAGTCCGTGCTGCTGACCCTGTTCTTGGGGGTCATGCTGCCCATCACCAACCGCCTGGGGCTGACCTATAGCGTGGGCCACGCCAAGGATGCTTTGAAATTCAGCAAGAAGCAGGTCCTGACCCTGGCGCTGCTGTTCGTGTTCGGCGTGGGCTGCGTCTTTGGCTATCTGGGTTACTATTATACCAATACCTCTCTCTCCGCCAGCTACACCACGGAGGAGCGCTACCGGGAGAATACCCACATGACCCAGGTTCTCGCCCAGGAAAATACGGATATTGACCCGGACAGCACCGTTACCACCATTGAAAGCGCCTACAAGAAGTTCCTGACCGACGAAACCACCTACACCGTGGCCGTTTATACCGTCAACGAGGAGGCCCTTTCCGGGTACGACAAGGACCTGGAGACCATCCGCGGCATGTCCAAGTCCAAGGCAAAGGCCGTGGCAGAGGACGGCGTAATGGAAAAGGTTGGCACGGCCACCATCGTTCTCAATACCAAAACGGACGAGGTCCTGTCCTACTCCATGAAGTAATCTAGCTCTTAAATATAGAAAATCCCGGAGAAAACAGCTTCTCCGGGATTTTTTAGACCTCTTTGTACATGGCGCAGGCATCGTCTTTTTTGACGGTTTCGGCTACCTGCAAAACCTCAACTGCCAATGTGCGGTTGCCAAGGGCAATCTCCAGCCGGTCGCCGACCTTGACATCGTAGCTGGCTTTGACGACCCGGCCGTTGACGCTGATGCGGCCATTGTCGCAGGCCTCATTGGCCACAGTCCGGCGCTTGATCAGCCGGGAGACCTTCAAATACTTGTCCAGTCTCATGGGCGTTACTTGGCAACGGTGTCCTTCAGAACCTTGCTGGGCTTGAAGGTGGGCACGTGGGTCTCGGGGATCTGCATGGGCTCCTTGGTGTGGGGATCCCGTCCCATGCGGGCCTTGCGCAGCTTGGATTCAAAAATTCCAAAGCCGGAGAAGGCAACCTTTTCGCCCTTGGTGAGGGCAACGGTAATGGTGTCCAGAGCGGCATTGATGACCCGCTCCGTATCCTTCCGGGACAGGCCTGCCTTGTCGGAGACGGCAGCGATAAATTCAGGTTTATTCATAAAAAAGCGAATCCTCTCTTTGTGTTGGTGTCGTTTCATAGATTAACATAATACATAGAAAAAAGCAAGGGGAACGGATGTTTTTTTTGAAAAAAATAAGGGCTCATTTGCCCCAACACTTTCATTATACTGCACAGTGTTTCGAAAATCTATGGGTGAAACCTACGAATTTGCGGTGTGTTTCTTGGCGCTTTTGCGGTCTTGCAAAATGGGAAAAGCCCTGCTATTATATAGACACAAGGAGTGATTCCAATGAAGTAAGAAGAACCACTCAACAGAAAGGGAGGTTACAAGTGAAGCTGCAAATTGACAGTGAACAGATTTGACCCTCAGTCCGAGAAGAAAGCGGGACTGAGGGTCAAATCTTTTTGAAAAAATGCTTGACAATTTGCGGAATTTCCTGTAAAATAAACCGGTCTGCAAAGAAAGCAGACGATCCTTGCTCCCGACGGCGTCGGGGGCCAAAAGTCCAAAAGGAGGTGCAATCAACATGGCTAAGATCACCGGCAAGTACGAGGTGCTCTACATCATCGATCCCGCTCAGGGCGAGGAGGGCATCGCGGCTCTGGTAGAAAAGTTCAAGGCAATGGTGGAGGCGGAGGGTACTCTGTCCAGCATTGATGAGTGGGGCAAGCGTCGTCTGGCGTATCCCATCAACGATCAGGCAGAAGGCTACTACGTTCTGATGAACATGGAAGCAAAGCCCGAGTTCCCCGCAGAGCTGGAGCGTGTGATGAAGATCACCGACGGCGTCCTGCGCTGCCTGACCACCGCTGTGGAGGAGTAATTCTATGCTCAACCACATTGTCGTCATGGGTCGCCTGACCCGTGATCCCGAGCTTCGCCGCACCGGCAGCGGCATCGCCGTCACCAGCTTCACTGTGGCTGTGGACCGCGATTTTTCCAACAAGGAAAGTGGCGAACGGGAAACTGACTTCATCGACTGCGTCGCCTGGCGGAGCACGGGAGAGTTTGTCTCCAAGTACTTCACCAAGGGAAGCATGGCGGTGGTGTCCGGTCGGCTGCAGATTCGCAGCTGGACCGATAAGGATGGCAACAAGCGCCGCACAGCGGAAATCGTAGCAGACAATGTCTACTTCGGCTCCAGCAAGCGGGATGATGCTTCCAATTCCGGAAGCTATAACAACAGCTACAGCGCTGCCCCCTCCGGCAACTATGGCGGCGGTTATTCCGCACCCGCCTCTTCCGGCAATTACGGCAGCGGCTACAGCGCGCCCGCAAGTGCTCCCGCATCCGACTTTGCGATGCTGGAGGATGATGACGCCCAGCTGCCCTTCTAAGAAACTTTTCTACTAGACTTATGAAGGAGGTTATTTCCATGGCTAACGAACAGCGTATGCGTCCCCGCAAGCGTAGAAAGGTCTGTGCTTTCTGCGTGGATAAGGTGACCAGCATTGACTACAAGGACACTGCAAAGCTCCGCCGTTACCTGTCCGAGCGCGGCAAGATCCTGCCCCGCCGTACCACCGGTACCTGCGCAGCCCATCAGCGTGACCTGACCACCGCTATCAAGCGCGCCCGTCAGATCGCCCTGCTGCCCTACGTCACTGACTAATTTCAAAGATTTCAGCCGCCGAGGTTTCTCGGCGGCTGATTTTTTTGACTTCAAAGCGGGCCACTCGAACAAAATGGCGCATTATTGCCGCTTGGTTCGGGAGAAGAGCCCCTGAATGCGGGCGCAGGTGATGCACAGGCGGTACAGGGTGCTCCCCAATAGACAGAGCAAGAAAAAACGCGGTATCTTTTTTGGCACCAGGGAGAAGTCCTCCGCCCGGGCTTGAAAAGCGGAGATGGACAAAAGGAGCTTGAATAGGAGACTCAGAAACAAAATCTGCAAAAGCAGTCCGTTGTCCAGCAGCCCAAGACAAAGACAGAAAGGCACGGTTGCGACGCCGAGTATTGCCAGAAGCGGGGCCCAGAGGGAGAACACCAGGAACAGAAGGTATTGAAGAGCCAAGATACCGAACCGATGCAGCTGCAGCAGCTCCCGGTTGTCCTTCATGGCAAGCTTCATCCCCTGCTGCCAGCTGCGGCGATGGGCGAGCACCTGATGAAAAGAGCCATTGGGGGGCAGCTTCCCTTCACGTTCCGGAATATATACAATACGGCATGGAAGCTTTTTCTTGCGGAAAAGACGCTGGATGGACAGTGTCAGGCTTTGGTCCAACCCAATGTTCCGGGCCGGGAAACCACCGGCCTCGATGGCGGCATCCTTCCGGTAGGCTGCAGGTCCGCCGCAGAGCATAAGGGTCCGGCTTTGCAGAAGCGTTTGCAGCGCCGGAATGCTGCGGTCAAACTCCAGTGTTTCCAGAATGGAGAGGGGACAGGCCAACGTGATACCGGCGCATTGCAGACTTCCACCGGCGGCCTGTGTGTCGCGGTATTGGAAAAAGGGGTCCATGAGCTTGTCCAGGCTGTCCTGGCACAGGACTGTTCCTGCCCGGATGCAGGTAAAGTAGGGATAGCGAGCGATGTTGACGCCCAAATTCCAGGTGTCTCCCAGGCTTGTTCTTGATTTGCGAACCAGGCGCAGAGAAACGGTTCCGGTGCAGTTTTCATAGATCGCTGTTTCCGGTGTGCATTTGAGCTGCCGCCGCACGGGTTGGGGAAGGGGAAGCAGCTCCAGCTGCTTCGTTAGAGCTTCCACGGCTGCGGGGGCCATACTGTCCTCCAGGATCACGATCTCAAACAGGGTATAGGTCTGATGCTGCAGGCTGTCCAATGTGGCAAGCAGGGCTTTTGGGTCTTTGCCTGCTTCGACCAGAACGGAAAGGGGCATATAGCGGCGGTCCTGCCGTTTTGCGTTCAGCAGCTCACGCTGCTGGATGCGAAAGCTTGCATGGGTGTCGCAGACCACGGCGGCAAGGGCCAGCAGGCGGCGGACGATGAAAAAGGCGGTGAAAAGCAGAAAAAGTCCCAACAGAATTTCCTTGCATAGATTCATCCGTTTGTCACCTCCTGCGTGCTTGTCTTCTCTCGCTCCAGGTAGTACCGGAGGATTTGTCCGGCGTAGGGGTCATTCTCCTGCTCCAGAGCGGAGCGCAGGACATCGTCTCCCGCGGTGCGGACCAGACTGGCGGCGGCATTGCGCCGAATATGCCAGAAGGGACTGTGGAGTCCGGCCTTCAGAAGACCGAGGGCATTTGCGGCAGGGTATGCACCCAATACGTACATGGTCACCGCCTGGAGCTCCCAGGGATTGTCCGGCTGTGAGAATCGCCGCAGCAGCGGCAGCACATCCGTGCAGGGATATTTTCCAAAATAGCGCAGACAGGCGATTTTTACATCCAGATCATTGGTACTTTCCAGCAGCTCCAGTACCTCCGGACGCCAGTAGGGGGAGGCGAAGCGAATAAAATCCACCAGTGCAGCCTGCATGGTGTCGGAGCACCGGAACCCATACCACAGCTGCCGGATGAGCGCTTCTCTGGGCTGAAAATGCTGCAGCCCCTCTACCAGCACCTTCCGGTGGATGGCCAGTCCCTCCGGCCGGTCCAGGGCAGACAGTGCCCGGAGGACCAGCTCAGGGTCTCCGGCAGCATAGAGGGCCTGCAGTGCATATTCTGCACTGCAAAGGTCGTTTTGCTCCTCCAGCAGCCGGAAAAGAAAGGAAATCAGCCGATCATTGGGATAAAAGGAGGGCACCCGGTATTCGGCCAGGAGCGCGGCATAGCAGGTGCGGGCATGAAAGCTTGCGTGGCGGTAGTTTTTCTCCAGCAGAGCCAGTACCTGGGCGGCCAGTTGGCAGGATCCCGATTGCTTCGGCAGCTGCTCCATAGCCTCGTGAAAGGCCAGCAGCCAGCTGATTCGGCCGAGCCTGTGGCACAGCCACGCTACCTGATAGCCCAGCTCAGCCTGAGAAAGCTGATCATACGCTTCGAACAATTCCCGGAGGCGGGCAAGAAACGCTTGTTTTCGGCGGGAGAAGAGAATGTCCCGCACCCAGAGCGCCAGCAGACGCACCAGGCAGAAGAGACCAAGCAGAGCTGTAGCGGCGCAGTAAAAGAGCAGCAGCGTATTGCACCGCATAGGCATGACCTCCCTTGAAAAATAAAAATAGAATTGGTTTCTTCAATTTGTGCTATTATTATACAGAGAAATCATGCGCAAGTAAATCATACTTTTTTATAAATAACGCTTGTTATTACATAAAAAACAAAAAATTCGCACAGAGCGGTATGATGCGCTCTGTGCGGAGGGGAAATTCTCTTCTTTACAGCTTGCAGTAAGCAGCAGCGGTCTTGGCGGTCAGGGCTGCGTTGTTGTAAACCAGCTGGATGTTGGATGCCAGGCTGTCGCCGCCGGTGAGCTCGGCAACGCGGGCCAGCAGGAAGGGAGTGGTCTCCTTGCCCTTGATGCCCTGCTCCTTGGACTCCTTGATGGCCTGGTCGATGGCTGCGTCGATGACGGCCTTGTCCATGGCGTACTCCTCAGGGATGGGGTTGGTCACCAGGAAGCCGCCCAGCTGCAGGTCGTTCTGGGCCTTGAAGGCAGCGGCCAGGTCCTCGGGGGTATCGATGCGGTAGTCCACGCCGAAGCCGGACTGACGGGTGTAGAAGGCGGGCAGCTCATCGGTGCCGTAGCCAATGACGGGCACGCCCTTGGTCTCCAGGTACTCCAAGGTCAGGCCCAGGTCCAGGATGGACTTCGCACCGGCGCAGCAGACCATGACGGGGGTGCGGCCCAGCTCTTCCAGGTCGGCGGAGATGTCCATGGTGGTCTCGGCACCGCGATGCACGCCGCCAATGCCGCCGGTGGCGAAGAAGCGGATGCCGGCCATGTGGGCAATGATCATGGTGGTGGTAACGGTGGTAGCGCCGTCCTCACCCCGGGCGCACAGCACGGCCAGGTCCCGGCGGGAAGCCTTGTGAATGGCGCGGCCCTTTTTGCCGAAGTACTCGATCTCCTCAGCGGTCAGACCGGCCTTCAGGCGGCCGCCGATGATGGCGATGGTAGCAGGCACAGCACCGTTCTCGCGGATGATCTTCTCAACGTTCAGAGCGGTTTCCACGTTCTGGGGGTAGGGCATACCGTGGGAGATGATGGTGGATTCCAGGGCAACAACGGGCTTGCCGTTGGCCAGAGCCTCAGCGACTTCGGGATTGACGTCCAGATACTTGTTCATGTTCATAGCTGTACATTCCTTTCTTTTTTGAAAAAGCCTTGTTACCGCTGCATCCGGCTGCGAAGACCGGCGGCGGACATGGCAGAATTGATGGTTTCAGAGGATTCCATGGCGATGGAACCGGCGGCGAGACCCGCCAGAGCGGTATCCCGCAGGGTCATGCCTTCCAGGTAGGCCCACACCAGGGCGGCCATGAAGGCATCGCCGCAGCCGGTGGTATTTACCACATTGCCGGGAATATTGGGGAGCAGCACCCGCTCCTCGCCCATGGCGGCATACACGCCTTCCGAGCCCATGGAAATGAAGACCCGGTGGACGCCCTTTTCCAGCAGCACATCCGCAGCCTTTTCCACATCTGCCGCGCTGTGAATGGGAACGCCGGAGAGAAGCTCGGCTTCCAGACGATTGGGCTTCAAGGTGTGGATCTTGGAGAGAATGGGCCGGATCTTCTCCGCCTTTACGGTGGAGACAGGGTCGATGAACAGCGGCGCTGTGCAGTTCTCCGCCAGGAATCGGAGAGATTCCTCGGGAATATTGGTGTCGGACACAACCACCTGTGCGTTTTGCAGCAGAGGCAGCTGGGCGGACAGATAGGCGGGGGTGATCTTTTTGCAGATCTCCATATCGGAGACGGCCAGGGCCATTTCCCCATGATCGTCCGCCAGATACAGATAGGTAGAGGTGACGCCTCCGGGGATGCGAAGGGCATGGCTCAGATCGATGCCCAGCTCAGAGCAGGAGGCGGCGACCCGTTCGCCGTGGAGATCGTCTCCGTAGGCGGTGAGCATTCTCACATCGGTGCCCATGAGGCTCAGGTTGTGGGCGATGTTTCGCCCTACGCCGCCGAGACTCACGCTTACCCTGCCGGGGTTGGAATCGGAGGCTACCAGGGGGGCAAAGCTGCGCCCGCCGATATCCACGTTGACACCGCCGACGACCACCGCATAGGTGCCCGCATGGAGGACGTACCCCCGGCCGGCGATGCAGCCCTTTTTGGTCAGATTGGCAATGTGTACCGCCACGCTGGAGCGGGTAATGCCCAGCTTTGCGGCAATGTCCTGTTGTGAAATAAGGGGATCGGCTTCAATCAGCTGAAGCACCTGTCGTTCCCGCTGGGTCATGGAGCAGCCTCCTAAACATTGTGTATTTTTCTAATCAAAAGCTTATTATAGACGGGGTACACCCGTTTGTCAACTGCTATTTTTCATAAAGATCGAGGCGGGAAATTGGTAATGCTGTCAAAAGCGGTGGTGCAGATTGTGTGGTATAATTTCGAAAACAGATGTTTTGCTCCTGCGGCGCTTTTTCAGCAGGCCAGAAAGATGAAGTCGTATGGGTCCAAGTTGGCCTTTTCCAGGGTTTGCACCCGCTGTTGGGGCGTCATTTTCCGCAGCGCTTTTTCGCTCAAGCCTGCCTGGGCCAGCCTGCGCCGAAGGGGCCGGTATTCTGCCGAAAGAGCAGGGTCCTCCTTGTAAAGCTTCTTCCAGATGTGAATTTTCATGAATAACCCCTCCTTGTGTTCCTTGCTGGAATTATACAACGAGAACGGTCCAATAAATTGGAGTTTTTTGGAAGGACGCTGTAATATTTTTCTTGTTTCTGCGCCTATATAGGTGAAACACATGGAAAGGAGGCACGCATATGGAAGATCAGGAAATTGTGGAGCTCTATTTCCGCCGGGATGAGCAGGCGATCGTTCAGACGGACAGAAAATATGGCCCGTACTGTTATTCCGTAGCTTACAATGTTTTGTCAGATCAGGAGGATGCCCGGGAGTGCGTCAGCGATACTTACCTTGCCGCCTGGAACCGGATCCCGCCTGCCCGGCCCAGCCTGCTTGGGGCATTCCTGGGGAAAATCACCCGGCACCTGTCCATTGACCGCTGGCGCAGGCGTTCCGCCTACAAGCGTACCGGGGGCCAGATGGCGTTCGCCTTGGAGGAGCTTGGGGAGATCGCGGACCGGGGAGAGACCCCGGAAGATACTGTAGGCAGAAAAGAGCTGGTAGCAGCGGTCAACCGCTTTTTGCAAGCCCTGCCCCAGAGAGAGCGCAGTGTGTTCCTCTGCCGCTACTGGTACTTAGATTCGTTGGAGGATATCGCCACCAAAACGGGGCTGACCAAGGGACATATCAGCACCATGCTCCACAGAACGCGGAAAAGGCTCTGCATTTGCTTGCAAAAGGAGGGACTGCTATGACACGGCTGTATTTGCTGGACGCTCTGGGGGATGTCCGGAGTGACTTTGTCCTGGAAGCCCAGGCCCTTCGCGCCGGGAAGCAGCGCCGGAAGGCTGCACCCCGGCGAAGGCTTTTGCTGATTGCTGCGGTGATCGGCCTGAGCCTGCTGCTGGTTGGCTGCGCGGTGGCTTACGCGCTGCATTTGAAGGATCTGTCCCTGGGCACCTACGCCCGGGAGACCGTGCCAACCTATTATGATGAGGCGGGAAATCCTATCCCCACAGAGCCCCAGGCTGCACCCCACAGCATTGTGAGCCTCCAGGGAACAGCCAACCGGAAGGCGTTTGCCGAATGGCAGGCATTCCTGGAGCAAAGCGATGCCAAGGGTGCCCAGGCAGACTGGAACGCTGCATTCATTCCCGAGAATTTCCGGGATATCTATTACTGCGGCACACCGGAGGCGGTTCAGGCCCTGAAGGACATTGCCCAGAAGTACGGTCTGCACCTGCTGGAAAAGGAATATGGCTGCACCTATGACTACGAGGCAGGCGTGCTGCTGCAGTCGCTGCACCTCGCGGGGGTCATGCAGGCAGATGCGGCAGGGAATTGCCGGTATCTGCACGGCTATTTCTTTGACGATGGAAGCTTCTCCATGCCTATGGAGCTGACCGTGGACCTCTGGCCCCAAACGCTGCTTGCAGAGCTGACCTATGTTCGCAAGGACTGCCTGTATCCTTATACGGCCTCGGTGGGCCTTTCGGAGCAGCTGCGGGAGTGGAACTACGTTACCCGGGACGGACAGACGCTCCTGCTGGTGCTGGACGGGGAACATGCCCATATTTTTGCGGACCGGGAAGCGGCCTCTGTTCATATCTACATGGCTTCCAACTGCCTGGAGGGAAATACCCGGCGGGAAATGGAGCCGGAGGAGCTGGAAAAAATTGCAGAGTGCTTTGACTATTCCATTGCCCCCCAGCAGCCGGTTCCGGCAGAGGTGACGAAGTTCTTTGTCCAGGCGGAAGCGGACTACCGGGCCCAGCGGGAAGAGACCCGGCAGGCCCTCTATTCCGGCGGCTATGGGGATTATGTCGCCCAACGCATCGAGAACGCCCGCTCACCCTATGATCGGGACGCCATGCTCTATTCCCTGCGGGATCTGAACGGGGACGGGGTGGAGGAGCTGATCGACTATCGGTATCTGCGTATCCTGACCATCCGGGACGGACAGTGCACCGTGTATTTTGATGCGCAGGATGCCCCGGGGGTTGTGGGCAGTCTCTATTTCTGCCAGGATGGAACGGTTTTGATCAAAGGCTTTTTCGGTCAGGAGGCCTATTGGTTTTTCACCCCCGGCGAGCAGACCCTGGAATTTGACCGGGCCGTGATTCAGGATCAGAATGGCTGGCATTTGGATCGGGAGCTGGGCCGCCTGGAGGGGCAGCGTGTTCTGGAGCCTCAAAACAGGCAGTCCATTTCTGAGGAACAGGCCTACGCCATTGTGGATTCCTATTCTGTTATGGATATTGGTGTTCAGTCCATGAAACGCTTTGGAGAACCGATGAAAACCTATCCCTATCAGGATGACAACGCCTGGTTTATCGCCAGAATGCTGGATAAATACGAAAATTCAGACCAATTTGTCTATGCGCTGGAAGACCTGCGCGGGGATGGCAGCAAGGTGCTGATCGTCAAAACGCCCCTGGTGCAGGATTGGGAGGGGACGATCAGCGAGGCAAAGCCCACCGTCTATTGCTTCCGAAACCGTATCAGCGGCGACAGTTTCGTCTTCGATTCCCTCTGCGAAGGCGGCGTGCTGTGCTGCCGCAGTGGGGACCACTATGAATTCTACCGCATGGAGGGGGACAGCTTCGTCAGCATTGAAAAGCTTTTTGTGAATGAAGAAGGCTATTGGGTCCGCAGGGATCCGAGCTTTGACCCCAATGCAGAGCGGGCCGACTACCAGGTCATCACCCGGCAGCAGGCCCAGGAAATCATCGCGTCCTATCCTGAAAAAACAATCAACTGGAAGCCCTTCTCCCAGTATCCCCTGCGGTAAATAAAGCACCCGCCATTGCATCAAATGAAGTGCAATGGCGGGCGCTTTCGATTTTTTCAATTATCGAACGGTGCGGTGCCAGGTATGGCGGGAGAAGAGGCAGAGAATGGGGAAAATTTCCAGTCTGCCCAGCAGCATATCGAAGATGAGCACCAGCTTGCTCAGAATGCTGAAGCCGCTGAAATTGCAGGTGGGGCCAACGGCTTCCAGACCGGGGCCGATGTTGTTGAAGCAGCACAGCACGGCGGAGAAATTGGTGCCTGTGGAGAATCCGTCCGGGGATAGCAGCAAAAAGCTCACGAACAGGATGAACACATAGGCGATCAGGTAGGCGTTGGTGGTTTCTACAATCTTGTCATCCACCACCTGGCCGTTGTTGCGGATCATCTGAACCCGGCGGGGGTGGAGCATTTGCAAAAAGCTTCTGCGCAGGCTCTTAAAGAGCAAAATCAGCCGGGAGACCTTCATGCCGCCGCCGGTGGAGCCGGCGCTGGCGCCGATGACCATGAGGCACAGCAGAATGGTTTTCGAAAAACTGGGCCACTGGTCAAAGTCCGTCGTGGCAAAGCCTGTGGTAGTGGTGATGCTGGAAACCTGGAAGGCTGCGTGGCGGAAGGTTTCTTCCAAGGTGGCGTACTGCCCCCGGATGTTCCAGGCGATGAGCAGGGTGCTGCCCAGGACGATGCCGAAGTAGGCCCGCAGCTCCTCGTCCCGGAATACGGCTCCAAACTGCCTGAGCAGCAGAAAATAGTAGCAGGTGAAATTGACGCCGAACAGGAACATGAATATGGTCGTCACATTTTGCAGATAGGGGCTATAGCTGGCGAAGGAATCGTTGCGCACGCCGAAGCCGCCGGTTCCTGCGGTGCCAAAGGCGTTGCACACCGCTTCGAAGACATCCATCTTGCCCAGCACCAGGAATATAATGTCCGCAATGGTCAGGCCGATATAGAGAATGTAGAGAATGGCAGCGGTCTTCCGCATTTTGGGAACCAGCTTGCCCACGCTGGGGCCGGGGCTTTCCGCCCGGAGCAGGTGCATAGTGAAGCCCTTGCCTCTGTCTGTGCTGGGGACAATGGCCAGCAGGAACACCAGAACGCCCATGCCGCCCACCCAGTGGCTGAAGCTGCGCCAGTACATGATGCCCTTGGGCAGACTTTCCACCTCCGGAAGAATAGAAGCGCCGGTGGTGGTAAAGCCGGAGACGATTTCAAAAAGCGCATCGATAAATTTGGGGATCGCACCGGAGAGCACGAAGGGCAGGCTTCCGGCCAGAGAGAGGACGATCCAGCTCAGGGCCACGCAGACCATGCCGTCCGTCGCGTAGAAGTTGCTCTTTGCGCCCCTGCACAAAAACCGCAGCAGGCAGGAAACGACCAGCAGCAGCACCATAGTGACCAGAAACGCCTTCACAGAGGCGTTCTCGCCACAGTACAGGCTGATGAACATGGCGGGGATCATAAAGAGTGCTTCCAGCAGCAGGATCTGGGCGATGAAACGCCCCGTCATTTTGTAGTTCATAGCCGATGCCTCACGCGAAGATGTCGTTCAGCTGCCGCAGAACCACGCCGCTGTTGGTGACCACGATGATGGTGTCGCCCTGCTGATAGACGGAATCGCCGTTGGCGATTTCCGTGGCGGCATCGTGGCTGATGCTGACCACGCGGACGCTGGACTTCATCTTGATGTCCTTCAGAGGAACGCCGCAGAACCGTGTGCTCTCATCGGCCAGAAACTCCATGGCCTCGATCTGCCCGTCGGCAATGGTATGGACGGAGATGGCCGCGCCGGTCTGGTTTTGCATGGCCCGGACGTACCGGACGATGTTGCTGCAGCACAGTTCCTTGGGGCAGACCACGCTGCCCAGAGCCAGGGAGGACACAATGCCGCCCTTGTCCGCGTGGCCCAGCTTGGTGATGACCTGGGGAACGCCCTGGGAGATACCATACAGGGAGACGATCATATTCAGCTCGTCTAAGCCCGTCAGCGTCACCAGTGCATCGCACTGGGCGAGGCCCTCGCTTTCCAGAAGGTCCTGGTCGGAGGCGTCCCCGTGGATGATCTCTGCCCCCGGCAGCAGGGTGCACAGCTCGCTGCACCGGGCGGCGCTGTTGTCCACAATGACGCAGCCGATACCGGCCTTCAGCAGCTTGGTGGCCAGATAGTAGCTGACCCGGCCGCCGCCGCAGAGCATGGCCCGCCGGACCTGCCGGGTGAGGATGCCCAGGTTTTTCAGCAGGGTCGTCAGGTTTTCGGAAAGGGCGGTGATGAACAGCCGGTCCCCCTCTCGCAGCATAAAGTCGCCGCCGGGGGTGATGGCCTGGCCGCCCCGCAGCACGGCACACACCAGGACCTTGCACCGGATGATGCTCTGCAGATCCACCAGGCGGACGTTGCACAGCTTGCTGCTGGCATCTACCCGCAGCTCAACGATCTCTGTGCGGCCCTTGGCGAAGGTATCCCGCCGGAGAAAGCCCGGGTATTTCAGCAGCCGGTCGATCTCCGTGGCGGCTTGGTTCTCGGGATTGATGAGCATGGACAGACCGAAGGTCTCCCGCATTTTGAAAATCTGCTCGGTGTATTCCGGATTCCGCACCCGGGCGATGGTGTGGAGCTTCTGGTTCATGGCGTGGGCCGTGGTGCAGCAGAGCAGGTTTACTTCGTCTGCACCGGTGGCGGCGATGAGCAGATCGGCGTCCTTCACACCGGCCTGCCGCAGCACATCCATGGATGCGCAGTTGCCCTGAACGGAGATCACGTCGTACCGCTCCACACTGGATTCCAGGGGGGAGGCCTTGGAGTCGATAATGGTCACGTCGTAGCCCTCGCTGGTGAGCTGACGGGTCAGAGTGGCGCCGACCTTGCCGTCGCCTGCGATAATGATTTTCATATCTGCCTCCGATTCTTAAAAAGATCAACGGGATTCACGGTTTTGAAAACGGTGAAATTTTTCCTATTATACCATTTCCCTGCAGAAAACGCAATCTTTTTTGAAAATGCGGAAAAGAGACCTTCCTGCGTCCCGCCGCGCCCCGGGGCTGAGGTGAGCGGGACGCGGGAACGGTGAAAATTTTGAAAATATTTCGGTGGATTTTTGCAGAACGATTTGGTATAATAGCAAAAAATAGGGAGGTGCGGTCATTGGAGATGGGGGAGCTGCTGCGCAAGGCGCGGCTGGAGGCAGGACTGACCCAGCGGGCGCTCTGCGGCGACCGGATCACCCGCAATATGCTCTCGCAGATCGAGAACGGAACGGCCCGCCCCTCCATGGCGACGCTGCAGTACCTGGCGGATGCCCTGGGCAAGCCCGTGAGCTATTTCCTGGGAGAGGTCGTGCTTACGGCGAACCAGCAGCGCATGCTCCAGGCCCGGCAGGCCTTTGCCGAGAAGCGCTATCGGGCGGCCCTGTCCATCCTGGGGGACTGCGAGACCCCGGACGAGACCCTGGACTGGGAGCGGGGGCTCCTTGGGTGCCTGTGCTGCCTGAGCCTTGCGGAGGAGGCCGCCCGGGAGGGGCGGCGGCCTGTGGCCCGGAAGCTCCTGGGCCAGGCCCGGCGCTTCGAGAGCCCCTATATCACCCCGGACCTGCGCACCCGCCAGGAGCTCCTGGCCCAGCAGCTTGGGCAGAAGCCCCGGCAGAAGCAGCTGCCCTCTCTGGATGGGGAGCTGCTCCTTCGGGCCCGGCTGGCCCTGGACGGCGGGGACGCGGACCGGGCCCTGGCCCTGCTGGCGGCCCTGGAGGCCCCCACTCCGGAGACCCTGGTGCTGGAGGGCAAGGCCTATCTAAAAAAGAAGGACTATGCCTTATCCTTCGCGGCCCTTTCCAGGGCGGAACAGCAGGGGATTGCCTGCTATGACCTGCTGGAGCTCTGCTGCCGGGAGCGGAAGGATTTTGAAAAGGCCTATGCCTATGCCTGCCTTGCCCGGGAAAATCCCGCCGGTAAGGAGATTTGACAATATGGTGTGTACAATTTTGAAAAAAAGCTGCGGAATTTTTTGGCGAAATTGCTATTTCTTGCGAAAAATATATCAGTTTCGTTTCAAATGCTTGAAATTTATCGCATAAGGATGTAAAATACACCTGATATATGTAAAGTTGCAGAAAGACAGAAAGAGAGTGTGGTTTGCGTCTATGTTCAATTCCCAGCAAAAGCGTGGGGCAATGCAGACGTTGTTTGGCCTGCTGCTGACGGCGGTCAACAGCGCCCTGTTTGCGTTGGTCTGGTTTATGTACTACCGGACGAGGATGTACATTTATCCCTTCTTTATCAAGGGCGATGTCATCGTTGTGCTGCTGTTTGCCCTGCTGTTTTATATGTTCGCCCATCTCTACAGCGGCTTTGATGTGGTGTTCCAGACGGCGGCGGAGATGATGTATTCCAATACGGTGGCGGCGGTCATCAGCTGCGGCATCATGTATGTGATCACGGCCCTGCTGATCCGGGCCGTGCCCAATGTGCTGCCCATGCTGGTGCTGGTGGTTGGCTGCGTGGCGATGTCCGGGCTGCTGTCCTTCTGCGTGAAGAAGGCCACGGCCAGATTCCTGCCCCCCAGAGCCACCCTGCTGGTCTATGGCAACCCCGAAGCCCGGAAGGAGGGCGAGGATATCCTCCGCCGTCTGCCCGGTGCCTTCTATGTGCTGGACAGCATCTCTGCGGAGGTGGGGTCCGAGGAGCTCTGCCGCCAGATCTTCCGCTGGGATGCCCGGGCGGTGATGCTCTGCGGCGTGCCCTCCAGCGAGCGCAACGACCTGCTGAAATACTGCATCGACCGCAATATAGAGGCCTATGTCCGGCCCAACATCGGCGACCTCCTGGTCAAGGGCGCCCGGGCCATGCAGCTGGACAACCTGCCCGTGCTGGTCTGCCACCGCAGCAGCCCCGCCATCTGGTATCTGGCTCTGAAACGGCTGACGGATATCCTCCTGAGCCTGGCGGCCCTGGTGGTCTTCAGCCCCTTCATGCTCATTACGGCCATTGCCATCAAGCTCTATGACGGCGGCCCCATCCTCTATAAGCAGCTGCGCCTGACCAAGGACGGCAAGCAGTTCTATATCTATAAATTCCGCTCCATGCGGGTGGACGCCGAGAAGGACGGCGTGGCCCGCCTGGCCCAGGAGCATGACGACCGCATCACCCCCGTTGGCAAGATCATCCGCGCCATCCGCATTGACGAGACCCCCCAGCTCTTCTGCATCCTGGTGGGGGATATGTCCATCGTGGGCCCCCGGCCCGAGCGCCCGGAGATCGCCGAGGATTACGAGCTGGAGATGCCCGAGTTTGCCCTCCGCCTCCAGGCCAAAGCCGGCCTCACCGGCCTGGCCCAGGTCTATGGCAAGTACAATACCACCCCCTATAATAAGCTCCAGATGGACCTGCAGTATATCGCCTCCATGGGGGTTGTAGAGGATTTGAAGATCATGTTCGCCACGGTGAAGATCCTGTTTATGCCGGAGTCCACCGAGGGCGTCGCCGACGGCCATACCACGGCAAAGGCGGACGAGGAAGAAAAAAAGACGGCGACCTGATGCGCAAGAAGCACAGGGTCTGAACGAGAGCGATATGGGACAAATGCGGCTCAGACTCTTTTGATATGAGTCTGGGCCGTTTTTTTAGGAGAGGAATACGGTGAATGAGCGAAAGTACATATAGTGTGTATTCTGTGCTTATGTCAGTTTACAAGAAAGAGAATCCGGATTTTTTGAAACAGTCGATTGAAAGTATTCAAAATCAGACTGTTCCAACGGATGACTTTGTGCTGGTGTGTGACGGGCCGCTGACACCTGAGCTTGATGCGGTTCTTGTGGTGAAGCAGCAGGAATTGGGAGAAGTTTTGAATGTTGTACGCTTGGAAAAGAATGGTGGATTGGGCAATGCACTGAACGAAGGTATGCGGCACTGCAAAAATGAGCTTATAGCCCGAATGGACAGTGATGATATAGCATACCCGGACCGCTGTGAGAAGCAGCTTGCCATATTCAATACCCATCCGGAAGTGAGTGTTTGTTCCGGCATTGTGGAGGAATTCAGTGAATCCCCAGATGTAGTGGATGCGCGGCGGGTTCCGCCGGAAACCAATGCGGAAATTCTTAAGTTTGCAAAAATGCGAAACCCCTTTAATCATGCGTGTGTGATGTATAAGAAGTCCGCTGTTATGGCGGTGGGGTCTTATCAGGATTTCTATTTGTTGGAGGATTATTACCTTTGGGTTCGACTCCTGATTGCGGGATACCAGGGGTATAACATCCAGTCTCCCATTCTGCATATGCGGGCTGGGGATGCTATGTATAAGCGCCGTAGTGGATGGAAGCACGCCATGTCTCAGGTGAAGCTTTTTTCATATATGAAAGAACAAGGGTTTATTACCGAGAAGCGGTTTTTGGAGAGCGCTGCTTTGCGCATTGGTGCATCTCTCTCACCTAACTGGCTGCGAGAATTTGTTTTTAAGAGGGTTTTAAGAGATGCAAACGGAAAGTAGAAATCAGTTTGTAGATATTATGCGTGGGGTTGCCATGCTGCTGGTGGTTCTGGGGCATACGATGACTGGCTGTACTGCTGATTCACAGAAGAGTTTTCTTTTCAATATTATTTGGTCATTGCAGATGCCGATGTTTATCTTGATCAGTGGATATGTAACGAAGTATAGTCGTCCGATTTCTGACAGCAAGGAATTGTGGAGATATGTAAAGCGCCGGACAATTGCCTATATGTTGCCGTGGGCTGTTTGGAGTTTTTTGGTTCGAGGCATTATCTTTGGACAGGATGGATTTCTAAATATTAGAAACCTCTTGTGGAATATGGATTCTGGCTATTGGTTTTTAGCAACTATCTGGACCATCAGCATGATTTTTGGTATTGCGTCTTTTATTGCAGAGCGTTTAAGCAAGAAAAATGTGCTGAAAAAACAGGTAGTGCTTTTGATGTGCTACTTGGTGGGGATGGTTGTGTTGGCTGGAATTGGCATACTTCTTGGCCTCTCGTTCTTTGCCATCAAGCTGACGCTCTACTATATGCCTTTCTACTACGCCGGCTTTTTGTATGGCCAATTCGATGACAAAATCATGGAATCTGAGAACGGTAAAAAGATTGTTGATTGTGTAGCTGCAATGTGCTTTGCGATTTGGCTATATGTTATTTTTAGGTGCTCTCTTTATGAGATGGCTGATAGTGGTTTTGCTATTGCTTTGCGAGCGATTACATCGCTTGCGGGATGTATAGCAGTCTCTGAACTGAGCAAAGGATTTTTCTCTCGATATACCGGGGGGGGGTATGCTTTCTTGGGTAGGAAAGCATAGCCTTGAAATTTACATGGTGCATGGTTTACTTTTGAACATCCTTAAAAGTGATGTTCTGGTCCAATTCAATAGTATCAAGGGTTATCTGTTAACGGCGAGCAATTTTATATTGACGGTAGGACTGTGTGCAATTGTCATTTGTCTACTCAGTCAGAATACAGTCCTGAAAAGAGTATTGAATATTCGGTAAAAGTCAAAGGAGAAACAATATGCATTCAAGAGTGCTGATTGTAGGAACAGTTCCATATAACACAAAATCAACGTCGCGCGCTTTTGATGCGTACTTCCACTACTGGGAGAAAGAGAATATCGCACAGATATTCTCCAACACAAAAAAGCCCTGTAAGGGGCACTGCGGGACACTTTTCCAGATTACAGACCATCGTATGCTTCAACGGTGGATGGGGAAAAAAGTCGATACGGGTGTGATTTACCACTACGAAGAGCTTGACACTGAGTGGAAGGACAATGATTTGGAACTTGGTGATGCAAAAGCAGAAGCTGCCTACAAGTTCGGTGGAAAGCATACGCCCCTTACGCATTTGCTCAGAGGAATCCTCTGGCGAAAGAGGTTTTGGTGCACAGAGAAGCTAAATAATTGGCTCGACAACTTCAAACCGGAATGTGTATTTCTGGCTTTTTCGGATGACTATTTTATCCCGCAGATTGCAATGTATGTCGCCAAGAGATATAACGTGCCAATTGTCTCCTGCATTGGCGATGACTACTATTTCAATGTGGAAAAGACGCTGAATCCGATCTATCACCTTTATAAATCGACCTACAAAAAATTGATTGACAAGGTTCTGACTTGGCCGGGTAGTGCGATTTACATCAGCGACAAGATTCGGGATAAGTATAATTCGGAATTTGGACTGGACGGCGAAACGGTTTATTTGACTTCTACGGTTCAGCGTAAACCGTTCAGCGTGATTAACAAAGATTGCCCGGTTATTACTTACTTCGGAAATATCGGTATGGGACGCAACAACTCCCTGAACGATATTGGCTACGCCCTTGGGAAAATCAATCCAGAATATATGCTGGAGGTTTATTCCAACGAAAAGGACGAGCAGGTCTATTCTGTATTCAAGGACAATAAAAATGTCAAATATATGGGTTCTGTGCCATACACGCAGGTTCAAAAGCGCATGGCAGAAAGCGACATAACTGTTATTGTAGAGGGATTTGAGGAAAAGGACATCAACCTTTCACGGTATTCACTCTCTACGAAGGCAGCGGACGCATTGGCGAGTGGCGCTTCCATTCTAACATATGGCTCGCTAGAAAGCGGCATCATTGAGTATATGCAGTCAACAAATGCGGCAATGGTTTGTACGGATAAAGCCAAATTGGTGGATTCGATTACACAGCTGATTTCGAATCAGGAAATTCAAAAGAAATACTACGAACAGGCGATTGTGATGACAAGAGAACATCATAATCTGCAGGCTAGCTGCAAGACATCGGAAGATGTGGTTGCAAAGGCAATACGACATATGAAATAAGTGGCAGAGGATACATGGTGATGGAGAACAACTTTTCAATTATTATTTCGACGTGCGACAAGTTTTCGGATTTGTGGGATGCACATATTTTGCTTTTGAATCAGAATTGGGCAGACCGAAACGTGGAGACATTTTTAGTAACCGATAAACCCACTGATCGTACTTTTGAAAATGTAACAGTGGTGGCGGCAGGCGAAGGCACGGAAATAACGGAACGTCTGAGAGCAGTGATGCCGCTGATTAAGACCGAGTATGTTCTCTTTACCTTGGATGACTATTTCCTGACGGAAAGGATTTCGACTCAGGCGGTCAACGAAGATATTCAGATCATGGAAAAGCATCAGATTGATTATCTGCGTCTGTTTGTTATGACCATGAAGAGTCTGAGAAACAGAAAAGCTGAGGAATTGGAACCGGGCATTTTTCTGCTGGACAATTACGCAGGCGATTACATTGTCAGTCTGTATGCGGGCATCTGGCGTAAGGATTTCATGGAAAAGACACTGACAAAAACGCTGAATGCCTGGCAGTATGAGGTTGCATTGACGAATATGGCACGACAGCTGAATGCCCGTTGCGCAGATAGCCGACGCGGGGAATTCCCTATTCTTGACGTGATTCGTAAGGGAAAGGTGCTGACGAAGGCACGCAAGTATTTCGATAGGAATCCTATTTATAAAGGTGACCGAGAGGATATGCGAGTTAAAGATGAATGGATGCTTGAATTCCGGACGTGGCTGCGCGAGTGGCTTCCGAAGCCGCTGTTCAATCTCTCAAAGGCAATCATGAGGCGTAGAGGATATACATTCTTTAGCGATAATCAGTGAGGAGTACGAGGGATGCGTATTGTGCAGATTAACGGTGGGGCAAAAGGAAGCACCGGAAAAATCATGATAGGGATTGCCGAGGTAGCAAGAGCGCAGGGTCACGAGGTAATGTGTGCGTCGCCTATTACCACAACGAACCGTGATGCGGGTGAGGACTGCGGCTATTATCGAATCGGAACATTCAATAGTCGTCGGGTAAATGTTGCGCTTGCCAGAATCACGGGATTCAATGGATGTTTTGCGTGGCTTGAGACATATAAACTTTTGAAGAAGATTGATGAATTCAAGCCCGATATTATTCATCTGCACAATTTACATGATTCGTATATCAATCTTTCCATGCTTTTTTCGTACATAAAAAAGCACAATGTTCCGACAGTATGGACATTGCACGATTGCTGGGCATTTACCGGACAATGTCCACACTTTACTATAGTAAAGTGTGATAAGTGGAAGGCTGGCTGTCACAACTGTCCGCAATATAAAGAGTACCCTGCATCACTGTATGACAATACAAAAAAAATGTGGCAGCTTAAAAAGAAATGGTTCACCGGCGTAAAGAACATGACAATTGTTACGCCGTCTGAATGGTTGGCAGGATTGGCTCGAGAATCGTATTTAAAACAGTATCCAATTGAAGTCATCAATAATGGCATTGACTTAAATGTGTTCAAACCTACCCATAGCAACTTCCGCGAACAGTACGGGATTCCGGGAGACAAATATATAGTTTTGGGTGTTTCCTTTGCATGGGGTTGTCGCAAAGGGTTAGATTGCTTTGTCGAGATGGCAGAAAAGTTGGGCGAACAGTATCAGATTGTCCTTGTCGGTACGGATGATGAAATCGACAAGAACCTGCCGCATAATATCATTTCAATCCATAGAACGCAGAACCAGAAAGAACTTGCTGAGGTTTATAGTGCAGCAGACGTGTTTGTGATGCCGACAAGAGAAGAAAATTATCCAACAGTCAATATGGAAGCTATTGCATGTGGAACACCTGTCGTGACGTTTGATACGGGAGGAAGTCCGGAAATGTTGGATGATAAAACAGGAATTGTTGTAGAAGCAAATGATATCGAGGCGACAAAGAAAGCAATAAAGGACATTTGCGAAAAAAAAAGGTGCAACGATGAGGAATATATCGTTGCGTATTCAAAAAATTTTGATATGAAAAAAAGGTTTGCAGAATACATCGAATTGTACGCAAATGTTTTAGAGGAATAAAGAATGCTTTTAGAAAAGAACTTTACAAGCAGGATGATGTATATACTTCTTTTCCTGTTTTCACTCAACATATTTAATCAAAGCAGCTTGATTCTTGCAGCGGTATTTATATTTGTAGTGATTTATGATAGAGGAAAGCTGCATATTCCTGCAAATGATAATGTGTTTTTTGTACTTGTAATTTTTGCGGCGGCTTTTTTTCTGTTTTCCGGGCAGAATGGTTTAAGTGCAGGAATATCCGCAATTGGATGCCCTATGGCTTATTATATCGGACTTCGAGTGCAGAATGAACAAATGGAAATATCTCAAGCAGAAAAGCAGTTGAAATCCGTGACAACGCTATTGGTTACTGGCATGACATGTCATGCTGTTGTGAATTTTTTGTATGAGTTGGTTCGTTTCGGCGGAATCAATTCTGGCGGAACACATTACGACTTCTTTAGTCTGGGAGCAAAAACATCAGCAACGGGTGCTGCAACATATTTGACACTTTTTGCAGGTGTGATTTTTTATCTGATTATGGAAAGCAATTCAGTTAAAAAATGGATTGCTGGCATTCTGTTAATAGTGATTGCTTTCGCATATGACATGATTTTAGGTGGAAGAACCTTTTTTGCATTGGTAGGTGTCAGCTTTGCTTTGAGCATGATTGTGTATATCTGGGGGCAAAAAGATGACATAAAAAAGATGAAGGCGATAGGAAAACTAATTCTAATTGCTCTTGTTCTCGGTGCTGTAACAATAGTAGTATACATTAGGCATCAAGATACAATAACAAGAATGTTTGAGTCGACATATCTGTTTCACAGAATATCGTATGCGAATATAGCGCAGTCACAGGATTTGTTTTCCTTTTTTAAATCCAGCGATAGGGGAAACGTTCGGAATCAATATATTGCCTTAATGTTTGATTATCCATGGGGCGGAAGGAAGGCGCTAAGTAAAGTCGGATTTTACGCACATGAACTTTGGCTGGATGTCTTTGACTCGGCTGGGATAATTCCGTTTGTTCTTATATGGATTGTGACCATACAGATTACTTTTTCTAATCTTAAGTATATCCTAAATAAAAAGGTACCAATTGAAAATCGAGTGTTGATTACTGGAATAACGGCTTCTGTAACAGTTCAATTCTTTTTTGAGCCTGTTCTTACTGGGTGTCGGGCACTGTTGTTTTCTTATCTATTGATTTGTGGAATCATCCGAAGTCAGTTGTCACAATACTGAGGGGGAACATATGAAGATAACTTACGTTTCTAATTTTATGAATCATCATCAGCTTCCTTTCTCACAGGGGATTTTAAGTCAAGATGGTGTGGAGTATACATTTGTTGCATTAGAAGCGATTCCGCAAGAGAGACTTGACATGGGGTATGAGGATATGAATCACAAATATCCGTTTGTGCTTTGTGCCTACGATTCTGAGGAGAAAAGGCATCAGGCCGAAAAACTAATTGATGATGCAGATGTAGCGATATACGGCTCATGCCCGGATAGTCTGATTGTGCGCCGCACGAGCAAGGGAAAACTGTGCTTTAAGTTTAGTGAGCGCTACTTTAAGGAGGGAACGGGGTTGTTGCAGATCCCGCACAATTTTGCGAGTGCGTGGAAGCATTTGAAACCGTTTGAAAAGGGACCGTTGTATTTCTGTTGCAGCAGTGCCTATACTGCTGCGGATTTGAACCGCTACACAAATTTTAAGGGAAGAACCTTTAAGTGGGGGTATTTTCCGGAGACCAAGAAATATGATGGCGCTGAATTGATGAAGCGAAAGCTATCGGTTACGTCAGCAGGATGGAAGCATCCTCAGGCTTCAATCCTATGGGCCGGCAGGCTTATAGGATGGAAGCATCCGGATGCTTCCATCGAGTTGGCAGCATCTCTTAAGAAAAAAGGCTACTCCTTCAAAATAAGTATTATCGGCAATGGTGAGATGGAAGCACAGCTTCGTGAAATGATTCGGAGCAAAGGCGTAGAAGATTGCGTAGAAATGCTTGGCGCAATGTCTCCGGACGAAGTACGTGCTTATATGGAAAGAGCCGATGTGTTCCTGTTTACCAGTGATTTTAATGAGGGATGGGGAGCCGTTTTAAATGAATCGATGAACAGTGGATGTGCGGTTGTTGCAAGCCACGCAATTGGCTCAGTGCCTTTCTTAATCAAGGATGGCGTAAATGGTCTGATTTACGAAAACGGGAATCAAAAGCACTTTGAAAAACAGGTCTGTAGATTGTTGGACGATGACGCCTATAGAAGAAAGACGGGCGAGAATGCTTATGCCACGATTTCAGATACATGGAATGCACAGGTGGCATCCGGGCGATTTGTTGAATTAGCAAGGGAAATCATCAAAGGCAACACGGCGCAGACTTTGTTTGAAGACGGTCCCTGCAGCAGCGCAGAAATATTGGATAATGGATGGTATCATGCAAATGAATCTTAAAAGAATGCTGCATTTAAATGGTATCAAGAGAACGTTAAATCTGTTTTTGATTAACCATGTTTTTGTCGGAACAAAACCGCTTGCGTGCAATTTGAAACGAAAATTGCTCCGTGGAATCGGGTGTCCAGTCGGAGACGGGACGACAATTGTTGGTCCTATTGAATGCAAAGGCACCATTACAATTGGTAAAAACTGCTGGATTGGTAAAAACTGTAAAGTCAACGGAAATGGTACCGTCCAAATTGGCGACAATTGTGATCTTGGTCCGGAGGTTACGTTTCAAACGGGTGGTCACGCAATTGGAGATAGGACCCGAAGAGCCGGTGAGGGCGAGATTTATCATCAGGTGATTGGAAACGGAACATGGATTGGAGGCAGAAGTACGATTTGCAACAATTCAACTGTAGGTAATGGCTGTGTTGTAGCTGCTTGTGCGTGTGTGGTACATGATGTACCGGATAATACTTTGGTTGGTGGTGTTCCGGCAAAAGTCATTAGGAGTCTAGAAGTATGAAGATACGAGATTTACTGAGCAGTAAGGTGACAAGAAATGCAAGTTGGATTATAGCCGGAAGAGTATATCACATGTTGCTTGCATTTGTTGTGGGTCTGCTTACAGCTCGCTATTTGGGACCGAGCAACTTTGGCCTTATCAATTATGCGGCTACTTATACATCTTTCTTCGCATCTTTTTGCACGCTTGGAATCAATTCGGTTATCGTAAAGAATTTTGTGGATCATCCCGATGAGGAAGGCGAAACCGTTGGATCGGCGATTGTCCTTAGAACGGTTTCCAGCGTCTTATCAGTACTTATGATGGTGTGTATCACGCTGATTGCTGATAAGGGAGAGACTACGACGCATATTGTGGTGTTTCTCTGCGGCATTGGTGTGATCTTCCAGGTAATGGATACCTTGGACTATTGGTTTCAATCAAAACTTGAATCGAAATACTCTGCTTTTGCGACGGTAATATCATATACGGTTGTTTCCGCTTATAAGGTGTGGCTGCTGGCAACAGGAAAAAGCGTAGAATGGTTTGCCATTTCGACTTCTATTGACTACATGGTGGTGGCTGTTGTCCTTCTTATCATGTATAAAAAGCACAATGGCCCACAATTTAAGTGTTCAGTACGCAAGGCAAAAGAATTATTCTTTAGCAGTTATCACTTCATTTTAGCTGGCTTGATGGTCTCGATTTACGGCAGCACGGATAAGTTCATGTTGAAGCAAATGCTGAATGAGTCGGAAGTGGGATTTTATTCAACGGCAGTTTCATTGTGCAATACATGGGTGTTTTTGCTGACTGCAATAATTGATTCCTTGTACCCGGTTATTTTGCAGTCTTTTGATAATAAGAAGCTGTTTGAACGCAAGAATAAGCAGCTTTACGCAATTGTGTTCTATGTGTCTGTGGGCGTTTCACTTCTCTTTACGCTCTTAGCATCTCCAATTGTGAGTATTTTGTATGGTGACGCATACGCCCTGGCTGCAGCTCCGTTGAGAATCATTACATGGTATACAGCTTTTTCCTATCTGGGAGTAGCCAGAAATGCATGGGTCGTTTCTTACAGTAAACAAAATTATCTCAAATATTTGTATATCGGAGCAGCAATAACAAATGTATTGCTGAATGCAATTATGATTCCCTTGTGGGGAGCATCTGGTGCTGCGTTGGCGTCGTTGCTGACACAAATAAGCACAATCCTTTTGTTCCCGGCACTCATAAAAGACCTTCGCCCAAACGTAAAACTGATGATAGATGCAATACGTCTAAAAATCTGATTACTTAACCGGTGCATGTAAAAGGAGATGAAAAAATGCTGATTACAGGTACAGCCACTTGCAAATATTGTGGAAAATTAGTAGAATGGTATTATCAGATTCCCAATCGTATGTCTGATGGTATATACAATGTTGAGGAAATTCCTGAAGGAAAAATTGGTTCGTCTGGAAAGCCATGTCGGCTTGGCGAAAAACGCTATGAAATGAGCTTTTGGTGTCCAAAATGCGGATATCTCAGCAATTTTGAATACGAAAGTGAAATCGATTTTTAACGTAGATAGAAGGAGAAAGTTATGTCCACATTTGATAACGCAACCCTAATGATCACCGGCGGTACCGGTTCCTTTGACTTCACAGTTCAAAACAACTCCGGGCTCTTCTAATCCACTTTTTTCCTTTCTCTGGGAAGAAGTTTGAAACAAGCCATCATTTCTGGTGGAAGGTCGTTCAGAAAGAGTAAACAAATATTGACAGCTATGACGCTTTAATTGTATGTGTCATAGTAAATAAAAAGAGATGAGGGTTCATTATGGAAGAGAGCGATAGAAAGGAATCAACTATTTCAACGCCGGATCCGCCCTCCAAAACAGACCAAGAAAGAGAAAAAAATATCAATGTTGAACCAATTGGTAACGTTGCCGGATTAAAGTTTTTTCCTGAGCCGCGAATATTCCTAGTCCATGTGCTCCAGACATTCAAAGTGATGGCAGGCGCGGTGATGACATATCTGAAGATTTCGTGTGTTGGTGTTCTGCTTTTTTCGCTTCTATTTTTTATCAGTGGTGTAGATGGACCAATCAAAGAGAGCTGTAAGATTTATTGGAGCTTTGGGACGAGCGGGGCCGCAGTTCCGCGGCTGCTTGCTTTCGTGGAAACGGTCTACCGCGATTTCGTCAGTGTGTGTATGTTGGGAAAAATTGTTGCCGGACTCATAATTCCCAACAACCCAATTGAATTTTCAAAATTTTTTATAGTGAATAGGAATGGCGAAATACAATTAAGATATTGGATTATGCTTCCGGTTGGCAATCTTTTGCATGCACCGAGACTCCGAATCATGCTAATTAAAGACGAGGAGTTTACGAAGGGGGACGGACCGTTAAATGCCGAAGTCGATGAATCGTGGACTTATTCAGGAATTCGTGGAATACGTACGCATACACTTGACAAAGAACTTAGTAAAACCATTTTGAAGGAATTGAAGAAGGAAGAAACAAAGTGCAAAATGGCCTTTATGATTTCTGGTGCTTTGGTAGAAGGTAGGCAGTATTTTTCTGAACAAAAATACACGTATGAAGATTTGTTATATGCTGATGGTTATTTGAATACCCGTAATGATGAAGACCCTACCAATGGAGGTGGGGAGAGTATGCCAGTACTTAAGAAGAAAGGTGAACTTCCGCCAAGGATGTACATGAATTTTAATATGGCATATAGGAAAGAGGGCGATCGTAAGATATATTTCTTCAAACCGTTCAAACCGGTGAGGTTAAAAGGGCAGAAGCTGTGGGACAAGAAATGTGAGAAAATTCTGGATATGAGTGAAGACTGGGGAAAATGGGTGTTTTTTGGATTACGGGGGAAGGTCAATCGGCGTATAAATAAAATGGCAATATGGAAATATGACAACAAAAATCCACTGAAACAAATTATTGAGAGATTTAAGAAAAAAGGAGAAAATTAAAATGTCTGCATTTGATAACGCAACCCTTATGATCACCGGCGGTACCGGTTCCTTTGGTTCCACCGTCCTGAAGCACTTCCTGGACTCTGACCTGAAGGAGATCCGCATCTTCTCCCGGGACGAAAAGAAGCAGGACGATATGCGCCACGAGCTCCAGGCCCGGCACCCGGAGGCCGCCAAGAAGGTCAAGTTCTATATCGGCGATGTCCGCAACCCCCAGTCCATCAAGGACGCCATGCCCGGCGTGGACTACATCTTCCACGCCGCTGCCCTGAAGCAGGTCCCTTCCTGCGAGTTCTTCCCCATGCAGGCGGTTCAGACTAACATCATCGGCACGGACAACGTCCTCCACGCCGCCATTGACGCAGGTGTGAAGCGTGTCGTCTGCCTGTCCACCGATAAGGCAGCCTATCCCATCAACGCCATGGGCATCTCCAAGGCTATGATGGAGCACGTCATCTACGCCAACGCCCGTGTGGCTGCCGAGCGCGGCGGCACCACCATCTGCTGCACCCGCTATGGCAACGTTATGTGCAGCCGCGGCAGTGTTATCCCGCTGTTCATCGACCAGATCAAGGCCGGCAACCCAATCACCATCACTGACCCCAACATGACTCGTTTCCTGATGAACCTGGACGAGGCTGTAGACCTGGTTATGTTCGCCTTCCAGCATGGCAACCCCGGTGACCTGTTCATTCAGAAGTCCGACGCTTCCACCATCGGCGACCTGGCCAAGGCTGTTCAGCAGCTCTTCGGTAACACCGGCACCAACATCATCGGCACCCGCCACGGCGAGAAGCTGTTCGAGACCCTGATGACCCGCGAGGAGCGTCTGCGCAGCGAGGATATGGGCCACTACTTCCGTGTCGCTGCCGACAACCGCGACCTGAACTACGACAAGTTCGTGGTCAAGGGCGAGGTCCACACCATGGCCGACGAGTCCTACACAAGCCACAACACCAACCGTCTGGATGTGGAAGGCACCGTCAAGAAGATCATGACCACCGAGTACGTCCAGAACGAGCTGAAGGGCATCCCCAATGTCTAAGGAAAAGCTGCTGCTGGTGGGGGCAGGCGGCTTTGGCCGGGTGGTCTCCGAGCTGGCCCGGCAGAGCTACGACTGCGCCTTTGTGGACGACGGCGCCCCGGTCGGCGCCCCGGTCTGCGGCATCCCCGTCGTCGGCACCGTCGCCGACCTGCCGGAGCTGCGCAGGGACTATGCCCGCCTGGTGGTGGTCATCGGCAACAATGAATTCAGAGCGCAGCTCTACCGCCGGGCGGCGGCCCTGGGGTACGAATTCCCGAATCTCATTGCCCCCAGCGCCTATATCAGCCCCTATGCGTCCCTGGGCTGGGGCTGCGTTGTGCTGAACAACGCCCTGGTCCAAAACGGCGCAGCCGTCGGCAACGGCGTCCTCATCAACCCCGGCGTCGAGATCCACCAGGACGGCACCGTGGGGGACTTCTGCCTGATCTACACCAATTCCGTGGTCCGCACCGGCGCAGCAGTCGGCCGCTGCGCCCGCATCGGCAGCAACGTGACCGTCTGCAACAACGCAGCCGTCCCGGACGGCGCAGACGTCCCCGACTGCACCGCAGTACATTCAGAGGTGAAAAAATGAACATTTTGGTAACAGGTGCCAAGGGCATGGTAGGAACCGCCCTGTGCAACAACCTGAAAAACATCCGGGACGGCAAAAACAAGACCCGCCCGGAGCTGCATATTGACGAGATTTACGAATACGATCTGAACTCTACTCCGGAAGAACTGGATGAGTATTGCCAAAAAGCTGACTTCGTCTTCAACCTGGCCGGTGTCAACCGCCCGGAGAACCCGGAAGACTTCATGAAGGGCAATTTCGGTTTTGCTTCGGATCTGCTGAACTGCCTGAAAAAGCATGGGAACAAGGCGACCATTATGCTGTCCTCCTCCATCCAGGCCACCCTGGCCGGACGCTTCGGCAACAGCGAGTATGGCCGCAGCAAGAAGGCAGGGGAGGAGCTCTTTTTCGCCTACGCCCAGGAGACCGGGGCCAAAGTGGCCGTCTACCGTTTCGTCAACCTCATGGGCCACAGCCGCCCCAAGTACAATAGCGCCGTCTCCACCTTCTGTTGGGCCGTGGCCAATGATGAACCCTTCACCGTCAACGACCGCAGCACGGAGCTGGAACTGCTGTACATCGACGACCTGGTGGAGGGCATGTTCGACCTGCTGGAAGGCAAGGAGCAGCACTGCGAGTTCGAGGGCGTAGAGACCGTCCTGAAGCCCGACGGACGCTACTGCTGCGTCCCCGTGACCCACAAGGTCACCCTGGGCGAGATCGTGGACCTGCTGCAAGTGTTTAAGGCACAGCCCACCACTCTGATGATGCCGAAAATGCCTGATGGCTCTTTTGCAAAGAAGCTGTATTCCCTGTACCTGACCTATCTGCCCACGGATAAGTTCAAGTATGCCTTGAAAATGAATGCGGACGACCGGGGCTCCTTTACCGAGCTCATCCACACCGCCGACTGCGGCCAGGTGTCCATCAACATCAGCCGCCCCGGCATCACCAAGGGCCAGCACTGGCACAACTCCAAGTGGGAGCTGTTCATTGTGGTTGCTGGTCACGGCTTGATTCAGGAACGGAACATCAACACCGGCGAGACGGTGGAGTTTGAGGTCTCCGGGGATAAGGTCGAGGCGGTCCATATGATCCCCGGCTGGACCCACAACATCATCAACCTGTCCGAGACGGAAAATCTGGTGACGGTCATGACCTGCAACGAGATCTTTGACCCGAACCACCCGGACACCTTCTTTGAGCCGGTGTGAGAGGAGAAAAACAATGGCTGATTATAGTAACGTATCCTTTAAGAATAATGGCAAGCTGAAGCTGCTGATCATCGTGGGTACCCGCCCGGAGATCATCCGCCTGGCGGCTGTCATCAACAAAACCCGGAAATATTTTGACGTGATCCTGGCGCATACCGGTCAGAACTATGACTACAACCTGAACGGTGTGTTCTTCCACGATCTGCAGCTGGCAGACCCGGAGGTCTACATGAATGCCGTGGGCGCGGACCTGGGCGAAACCATGGGCAATATCATCGCTGAGAGCTACAAGCTGATGGTGGCCATCCAGCCGGATGCCGTTCTGGTACTGGGCGACACCAACAGCTGCCTGAGCGTCATTGGGGCCAAGCGGCTGCACATTCCCATCTTCCACATGGAGGCAGGAAACCGCTGCAAGGATGAGTGCCTGCCGGAGGAGACCAACCGCCGCATCGTGGACATCATCTCCGATGTGAACATGGCTTATTCCGAGCACGCACGCCGTTATCTGGCGGATACGGGCTTGCCGAAAGAGCGTACTTATGTGACGGGCTCTCCCATGGCGGAGGTGCTGCATCAGAATCTGGAGAAGATCGAGGCGTCTGATATCCACGCCCGTCTGGGTCTGGAAAAGGGAAAGTATATCCTGCTCTCTGCCCACCGTGAGGAGAACATCGACACAGAGAAGAACTTTACCTCGCTGTTCACGGCCATCAACAAGATGGCTGAAAAATACGATATGCCCATCCTTTACTCCTGCCATCCCCGCAGCCGCAAGCGTCTGGAGCAGAGCGGCTTCGTGCTTGACAAGCGTGTCATCCAGCACGAGCCTCTGGGCTTCCACGACTATAACTGTCTGCAGATGAACGCTTTCTGTGTTGTTTCCGATTCCGGAACCCTGCCGGAGGAGAGCAGCTTCTTTACTTCCGTGGGCCATCCGTTCCCGGCAGTCTGCATTCGTACCAGCACGGAGCGCCCCGAAGCACTGGACAAGGGTGACTTCATCCTCGCTGGCATCGACGGCGATCACCTGCTGCAGGCCGTGGACGTGGCAGTCGAGATGAACAAGAACCGTGATCTGGGCATCCCTGTGCCGGATTATGTGGATGAGAATGTGTCCGACAAGGTGGTCAAGATCATCCAGAGCTACACTGGCGTGGTCAATAAGATGGTGTGGAGGAAGTACTGATTCGAAAAAACGGGCACGCGGGTAGAGATGATCTCGTATTGCATTGAACCTATATGGATTGTTATTTTGTTGCCCAAAACGGCATTGGAAAAAAGCGAAACCGCGTCTGTACGTCTATGCAGATCCTCGTAAAAAACGGTCGTAACTTTGTATGCTTGCTGCTCGTTGCCATCAACTACCAAATAGATTTGCGGTATGTCCAACGTAGACAGGTCGCTGCCACTTTGGGATAGGCGTATCTGGTAAGTGCGGACCTCCCTGCCATAAAACGCGGAAAAGATCCCAACATCGCCATGTTTCCTTGTAGGCAAATAGTACCGCATCGTCAATTCGTAGTTTAAATCTATTTTGGCGAAGTTTTACCCAAGCACATTTGCAAAAGCAACATAGAATCCACTTGGTTTTTGATTTTCTTCTGATAATCTGATTTAATATTCCTATTGCATTTCAGGACTAAAATGTTTACAATATTCAAAAAAACTGGGGAGTGTGTGAAGTGAAGAAAAAAATATTTATTCCTCTTGTTGTTTTTTTGATAGGAACGTGTCTTGCAGGTCTAATCGTATACAAAATAAATCTTCATGAAAAAGAAAATAAACTCACAATAACGCAATTGAATGCAACAACCTATGGTGAACGTATCAAACAGGAAATTTCTGATGGAATTGAGATTGCTCATACGTTACAGCAACTGCTGATTGACGAAAATGGGACCATTAACAAATTTGATACGATTGCGAACAATTTAATGAATGATTCTGTAGAAAGCATACAGCTTGCTCCAAATGGTGTTGTGACTGATATATATCCGGAAGAGGGAAACGAAGCAGGGAAGATTGATCTGCTTAATGATAAGGAGCGAGGAAAAATATCCTGTTATGCAAGAGATGATCATATACTGATTACACAGGGACCATTCGAATTAGAACAGGGTGGAGAAGGAATTGCCGTTCGCAATCCGGTTTATTTGGAAGATGGAACGGGACAGGAATATTTCTGGGGATTTACGATTGTTATTCTGCGTGTTCCGGATGTTTTTTCAGGGTCGCTCAGTGCAGTATCAGAATTTGGATATGAGTATAGGCTTTCCAAAACAGTTGCTCCATGGGATGACACTTATGAAATCGTTTCTCAGTCAGATGATAAATTAACTTCTCCCATTTCTTATGGATTTACTATAGGTGAGGAAAAATGGAAATTTGAATTAATGCCGAAGGAAGGCTGGGAAAATAAAAAGTCTGTAATTCTGCTTGGAGGAATTCTTAGTGTTATCGTCCTGCTACTGACAGGTCTTACCTTTGCGATCCTTAAGTACAGAGAAAATAAGATCAAATTTCAAACTTTGGCGAATATGGATGCTCTGACTAATGTTTATAATCGTTATGGTTTTGATACGCTGGCAGAGAGGATGATTACAAAAAATCCAAGGAATCATTATATTGCTGCATTACTAGACGTAGATGATTTTAAACTTATCAATGATGTTTATGGACACACATACGGAGACCGTGCCTTAAAAAATCTGGCTGACAGCATGAAAAAGTTTTTTCCGTCTGATGTATTGTTGGGACGAAATGGAGGAGATGAGTTCTGCGTCCTTATACCGAATTGTACTTATGAAGATGCAAAAGAAAAGTTAACGCAATTTACAAAGACACCGAAAACATTTTTGTATAAAGGAGAAGAACACTCTTTTTATATTTCTCTCGGCTATGCGGAATATCCACGGAGTGGATCAAATCGCTCCCAACTCATGCGATGTGCAGATGCAGCACTTTATGAAATAAAACTACATGGAAAAAATGGATGTATGGCATATCGGGGAGGACTTCAATCAGGAGTCCGTAAACAACTGGGATTTGCGCTTAAAGATGTTTCAGAACATCTTCCGGGTGCATTTGTTATTTATAAAGCGGATAAAAAAGATGATGAATTGTTTTATGCCAACCGTGAATTTCTTCATATGACAGGATACAAAAATTTGGATGAATTCTTTTCACATACAAAGAAAAGTTTTCGAAACCTGATCCGGGAGGATGAACAAAAACAGATGGAATCCAGCATCTGGAAACAGATTGACGGTGGCAATGAAAATGACTATATTTATTTTCATATGAGAAAAAGTGACGGTTCTTATATTTCTGTTCTTGACCATGGAAGAATTGTGGAGACACCTCAATATGGCAGGGTGTTTTATGTAATGTTTATAGATTGGGAAGATATACATATTCATTACAGTGATTTAATCATCTAGAATTAGATTGTTGGTGTTCTAGGTGGTATATTAATCGCCTGCCTGACTTCAAAAGAAGAAACTTGATTGTTCGTTAGCAGAGTATTTTACGATTGATGAGGGATTATGCGTTCAAATTATGAATATAGGTTCTTTTGAGAATGAGCCAGCAACCGTTGCTCTTATGGATCCTTATTTAGAACAAAATGGGTATGTTAATGATCTTAACAAAGATAGATTGCACCACGAGATTTACATGTCTGATGCAAGAAAGACTGCCCCAGAGAAATGGAAAACTGTAATTAGACATCCGATTAAGAAATCGTAAACTTCCAGTTTATAGAACCGGCGCTCTCGGAAACCAGCCCGAGAGCGCCGACTGTTTTACCCAGCCGCCTGGAGCATATTCTCAATAAAAA
>UQGU01000019.1 GCA_900540635.1 uncultured Eubacteriales bacterium | reverse complement strand
CTGCCACACCAGTGACGTCGGTCACTGGTTCGCAGCGACATACTTTTCTAACAGCGCCTGCGATTTTTTCTCTCCAATAAAATCTTCCTATCTTTCGTAAGGTGCGATGCCCTCTATGGGCAAAATCTAACCTCTTTCCTGTTTCCCGGATTTTGCTTTTGAAAAAGAACTGCGTTAGATTGAAAACCACCGGACCAGACGGCCCGGTGGTTTTCATTGAGGAGAAACAGAAAAGTGAAGTAGCTTAATTACTTGCCCAGATAGGCGTTCAGCTGGCTGTTGGCCTCAGCGACGAAAGCGTCGATACCGGCGGATTCCATCTTGCTCAGGAACTCAGGCAGAACGGTGTCGGGGTTGACCGCGCCGGACATCAGGTTGAAAGCGTACTCGGCATAGACGTTGGCCAGAGCAGCGCCCTCGGTGCTGACGGGGGAGTTGTCGAAGATGAAGCCGCCGTAAGGCAGGGCCTCAGCGGAGTTGTAGTAAGCGGAGAAGTCATCCCAATAGGTGACGCCTTCGTCAGCGGTGGGAGGCAGGATACGAACGTTGCCCATGCCGTTTCTCCAGGGCATATAACCGCCGTGGGTGTCGTCCACGAAGGAGATGGTGCCGTCGGAGTTGGTGGTGTAGTTGGTGCCCTCAACGCCGTAGTTCATCAGGGTCATCAGAGCGGGATCGGTGTTCAGCAGGTTCAGGAACATCAGAGCGCGCTCGGGGTTCTTGGAAGTAGCGGAGATGGCCATCATAGCGCCCTGGCCGGAGGTAGCATCCATGTAAGGTGCATCAGCGGGGACGTAGCGGACATCGATACCGCGGACACCGCGGGTAGTAGCCTCATAGCCGTAAGCATAGGACTGCGTGCCGAACAGGTAGGAAGCGGAAGCCTGACAGGCGGACAGGTAGTCGTTAGAGGTGCCAACGTTCTGGGTGCTGGGGGAGATATAGCCCTTCTGCGCCAGATCGTAGGTACGCTCAGCGTACTTCTTGAATTCCTCGGTGCCATACTTGTTGACCAGCTGGCTGCCCAGGTCGTGAGAGGGATGCTCGGTGTCGTAGTAGTAGGACAGCATGTAAGCGCCGTTCAGGTCGCCGGTGACGATGGAGGAACCGGTTACCATTCTCTCAAGGACAACAGGCTCAACAACCAGGGGATAGAAGTCGGTCTCACCCTGAGAAGCCTTGTACTCCTTGGCCTTTTTCAGCATTTCCTCGAACTCGTCGGAGTAGTAGTCGATACCGGCAGCGCAGACAGCGTCTACGTCGTAGCCCAGTTCGGCCAGCAAGGTGCCGTTGACGTCCCAGGTGTTCTGGGTGGCGGTGTCCTTCAGAGCGGGAACGGCATAGATGCCGGAGCCGTCAATACCGTTGGTCACAGCGCAGTCCCAAATGCCCTGGGGAATGGTGCTCTTCAGCTCGGGGGCGTAGGTGTCCAGCATGTCGTCCAGCTTGACCCAGTAGCCGTCACGGGCGTACTTGTTGTACTCGTCAGCAGACCAGTTGCAGGTGAAGTAGATGTCCACGTCATCGCCGCCGGCCAGAGCAGTCACGGAAGCGGCATCGAAATCGCCCCAGGTGCCCCAGATGGGGTCAACGGTGACATTGATCTTGTCCTTCAGGTAAGCATTGACCTGCTCCATGACCTTTGCGGAAGCGTCAGGGGTAACGTTGCTGCCGTGGAACCAGATCTTGATGGTCACGGGATCCAGAGCGGCAGCTGCGGTGGTGTCCGCAGCGTTGTCTGCACTTGCGTCGCTGGAAGCGGCGGGAGCGGCAGTGGTTTCAGCGGGGGTAGATGTGCCGGAACCGCAGGCGGCCAAACCAAGGACCATAACCGCAGCCAGCAACAGGGCCAGTAGCTTTTTCATGATACATCCTCCAATTTTTATTGGTATATTGCCAAACAGCTTTTCGCTGAATGTGCCAAATGGTTTTTAACCCTTCACGGAGCCAACAGTCAGGCCCGCAACGATGTAGCGCTGGAAGAAGGGATAGGCGCAGGCGATGGGCAGCACGATGATGACGACCAGGGCCATACGCAGGGTCTGGGTAGGCGCCTTTGCGGCCTCCTGAATGGCTGCGGTGCCCATGGAGCCTGCCATACGGTTCAGGTACTCCACGTTGTTCTGCAGCTCCATCAGCAGTGCCTGCAGGGGCTGCAGGACCTTGTTCTGCTTGATATACAGCAGGGACTGATACCAGTCGTTCCAGTAGGCCAGTGCATTCAGCAGGGCCACCGTTGCAAGGCCCGGCTTGGCGATGGGGATGACCACCCGGAAGAGGGTGGAATACTCGCCGCTGCCGTCGATGGTGGCGGCCTCGATGAGATCCATCGGCACGGAGCTCTGGAAGAAGGTACGCATAATGATGATATTGAAGGGGCTGACAAGGAGCGGGATGATCAGCGCCGCATAATTTTCACCCAGGCCCAGCACCTTGGTAGAGATCACGTAGGTAGGGACCAGGCCGCCGCCGAAGATCATGGTGAAGAAGCTGAAAAAGGTGAAGAAATTGCGGAACTTGAAATCCGGGCGGTACAGTGCGTAGGAATACAGGGCGCACATGGTGGTGCTGGCCAGAGTACCTACTACAGTGATAAACACACTGTTGAAGAAGGACCGCCAGATCTGGGGCAGCTTCCCGAAGGCATAGGCAAAGGTTGCCGTGCTCCACTGGGTAGGCCAGAAGGAGTAGCCGATCTCACGGATGGACTGCTCGGAAGAGAAGGCGATGATGATAACGAAGATAAAAGGGATGATGCAGCACAGGGAGAACAGTCCGATCATGATATGGATGATTGCTTCCGTGCCGGTACTGACGGTATTTAGCCGTGTGTTCTTGTGATTCTTTGCCATGGGTCTGCCTCCTTAGAACAAGCTGCTGTCGGGGTCCAGCTTCTTGATGATGGAATTGGCCGTCATGATGCACACGAAGCCGATCACATTCTGAAGGAGACCTGCGGCGGAGCTGAAGCTGATGTCGCCTGTTGTCACGAACACCCGGTAGATATAGGTATCGATGACCTGGGTCACGGAGAACAGAGCGCCGTTCTGCATAGGCACATTGTAGAACAGGCCAAAGTCTGCGGCGAAGATCTTGCCCACGTTCATAATGAACAGGATGCAGATCATGGTGCGCAGATGGGGCAGGGTCACATAGCGGACCTGATCCCATTTGCTTGCGCCGTCAATGGCTGCGGCCTCATACTGGGTGGAATCAATGCCGGTGATGGCGGCTAAGTAAAGGACTGTGGAATAGCCCACATTTTTCCATAGGTTTGCAAGAACCAATATGAAGGGCCATGGCTTTGTGGTGGTGTACCAGGAGATGACCGCATCCCCTGCTGCCTTCTGGGCGGCGGGGATCATGCCGTACTGGGCATCGATAAAGGCGTTCAGGAAGTAGCTGACCACGACCCAGCTCAGGAAGTACGGGAAGAACATCATGGTCTGGTAGGCCTTGGCCACAAACTTCTTGGTGAGCTCGTTCATCATAATGGCGAAGGCCACGGGGATGATGGCGCCCAGGATGATGAAGACCACGTTATACAGCAGCGTATTCCGAATGGCTACCCAGGCTGCATCCGTCTTGAACAGGAATTCGAAGTTCTTGAAGCCAACCCACTGGGAGCTGACCAGATTGCTCCAGAAGCTTGGATTCCGGGGATTGATCTTGTAGTTCTTGAATGCCAGAACGATACCGCCCATGGGCAGGTACCGCAGAAGCAGCAGCCAAATGGCTGTGGGGGCGACCATGGTCAGCAGGACCAGCGTTTTCTTCCACTTGGTGAAGCGGCTGGGCTGCTGCAGGGTCTCGGCGCGGGCAACGGCTTTGGTATTGCTGCGCATAAATCCACCAGCTTTCCTCTTGTATTCATTTTGACGAAACTTGCTTTCATGTGTTTCGCTTTCTTGACCATATTGTACTAAACCCACAGAGAAATGTCATGACATGGCCTTGGCTTTTATTGCCTTTGGTTGTTGGTTTTGAACAACGCGCTGGCAATTTTCGTCCCCGGAATTGACAGGGGGCGGTTGCTTGTGGTACGCTCTGGTCGAACAAAAAAGCCAAGGCAGTCCAATGCCTCCGCTAAGCGCCGAACGAAGGAAGTTATCTGCCATGCAGCAAGAAAAAGAAACCGTTTCCCAGGAATCACATGTTTTCACCAGGCGGCAGCTTGTCTCCATGACCCTGCCCTTTATATTGGATTCTCTTTCCATTATGCTCATCAGTATGCTGATCACGGCCCTGATCTCCTCGGCGGGAGAATCCTCTGTGGCGGCGGTAAATCTGGTGTCCCCCATCTTTACATTGATCGTTTGCCTGATGAACGGCATCTCCGCCGGTGGTACCGTAGAGATCGCCCAGAGCTACGGCAGCCGGGACATGGAGCGGATGAATCTGGCTGCCGGACACATTCTCTGGATGACCTTTCTGTCCGGCACGGCCCTGAGCCTGGTACTGATCCTGTTCCCAAGGCCCATTCTGACAGCCCTGTATCCCCAGGCGGAGCCGGAGGTTCTGGAAAAGGCCGTCACCTATATGGTCCAGGGCAGCTTTTCGCTGATTCTCTTTACAATTTATACCGGCATCTTCTGCATTCTCCGGGGGCTGGGTGCCTCCGGAAAGTGCCTGTGCCTGACCATTGTGATCAATGTGGCCTACCTGCTGTTCAGCATTCTCTTTTTAAATGTGTGGAAGCTGGACATTCTGGGCAGCGCTCTGGCCCAGATCGCCGCCCGGGCCCTGGGCTCCGGCTGCGCCCTGGTGTTTTTGCTCCATCCCGGGAAGCTGCCCATTCACATCACCCGAAAAAATCTCTTCGTCTGCCGCAGGGACGTAGCCGCCTCCATCCTTCGGGTCAGCGTTCCCTTCGGTCTGGAGCAGATCTTCCTCTACGGCGGCAACATCGTCATCGCCACCATGACCGTCCCTCTGGGCACCTTCGCCATTTCCGCCAACGCCATCGCGAGCTCCCTGCAGGGCGTTATCACCGCCGCCGGTCTGGCTGCGGGCAACCTGGCTGTAACGATCGTTGGGCAATCCATCGGCCGGGGGGCCTTCCGGGATGCCCGGCGCTATGGCTATGGCTCCATTGCCCTGGGTCTTGGGCTGCTGTGCCTGGGGGCAGGCATCTGCTATCCGCTGCTGCCCACTATGCTGCAAAGCCTCTACACTACCACTCCCGCCATGCGGGAGACGGTGCTGGGGCTGCTGCACCATCTGCTTGTTCCCATGCTGCTGTTCTGGCCTGTCTCCAACATCGCCCCCTATGTGCTGCGGGCCGGCCACGACACTGTCTTCCCCTCGGTGCTGTCCCTGCTGTCCATGTGGGGCGTGCGCATTGGCTTTGGCTATGTGCTGTGCTTCCCGCTGGGGCTGGGCATTGAGGGCCTGTGGATCGCCATGTGGGCCGAGTGGGCCGTGCGAACGGCGGCACTGAGCATCCGCCTGCTTCGCGGCAGCTGGTGGAAAGGTGAAAAAAAGAAATATCTGTAAAGGAGAATACATTATGAACAAGTCTATGGAATGCGTTGCATACCTCTTTGCCCCGGAGGGGCTGGAAAAGCTGGATTTTGGCATTGTCACCATGGTAAACTTCGCCTTTGCCATCCCCACGGATCAGGGCCATGTTCTGCCCCTGGAAAACCCGGCCCTGGCCCGGGCCGTTGCGGAAAAAGCCCATGCCGCAGGCGCAAGAGCGGTCCTGTCCCTGGGCGGCTGGAGCTGGCAGGAGAAGGTCCTGGAGCCCACCTTCCGGGCCGCTACGGACACCCCCGAAAAGCGGCAGCAGCTGGCAAATGAGATCGTTGCCATGGCAGAAGCCTTTGATTTTGACGGCGTAGACATCGACTGGGAGTACCCCCGAACCACCGACGGCACCAAGCAGCAATATGAGGATTTTCTGCTGCGGCTGCGCCGACTTCTGGGCGGCAAGCTGCTGACCGCCGCCATTCTGGCCGGACTGGACAGCAAAAACGAGCCCATCCGCAGCGCCGCCGAAGCCATCGACTCCCCCGCCGTGGAGCTGCTGGACCAAATTAACCTCATGACCTATGACTGTGACGGCCCCATCCATTCCTCCTATGCCTTTGTGGAAAGCTGCCTGAACTATTGGCTTGAGGCGCGTCACTTCCCGCCGGAAAAGCTGACGCTTGGCCTGCCCTTCTACGGCCGCCCCTTCCCCGGCGCTTTCAAGGACCTGCTATTGGCAGACCCGGACGCGCTGGAAAAGGACACCGTGGAAATGCCCCAGGGCTCCGTCCACTATAACGGCCGGGAAACCCTGACAAAAAAAGTCGCCCTTGCAAAAGAGCGACTTTTGGCGGGCATTATGTTCTGGGAAATCAGCCTGGATGCCGACGACCCCCAAAAAAGCCTGTTGAAGGTGCTGGGTGAGGCCATGAACGCATAACTTCCTATAAACAAAGATAAGGAGCCTTCCAATACGGAAAGCTCCTTATCTCAGCTTGTCAAAAAAGCCTCGCAGAGTTTGGCGGCGTAAGCCGCCAAATAAAATCAATTCATTTTCTGTCGGGGCGTGTACCTGACAGAAAATACTTCTCAGGCTGCAAGTGTGCGAGTTGTTCGCCGTAGGCGAACAAGGAGTGCACGCGGCAGACTGCAAAAACTTGTCGGAAAAGCCCGTAAGGGGTTTTTCGACAGCCTGAGATAAGGAGCCTTCCAATACGGAAAGCTCCTTATCTTTTGTTATTCAGTTCCCATCAAATGCCGTTTTTCAGCCCATACTCCGCTGCCAGGTCCGCAAAATGGGGCAAGCTGCGCTTGATCACATCCGGGCTCACGCAGTAGGCAATGCGGACATAGCCCGGCATGGCAAAGGTGGAACCGGCCACAAGAATCAGATTGTGCGCTTTTGCCCGGGCCACAAAATTCTGCTCGTTATCTTCCGGAGACTTCACAAACAGATAGAAGGTTCCCTCGGGCTTGACACATTCAAAGCCAAGTTCCGTCAGGCCGCCCCAAAGGAGCTTCCGATTGTTGTCATAGAATGCAATATCGCATTTCTCCTCCAGGCAGCGGGCCGCAGCCTTTTGCAGCAGGCTGGGTGCATTGACAAAGCCGCAGACCCGGTTTGCCACCGTCACCGCGTTTGCCATTTCCCGCCACTGCTTCATCTCCGGGGAGACGATCAGATAGCCGATCCGCTCGCCGGGAATGGACAGCGTCTTGGAGAAGGAATAGGCCACAAAGGTATTGGCATAGAACTTCGTCACATAGGGAATTCTCACGCCGTCATAGGCAATCTCCCGGTAGGGCTCATCGGAAATCAGGTAAATCTCGTGTCCGTAGAGCTTCTGCTTCTCCTCCAGAATCTTTGCAATGCAGCGCAGGGTCTCTTCGCTGTAGACAACGCCGGAGGGATTGACCGGGTTGTTGATGATGACCGCCTTGGTCCGTGCGTCCACCTTCCGGGCAAAGTCCTCCAGGTCCGGTTGGAAGCTGGGCAGCTGCGGATCCACCTCTACAATCTGAGCATGAAAGTTGCTTGCATAGCTGCGGTATTCGCCAAAATAGGGCCGGAACACCACCACATTGTCGTCAATATCCAAAATCGCTTTGAAGACAATGTTAATGGCGCCGGCAGCCCCCACGGTCATGACCACATTCTCCTCGGTAAGCCCCAGGCCAAACTCCCGATTCAGATGGTCCGCCACAGCCTTCCGTACCTCCGGATAACCGGCATTGTTGGTATAGCCGTGAAGGGTCAGGGAGTTCTCGTTCTGAATGATTTCAATCAGCGCGTCGTTAAAGGCCTTGGGCACCGGGGCCACAGGGTTGCCCAGAGAAAAATCAAAAACATTCTCCGCGCCGACCTTCTGCGCCAGCTCCTGCCCTTCAATAAACATCTTTCGAATGGCAGAGGAATTTTCAAGATTATACAGCATCTGTTTTGACAGCATATGATTCAGCTCGCTTTCGGCTTTTTTTGTATTCTACCACACCCCATCTGTGAAATCAATCTTCAAAATTTCCCCGTTTTTTCTGCATATATAAGAAATTGATTCATGTTTTGGATGGAAACCGTCAAAGGGCGCGCCCCGACCTATGGCGGCGTGCAGGCGCTTTCCGGTTCATCTCTTCCACCTGCCGGGCAATGGGCAGCAGGTGTTCTGCGTCCGTATCCTCCCCCAGGGTGAACAGTGCCCGGTAGAAGAAGCGGTTGACTTCCTCGTCCCGATAGCCCAGTGCGGCAGCGCGGCAGGCTCTGGCGGCCATATCCCGGATGCCGGAGAGAATCTGGCCCTTCAGGCTGCGGACATCCTCCCGGGCGTTCCAGAGGTTTGCAAGATCATAGTCGTCATTGTGGCCGCAGGGATTCCTGCAGCTGGCGCAGTCCGGCACCAGCCGGGCCTTCTCCGCGTGGACCTGGTCCAGCAGGGCCTGGATTTCCGCGTCATCCGGGCTGCTGTCGGCGCAGGCGGAGAGGGACCGCTGAATGAGTGCGTCCGTCTCCGGGGTCAGCAGATCGGCACTGCTCTCCGAAGCCCGGGCCAGGCCGATCAGCGCCCCGGTCAGGGCGTCCTGCAAAAGGCCCGTCCGGTCGGTCTGTTCGCACTGGAAGCAAAATAAGTTCTTATTCATAGGGTCTCTCCTGATTTTAGTTCTTGACCTTCCCCATTGGGGAAGGGGGACCGCCGCAGCGGCGGTGCGTCGCGCAGCGAATCTAATTTTCTATAGCTGCCGGTGGCAGCTATACCATAATTTATGGATGAGGGGCCTTGCGTAAGTGAGCGGTACGTATTTCCTCAACACTCTCGCTCATTACGCCCCTCCTCAGTCTCGGCTGCGCCGAGCCAGCTCCCCCGGAGGGCAAGCTTTTTTTACCGTACCTTCCCGTCCGTCGTAACGATCTTCGTAGTCACCGGGATATCCTTCCCGCTGTTGGCGGCGGCGGTTTCTACGGCCCGCTGCAGGCCGCCGCAGCAGGGAACCTCCATGCGCAGCACCGTTACGGACCGGATGTTGTTCTCCCGGAAAATGGCCGTCAGCTTCTCGCTGTAGTCCACGCTGTCCAGCTTGGGGCAGGCGATGAGCAGGACCTTTCCCCGGAGAAAATCCCGGTGGAAGTCCCCATAGGCATAGGCAGTGCAGTCCGCCGCCACCAGTACATCCGCCCCGTCAAACCAGGGGGCCTGAACAGGCACCAGCTTGAGCTGCACAGGCCACTGTCGCAGCTGGCTGGGGCAATGGCCGCCCTGGGGCATTTCCGGCTCCGGGGACAGCGTCCGCATCCGGCTGCCGGGGCAGCCGCCCTGGGCCGCAGCCTTTTCGGCCTTGGCCTTCAGCACGGCGGCCTCATCGTAGGCCGGGGCTTCCCGGGTCTCGAAGGTGATTGCCCCGGTGGGGCAGCCGGGCAGGCAGTCCCCCAGGCCGTCGCAATAGTGCTCCCGGGCAAGATAGGCCTTGCCGCCAATGAGGGCAATGGCCCCCTCGTGGCAAGCCTTGACGCACAGGCCGCAGCCGTTGCATTTTTCCTGATCGATATGAATGATTTGACGAATCATCGTTGGTTCCTCCATTTTGTGATTCTCTGTTTTCTTTCGGCAGAACCCCTCCGGTCTGCGGCTGCATCCAGCTGTGCATTAAACGTCCGGAAGCCGCTATCCCTTCTGGGGAGATGTTTTTTCTTGCCCTTTCAGTATAAACCGAAACTGCCCCGGGCAGCGTTGCCGCAGCAACATACTGTTTATGGCGGTTTTCAAATACAATCTGCCGCCAGTGAAATGCGCTTCATTCACCTATGTACATCTGTTGCAATGCACAAAATGTACTTTTATTGGAAAATAACTTTGTGATTTCGTCCGATCTATGTTATGATAAAGCCGGTAAGCGGTTCAGAACATTGAACGGAAAGAGGGATGCGGAGATGTCAGATATTTCCAAATTGACTTCCAATAAGACAAAAGTGCAGTATGGCATTGTCTATTGCCTCTACTTAGCGGCTTATCTGGTAACACCGCTTGTGGTCATGCAATTCATCGATGCGGTTGTTGCGCTTGATTACGGCAGGATGGTTCACTATGCGCTGTACTATCTCTGCGCGTTTGCTTTGACGCAGGTGATCTCTTACGCTTTTTCCATGATGGTCGGCAAAGTGGAAGCAGAAAACTTTGTAAATTTCTTTTCGTCTGTGAACATTAAATTAAAATATCTGGATGTGAAGGATAACGACCTGAATGCTGGGGAATTGCATCAACAGCTCGGGCAGAACTATGAGGCAGCGCGGTCGTATTTCTTTATTCGCCCCATGAATGCCGTCTTTTCATCCATAAACGTTGTGGCCATTTTTGCAATTATGTTTTGCTTGAACTGGGAAAGCACATTGATTTTACTGGTATTTGTCCCCTGCTCTTTTCTTGCCTCCAAGGCCTTTGAGAAGAAGCTATATAGCAGTGCCGATGAAAATCTCGGCAATATTCAAAATGTCAAAAGGTACATTACAGATCAGTTCTATCTATCAAAAGAAGAACGCTTTTTACAGAAAAAGCAATTGGGCCCCATTGGACCGCTGCTGAAAAAATACAGAATGGTGCAGCATAAAAACTATAAGACAAAGTCCGTTTATCTCTATTTCTTCACATACTGCTTTCTAAATCTGGCAATTCTAATTGTGATTCTTTCGTCCGGTTTTCTGACCTATGAAGGGCGTATATCCATTGGCGTTCTATACGCCTTTCAGAATTACGTGTCACAGCTGTGGGATCCGTGTGAATGTTTGATGTCATTCAGCGCAGATTATCAGCAGGTCCGCCCTGCATTGAACGGTTTATCGAAGCTATTAAATCTGACAACCGCAGATTACACCTCCGAAAAAATAGAAGACATTACATTAAGCAATCTCACAATTCTGGACAGCCAGGGTAAGAAGCTCAGCAAAGCGATCAATTACACCTTCCAAAAAGGGACCACCTATGTCATTTGCGGAGAAAACGGGACCGGGAAGACGACCCTTATAGAGGCAATCATGGGGTATAATGGGCGCTATTGCGGAGATATCCTGATCAATGGGAAGAAGCTGCTCTCCGATGACATCGTATATATATCAGCGGATGCATATATCAGTATGTTCTATAGCAATGAAGCTGGGAAGCTGTCCAGCGGTCAAAAGAAATTTGAGCAGATCAAGCTGTTCCTGGCAACCGACAAAAGTGTGTATATTTTTGACGAACCCACCAATTTTATTGACAGCAATAAAAAATGTGAGATTCTGGATATGATTTCGCAGCTGCAGAAAAATAACAAGCTGGTAATCATTGTCAGCCATGATCCAGATTTTTTAAAGGAAGAAAACAAAACTCTGAAGCTGGTCAGAATGGATTAAGCCAAACCCGCCCCGGGCAGCGTTGCCGCAGCAACATTCTGTCCGGGGCGGGATTTTTATTGTGCTTTGGGAAGGGTGACGAGAAATTTGGTGTAGGTGGGTTCGCTTTCTACACGGACGGTGCCGCTGTGGAGCTCCACCACCCGCTTGACCACCGCCAGGCCGATGCCGTTGCCCTCGCTGTTGTGGGAGCGGTCCGCCTGGTAGAACTTGCGGAAAATGGCCTCCTGCTGCTCCGGGGGGATATAGGAGCCGGTGTTGCAGATGGAGACCGTCACATCATTTTCCGTCTCCAGGGCGGAAACCTCCACCGTCTGGCATTCCGGGGAGAACTTGATAGCGTTGTCCAGCAGGTTTACCCACACCTGCCGCAGCAGCTCCTGGTTGCCGGAGACGGTGTATTCCTCCAGATCCAGATTCATTTCCAGATTTTTCTTTTCCCACTTCCGCTCCAGCAGCAGCACGCAGGTCCGCAGCTGCTCGGAAAGGTTGAAGGTGGAAACGTCCGTCAGAATGGCCTGATTCTCCACCTTGGTCATGTTCAGCACATTGGTGGCCATATCCGCCAGACGCTTACTTTCGCTTTCGATGATGTCCAGGTATTCCAGCTGCTCAGCCCGGGTCAGGTCCCCCTGCCGCAAAAGGCTTGCAAAGCCCGCAATGGAGACGATGGGGGTCTTGAACTCGTGGGAGAAGTTGTTGATAAAGTCCGAGCGCAGCATTTCCGTGCCCGCAAGCTCGGATGCCGTGGCGTTGAAGGACTCCACCATATCCCGCAGGGGGGCAATGGTGGCCATAAGGCCCTTGGGCTCTATGCGGACATCGTAGTCCCCGGAGGCCAGCCGGTGCAGGCCCTGGGTCATCTCGCTGACGGAGCGCAGGGGGAAGGTGCCCAGCAGCAGGGCCATCAGGGTACCGCCCACCAGACTGATGGCGGCGATGATCAGGAAGAAGGACAGGATGCTGGAGTGCTCCATCCACTTGCCCAGCTGCCCCGTGCGGTCTACGATCAGCAGGGCCGCACCGATGATCAGCAGGGTCACCAGCGTGACCACGAAGACGCAGCCGGAAAGGGTCAGGGTCAGGGTCATGCGGCTCTGGCGCTCCTGCTTGGAGGGTTTGCGACGCTTCATACCTTCTTCACCGCCTTATAGCCCAAGCCCCGGACGGAGATGATCTCAAACTCCGGCCAGGCTTCAAAGCGCTTGCGGAGCCTTCCGATATGGACCGTCACCGTCTCCCAGCCGGTTTCGGAATCCATGCCCCAGATCTCGTCCATAAGCTGAATCCGGGTAAAGATCTTCCCGGGATAGGACAAGAGCTTATACAGCAGCAGAAATTCCTTCTGAGGCAGCTCCTGGCGTTCCTTGCCCCGGGTGACGGTCAGAGAATCGTAGTCCAGCACCACATCGCCGATCTCGATCTTCCGCTCGGAGACGATCTTTGCCCGGCGCAGCAGGGCCTTGATGCGCAGCAGCATCTCCTCGGTATCCACAGGCTTTGTCATATAGTCGTCCGTGCCCACCAGGAAGCCCTTTTTCCGGTCCTCGGAGAGCTGCTTGGCGGAGACCATGAGGATGGGCATCTCATTATTGGCCGAGCGCAGGGTTTTTGTAAACTCATAGCCGTCCATATTGGGCATCATAATGTCCAGCACGACCAGGTCGATGTGCTCCCGGTCCATCACGGCCAGGGCCTCCTCGCCGTCACAGGCCGTTGTGACGGTATAGCCGTCTCCTTCCAGTACCGCCTGCATGAGCCGGCGGGTATTTTTATCATCATCTGCCACGAGAATATGGAACAAAACATTTCCCCCCTGGATTTTCCTTGGTTTTCCCTTGCTTTTTTGCTAAGCATATGGTATCATCCTAAACCGAAACGAAACTGAAAACAGTATATCTCTTTTCCGAAGTTTTTCAAGTTTAGGTGCAGTTTAGCTTTCCCCGGTACAATTCTCGTAAAAAATATACTGTGCGGAGGTACGGCCTTGAAAAAACGGTTGGAAAAAGCATTTTACTGGGTCTGCTGGAAGCTCGTTTGGATCTTCTATCCAAAGACCACTGTGGAGGGCGCCGAAAACCTTCCCGAAGAGCCCTCCATTGTGGTAGGCAACCATTCTCAGGCCAACGGGCCCATTCTGGCGGAGCTCTATTTCCCGGGAAAGCGGGCCATCTGGTGCGCCGGGCAGATGATGTCCGCCAAGGAGGTCCCGGACTACGCCTATCACGACTTCTGGGACGAAAAGCCCAAGGCCCTCAAGCCCCTGTTCCGGCTGCTGAGCTACATCATCGCCCCCTTTGCCTCCTGCGTCATGCGCTGCGGCGACACCATCGCCGTGTACCACGACACCCGGGTCATCAATACCTTCCGGAACACGGTGAAAAGCCTCCAGGCGGGCAACCATATCATCATCTTCCCCGAGTGCAAAAAGGGCTACAACCAGATCCTCTGCGCGTTTCAGGAGAACTTTGTGGATGTGGCCAAGCTGTACTACAAGCGCACAGGCAAGGCCCTGAACTTTGTGCCCATGTACTTAGCGCCCAGGCTTCACAAGGTCTATTTCTGCAAGCCCATCCAATTCGACCCCACGGCCCCCATTGCCGAGGAGCGCCGCCGGATCTGTCAGGCCCTGATGGACAGCATCACCGCCCAGGCGGAGAGCCTGCCGGAGCACATCGTGGTGCCCTACCCCAATATCCCCAAGAAGGACTACAAAACCAATCATTCTACAGAGGCGATCCTATGAAACAACCTGTTGTTGATTACCGGAAGTTCCGCTTTTCCAAGCTGAACGACCCGGAGTTTTCCCACCTCAAGCTGCTGGCCGGATGGCTGGTGTATTTCCTCTTCTATTTCCTGACGGAGAATTTCATCCCCTACGACGCCTGCCATGTGATGCACAGCCGACTGGACGACCTGATCCCTTTCAACGAGTTCTTCTTTATCCCCTATTGCTTCTGGTATGTGCTGATCGTCATCTCCCTGGGGTATTTTCTCCTGTATGACATTGAGAACTTCAAAAATCTGCAAAAATACATCATCATCACCCAGGTGGTGGCCATGGCGGTTTACATCGTCTACCCCAGCATCCAGGACCTGCGGCCCACGGAATTCGCCCGGGACAATTTCTTCACCCACCTGGCGGCCTTCATCTACAGGATGGACACCCCCACCGGGGTCTGCCCCTCTCTGCATGTGGCCTACTCTCTGGGCATCGGTTCCTGCTGGCTGAAGGAAAAGCAGGCGGGAAAGCTGTGGAAGGCCTTTGTGGTCTTCAATGTCTTCCTCATCAGCGCCGCAACCATGTTCGTCAAGCAGCACTCCGCCATCGATGTGGCCTGTGCGCTGCCCCTGGGACTGCTGGCGGAAATTCTTGTCTTTGGGAAATACTGGAAGGCCAAGTTCAGCGGGAAGCCGGAAACCGTGTAATATCCTTATTGTATTTTTTAACCAGGGCATACCGCTGCAGCAAAAGCGCGGTATGCCCTGGTTTTTGCTTGCATTTTAGCACTTCATGTGATATGCCGTCCGTGGCGCTGCCAGTACCCCGGCAAGCGGTTCCCCCGGTTTCTTTTTCGGGGGTAATACATATCTCTTTGCCCCCGTTCGTGAGTGATATGCTCCCTTTATGAGAGACAGTGAAATAAAAACACTGTCCATCACGAAGGGAGCATATCAGACCGGCGGGGATTTTTTTCGAATTCTTAAATTCTCCTTAACCTCTTGACAAGTGAGGTTTAATGCGTTAAACTGCAAGTATCAGGTTTAACGCGTTAAATCTCATATCTGCAAAACCACACAAAGAAAGGATGAATCCCCATGAAACGTTTTTGTGCCGCTATTCTGACCCTGTCGTTGCTGGCAGCCGCGCTTTCCGGCTGCGGTGCAGCCCAGAGCGCACCGGAAACCACCGCTGCGCAGACCACCTTCCCCACGGAAACCGCCGCCCCGGAAACAACCGTCCCGGAGGCCCAACAGGAGACCCAACCTACAACCACGGTTGACGCTGTGCCCGTCCCCCAGTACAGCCAGTATGAAGCCCCCCAGCCCGGTGTGGCCGAGCCGGTGATTACCGGCAGCCAGAACGCCGTCCATGTGAGCACTGCCGATGAATTTCTGGCGGCCATCGCCTCCAACACGGAGATCATTGTAGACGCAGAACTTATCGATTTCAGCACCGCCACCGGTTACGGTCAGGCCGATGGAGAGAACTACTACTGGTACGAGGAATTTGACGGCCCCACGCTGGTTGTCCAGAACGTTTCCAACCTGACTGTCCGGGGCTCCGGGGATGCGGCAACGGACAGGGTTCTCTCCGCCGTCCCCAGGTACGCCTACGTGCTGACCTTTGAGAACTGCTCCAATATTTACGTCACCCACATCACCCTGGGCCACACCCAGGAGCCCGGCTACTGCGCCGGCGGCGTGCTGCAATTCCGCAGCAGCCAGAGCGGTCTTGTGGAGGACTGCGACCTCTACGGCTGCGGCACCTGGGGCGTGTGGGGCGAAAACAGCCTGGGTTTGCAGGTGATCAACAACCTGATTCACGATTGCAGCTACGGTGGTGTAAACTTCTACACTTGCCAGAACGTCCGGGTGGACGGCAACACCTTCCGGAACCTGGGGGATGAATACGGCCCCGGCGCTGTCATCCGAACCTCTGACTGCGGAAACATCACCATCGACGGCACAGACGGCACCACTTTTCGCTAAGGAGAAGCACCTTATGGATACCCCCAAAATTTTTGAAAGCGAATACCGCTTCTGCCTGCTGCTCTGGGAGCATGAGCCCATCAATTCCACGCAGCTGACCGCCCTGTGCAAGGAAAAGCTGGGCTGGTCCAAGGCAACCACCTATACCGTGATCCGCCGTCTGGCTGACCGGGGGGTGCTGAAGAATGAGAACGCCACCGTCACCAGTCTCGTGACCAAGCAGGAGGTTCAGCGCTCCCGGCTGACGGAAATGGTGGACGAGACCTTCGAGGGCTCTATGCCTGCCTTTATCGCCGCCTTTTCCCACAGCAAACGGCTGTCCAAAAATGAGGTGGACCAGCTGCGGGAGATGATCGACAACTATAAGGAGGAATGACCCATGCAATCCCTCTTTTCCAATCTGCTCACCGCCAGCGTCAGCGGCAGCATCGTGATTCTGGCGGTGCTGGTATTGCGGCTGGTGCTGCGGAAAACCCCCAAGAAATTCATCTGCATCCTTTGGATGGTGGCAGGGCTCCGGCTGCTGCTGCCCGTCCCCCTGCAAAGCAGGTTCAGCTTACAGCCCCCAACCATTCGCCTGCCCCAGTCGGAAACACTGCAAACCTACCTCGTGCCCCTGTGGTGCATTGTGGCGGTTTCGCTGCTGTGTGCAAGCCTCATCTCCTATGCCCATCTGCGCCGCCAGGTGAAGGATGCCCGGAAGATCCGGGGCGGCTGGGAGTGCGAGGGGCTGGAAACGGCCTTTGTGCTGGGGTTTCTGAAGCCGAAAATCTACATCCCCGCCGGGGTCAGCGACAACACCCGGCAGCAGATCCTGGCCCACGAGCGCACCCATCTGGACAAGGGGGATCACTGGATCAAGCTCATTGGCTTTCTGGCCCTGGTGCTCCACTGGTTCAATCCCCTGGTGTGGGTCAGCTACATCCTGCTGTGCAAGGACATTGAGATGGCCTGCGACCAGCGGGTGGTGCAGTTCATGGATCTGCCGGAGCGGAAGGCCTACTCCGCCGCCCTGCTAGATTGCAGCACCCACAAGGTCCACTACGCCGCCTGCCCTGTGGCCTTCGGCGAGGTCAGCGTAAAATACCGGATCAAATCCGTGCTGAGCTATAAGAAGCCCGCCTTCTGGATCAGTCTTTTGGGCGTGCTGGCCATCGCCCTTGTGGCCGTGTGCCTGGGGACAAACCCGGTGGAAAAGCAGGAAGACCCGGAGGCCGCCCTGGTGCAGAGCAGCAAGGAAGACCCGGCGGACTTTTCCCCCGCCGCGCAGCCCCAATATCCCGAAAATCCAGACTGGGGCATCACCCTCTCCGTGGAAGATCTGACCGTCACCGGCGGCAAGCTGATTTTGAAAATTGCGCCGGAATTCTGCCGCACCCGCGATACCATAAAGGTTTCCGGTTCCCATCTGGAGCGCTGGAACGGAAGCAGCTGGGAGATCGTTCCTGTTCTCGCCGGCAATGCGGAGCTTTATCCGGAAACGAACTACGGCTTCTCTTTGGGACAGGATACCACCCAGAGCACCTATAGGGATTTGGACTGGTCGCTCACATACGGAGCACTCTCTGCCGGAGATTACCTGATTGCCATGAATATTTCCGGTGAAGGCCTATCCGGCAGCTTCTGCGTTCCCTTCCGCATCTATCGGGAAGCCCTGCCCAGTGCCCAGGAGGAAGCCCTGACCCGATGCACCAACACCATAAACGCGCTGAACAGCAAACGCGCCATCTCCCTTCTCCGTGGAGAAAAGAACGCCTTCAATGACGATGTCTCCCCCACAGCCAGGATCACCAAGGACGGCCAGCGGTACCGGCTGGACTACTACGCCGGAGAATACCTGGCTTCCAGCATGCAGACGGACTACAATTTCGCCGACCGCATGAAGGATATGCTGAATGATTTTCTGCCCGACGAGAACCGGAAGATCCTGTTCCCGGAGGGGGAATCCTGCATCGATGCCCAGCAGATCCGGTTCCGCTCCGCCTGGGCGGACGCGTCCGGCACAACCTACCAGGGCACGGACACCTACCGTTTTGACGAAACCGGCAATCTCACCCGGGTGGACCGGCTGGTGCAGGACGGCAGCGGCACCGTGCTCTCCCATGACTACCTGGAAGTCCTATCCCAGGACTACGGCGTATGCGTGAACTACATTGCAGACTGCGCCTCCCTGGACTATGCCGACTCCTTCTCCACCGGTGCGGATTCCCCCTGGAACATTTTCCTGCGGGTAGACGACGACCTTCTGCTGCCCACAGGGGGCGAGATCATGGTTTCCTGGCAGGGTGTCGGCAGGGGCAGCTACACCATGGACGACCGCTACTGGCTGGAAAAGAAGACTTCCGACGGCTGGCAGCGGCTCCAGGGGGACAACACCTATCCCTTCGGCACCGTTCTGCAGCCTCTGAGCAGTATGAGCCAGATATTTTCACTCGACTGGAGCAGCACCTACGGTGCCCTGGACTCCGGTGTCTACCGGCTGGGCACCCGCTTCTACAGCGGCAGCGAGAGCATCATCCAGTATGCCCAATTTGCCATTGGCCCCACCGGGGGCATCCATGGAGCGGGCGCCGAGGAGGCCATGGCCCGGGTGGATGCGGTGATTGCCAAGCTGAAAACCGCCAGCTACCATGTAAAGAAAACAGAGGGCTACCCGGAGCACGGGGAACTGGTACAGAGCGAGGAAATCTTGCAATATGGAGGCGATCTGGCCGTTGCCATCTACAACGAGGGCACCTACAGCCATTGCTTTGTGGAATCCGGTGATGACCGGCTGTGGGACGGCTGGTACAACTATTCCTACTACCCCGGCCCTTACGACAGCTTCTATTTCCCCGAGGGACAGAGTGTCATCTCTGACAATGAGATCACCTTCCTCTACAGCAGCTCCCAGGCCTCTGAGGACAACCCTCTCACCCGCTGCACCTATCGGTTCGACAAGCAGGGAAACATCACGGAAATTGAGCGGGAGGGCTTTGGCTGGGGTGCATATGTTGTCCGCTACACCTTCCTGGACACCCCGGAAAGCGAGATTCAGCAGACCGTGGCGGATATGAAGGAAAACGACTACAATCTGTTTCTGTCATAACAAAGAACCTGTCCTTGCAGACCGGCGCACGCCGGTTTGCAGGGGCAGGCTGCTTTTTCTTTTGCTTCCCAGCATTGCTTTTTGCTGACCGGTCGTAGATCACAAGCAAACACAATGCTCTTGAATGTAATTTTTTTCTATGCTATACTCTCTATAGCACGCTCTTTTTGCCATTTTGCGTCTTACAAGGAGGTACGATGATATGAGTCAGGAACAGTTTGCCGCATTGCTCCCCATCGTCAGTGCCGACCTCATTGGTGAAATCACCGCGGCACAAGGCATAACAGAATCCGATGCCATTCAGCTGCTGTATCGTTCCAAGCTCTACGCTGCCCTGGAGCAGGAGGAAACAAAACTATGGCAATACAGCACCCCTATGCTGTATGCACTCTTCGTTCAAGAGCTGTCCGGGAAAGAATTGACCTATCCTGACGTTTAGGAGAAAAGCCATGAGTCAAGAGACGAAATTTGCAATTTTCTGTTTGGAAAGCTATAAAGTGCATCGGAGTCTAACCGGAAAACAGGCCGTGGAACTGTTTGAAAAATATGGTGTTTTTGACTATATCCGTGAATTTTATGACGTGCTGCACACGACCGGGTATCAATATATCAACCATGACATTGATCTGTATCTGAAGGCGCGGAAAGCGGAAGTACCGGGGTGACCCGTAGGAAGAGAGCTTTCCACGCCCAAAAATGCCCCCGGGCAGGTCTGCCTCGCAAAGAGGTTGGCTTTCCCGGGGGGCATTTTCTAAAAGGTCAGGAATTCCGCATCCGGTTCCGGTACTCGTTGGCGTTGATGCCCTCCAGCTTTTTGAAGGTTCTGGTAAAATGGGCGGCATCGGCATAGCCCACCATTTCGCCGATCTGGCCGATTTTCAGGCCGGGGTTTTCCAGAAGGCGCTTTGCATTCTCAATGCGGATGGAATTGAGAATATCGTAGAAGCTCATCTCCATGTACTTGTTCAGAAGCTTGCTCAGGTGCCACTGGGACACATAGCACCGGTCCGCCACCTCCTGCAGCGTCAGCTTCTCCTGGTAGTGCTCACGCATATAGCTCACGGCGGAATCCACCAGGAAGCTGCCTGCGCCCTGGTGCTTTTCCTCCTCCTCGGGCGGCTCCTCCTGGGGCTTTGCAGAGGGCTCCTTTAATTTGGCGGTCATGGCTTCCAGGGCCTCATTGATCTCCGCCATTTTGGTGGGCTTCAGCAGAAACCGGGTGACACCCAGGCGGATGGCCTCCTGGGCATAGGAAAAGTCCCGGTAGCCCGTCATCACCGTCACCTGCATATCCGGGAACTCACTGCGCAGCCCCGCCAGCATGGTCAGGCCGCTCTGCCCGGGCATCCGGATGTCCGTAAAGAGGATATCCGGCTTTTCCTGCCGGATCAGGTCGTTGCCGGACTTGGCGTCAAAGGCCGTGCCCACCACCTGGCAGTCGTAATTCTCCCACTTGACGACCCGTTTCAGGCCCTCCAGAATGACAGCCTCATCATCAATCAGAACAACACGGTACATTTTCTCTCTCCTCATCCATTGAGCTTTAGTGCGGCCTCGATGGCCTTCTCCGGCGTGACCTTTCCCGTTACCACCCGCCGGATGTTGGTAAACAGATAGTCCTTTGCAGCTGCGGACATCCGGTCCTGCACAGCCCCCACCACACCGGTGAGCGCTGCATTGCAGTCTGCCGCAGACTGCTCCAGCGCGTTCAGGTCTTTCGGCACAGCGCCGCTTTTCAGAGCGGTGATCTCCGTCTTCACGAAGGTGCTCAGGGTCTCGTCACTGGTCAGCTGGCTCACAAATTCCACGGCTGCGGCCCGCTTCTGGGGATCGTTCCAGGCCTTTCTCGTAATAAAATAGCCCATGGAAATGCCGCCGATGGTATCCGTGGCCGGGCGCTCTCCCTTGCCGGGGACGCAGCAGACCACATAGTTTTCCAGATTTTGGGGATAGCTCTCCGCAAAATAGCCGCATTTCCAGGACCCGTCCACAAGAAACGCCGCCATCCCCTCGGCAAATTGGATGACCGTCTCCGAATCGGTAGCCGTCATGGTATTGGCCGGGAAGTAGCCCGCATCGTAGAGCTGCTTCATATCCTTCAGGGCCGCGATCCATTTTTCCGCAGTCTCGTCCATAACCAGATGGCCGTTTTCCAGCCTGGGCAGCTCCAGCTGGTTTTCCAGGCTGCCATTGTTCATGATCAGAAACTCAAACAGATAGTGGGGGATCTCCGACAGAGAGCAGGCAATGGGGATGAAGCCCGCCTGCTTGATTTTTTCACAGTCCTCCAGGAATTGCTCCCAGGTGTAGTCCGGCCCCGGAACCGCCACGCCGCTTCTCTCCAAAACCTGCCTGTTTACAAACAGGTTCTCCCAGTAGCCGGTGGAGGGCACGGCATAATGCTTGCCGTCCGCGGCCCGGACGATCATAGCGGGCTTCATATTGGTGGCGTAATCCGGGTACATGGTCCTTACTTCCTCGATGGACACCAGCTTGCCCGCCCGGATAAAGGGCTCGGCATCGGCATTGGTGAAGAAGAACAGCACATCCGGGTCAGACCCGGTTTCAAAATCCGTGAACACCTTGTAGCGCCACTCTTCACTGGCTCTTGAAGAATCGTCCAGCACACGGTTTCCCGTGGAGGCCTCGTAGGCTGCCACGGCATTTTCATAGTTTTTTCGGTTGCCATCGTCTGCGCCATAGGAGGTCACGACCTTCAGTTCGACGGTTTCATGCTGTGTTTCAGCGCCCATTGTGTTCTCCTCCTTCGAGGAGAACACCCGGCCTGCGCAGGCCGCAAGCCCCACACACAGCGTCAGGCACAGCGCCGCCGCTGCAATTTTCCTCATTTTTCGCTCACCTCTCCGGATTCTTTTTCCGCCTGTGCGGCGCTCTCCCGCGGGATCACCAGCCTTGCCCGGATAACCCCGGGAGAAGCCTCCTCCACCGTCAGGCCCCCCCGGTCGCCATAGAGCAGCTTCATGCGCTTATACACATTGCGCAGGCCAACCCTGTGCTTTTCCAGCGGCGCGTCGGAGCAGATGCGCCGGATATTCTCCCGGTCCTTCTCCGTCATGGTGCCCTCGTGGAACACCTCCAGGGTGACATTCTGCTCGGTCTGGCAGGCCCGGAGCGTCAGCTTCCCGCCCCGGTTAGGGGTAATATCATGCTCCACGGCATTCTCCACAATGGGCTGCAAAATAAGCCTTGGCACCGGTATCTTTGCCGCCTCTTCCTCAATTTCCCGCTCCACCTGGAGTCTGCCGCCCAGGCGCTCATTGATGATGAACAGGTAGGCATCCACATAGCTGAGCTCCTCTTTCAGGGGGATCTGGTTTCTGCCGTCCCGGTCCAGCACGGCCCCCATCATGGTAGAAAGGGCCTCGATCATGGCGCTGACCCGGTCGTCTCCCGCCATACGGGCCTCCCAGTTGATGATCTCCAGCGTGTTGTTCAGGAAATGGGGATTGATCTGGGATTGCAGGGCCTTCATCTCCGCCCGCTGGGTGGCCCGCTGCTCCTGATAGGCCCGCTGGAACTGGTTCTCCAGCTCTCCGGACATGGTATTGAAGTTCCGGAACATCTGCTCAAATTCCCGGTTGGGGGCAGGGGCGGTGATCTGATAGCCCCGCTTGCCGGACTCTACCCGGGCATTGGCGTCTGCCAGAATCTCCATGGGACTTGTGACATTCTTATAATACTGCCGCACCACGATAATCATCAGCGGCAGCACCATCAGCACCACCATGCCGATGCCGAAGAGAATCCAGGGATTCTCCATCCAGGGATTGAATTCCTCCGTGGTGCCCGTCAGCGCCAGCACATGGCCATCCACCGTGCGGGTGCTGTAGAGGTCCTGCCGGACGGGGCGGGATTCCTCCCAGTCCACCGGTACGAAGCTGTCCTCCCGGAGCCGGTAGGGGTTCCCGTCCAGCCATACGCTGATGTTCTCCACCCGGACAACGGCGGAAATGGGCCGGAAAAAGGTATCCGCATCCAGAAGCATGATGACCGATGCATAGGGCTGGAAATTCATGTCCAGCAGATTCCGGACCATGTACAGCTCCCCGTCATAGGACAGGAAGCGGATCATGGTATCGGTTTTTCCCATCTGCTCCATAATATCCGGCAGCCTCTTCTGGAACTTGTGGATCAGATCGATGCCGGTGGTTCCGCTGGTCAGGTGGTAGGCGCTGACGGCCACGGAATCCTCCCAATAGTGGACAATGACGCCCTTATACAGGCTGGTCCGTGTGAATATCCGCAGGTAGTCATTGGTCTGCAGGTACAGCTCCGCCCGGTCGCCGTTCGTTGTATAGCTCTGGTAGGCCTGCCGGATGAGGCCGTCGTAGGACACGGATTTGGAGGCGGCAATGGCCTCCTCCAATCTGCTCTGGACCTGCTCCATGGCCTTTTGGGCGCTGAAATCGATCTCCTGTTCGATGGTCTGGCTGTAGGTCCGCTCAAAAAAGGCCCCCGCAACCATCAGAACGATCACGATGGGGATCAGCCAGCAAGCCAGGATCATGGCAAGCAGTCCGGATTTTAAGGAAAAACGCTTCGCAGTTTTCTTCTTCATACGCTACCTCTGCCATTTCTCCCAGTCATTTCCTCCATTGTAGCACAAAGCCGGGAATCCCGCAAGGGGACTCCCGGCAATTTGTATAAATTACAAATCCAAGGCTTTTCGCCAGATGTGAATATAATCCAAAGCCTGGGCTCTGGTCTCGCCCTCTGCGGCCATACGCAGCAGGGGCTCCGTGCCGGAGAAGCGGCAGATGATCCAGCTTCCGTCCTTGAAGAAGACCTTGCAGCCGTCTGCCCGGCTCACATGGTCGATCTCCTTGCCGAAATCCGGCAGCTGCTCCTGCACAAAGAGAAGCTCCTGCAGCTCCGTCTTCCGGGCGGGCTTCATGGTGAAGGCCGCATCCTCATAATAGAGCATTCCGTACTTATCGGTGATCTCCTTGTAGAGCTCGGAAACGCTCTTTCCGGTGACAGCCAGCATCTCCACCAGCAGGGCTGCGGCATAGATGCCGTCCTTGCCCGCAATGTGGCCCCGCACGGCCATGCCGCCGGAGGATTCGCCGCCCACCACGGCATTGGTCTCGGCCATCTTTGCAGAAATGAATTTGAAGCCAACGTTCACTTCATAGCACTTCTCACCGAAATCCGCCGCCACCCGGTCCAGCAGGTGGGTGGTGGAATTGTTCCGGACACAGGGGCCGGTCCAGCCCCGGTACTTGCGCAGATAGTAGTACAGCAGCACAAGCAATGTATTCGGGTGCAGGAAGTTGCCCTCCTCGTCGATGACGCCCAGGCGGTCCGCGTCGCCGTCTGTGGCCAGACCCAGATTGCAGTGGTTGTCCACCACATAGTTGCTCAGCAGATGCAATGTGTCCGCGCTGGGGGCGGGCATTTTACCGCCGAAGAGGGTATCGTGCTGGTCGTGGATCACGTCCACATCGCAGCGGCAGGTCATCAGGATGGTCCGCAGGCTGCTCTGGCTGACGCCATACATGGGGTCTACCGCAATGCGCAGCCGGGAGGCTTTGATCTTCTCCACATCCAGGAATTGCAGGATGCTGTCGATATACTCGTTGAAGGGGTAGATCTCCCGGATCTTTCCCTGCTCCAGCGCCACATCGTAGTCCACCTCGGGGATGGCTGCGGGGTCGACCTTGGCGATCTCCGCCTCGATCTTATTGGTCACCGTCTTGTCCGCGTCCCGGCCCCCGGCGGTGAAGACCTTGATGCCATTGTAAATGGCGGGGTTGTGGCTGGCGGTGACCGCCATGCCATAGGGCAGGTCATACTGCTTCACCGTGAACATGATCAGCGGCGTGGGAGAGGAGCGGTTGACGACCAGGGGCTTATAGCCGTAGCCCGCCAGGACCTCGGCCACCCAGTGGCAGGCCTCCTTGGACAGGAAGCGCCGGTCATAGCCCACGCAGACCTCCGTGCCCTCCAGGCCCTCGGCCTTCATGAGTCCGCACAGGCCCGCCGCCACCAGGCGGATATTGGCTTTTGTAAATTCATCGGCAATGACGGCACGCCAGCCGCCGGTTCCGAATTTGATCATCTTTTTTCTCCTCTCTCAGCCCATGATAACTTCGATTTCACTGACGCTGCCCGGAGCCTGAACAGGGATGGAATCCACGGTCTCGCCGTTCAGCCGGATCTCCGCCACGCCCTTTTCCACGCCCTTGGGGTTCGTCACACGGATGCGGTACTCCGCCCCCCGCCAGATGCGGTCCACCGTAAATTCCTTCCAGTCCGCCGGGATGCAGGGGTCTATCGTCAGGCTGTCGAACTCCGGGCGAACGCCCAGCAGGTACTGGGTGGCCGCATAGTAGGCCCAGCCGGCGGAGCCGGTCATAAAGGGATGGTGGGCCTCGCCGAAGGTCGTATGGTCTCTGCCGGAGACGAACTGACAATAGGAATAGGGCTCCGCCTTGCGGACCTCGATCCGGTCGTTCTGCATGGCGGGACACAGGGCGTCATAGAACTTCATGGCCCGGCTGCCCCGGCCCAGAACCGCCTCGGCGCACCAGGCCCAGGGGTTGGGATGGCTGAAAATGGAGCCGTTCTCCTTCAGGCCCGGATAGACCCGGGTGACGAAGCCGATGTCGTCATCCGGCACGGTGAAGCAGGGGGCGTTCAGCATCAGGCCGTAGGGGGTATACAGGTACTCGTCCACGGCGTCCATGGCCAGCTTTCCCTGCTCGGGGTCTGCCACGCCGGAGAGCACCGCCCAGGTGTTGCTCTCCATGTGCACCCGGCCTTCGGTATCCGCCTGGGTGCCGATCTTCCGGCCCTTGGCGGTAATGCCACGGATGAACCACCGGCCGTCCCAGAGCTCCTGGCGGCTGATCTTCTTCACAGCGGCGGCCATGGTCTCATAGTATTCCGCATCATCCTGCCGGCCCAGCTTCTTGGCCAGCTCCACAAAATTGCAGATGGCCCAATAGTGCAGGAAGCTGACCATGGCGCTCTCGCCGCCGCCCAGGTTCAGGCAGTCGTTCCAGTCCGCCCGCAGGCCCTTGCAGATGCCGTGCGCGCCTACCTGCTTGGCGGAGAAGTCCAGGATGCGCTTCATATGGTCGTAGACCGTGCCCTCGCCGCCGTCGGCATAGCGCACCACCGTATCCACAAAGCCCACGTCGCCGGTCTCCCGGACGTACTGGACGATGGAGCTCACCAGCCACAGGGCATCGTCTGCGCAGGCGTCCTTCAAGCCGTGGACGATCTGGCCCTTGTCCGGGGTGGGCACCACCGTAGGGGACTTAAAGGACTGCTGCTTCTCCTCGGGCTCGAACCACCTGGGCTCGAACAGGTGCAGGCCGTAGCCCTCATAGGTCAGGGCCTTCAGCAGCTGTACAATGCGCTTCTTGCAGCCCTCGGGATCGGCATGGACCACCATCATAGCGTCCTGTGCGGTGTCCCGGTAGCCCAGGCCCACACGGCCGCCCACCTCGATGAAGGAGGTGAACCGGGAGAACATGACGTTGATCTCGCTCTGATACAGATTCCAGATGTTCAGCTCGGTATTCATGGCCTCGCTGGGTGTGGAGACCTGGAGGCATTTCAGGCGCTCGTCCCAGAATTTTGCGGTCTCGGCAAAGTCCCGGTCCACCCTCTGCTGGGTGTACTTCCGGCGCATGGTGCGCCCCGTTTCCAGGCCGCCCTCACCCAGCAGGAACAGAAGCCGCTGCTCCTGGCCGGGCTCCAGGGTGATGGTCTTCATCAGCGCGCCGCAGTGGTTGCCGCCCTTCCGGAAGGAGCCGGAGCACTTGCCTGTCTCCACGGCCAGGGGATTCCGCTCGGTGCGGTAATCCCCCAGGAAGGCATCCCGGCAGCAGTCGAAGCCGTCCGGGGTGAAGTCAGCGGTGAAGAACTGGAAGCCGTCCTCTTCATAATAGAGGTCCTCTTCGATAATGCCGTCTTCATACCGGCTGCCGGTGGCATAGAGGCTCATCTGGAAATTCTGGTTGTCCATGGGGATCTGGTGGAAGCTGAATTCCAGATAGGAAAATACGGACAGATCCCGCTTTTTTCCGGAATCGTTGCGCAGCCGCACGTCCCAGATCTCCACCGGGTCGTCAATGGCCGCAAATAGGGTCTGCTGGGCATTGATGCCGGAGTAGTCGCAAAGATACTTGCTGTAGCTCAGGCCGTGGCGGCAGGAATAGTGCTCCTTGGGCTTGCCCACGGGCTGCCAGGATACGGACCAGAAGTCCCCGGTATCGTTGTCCCGGAGGTAGACATAGTGACCGGGGCCGTCCACGGGGCCGTTGGGCCGGAAGCGGGTAATGCGGTGGTACTCCGGGGACTTGTAGAGCACATAGCCCGCCGCAGTGTGGTTGAAGACACCGTAGAAATCCTTCAGGCCAATATAGTTGGTCCAGGATGCGGGGACATCCACCCGGTCGATGACATACTCCCGGCTGGCGTTGTCAAAATAGCCATAACGCATAGGACAGATTCCTCCCATGATGATTTTTTCTGCCCTTAGTATACCGGATTGTTCGGCAAGTTGAAAGAGACACAGCGGTTAATTCTTGTCTCTGCTTGTCCATCTTGTACACAAGCGGAAAAAGCGCGGCGGCGCTCCCGCCGTTTTCTCTTCTTGACGAACAGGTGTCTTCGTGATATGGTTGGTCTATCCTAATTTCTTGGAAAGGAAACACACAAGATGGAATATACATCCCTTCCCCAGGCCCTGGAAGCCCTGGAAAAGCTCCAGAGCACTCTGTTTGCCTACAACCACGCCATGGGCATCCTCAGCCAGGATGCCTCCACCGCTGCCCCCGAGGGTTCCTGGGAAGCCCGGGGGAAAACCATGGAGGTGCTGACTCGAGTCTGCTATGACCTGACCGCCGATCCCCGGAACGGCATTCTCTATGACTACCTGTCCGCCCACGCTTCGGAACTCACCCCCATCCATGCCCGGGAGCTGGAGGTTCTGAAAAAGAACTACGACCGGATGCGCCGCATCCCCGCCCGGGAATATGTGGACTACAGCGTCCTGCTGAACGAGGCGGATACCGTCTGGCATAAGGCAAAGCCCGCCAACGATTTTGCCGCTTTTGCGCCGTATCTGGAAAAGATCGTGGCCTACTGCCGCAAATTTGCGGGTTACTACAACCCCGACATGGCCCCCTACGATGCCCTGCTGAATGAATACGAGGAGGGCATGAATCAGGAAACCCTGGATGTCTTCTTTGCCCGGCTGCGCAGCGCCATTGTGCCCCTGGTGGAGAAAACCGGCAAAAAGCCCCAGATCGACGACAGCTTCCTGATGAAGCACTACCCCATTGAGCAGCAGCGGCATTTCAGCGACTACCTGATGGAGGTTATGGGCATTGATCGGACCTACTGCGCCATTGCCGAGACGGAGCACCCCTTCACCAACAACTTCGGCAGCCACGATGTGCGCATCACCACCCACTACTACGAAGACAATCTGGTGTCCTCCATGTACTCCGTCATTCACGAAGGGGGCCACGCCCTCTATGAGCTGGGCGCTGACCCCTGCTACAACTACACCGTGCTCTCCGGCGGCGTATCCATGGGCATCCACGAGAGCCAAAGCCGCTTCTACGAGAATATCATCGGCCGCAGCCGTGCCTTTGTCCACGCCATCTTCCCCTATGTCTCCACCCACTTCCCGGAGCAGCTGGCAGGGGTCACCGAGGAGATGTTCTACCGGGCCGTGAACAAGGCCCAGCCCAGCCTGGTGCGGACCGAGGCCGACGAGCTGACCTACTGCCTGCACATCATGGTCCGCTACGAGATCGAGAAGGCCCTGATTGCAGGCACCCTGGAGGTCAGGGATGTGCCCCAGCGGTGGAACGCGCTCTACAAGCAGTACCTGGGCATTGACGTGCCCAGCGACAGGGAAGGCTGCCTCCAGGATTCCCACTGGTCCTTCGGCGGCATTGGCTACTTCCCCAGCTACGCCCTGGGCAGCGCCTACGGTGCCCAGATGCTTGCCTGCATGGAAAAGGATCTGGGAGACGTATTTGACGATGTTGCCAGGGGCGACCTGAGCCGGGTCACCGGCTGGCTGCGGGAGCATATCCACCGCTATGCCAGTTTCAAAAAGCCCGGAGAGCTCTTCCGGGAGGTCTGCGGGGAATTTGACGCAAAATACTACACCGACTATCTGACGAAGAAGTATTCCGAGCTTTACGGACTGTAAGGAGCATTTTCCATGGAACTGACTGCTGCGGATATTGCTATGCTGCTGCCCAAGCGGGACGAAAACGCCCACAAGGGGAATTTCGGCCGGATTCTGCTGCTCTGCGGCAGTCTGGGCTATACGGGAGCCGCCTATTTTGCCGCCATGGGCGCCCTGCGAACCGGGGCGGGGCTGGTCTATCTGGGGGTGCCGGAGAGCATCTATGCCATTGAGGCGGGAAAGCTCAACGAGCCCGTGATTTTCCCGCTGCCCGACCAGGGAGGACGGCTGGACAAAAGCGCGATCCCGGAGATTCTGGAACGGCTCCCCCGGATGGACGCCGTGCTCATCGGCCCGGGGCTGGGCCTGGGCACCGGGCCGGAGGCCGTGCTGACAGCCGTGCTCACCCACGCCGCCTGCCCGGTGGTCATCGATGCCGACGGCATAACCCTGCTTGTCCGGCATATGGATATACTGCGCGGAAGAATGGCCCCCACGGTCCTGACGCCCCACGATGGGGAGTTTGCAAGGCTTTTCGGCCCCGTGGGAGAGGACCGCATGGCAAGTGCCCGGGCAGCCGCCCGGGACAGCCGCAGCATCGTGCTCCTCAAGGGCCACCGGACCTGCATCACCGACGGCACCCGGGACTACCGGAATACCACCGGCAACCCCGGCATGGCCACAGGCGGCAGCGGGGACGTGCTGGCGGGAATTCTGGCTTCTCTGCTGGGGCAGGGCTTAGAGCCGCTGGAGGCCGCGGCCTGTGCCGCCTGGCTCCACGGAAAGGCCGGGGACCTGTGTGCCGAGGACCTGGGCGAGTACGGTATGCTCCCCACGGACCTCTTGGGATACCTTCCGCGACTTCTGAAATAAGGCGGAAATGCTATGCGCAAAGGGCTGCTTCCTTCACTTCTGATTTCTTTCATACTTCTGTGCGGCTGTGCAGGCCCGGAAACTGACCCGGGCCTTGCCCTGCGCAGCCGCATTCTGGAAAAAGGCTGCTGCTTTGACGCGGAGATCACCGCGGACTATGGCGACAGCCTTTCCGTTTTCGCCATGCACTGCCAGGCGGACAGCGCCGGGAGCCTAAGCTTCACCGTCACGGCCCCGGAGAGCATTGCAGGCATTTCCGGCAATGTGGCGGCGGGAACGGGGAAGCTGCTGTTTGAGGACAAGGCCGTCTCTTTTCCCCTGCTGGCAGACGGCCTGCTGACCCCGGCGGCAGCGCCCTGGATCTTCGTAAGAACTCTGCGCTCCGGCAACCTCATCGCCTCCGGCCGGGAGGGCGATGGCACCCGGCTCTCCATCGACGACAGCTTCCGGGAGGATGCCCTGCGGCTGGACATCTGGCTGGACGAAGCGGGGAACCCCGCCAAAGCCGACATATCCTGCAAAGAACAGCGGTACCTGTCGATGGTCGTCCAAAATTTTCGAACCGAGTCGGAACCGGAAGCATAGTATCTGAAGGAAGCGCAGTATAAAACCGGGACGCCGGTGGGAGAATACTCCTGACCGCGTTACATAAGCCCTCAGATCGTAGCGCGGAAAAGAAATGACGTACGGAGTGTGATACCATATGGACAGCTTGGTCAAACGGGGCGACATCTTTTACGCGGACCTGTCCCCGGTAGTGGGCAGCGAGCAGGGCGGCACCCGGCCGGTGCTCATCGTCCAGAACGATACCGGCAACCGGCATTCCCCCACGGTCATTGCCGCCGCCATCACCAGCCAGACCGGGAAGGCAAGGCTTCCCACCCACATCAATATTGCAGGGGGCAGCGTGGGCCTTTCCAAGGATTCCGTGATCCTCTTGGAGCAGATCCGGACCATCGACAAGCGCCGCCTCCGGGAACACATGGGCCGCCTGGACGACGCCCACATGGCCATGGTGGACGACGCCATTGCCGTCAGCTTCGGCCTGCCGGAGATAAGGTGAGATATTTTCAGGAAAAACTTTCCCTCCGGGCGATGCGTCGCACCCACGTCAAAAAAGCTTCCCCTTCGGGGGAGCTGGCTCGGCGCAGCCGAGACTGAGGAGGGGGCGTTCCGGGCGAGAGCGGTACGAGCGTGCATAGTTTCTACCGTTCTATCATCCGGGGCCCCTCTTCCACCACCGCCTGTGGCGGCGGTCCCTCTTCCCCGCAGGGGAAGGTTTTTCCCCGTTCACAGAAAATTTTCCCGTTTTTGGTCTTTACAGCAAGGAAAACTTAGGCTATAATACAAATATTCTTTTGAAAAGGAGCTGAAGACCATGACGGATCAAGATACCCTGACCTTCAACGTCCCCGATGACAAAGAGAACATGCGCCAAATCCTCCGGAGTGTGTTCGAGGCCCTGACCCAGAAAGGGTACAACCCCGTAAACCAGATCGTTGGCTACCTGCTCACGGAAGATCCTACTTACATCACAAATTATGGCAACGCCAGAAGCATGATCTGTAAGATCGACCGGGACGAGCTGATGCAGGCGCTGGTGCGCGAGTACCTTTTTGAGCACTGAGGCAGAATAAGCTCTGCTTCTGCCGCCTGAAGTCCGGCTAAGGGGCCTTTGCCGCGGGCAAAGGCCCCTTATTTTGTACCTTGACAACTTCATATCGCCCTCCGTTTTGCGCGTATTTTGCGTTTATTTTCGCGTAAATCAAAAATATTCTAGGCATTTCAGCACTTTTTTCTACATCCTGCTTGACAGGATGGTTACAATGTGTTACAATTCGATTACATTTTGCACAGGAGGTTCCAATCATGGCTGAAGAGAAAGCAGTTCTCATGTATAAAGGTCACCCGCTGATGCGGAAAGATAACCTGATTTATTACGGCTCCATGGCCGACACCTATATTGTTATGCTCCAGGTCCTGGAGAGCAAAAAGCAAGGCGATACCGACATGGCTACCCGTGTCTCCGTCCAGCTCCAGCTGACAGACCCCACCGCCAGAAGCAGAGACCGGGTGGTCAAGAAGAGCGAAAAAGGCGATCTGTACACCGCCCTGGACGTTGGCTGCGTCTGGCTGGAGCGGGCTCTCGCCGGTAAGTAATTGGACGGAAACTCCGACAAATTCGTCTGCGGCTGAACAGCGGATCTTTTCCCCCGGCTGTGCGGTTCTGAAAGCGGGAAATACACAAAGTATTCCTCCGCTTTCAGAACCTTCATCCGGTGAAAAGTCTCTCGCTGCCAGCTCTTGCCAAATTTGTCGCAGCTTCCTGCGTTTTACATAGATACCTATATTTGTTAGATTTCCCAGAGCAAAACGGAGGTTCCATATGAAGTTTTCCAAAAGAATGATCTGTCTTTTCCTGACCGTGATGCTCCTGGGTGCAGTCCTTGCCCTGCCGGCCTATGCCGCAGAGAGTGACTGCATTCAGGGCATTGCTTTTGTAAACGCCAATTCCCTGCGGATGCGTTCCGCGCCCTCCCTCAGCGGCAAAATTTTGAAATCCGCCGCCAAGAACGAAGTGGTGGTCCTGCTGGCAAAGGAGGGTGACTGGTATAAGGTCAATTACAACCTGACCGTGGGCTATATGCACAGCGACTATCTGAAAACCGCTGCAAAAGAAAATGCGGAGCTGGGCTACGGCAAGGTAACGGCCTCCAGCGTCAATCTCCGGCAAAAGCCCACCACCGCCTCCGCTTCCCTGGGCACCGTGGCCAGGGACAGCAAATGCTACATCATTGGTGTCAATGACGGCTGGTACAAGGTCATCTCCGGCAGCAAGATCGGCTACATCCGCAGCGACTATCTGGCCCTGACCGAAGCGCCTTATGAAAATGCCGCTTCCGCCAACAGCCCCAAGTTCTTCCGCCTGGGCAAGTCCACCGGCGTCACTCCCAGCGCAGCGGCCCTGAACGGTACATCCAGCAATGCTTCCGGTTCCGCCGGTGTCAGCGTTTCCGGCTCCGCCATTGTGGCAGAGGCGAAAAAGTACTTAGGCGCTCCCTATGTGGCAGGCGGCGCAAGCCCCAGCGGCTTTGACTGCTCCGGCTTCGTATACTATGTTCTGAAAAATCTGGGTCTGAGCGTATCCCGCACTCCTGCCGCCCAGTTCGTCAACATCGGCACCAGTGTGTCCAAGGACAACCTCCAGGCGGGTGATCTGGTGTTCTTCATCACATCCTCTTCCGGCAATGTGTCCCACGTGGGCATCTACGTCGGAAACGGCCAATTCATCCACGCCCCCAACTCCCGCTCCACCGTGTCCTATTCCGATCTGACCACCGGCTATTGGAGCCAGCACTATTACGGCGCAAAGCGGGTAGGATGATCCTTTCAAAAAATACATACCCGGAGACGAGGAAATGCGTTTCCGGGTATTTTTCTGGCTCTTTTGCACACACTACTCCCAAAAGGAGTGAAAACTATGGCAGAAAACAAGCGGGGGCGGTCGAGCTTCCTTTTGCCCCGGCCGCCGGTGATCACGGCCTGGGCCAGTGTGGCCGGGAAGAAGGAGAGCCAGGGGCCTCTGGGCCACTGCTTCGACAAAACCAGCCAGGATACCTTTTTCGGTCAAAAGACCTGGGAGCAGGCGGAGAAGGCCATGCAGGAGCAGGCCCTGAGCTTGCTGCTGAAAAAGGCAGAGATCCAGCGGTTTGATTTGGATCTGGTACTCTCCGGAGACCTGTTGAACCAGTGCATCGGTTCGGCGTTTTCCGTGCGCAATACTGGGTTGCCCCACCTGGGGCTCTATGGGGCCTGCTCCACCATGGCGGAGAGCCTGCTGCTGGCCTCCCTGGCCATCGAGGCTGGCATTGCGGACCGGGCAGCGGCCCAGACCAGCTCCCACTTTGCCTCCTCCGAGCGGCAGTACCGCTTCCCCCTGGGCTACGGCGGACAGCGAACCCCCACCGCCCAGTGGACGGTGACGGGCTCCGGGGCGGTGCTGGTGTGCCGCAGCGGCAAGGGGCCGCGCATCACGGCGGCAACCATCGGCACGGTGACGGACCTGGGCATTCAGGACGCCAACAATATGGGAGCCGCCATGGCCCCGGCGGCTCTGGCCACCATCCGGCAGCACCTGGAGGACCTGGGCCGGGAGCCGGAATACTACGACCGCATCGTCACCGGGGACCTGGGGCAGTACGGCAAGGAGCTGCTCCTGGAGCTGGCCCGGAAGGAGGGCTTGTCCATTGGCGGGCGGCTGGAGGACTGCGGCTGCCTGGTCTTTGACAACCTGCGCCAGGACGTCCACGCCGGAGGCTCCGGCTGCGGCTGCAGCGCCATTACCCTGTGCGGCTACTATCTGCCGGAAATCCGGAAGAAAAAGCTCCGCAGGATTCTCTTCTGCGGCACGGGAGCCCTGCTGTCCCCCACCTCTACCCAGCAGGGCCTGCCCATCCCCGGCATCTGCCATGCGGTGGCCATTGAAGAGGAGGCGTGAACATGGACTATCTGAAATCGTTTCTCATCGGCGGCGCCATCTGCCTTGTGGGCCAGCTGCTCATTGACAAAACCAAGCTGACCCCCGCCCGGATTCTGGTGAGCTATGTAGTGGCAGGCGTCATCCTGGGGGCCGTGGGCCTCTATGCGCCCTTTGCCGAGTTCGCCGGAGCCGGAGCCGCAGTGCCGCTGACGGGCTTCGGCAATACGCTAGCCAAGGGCGTTCGGGAGGCGGTGGACGAGCAGGGCTTTCTGGGCATTTTCACGGGTGGCCTGAAGGCCACTGCCGGAGGCATCACCGCCGCCATCCTGGCGGGGCTGCTGGCGGCCCTGCTTTTCCGCCCAAAGGATAAATCCTGAAAACCGGGGCACACTATCCACGCGGCCACAGCCGCAGCAAGGAGGAGCATACGCTATGAAGAACGAGCAGAACCGCAATCAGAATCAGAACCAGCAGAATCAGCAGAACCAGAACCAGCAGAGCAAGAACCAGAATCAGAACCAACGCTGATTGTATCCCTGGCAAGCGTCACCGGGTTTCCGGTGACGTTTCTTTTTCCGCAACAAACAGCAGGTGGTTCGATGCTCCGAGAAATTCCGGCTTTTCGCAGAGATATTCCTGGAACCGCAGATACTGGGCAAAGCTTTTTTCGTCCATTTCATTGATCTTTGCCTTGAGAAGTTCGCTCATTCCGTCCGCGGCGACTTCATGGAGGATCTTCACATCCGCCCTTTGCAGAAGCGCCCGGCAGTCCTGCGGCGTGCTGAATACAAAGGGGAAGTCGTCGCAGCGGAAACGATCCTTGTCATAGTCTCCGTTTATAAAATAGTCCGGATGTTGGCTGAACATGGTGAGTATGACCATGTCGTTGGAAAGAAATGCAAAAAAGAGCTTGCCGCCTGGCTTGCACACACGTTTGGCCTCCGCAATGCAGCGAAGCTTGTCGTCCTCACTGTGCAGATGGTAAAGGGGGCCAAACAACAGTACAATGTCAAAAGAATCATCCCGGAATCTGCTCAGATCCAAAGCATTTCCCTGGTGCAGCACCACGGTGTCCTCCGGAGTCAGCTGGGCCCGGAAGGCCGCAATATTGCTGTCCGCCAGCTCCAACGCCTCCACTTGGTAGCCCTTTCGGGAAAAATAAAAACTGTACACACCGGCGCCCGCGCCGATATCCAGGATCTTCATGCCCGGGGTCAGGTATTTTTCGATGTATTTTACGGTAGTCAGAAATTCAACTTTAGATGCTTTGGTCTGTGTAAGTCGGCTGCTTTCGTCGGAGCGGCTGTAGATCTGCTGCACCAGCTGGGTGTCGTTCAGATAGGGTACCCCCTCCATAAAGTGGGGCCTGTAGAGGATGCTTTCTTCCGAATGCTCCACCGTGCCGTAGGCCGTTTCGTAGGGGCAGCTTTTGATATATTGAAAGCCGCACTTTTCAATGACCCTTGCCGACTGCCGGTTCCAGTCGAAGTGTCCCACCAGAATAAAGTCCAGCTGAACGGTGTCAAAGAGATACCGGATCACGGCCTTCACCGCCTCCGGCATGAGCCCCCGGCCCCAATAGGCCTTGGAGAGGACGTAGCCGATCTCCCGGCCCCGGAGGTTCTCCAGCTCCGGGTAATGGGCCTCATTGTACTTTTCGATCCCCAGAGAGCCGATGACCCGGCCCCGGTGCTCCAGGGCGAAGACGTGCTTCCCGGCGATGAAACGGGAGAGAATGGACTGGGATTCCGCTTTGTCTTTGTGGGGCGTCCACCCGGCCATCTGGCCCACGCCGTCCACGCTGGCGTAGGCGTAAAAGTCCTCCAGGTCCGTTTCCCGCCAGGGGCGCAGGGTCAGCCGTTCCGTTTGCAGGACCACGGCGCTGATATCGATGGGTGCGTTCATTTTTCTACCTCCTTAAAATAAAAAAGCAGCGCGGGCCTTTTGACCTGCACTGCTTTGCTTTTCGGAATTTCCTTAAAAAGAGTACGCCAAAGGAAGCCCGATGCAGTGCAAAAGCAGCGCGTAACCGGACTTATTATTATTCATGGAAACAGAGCATTCCAAGAAAGCCATTGCCGTACCTCCTCGCGGTTTGGGCTATCATAGCACAAATTTCGGGGATGTCAACTCCAAACGCGCCCTGTGGGGGAAATATCTTTCCGGAAAGGCTGTATCATCAGCCTTTCCGGAAAGTATATTCAATACAATTGAATTGTATTGAATTGGCTAGATTTGCTACTTTTGCTAGCTTTTGCTTGCAAGGATAGCATTTGCTTTCCCCCTTGACAGGAAAAATAGTTGTGCTATCATCTAATTAGTTGAACACACAACCAAAAGGAGCGACGGTACATGGATATGACCGGAAGAAAGATCACCAAGATCGCCCGGGAGGTGGGGAAATTCACCGTTCAGAATATGCGCCGGGAGGGCGTGGGGGCAGCGGAATTTGACGTCGTCCACCTGGTGCGCCACAACCCCGGCATTACCCAGACCCAGGTGGTGCAGGCCCTGAATATGGACAAGGGAGCCGCTGCCAAGCGGGTGGCCAGTCTGGAAAACAAGGGCTATCTCATCCGCAGGCCCAACCCCGCCGACGGCCGCAGTCAGCTGCTCTATGCTACCGAAGCCGCAGACGTTCTGCGCAATTCCAAGGCGCACATAGAAGAGGTATTCTACACCTGGCTGCTGGAAGACCTGGACCGGGAGGAAGCAGAGCAGTTCTGCGCCACCCTGGACAAGCTCTACCAAAAGAGCAAGGCCCAGCGGAAGGCGGACTTCCGGGATGTGGCAGCGCGGCTGGAACAGGAGGAAGACCATGAAGCATAAAGCATTTCGCCCGGACCGGGTGCTGGATTACTTTCTGGCGGAGTGGAAGGTGCTGCTGATCGTCACCGTTACGGGCCTTGTCTACAATGTCGGCCTTTTGGCGAGACCCTGGTTTGAGGGGCAGATGACCGGCAAGCTAGTGGATATCCTCACCGGCAGCGCCGCCCCCCGGGAAATGGGTACCCTGGCCTTGGGCTATGCCCTGACGATCCTGGTCGTCCAGGGGAACCGGTATTTCAAGCGCTTTTACGTCCGCCGGTTTGCCAACAACGTCAGCCGCCGCATGAAGCAGGTGCTCTATGCCAAGCTGGTGGCCCGCAGCCGGGTAAGCCTGATCTCCGAGGGTGAGGGCAGCATCATGACCAAGGCCATCGGGGATGTGGACGACTGCGTGGAGGGCATGCGCAAGTTCACCACAGAGTTCTTCGACACCGGTGTGGCCCTGCTGGCCTACTGCGGGATGCTGCTGCACTACGACTGGCGTCTGGCCCTGATCTGTATGCTTTTCCCACCTATCTCCTATGCTGCGGCGGAAAAGCTGAAAACCGTGGTGCAGAAAACCGGTGAGCAGAGAAAGGAGCAGTCCGCCGCGCTGAATGCCGCCACCCTGGACCGGGCGCGGAACGCCCTGACCTACCGGGTCTTCGGCCGGGAGGAGGACCGTCGGCAGGCATACGAGGAAAACCTGGATGCCTACGAAAGCGCCGCCATTCGGGCCAATGTCTGGAACACCTCCATGACCCCCATCTACCGCTCCATCGCCCTGCTGGGCATTCCCTTTCTGCTCTGGTTCGGTCAGAAAAACGTCATGGACACCGGCTGGAGCAGCTGGGATATCGCCGCTTTCACCACCTTCCTGGCCTGCTTCACGAAGCTGGCCAGGAAGGCCTCCAGCGCCGCCAAGCTCTTCAATGCGGTGCACAAGGCCCAGGTCTCCTGGCATCGGGTGAAGCCGCTTCTGGCTGCCACCGGCGAAGCCCTGCCGGAACGCCTTGTCCCGGCGGAAGCAGCGCCCCTCCGGGCAGAGGATCTCTGCTTCGCCTACCCCGGCGGGGAGGAGCTGCTGCACAACGTGAGCTTCCAGGCCCAGCCCGGCCAGATCATCGGCATTACGGGGGCCGTGGCCTGCGGCAAATCCACCCTGGGCAAGGCATTCCTTTGTGAGCTGCCCTACCGGGGCTCCATCACCTTCGGCGGGGAGGAGCTACGGGATATGGACAAAAGCCGCCGCAGCAGCATCTTCGGCTATCTGGGCCACGACCCGGAGCTGCTCAGTGCCTCCGTCCGGGAAAACATCTGCATGGGTGATGCCCAAGACCCGGTCCCCTATCTGCGCGCCGTCTGCCTGGACCGGGAGGTCCGGGAAATGGAGCAGGGCCTGGACACCCTGGTAGGCCCGGAAGGCCACCGGCTCTCCGGCGGCCAGGCCCAGCGGCTCGCCCTGGCCCGGACGCTGTACCACAAGCGCCCGGTGCTGATCCTGGACGATCCCTTCTCCGCCCTGGACAAGCCCACGGAAGCGGAAATATTCCGGCAGCTGCGGATTCTGGCCAAAGACAGCATCGTGCTGCTCATCTCTCACCGGCTGTACCTGTTCCCCCAGCTGGACCGGGTGCTGTGGATGGAAAATGGCACCGTCACCGCCGGTACCCATGAGGAACTGCTGCAAAAGGTCCCCGCCTACCGTGCCCTGGCGGCAGACCAGGAAGGAGGCAAAAACCGTGCGTAATCGGGAAAATATCCGCGCCGTGCTGCTTCAGACGGTGCAAAAAAATGTATGGCTCAGCCTCGGCATTGTGCTGACGGTGGTGGGGGCCGTGGTTTCTGCCCTGCTGCCGCCGCTGGTGCTGGCAAAAATTGTGGATACGCTCACCGCCGGAACCCCCGCGGCCCTTGGACAGGTGCTGCTGTATTTCGGCCTGCTGACCCTGACGGGGCTGCTGGAATCCGCCCGGGGGAGCCTGCTCACCGTCTTCGGCCAGAAAATCACCCACGGCCTGCGCAGCTGCATGATGGCAAAGCTCCCCCGCCTGAGCTCCGGCGCGCTGGCCGCCCGGGAGCCCGGAGAGCTGGCCTCCCGGTTTGTAGGCGACGTGGACACGGTGGAAAACCTGTTCAGCGCCGGTATCATCAGCATGTTTGCCGACCTGTGCAAGATCGTCAGCATTCTTATCGTGCTGAGCCGGAAAAACCCGGGGCTCTGCCTGGTGCTGCTGTGCCTGCTGCCGCCGCTGTTTTTCTTCACAAGGTATGTGCAGAAAAATATGCTTCGCGCCCAGATCGCCAACCGGCAGGCCGTGGGCCGGGCCTCGGCCTTCGTGCCCACCACCATGCACAATATCCGCACCGTCCACGCTCTGGGAAAGGAGCGCTATATGTGCACCCGCTACGATGACTTTATCGATGAGAGCTACGCCGCCATGGAAAAGACCAACTTCTACGATGCCATCTATTCCCCGGTGATCCTGATCCTGAACGCCCTGGTGGTGGGCATTGTCATGCTGCTGTCCGCAACCGAAAACGCCGGAGTGCTCCGTTTCTTCGGGATGTCCGCCGGTACGGCCGTGGCCGTCATCAGCTATATCGGCCAGATCTTCACCCCTGTGGAAAGTCTGGGCATGGAGATCCAGGCCATTCAGTCCGCCATGGCCGGTGTGCGGCGGATCGACGAGATCCTGACGGAGCCGGAACGGGATGTCCCTCCGTCGGCCGCTGCCGCCGTCCCCGGAGCACCTGCCGCAGAGCTTCGGGATGTGACCTTCGGCTACGACGGCAAGGCCGTTCTGGAAAACCTGAGCCTGACGGTTGCCCCCGGAGAGCAGGTGACCCTTTCCGGCCGGACCGGTGCGGGCAAGAGCACGGTTTTGAAGCTGCTGCTGGGGCTGTATCCGCCCCAGAAAGGTACCGTGACGCTTTTCGGCATTCCCGCAGACCGCATCCCGGAGGGAGAAAAGCGGCGTCTGATCGGCTATGTGGAACAGAGCTTTCACATGGTGCCCGGCTCCGTCCGGGACCAGATCACGCTGTACGATGAAACCGTCTCCCCTGCCCAGGTCCGCCGGGCGGCAGAGCTGGTGGGGCTGCTGGACACCGTTGAGGCCCTTCCCCGGGGCTTTGATACGGTGTGCACCCCGGAGCTCTTCTCCCAGGGCCAGTGGCAGCTGCTTTCCATTGCCCGGGCGGCGGTCACGAATCCGCAGATCCTGCTGCTGGATGAGATCACCGCCAACCTGGACGCAGAAACGGAACGCATGGTTTTGCAGGCCCTGAAAAATGTGTCCGAAAACCGGACCGTCATCTCCATTTCCCACAGGACCGAGGCAAAAGAGGGCCGGATCGTGCCCATTGGAAAACCTTAAAGAAGAATTAACCCATACCCCGTTGACTTTTCGTTCCGTTTTTCGTATGATTTGAAAGTAAAAACGACTCTTTCCAAATAGGAGGATCTGAAATATGAAACGGACGATTGCTTCTGCTGCGGCCCTGTGCCTGGCATTGGGTCTGGTGCTCACCGGCTGCGGCAGCAAGGACAAGGCTGTGTATGTGCAACAGGTCTCCAGTCTCACCGGAATTTCTTCTCAGGACCGTTTTACCGGCCTGGTGGTATCCGAAAACCTGACGGAGATCAAGAAGGACAGCGACAAGGAAGTGGCCGAGCTTCTGGTGAAGGAGGGCCAGGATGTGCAGGAGGGCGACCCCCTGTTCTCCTACGATACGGACCAGCTGCAGCTGAACGCCGACAAGCTGGACCTGGAGCGGGAGCAGCTCAGCGCCAGCATCAGCGACTACGACACCCAGATCGGCGAGCTGGAGCGGGAGCGGGACAAGGTCAGCGCCAATAAAAAGCTGCAATACACCATCCAGATCCAGTCTGCCCAGGTGAGTCAGAAGGAAGCGGAGCTGAACCTGAAGACCAAGGAGGCCGAGCTGGAAAAGGCCAAGCAGCTGCTGGAAAACGCCACCATCACTGCCCCCATCGCCGGCCGCATCCAGTCCATCAACGAAAGCGGCACTGACAGTCAGGGCAACCCCGCGGCCTACATCACCATCCAGCAGGCCGGTGCCTACCGGGTAAAGGGTACCATCGGCGAGCTGCAGCAGGGGGCCATCGCCCAGGGTGACCGCATCAGGCTCACCTCCCGGGTAGACAGCAGCAAGACCTGGCTTGGCACCGTGACCCTGGTGGACTACGAAAACCCCGTAAAGAACGACAACAACGGCTACAATATCGGCAGCAGCGATTCCTCCAATATGGCCAGCAAGTATCCCTTCTATGTGGAGCTGGACAGCGTGGAGGGCCTGATCATGGGCCAGCACCTGTACATGGAGCGCTACACCGAAGGGGACGACGAGACCGGTGTCATCGTCAGCAGCGCCTATCTCTGCTACGAGGACGACGGCAGCGCCTATGTCTGGGCGGAGAACAGCCGCAGCAAGCTGGAAAAGCGGGCCGTCACCCTGGGCACCTATAATGAAAACACGGACAACTACGTCGTCACCGAGGGCCTTTCCGAGACGGACTACATCGCCTTCCCGGACGAGCAGTATTGCCATGTGGGTGCTCCCACCAGCCACACCCCTGTGACCTATGAGGACGAGGAAGGCGGCGCAGACATGGGCGGCGCAGATATGGGCGGCGCTGACATGGGCGGCGCTGACATGGGCGGCGCTGACATGGGCGGCGCAGACATGGGCGGCATGGACATGGACGCTGACATGGGCATGGATGCCGATATGGGCGATACGGACGCAGGCATGGATGCCGGTATGGACGGCGCCGAGGTACCCGAGGAGGCTCCCACTGTCGGCGCGGAAGCCCCGGCCGCCGAAACCGAACCGGAAGGCGGTGTGGGCTAAGTGAGCATTCTCAAGCTAACCGACATCTGCAAGGACTATATCCAGGGCAAGGAGCCTGTGCGGGTGCTGAAAAACGTGTGCCTGGAGGTAGAGCAGGGGGATTACATCGCCATTATGGGCCCCTCCGGCTCCGGCAAAAGCACCTTGATGAACATCATCGGCTGCCTGGATGTACCCACCTCCGGAGAATATGTGCTGGACGGTAAAAACCTGCACGACCTGAAGGATGACGACCTGGCCGAGGTGCGGAACAAGTACATCGGTTTCGTCTTCCAGAGCTATTACCTGATGCCCAAAATGGACGCCGTGGACAATGTGGCCCTGCCGCTGCTGTATGCCGATGTTCCCCTGAAGGAGCGCCGGGAGCGGGCGGCGGAATCCCTGGGCGTTGTGGGTCTGGAGGACCGCATCCATTTCCTGCCCAATCAGATGTCCGGCGGCCAGTGCCAGAGAGTTGCCATTGCCCGGGCCATGGTGACAAAGCCGGCCCTGCTGCTGGCGGACGAGCCCACCGGCGCTCTGGATACCAAGTCCGGGGCTCAGGTCATGGATATTTTTGACAGACTCAGCGCCGACGGCATGACCATCCTCATGATCACCCACGACCCGGACATTGCCAAGCGAGCCAAGAAGGTCTATCACATTCTGGACGGCGAGCTGCTGACCACACCCCAGGGAGGCAGTGAACATGAAGCTTAAAATTCCCAAAAAAGCAGTGATCATCGGCGCTTCCGTGCTGGCAGTGGCCGGGATCGGCGCAGGCATCTTTGCCGTGGCCGCCAAGGGCGGCAGCAAGCCCGTTTACGTCTACAGTTTCGATATCTGTGGCATGACGGACTACTGGGGCGACCAGCAGTCCACCTCCGGCCTGGTCCGGGCGGACAACATCCAGACGGTTATGCTCACCGACACCCAGACCGTCACCGGCGTGGAGGTCCAACAGGGGGACCATGTGAAAAAGGGCGACCTGCTGCTGTCCTTCGATACCACCCTGAACGACCTGGCCCTGGAAAAGAAGCGGCTGGGCGTAGAGCAGCTGAAGCTGCAGCTGGAAGAAGAGCAGCAGCGGCTCCAGGAGATCCGGAACTACACCCCCTATACCCCCCGGCAGGACGACGGCAGCAGCTCCGGCAGCAGCCAGGGAGATGCCTTCTCCTACAGCCACTACCCGGACTACGGTGACCGGGGCGATGTGACCGTGGAGGAATGGATGAATACCAACGGCGGCTTTGACGGCAGCAGCCCGGATAGCCCCCTGATTCTCTGGACCAAGCTCAATACCATGGTGGACCGGGACCTGGCCGCAGAGATGGCCCGCTTTTTGCAGCGCTACCGCTACACGGAAGCCCTGAAGGAATACGAGGCGGCCTACGCCCAGTATTTGCAGGATAAGGCCGCCTGGGACGCAGACACCTCCGAGGATAAGGGCGAGGCTCCCACGGAGCCGGTGCAGCCCCAGGAGGCGGACTACGCCGTGAGCGACTACTGGATGATCCTCAAATCCACGCAGAGCAATATGACCCTGGCGGACAACGCCGTGTTCCAGGGAATGCACGTCTACGTAACCGGCAGCGACTTCTGGTTCATCCCCTATGACGCAGCGGATGCCTACGACTACACCCGCCCCGAGGAGCCTGAACCCGCTCCCACCCCGGAACCCGCCCCCGGCCCCA